>JANMAT010000174.1:0-12271 GCA_031359995.1 Actinomycetes bacterium
GCTGGCGCCGTCGCCCGCCGGGGCCCGGGGGCCCGCCGGCGCCCCCCCCCCCAGCCGTGCGGCGTTGGGGCCGTCGGCGCGGTGGGGGGGGGGGGTCTGGGGGCGCCCCCCCACGGGGCGGGCTCAGGCCCCACAGCGCCACCGCGCCGAGCGCGGCGCCGAGCGCGGCGGCCAGCGCGCCCCGGCCGATCGGCGCCGTCGGATCACGCCACACCGCGAGCACGCCGACACCGGCGAACACCGCGAACCCGACCGGGCCCGTCCACGGCCACCGGTACGCGGCCAGTCCGAGCGCGGCGCCGATGCCGAGCGCCACGGCCACGATGCCGACCAGGAGCGCCTGCTTGTCGTGGGTGCCGAACCAGCGGATGGCCTGCTGCTCGAGCGGCCCGGCCAGCACGTCCACCAGCCGCTGGGCCACGGCGTCGAGCACCGACGGCCGCGAGCGGGCCACCACGGCGCCCACGATCTCGGTCGTGGCCAGCGCGGCCCCGGCCGCGGCGACGCCGGCGACGGCCCGACCGACCCGTCCCACCGCGGTCAGCCGCCCATGGCCGACAACGACTCGCGCAGCCGCGGGTGGGGTTGGGCGAGGCCGACGGCCGATTCCACGGCGCGCGCGGCCCGCAGCACCAGATCTTCGCGGAACCTCGCCGCCACGAGCTGCACGCCGATGGGCAGCCCCGACGCGGACACGGCGACGGGCAGCGATGCCGCCGGCTGCCCGGTCAGGTTGAACGGCACCGTGAACGGCACGGCGTCGTCCCAGCGGTCGAACCCCGGCGAGTGGTACACCACGTCGGTGCGGGGCGGCAGCGTGGGCATGGTGGGCGTGAGCAGCACGTCGTGGTCACGGTGGAAGGCGGCCAGGTCCGCGATGAGAGCGGCGCGGGCTGCCATGGCGTCGCCGAAGGCCGACAGGGGCACGTCGAGGCCCTCGCGAGCGAGGTCGACGAAACCGGGGTCGCACTCGCTCCAGCGTTCACGGGGAATGGTGCGCAGGATGGCGGCGAACCCGGCTTTCCAGTGGGCCTCGAACCGTGGGCGCAGCGGCTCGAACACCGAGCCGACCTCGGTCACGATGGCGCCGAGCGAGCGGAGCGCATCGGCGGCGTGGGCCCACGCCGCCACGATCTCGTCGTCGGCCACCTCGGCCCCACCGAGGCCGATGGTGGCGGCGATGCGCAGCCCTCGCACCCCTTCGTCGAGCCCGATGCGCCAGTCGCGGCCGTCATAGGGGACGGCCCACGGGTCGCGGTCGTCGGGCTTGGCCACCTCGTTCAGGAACGTGGCGGCATCGTGCACCGTGCGGGCGATGGGGCCACCGGCCACCGATAGCGAGAACGGGCTGTCCATCGGGCTGTGGGGCACCCGGCCGAACGTGGGCTTCACGCCGACCAGGCCGCAGTACGACGCCGGGATGCGGATGGAACCGCCGCCGTCGTTGCCGAAGGCGATGGTCCCGATGCCGGCGGCCAGCGACGACCCCGCCCCACCCGACGAACCACCGGGGGTGTGGTTCGGGTTCCACGGGTTGCGGGTCACACCGCACAGCGTCGTGTCGGTCATGCCCTTCCAGCCGAACTCCGGCGTGGTCGTCTTCCCCAGGATCACCGCGCCGGACTCGCGCAGGCGGGCGACGGCCGGCGCGTCGGCGGCGCACACATCGGTGGGCGTGGTGGTCGACCCCGACCGCACCGGGAAGCCCCTCATGGCCACGATGTCTTTGATGGTGACCGGCACGCCGTCGAGCGGGCCGAGTGGCGTGCCCGCGGCGTGACGGGCGGCCGATGCCGCCGCCGCGTCGCGAGCACCCTCACCGTCGACGATCACGAAGGCGTTGAGCGTGGGGTCCAACGCCTCGATGCGGTCCAGGTGGGCGACGACCACCTGGCGCGGGTCGAGCTCACCTCGCCGGTAGCGGGCGGCCAGCTCGGTGGCCGTGAGGAAGGTGTCCACCCCGGCATCGTCGCGCGTTCAGGAGCGCAGCACGACCAGGAACTGGCCGCCGCCCGCCTCGACCTCGGTGGTAGGGGCCAGGTCGGGTGCGAGCCGCGCCACCCGGTCACCCAACCACGCCGCCGCCTGGTCGCCGTCGGCCTTGGTCGGGCACCGGGCCATGACCTCACGCCCGCGCTTGCGGGCGAGGCGGTCGACCGCCGCGATGATCGGAGCAGGGTCCACCACGAACAGGTGTGGGGCCCAGGGCACCACCGCGGCGATCGCCCCCTTCTTGGTGTTGCACTGGCGATGGGCCAGCCGTTCGGGAACGCCGGCCTTGGCCTTGGTGGTGCGGCTGTCGATGCTCGGACCACGGCCATCGTTCACCGACATCGTCGGATCCACCGGTTCGTCGCACAGCCAGCACCGCCAGCCGTCACGCTCCCCCACCTCGTCGAGCTTGCTCATCGTCGGCACCGTACCGCCCCGAGCGTGTGGCAGCCTGGCCCGGTGCACCCGGACCTCGTCGAGCGGCTACGCGCCGCCATCGACGACGCCCGCCGCACCACCGAGTCGCAGGTCGCCGGGCTCCAGGCCACCTACACCGACATCGTCGACGCCGCCGAGATGAGCAACAACGACGACGAGCACGACCCCGATGGGGCCACCGTGGCCTACGAACGGGCCCAGGTGTGGGCCCTGCTCCGACAGGCGCGCGCCGACCTCGACGCCCTGGCCGAGGCGGCGGTCCGGCTCGCCGCCGCCACGATCCTCGTGTGCGACCGGTGCGGCGGACCGATCGCGTTCGAGCGCCTGCTGGCCATCCCCCACGTACGCGTGTGCGTGGCCTGCGCCCGCTGACGCGTGCCGTCAACGGGCGACCGGTGGGCCCAACCCGCGGCCGGTGTGGCCCATGGCCGCCGAGACCTCGGCGGCAGCCCGGCACACCATGCGGGCATAGCGGGGCATGCCCTCACGAGTCATGCGCAGGTTCGGCCCGGCCACCGACACCGCGGCGATCGCCCCACCATCGTGGCCGAACACCGGAGCGCCGACCGAGGCGACGCCCGGCTCGCTTTCCTCGAAGCTGACCGCGTAGCCGAGGCGGCGGACGTCGTCGAGTGCCTGTTGGAAGACGCCGCGCGACGTCAGCGTGCGCGGCCCGAGTCGCCGGAGCCCACCGGCGATGAGCTGGTCGACGACCTCCGGGGGCGAATGCGCGAGGATCGCCTTGCCCGAGCTGGTGGCATGGGCGGGCATGCGGCGTCCGAGGCGTCCGAACAGCCGGAGCGTGGCCTGGCTCTCGAAGCGCTCCAGGTACACGACCTCGGTGCCGTCGAGCACCGCCAGATGCGCCGTCTCGGCACTCTCGTTGCGCAGCCGTTCCAGGATCGGGTGGGCGACCTCGCGCAGCTCGGTGGTGTGCACGACCAGCTGCCCCAGCTCGTACAGCCGGAAGCCGAGCCGGTAGCGATCGTCGTGGGTCTTGGCCACGAAGCCCTCGGCCAGCAGGGTGGTCAGCATTCGGTGCACCGTCGACTTGCCGGTGCCGAGCCGGCGGGCCAGCTCCGACACGCCGAGGATCGGCTCGTCGAAGCTGAACTGCTGCAGCAGCCGCAGGGTGTTGGTCACCGTGTTGAGCTGACCGGGAGGCACGGGTCGGCGAGCGACGGCGCGCGTACCCGACGAAGGCCGCGCCGTGCGCGGGCTCATCCCCGTGGCTCCCGGTCGGATTGCATCACAGGATCGTGACCGTGCCGTTGTCGCCGTCGACGCGGATGCGCATGCCCGTCTTGATCGACTTGGTGGCGAACGCGGTGCCGGTCACTGCGGGCAGACCGTACTCCCGGCACACGATGGCCGCATGGCTCATCATGCCGCCGGAGTCGGTGACGGTGCCGGCGATGCGGCGGAACACCGGCGCCCACGACGGCGCCGTGACCGGGGCGACCAGGATCTCGCCATCCTCCAGCTCCGCCACCTGCTCGGCACTGCTGAGCACACGGGCCACACCCTCCACGACACCGGGCGAGGCGGCGAAACCCGAGAGCCCGCCGTCGTCCGACAGTCCCCCGAGCCACTTGCCGATCGAGTCGCTGGTGATGCCCCACAACATGATCGTGAACGGCTCGGTCACGACCTCAGGCGGCTGACCGAGCGCGGGTGGCGCGTCCCACGCCTGGCACGCCGTCATGATCGACCGCCGACGAGCGACCACGGCGGGCCAGTACGACGGTCCGCGGGCAGTGGTGCCCGCCGACCACGCAAACGTCATGTCGCTGATGGCGTTGGGGATCTCGTCACGCTTGAGCATGAAGATGTCGTTGGCGTCACCCCAGAACCCTTCCTTCACGAACACGTTCGACAGCTCGCGCATCTTGCGCCACATGACGCTGATGCCCCAGTGCTCGACGTAGAAGTTGTGGTTCTCCACGTAGTGGAACACCGTGCGACTCAGCCCGAGCTTGGCTTCGAAGTTGGCCCGGTCGTCGCCGTCGAGCAGATCGAGGTACTCCGACGCCACACGATCGCGCTCGGCGATCACCTCGGCGATCGGCGTGTCGATCTCCTCGCCCGCCTGCAGCTTACGGATGTAGCCACGCATGAACGAGAAGGGGATGTCGAGCCGCTCGGCCCACACCGCGTCGGTGTGGTAGAAGCCGGTGCCGTTCGAGTAGTTGAACCACGGGTACTGGGCCTTGCCGTACTCGACCAACCACGCCTCGCCCCCGGCGGCACCCTTCACCGCGGCCAGGGCCTGGTCGACGGTACCCTCGCACAGCGCGTCGCCCAGACCGGTGGTGACGGCCAGGCGGGCCAACCGGCGAAGCTCCTCGTCGGGCCGGAACAGGTCGACCTCGATGCCGGCGACCATCTTGGCGATCGACAGGTCGGGGATGTTGGGAAAGACCTGCTTGCAGAACCCGAAGTAGTCGAGGTACGCAGCGTAGCCGAGGTTGAGCATCTCGAAGTGCAGCTGCCACAGCTCGAGCGCGGTGTCGATGAGATCGTGGTACCCGTGCTGCAGGTCGTACACGTTGCTACGGCCGTGGTGCCCGGTGACGACCTCGATGTCGACCATGTCCGGCAGCGGCGCGAACGTGAGCGCCTCGAGCTTGGCGATGACCTTCTTCGCCTTCTCGATCCACTCGTCTTCGATGGCGTTCCAGTTGGCGAAGTAGTGGCCGGCGCGCTCCATGAAGTGACCGACCCGCTCGGGGATGTCGGCGGGGTCGGCGACACCGACCGGCGCCAGATACATCCAGCCGTTCAGCACCCGGATGTCGATGCCCATGGCCGGTGGCACGATGTAGTGCCGGCTGTTGTAGGAGCCGAGCGAGGCGAAGGCGTACTCCACCAGGCTCAGGTCGAACGGCGGCATCACCGTGGGCAGGTGGATGGCGTCCCGGAACCAGAACGTGTTGTCCTCGTACTCCTTGCGGGCGTCGCTGAACACCTGGTGGTACGAGTACAGCTCTTCCCACCCCTCGGCGCCCGGCGGCGTGGTGATGGAGAACGGGCTGGCGAAACGAGACTCGCCCATCGGTGTGGACCCCCCTTGCGTCCGCTGGGGACGCGTGACTGTTGGATGTGCTTGCTGGTACTTGCTTGTGCTGGCGGCGCGCCGACCGTCGGTCAGTCGCTGTTCTTGATCGCGGTGGGCTTCAGCAGCGTGGCCACGATGCCGTCCATCGCCGAGCCGACCCCCCGGCTCACCGTCAGACGGGGTTTGTTGCTCCACACGGTCTCGGGCCGTGACTGGAGCAGGTACACGACGGAGCCCGCGGGGCGCTCCGTGGTGTCGCCGGCGATGGCCACGTCGACCACCGCCCACTCGATGTCCTGCGGCCGCCCGAAGTGCTTCTCGGCCTGGCGCGCCAGTCGGGCCACCGCCTTCACCTCGACATCGGTCACGCTCGGCAGCGTCGAGCGCTCCGGCGGCAGGCTTCGGTGCACGACGCGATCGTCGACCGGGTCGAGCACGCACTCGAGCTCCTTGGCCGACACGGTTCGCTTGACGATCTCGAACACGACCTTGTCGACGACGTAGTTGTCGGGCGTGACCTCCCCCGACACGACGCTCTCGCCGAGTCCGAAGGCCGAATCGATGACCACCTTGGAACGGTCGCCGTTGGTCGGGTCAAGGGTGAAGGCCACCCCTGCCGCCTTGGGCATGACCATCTGCTGGATGGCCACGCTCATCGCCACCTGCTCGTGGGCGTAGCCCCGCTCGTGGCGGTAGGCGATGGCCCGGTCGGTGTAGAGGCTGGCCCAGCAGCGCACCACGTGGTTCACCACGTCGTCGGCGCCGCGCACCCACAGGTACGTGTCCTGCTGGCCGGCGAAGCTGGCGTCGGGCTGGTCCTCGGCGTTGGCCGACGACCGCACCGCGACCGGCACGTCGGCGATGCCGACGCGTGCCGACAGCTCGGCGTAGCCCACCCGGATCGATTGCTCGACCGCCGGCGACGCTCCGCTGTCCATGATGTCCTGACGGGCGCGCGCCGCGGCCGTGGCCAACCCCGCCAGGTCGTGGACGTCGAGGTGGACGAGATCCTCGTGGATCCGTTCCCAGACGCCGTTCCGGCTCATCGATTCGCCGAAGGCGTCGGTGGCGATGGCGAAGCCGGGCGGCACGGGCAGACCGGCCCGTGTCATCGCGCCCAGACTGGCGCACTTGCCACCGACGCGCGGCGCGTCGGTGTCGTCGTAGTCCGCGAACCAGACGATGTGCATGCGGCTGCCCCCCTTGGTGTCCGCTTGCGTCGAACAGGTGTGGTCTAGAAGTTGGCGCCGTCGAACGCGTCCCAGCAACGCCGGGTCGCTTCGGCGCCGGCGAAGTAGGCGGCCCGAGCGCTGCGGCGCTTCTCGTCGGTGTCGAGGTAGCGCTCGGCGAACTCGCCGACATGACCGCCGTGGTCCTCGTCGACGCTGATGTGGATCGTGTGGAAGGCGTAGTCGTCGGGCTGCAGCAGGTGACCGTAGTGGTGCTTGAAGCCGGCGACGGCGCGCGTGTAGGCGTCGGGGATCTGGTTCTCGATGCCGAGCGATGCGCCGAACTGGAACTCGTGCCACGGCCGCTGGTGGGCCAGGTTGTAGAGGAAGCTCTCGCTGAGCACCGCCTCGACGTTCGGGGTGGCCTGGGTGATGACCTCGTCAGGCGCGCCCAGGGCGCGGGTGAACTGGAACAGCCAGTGCAGGTGCCCGTAGCCCGACTTCGACTGGATGCCCAGCACCTCCTCACCGATGTTCTCGATGGTCGCCTCGGTCATCTCGTAGGGGATCCGCCCGACCCAGATCGAGAGGAAGCGGCGCGTGTGGTAGGTGACGCCCCAGTAGTGCTGGCGGGCCCAACCGACCAGCTCCTGCGGGGTTGCCTCGCCCTGCACGACCTTCTCGACCCAGACCGCCTTGTCGAGCGTGCGCCCCGACGCCTGCAACTCCTCGCGCATCTCTGCGACGAACGCTTCTCCATCGAACGCCATGTGCGGGACCTCTCCCTCGGGACGCGTCCCCCTCGAACGCGTCGCAACGGGTGCACCATCGCGCCACCCCGTTCCGGTCACAAGGACGCCGTTCCGCAAAACAGAACGAGGTCGTTGTGCCGCCGTCACCAACATCCGTACGGTGCCCCCGTGACCGATCTCGTGCCCACCGCCCCCGTGAAGCCCGACGGCGGCGGGCGCCCCGGCGACGGTCTGGCCCCGGTGGCATGCACCCTCACGGTCGACGGCACCGCGTACACCATCGTCGTCGACCCCTCCATGGCGGGGCTGAAGGCGCTGCGGGAGTACGCCGCGCACGAGCGGCCCAAGCGCGGCTGCCAGGAGGGCATCTGCGGCAAGTGCGAGAGCGTCGTGAACGGCACGCCCACCCGGCTGTGCATCACGCCCATCGGCGAGCTCGACGGCGCCGTCATCGCCACCCCGGCCCCCCGCCGCGGCATGTTCGCGGTCTAGCGCGCCACGCTCGCGAGCTCACCGGCCAGCGGCCACTCGTTGGCCTGGCAGCCGTCGAGGCCCTTCGACTGCTGCTGCATCACCGCGGCCAGCTGACCGGCTCCGGCGCAGCTGGTGTGGTCGAGGCCCAGGAAGTGCCCGACCTCGTGGTTCACCACCAGGTCCTGGTACTGATCGACCGTTCGGCCGGCGCCGACCCAGACGGGACTCGACGTGCGCCACCGCAACTCGTTGATGATCACGTTCTGGCCGACCCGGCACGAGTAGTTCACGGTGCACGGCGGGCCGAAGCCCGCCACCAGGGCCGCGTCGCTGAGCCACAGGGTGAAGTCGCCCCCGCTCGCCACCTCACGGAAGGCGATGCCGGCGGCCCGCCATCCCCGCCCATCGGCCAGCGTGGCGGCGGCCGAGTCGGCGAACTGCTTCATGTCCGACGACGTGAACGTGCCCTTCCTGGCCACGGCGTAGGTGAAGGTGCGGGTCACCGGTGGCAGCGCGCCACCCGCGTCGGTCGAGCGGCTGTCGAACAGGCGCGTCGGCGCCACCGCGGTGAGCGAGGCCGCCCCCGGGATCCACGCGACGACGTCGACGATCAGGTCGGTCCGACCGGTGTTGATCAAGACATGGGCATCGGCGCCTCCATCAACCGGCAGCACGAAGAGGTTGGCGACGGCGTCGCCCTCTCGGAGGTTGAGGTTCGACGTGGCCGGCGGCGCGCCGGTACCCGACCAGATCGTGGCGAACGACCGCGCCGTGGCGTTCACCCCGGTGAGCGTGGCGACGAGCGTGCCCGTGGCCGACGAACCGATCGTCGACCTCAGCACCGACGAGGGGATCGTGCGCGGCGCGCCCGGCGTGACGGCGGAGCCGTCGACACGGGTGTCGAGCACACGGGTCGGTGCCAGCGCGACGGGGCCCGCGTCCTTCGGGAACCACCCGAGAAGGTCGACGACGACGTCGACCCGACCGGCGTGGTTGGCGACGCTGATCGCTCCGTCGGCACCGGGCTGAACGACGGCGAGGTTGGCCGTGGCCGCCGCTCCGCTCAGGTTGAGGTTCGAGGTGGACGGCGCCGCCGTACCTGAGGACCACGCCGTCAGGAACGTGGCCCCGCTGGCGTCGACCCCGGTCAGGTTCACGATGGCGACGCCATCCACGCCGGCGCCGAGCGGCACCCGCAGCGGTGTGCCCTCGCCGAGTGGGGCGCCACCGCGCGTGTCGACCAAGCGGGTGGAGGCGGCGTGAAAGCCCGACGACGTCGGGATGTAGCCGACCAGGTCGACCACCAGGTCGACGGAGCCCGCGTGGTTGTAGAGCGACATCGCCCCGCTGGCATCGACCGGCACCACCGCCAGGTTGGCGCCGTCCCGGCCCGGCACGGGGTTCAGGTTCGACGTGGCCGGTCGCGCCGACGCCGACGGCCACGCCGTGACGTAGGTGGCCGCGGTCACGTCGGTCGCCGTGAGGTTCACCAGCACCGCAGCGACGCCTTGCGTCGGGACGCCCGCTTGTCCGGCCACGGGCACCGTGCGCACCTCGCCGGCGCGAAGGACGCGCGGCGCGGCCGTCGCCGCCGGCGCCGAGAGCGCCAGGGCCGCCGCGCCGGTCACGAGTCCCAGGGCCGCCCGGGCCCAACCCACCTTGCCGACCTCGTGGCCCACCGTTGCTCCTGTCGTGATCTCGTTCGGGGCGCCCGCGCCGGGGCGTGAGCATGTCATCCCCGTTGCCCCAGGGGCAGTCACCCGTTCTGCTCACCGGTCCGACGTTCTCGAAATCGGAACGCGATCCTTCCGAGCTCGCGGCGGTCGGCTTAGCGTGCGGGCATGGGGATTCTTCGCTTGGGCCATGTCGAAGTGCGCGTGCCGGACCTGGAGCTGTGCGCCGCCTACTACACCGAGGTGCTGGGCCTCCGGGAGGTCGCCCGCCAGGGCGACCAGGTGTTCCTGAAGGGATGGGACGAGCAGGACCACCACTCCGTCATCCTCAAGTACGCGCCCCGCTACGGCGTGGAGCACATCGGCTGGAAGGTCGAGGACGATCGCGACCTGGAGGAGTTCGAGACCAAGCTCGAGCGGGCCGGCTGTGACGTGCAGCGCCTACCGGCGGGCAGCGAGCTCGGCCAGGGCGAGGCGATCTTGTTCGAGACGCCGTCGGGGCACTGGATGGAGCTGTACCGAGACATGGAGCGGGTCGGCAACAGCCTGCCCAAGTTCAACCCGCCGCCGATGCCCCTCGACCTCGTGGGCATCGCACCCCACCGTCTCGACCACACCCTGCTCACCACCGAAGACGTGCCCGAGATGGGGCGCTTCATGCAGGAGACACTCGGCTTCCGCCTCACCGAGCAGGTGCTCTCCAACGAGGGCCACCAGTTGCTCGTGTTCCTCGAGCGCACCCGCACCCCGCACGACATCGCCTTCACCCGCGGGGCCGACGGTGGCCTCCACCACTTCGCGTTCTGGCTCGACTCGTGGTCGGACGTCGGCCGGGCGGCCGACCTGCTGCGCCTCAACGGCGTCAACATCGACATCGGCCCCACGCGCCACGGCATCACGCGCGGCCACACCATCTACTTCTTCGATCCGGTCGGCAACCGCAACGAGGTCTTCAGCGGCGGCTACTACGTGGACTCGCCGTGGGAGACGATCACCTGGACCGAGGATCAGCTGGGCAGGGGCCTCTTCTACTACGAGAACCGCGTCATCGAGTCGTTCACGACGATCCACTCGTGAGGACCTGGCCATGACCTCGTTCCCCACCAGTCGCGACGATGCCCCCGCGTACCTGAGCCGCTACCAGAGCCGCCGGAGCACCACCGAGGGCCCCGTCGACTACCACGACGGCAACGAGCCGCCGTACCTCGCCCGCGCCCGCCAACGCTCGATCGAGCGGGCCGTGCTGGAGCGGGCCACCGAGGGCATGCCGCCGGGACGCACCGAGGCCTACGCCGCCAGCACCTCGACGCCCCGCGAGCTCGATGTCGCGCCCTCGGTCCGCAAGCGGCTGCAGGGCTCCACGGACGTGCGCCTCATCCGCCACGGCCAGACACAGGGCTACGCCACCGACGCCGCCCTCACACCGATGGGGCGCTGGCAGGCGCACCGCAAGGGCCAGGACCTGGCGCGCGGAATCACCGAAGGCGTCAGCGTGCGCCTGCTGCACGCGCCCACGGCGCGAGCCAGGGAGACCGCCCAGGGGGTGCGTGAAGGCCTGCTGCAGGCGTGCGCCCGCTACGGCATCGCCGTCGACGGCGCGGGCGCGGCCACCATCGGTGCGCTCGAGGTCGCGCCGCTCTTCGACAACTTCCAGGTGTGGTGCGACGGCAAGGAGATGGATGTCACCGCCGCGTTCTTCCACTTCGCCACCGAGCTCGACGGCGTGGAGCGCTCCGGCGCCGGCGACCGCCCCGGTTGGATGGTCGAGATGGACCGGTTCTGGAAGGTCGAGGCCGGCGGCGGCGACCCGATCACGCACTGGTTGAACCACCCGATGCAGTACTTCGAGCCCGCCGCACTGGTGGTGCGACGCTTCTGGCAGGGCATCACCCGCGCCATCGCCGAAGGCCCGGACAACCAGCGCATCTTCGTGTGCTCCCACTCGGGTCCCATCCGCGCCGTGGCGACCCACGCCGTCGGTCACGATCCCGGCGAGCCCTACAACCTGGAAGACGTGCGCATCCGGGTCCTGGCCGACCGGGAGCACGCCCTCGTCACCTACCGCGGGCGCGGTGTCGAGATCGAGGTCCCCACCACCGTCGTGCCCAGCTGGTACGCACCCACCCCCGCGTAGGCTGGCCCGATGGATCTCGACGCCTTCGCTGCCCTGGCCCACGCCCGCCGCACGAGTCTGCTGGTCGACACCACCCGACCGGTCGACCCCGCGCTCGTCGAGCGGCTGTGCGCGCTGGCCACCTGGGCGCCGAACCACAAGCGCACCTGGCCGTGGCGCTTCGCCTCGCTCACGGGCGCGGCCCGGGCCAAGCTCGGCGACGCGTTCGCCGACGCGATGGTGCTGCGGTCCTTCGGCGACGAGGGCAAGATCGCCAAGACCCGCACGAAGTTCCTGCGGGCCCCGGTGGCGCTGGTGGTCGGCTCGGCCCACCACGACAAGCCCTCGCTCGACGACGAGAACCGCGACGCGGTGGCGGCCGGCATCCAGAACCTGCTCCTCGGCGCCACGGCCGCCGGCCTGGCGTCCTTCTGGTCGACAGCACCGCTCATCGACGCTGCGCCGGTCCTCGACCTGTGCGGCTTCGAGGCCGACGCCATGTTGATCGGCGTGATCTACCTCGGCTGGCCGTCGGGTACCGTCGAGACGCCCGCGCGACCCCCGGTCGAGGTCCAACACCTCGCCTGAACCGCTCAGCGGTA
>JANMAT010000181.1:0-8739 GCA_031359995.1 Actinomycetes bacterium
GCCGAACCGGCGGCGCGAGCCGGACCCTCGGCCCGACCGGCACCCGCAGGGCGACCAGCGCCCCCACCGGTGGCCCGACCGCCGCCACCGCCACCGCCCGTGGGACGGCCGGCGCCACTGCGAGCACCGCCACCGCGACCGGCCGGTCGGCCAGCGACCGACGGGCCACGGCCGGCACCGGCGACATCGAACCGCGTGCCGCCGCCACTCAGGACCTCGGCCGCGTCGCTGGAGCCGACGGGCAGCTGCGACCACGTTGCCGTGATCTCGGCCCGACGGAGCAGATCCTTCACCTCGGACACCTGATCGCCCGTGGCGATCGTGATGACCGTGCCCGCGGCGCCAGCGCGCGCCGTGCGCCCCGAGCGGTGCACGTACGCCTTGTGCTCCGTCGGCGGATCGGCGTGCACGACCAGCGGCACCTCGTCCACGTGGATGCCGCGGGCCGCGATGTCGGTGGCGATCAGCGCGGTGGCCGAGCCGTCGGCAAACGCGTCGAGGTTCTTGGTCCGGGCGTTCTGCGACAGGTTGCCGTGCAGCTCAACCGCGGCGAGCCCGTCGAAGGACAGCTTCTTGGTGAGCTGCTTGGCCCGGTGCTTGGTGCGGGTGAACACGACGAGGCGGTGGGTGCGGGCCAGCCCGGCCACGAGGGCCACGCGGTCGTCGTCGTGCACCACGATCACGTGGTGCGTCATCTCCACCGGCGCCTCGGTGGCGACGGCGTGCGAGATCGGGGCGTCCATGTACTGGCGCACGACCTGATCGACACCGCCAGCCAGCGTGGCCGAGAACAGCAGGCGTTGGCCGCCCTCGGGGGTCCGGTCCATCAGGCGGCGCACCGTCGGGAGGAAGCCGACGTCGGCCATGTGGTCGGCCTCGTCGAGCACGGTGATCTCGACCGCACCCAGATCGAGCGCCCCGGTGCCGAGGTGGTCGGCCAAGCGGCCGGGGCAGCCGATGATGATCTCGGTGCCGGCCCGCAGCGCGGCGATCTGCGGCGCGGCGCCCACGCCACCGAAGATCGTGGCGGAGCGCAGGCCCACTGCGGCCGCCAGCGGCTTGATGACGGCCTCCACCTGTGAGGCGAGCTCGCGTGTCGGCACGAGCACCAGGGCCCGCGGCCGCTTGTCGCCGGAGCGACGCGCCGTGGCGGCCAGACGGGCCACGATCGGCAGCGCGAAGGCCAGCGTCTTGCCCGAGCCGGTACGGCCCTGGCCCAGCACGTCGCGCCCGTTCAGCGCGTCGGGCAGCGTGGCTGTCTGGATCGGGAAGGCCGACAGCAGGCCCTGACGGGCGAGGACCTCGCACAACACGTGGGGGACGCCCAGTTCGGCGAAGCTGCCGGGGCCGGTGGGTACCTCGACCGGCTCGAGTCGCACGGGTGGCGCGGCTGGCGCACGGTTGTCCGGGCGCGGCTGACCACGCGGGGCGTTGCGACCGCCGTTGGTCGCCGGTGGGCGAGGGCCGGCCGCGCCGGTGGGGCGACGGCGCTGTCGCGCGCGGTTGGACGAAGAGGGGGGTGTTGCCATGACGGTGCTCCTGGTTTGCCGCCGGGCCGCTGGGCAGGCAAAAGGAGTCGCGTCGAACGCGGGCGGCACACGAACCCCGGAGGGCCCCACGGCGATCAGAGACGGTCGCCTTCATCCACCGTATCGCGGTCGGCCGGCAAGGGGGCGTCGCTGACGGCGGTGTGTCTAGAGTCGCCCCACCGAGTCGAGGAGACCGCCATGAACGTCGTCGATGCCGTGAACGCCCGGATCTCCGTGCGCCAGTTCACGCCCGAGCCGGTCGACGACGCGCTGCTGCGCGGCCTCGTGAGCGACGCCGCCCGCGCCCCCAGCGGCGGCAACGTGCAGCCGTGGCGCATCTACGCAGTGAACGGCGAAGGCATGTCCGGCCTGCGGGCCCACCTGGCCACGCAGCCACCGATCGACGAGCCCGAGTACGAGATCTACCCGTCGCCGCTGAGCGAGCCCTACCGCACGAACCGCTTCGCGCTCGGCGAGCAGATGTACGCCACCATCGGCATCCCCCGTGAGGACAAGGCCGGCCGCCAGCGCCAGTTCGCCCACAACAACGACTTCTTCGGCGCCCCCGCAGCCATCTTCTGCTACATCGACCGCCAGATGGGACCACCCCAGTGGAGCGACCTCGGCATGTACCTGCAGACGTTCATGCTGCTGGCCGTGGAGCGGGGCCTGGGCACGTGCCCCCAGGAGTACTGGTCGGTGCGCCACAAGGCGGTGAGCTCGTTCGTGGGGGCGCCGACCAACGAGATGCTCTTCTGTGGTGTGTCGATCGGTCACGTCGACCCGGCCTCGCCCATCAACACCCTCTACGCCGAGCGCATGCCGCTCGAGCAGTTCGCCACGTTCCTGTAGGAGGCCTGCATGACCGCCACCCTCGACTGGTACGGCTGCGCCACGTTCCGCCTGCGCGTGGCCGGCCTCACGATCATGCTCGACGCCTACATCGACCGCGTCCCCGGCGCGGCGGGGACGGGCCTGACGGCCGACGCCATCGATGCGTCCGACTGGATCGTGGTCGGCCACTCGCACTTCGACCACCTGTGGGGCGCCGAGCGGATCATGGCCAACACGAAGGCCCGCCTCATCGCCAGCTACGAGTCCGTGCGGGTCATGGAGCAGGCCGGCGTGCCCCTCGACCGCATGATCTGTGTGGCCGGCGGCGAGACCGTCGACCTCGGCAACGGCGTCACCGTCGAGGTGTTCCCCAGCCAGCACAGCTGCGTGTGGTCGCACGCCGGCATGAGCGGTGCCGACCAGGTGTGCCTGGGCGACCTGGGCGTGACCTGGCAGGAGCAGCAGGAGCGCATGGCGAAGCTCGGCGGCTACCTCGCCTCGCTCGGCGACGCCACCCGCGCCCACCTGGCCGCGTCGGCGCCGGGGCACAGCCGCCGCGGCGACGGCGGCGCCCTCGTGTACCTGTTCCGCACGCCCGAGGGCACGCTGCTGTACCAGGACACGAGCGGTCACTGGAGCGGTGTGCTCGGCGCCCTGCGGCCCGACGTGGCCATCGTGGCCGCCGCCGGTCGCGGCAACACCGACGGCGAACCGATCCAGGGTTCGCTGGCCGAGTTCGTCGCCCGGGAGGTCGCCCTGCTGCATCCGAAGCGGGTGCTGCTCAGCCACCACGACGACTGGTTGCCCGGCTTCTCGGTGGCGACGGACACCGCGCCGATCCGCGCCGCCATCGCCGCCGAGGCACCCGGTGCCGAGCTCATGGAGCCCGGGTACCTCGCGGCGACGCCGATCTTCGCCGGCCTCTGACGACCGGGTCGATCAGACCTGGAACGGTGTGGTCGGCACCGTGACGCTGCCACCGGCCGTGCTGCGGATGGTGACCGACACCGGGTCGGCCGCCTGCAGCGGCATGACGGTGCCGCCGTACCGGCTGCCCCCGCCGTTCTGCACGTCGCCGATCAGGCTGCCATCGGGCCGGTAGGCGCTGAGGCGCGCCGCCGACTGCGAACTGGCCGCCTTGATGAGCATCTCGCCACCGGCGGTCGCCGTGGCGTTGGTGAAGCACTTCGTCACCTTGATGGTGTCGGTCTTCGTGGTCTGCGGTCCGCTCGACATCGTGTCACGCTCTCTTCCGCCAGGATTGGTCTCGACACGAGTCGTACACGGGCGACCATCGGAAAACACCGGGGCTGCCCCCAACCGAGGGGGGCGGCGACAACGGTCAGACCCCACCGCCGTCATGGCCCGGGGGCCGCAGTCACCAGATCTCGACGGTGACGTGCCGTTCGGTGAAGCGCCAGGCGCCGTCGAGCTTGCGCAGACGGTCGCGATAGATGCCGGTGGAACCCGACACGGTCGGGGGCTTTCCCACCGACAGCGCCAGCATGTAGCACTGCATGGTCGCTGTCTCGCCGTCACCGTCGATCTTCAGGTTGGCGTTCCAGTGCCGACCGCGGCCCTTGGCGTGACCGAAGTGGTTCGTGGCGTAGGCGACCAACGCGGCGCGCCCCTCGTGGCGGCCGCCGAAGGGGCTGCCCTCGGGCACCCCGGTGCACAGGAAGGCGCCATCCGCGCTGAAGCAATCGGCCCACGCCTCGGGCTCGCCGAGGTCGATGGCGAAGTTGTAGGCGGCGAGGAGCTTCCGGATCTCCTCGTAGTCGAGCGCGGTCATGGCCATGGCTCGGGTCCCCTTCCCGTTCGATCGGCGCCGACCCTACGTGCCCAGGCCGCCCGGGCCCAACGGCGTCTCGATCAGCTCGATGATGCGGCCCAGGTCGAGGTGCGCTTCGAGCACATCGGCCAGGCGGTCGAGGCGGGCCAGCCGAACCTCGGCGTAACGGTGATCGGCCGGCGGCAGGGTGACGCCGGCCCGCCCGGCCACCAGCGCGAGGAACGCTCGGCGGAACGCGTCGGCGTCGAACAGCCCGTGCACGGTGGTGCCGAAACGATCGCCGACCCGGACGCCGTCGTCGGCACCGTCGAACTGCAACCACCCATCGCCGTCGTAGGCCGCCACACGGCCGTGGTGGATCTGGTAGCCGTGCACGGTGTGGCCCAGCGCCGCGCCGCTGGCCCGGCGCAGCACCTTGTCGCGACCGAACACCGTTTCCACCGGTAGCCAGCCGAGCCCGTCGACCGCGGCCACCACGCTCTCCACCCCGTCGGCGATGCGGCGCCCCATCATCTGGTAGCCGGCGCAGATGCCGAGCACCGCCGCTCCGCTGGCGGCGACGGCGTGGTCGAGACCGTGGGCCCGCAACCAGACCAGGTCGGCCACGGTCGACTTCGACCCGGGCAGGATCACCAGGTGCGGTCGACCCAGTTCCCCGACCGAGCGCACGTAACGCACGCCCACACCGGGCTCGGTGGCCAGCGCGTCGAAGTCGGTGAAGTTCGACACGTACGGGAAGCCGATGACGGCCACGTCGAGCACGGCGTCGGCCGGCGGCACCGGTATGGCCTCGAGCGCCATCGAGTCCTCGGCGTCGAGCCCCAGGCGCGGCACCATCGGCACCACGCCCAACGTGGGCACGCCGCAGCGCGCCTCCAGCTCGTCCGGACCGTCGAGCAGCAGCGTGGGGTCGCCCCGGAACTTGTTGATCACGAAGCCACCCACACACGCCCGCAGGTGGTCAGGCAGCAGCACGACGGTGCCGTAGAGCGCGGCGAACACGCCGCCCCGGTCGATGTCGCCCACGACCACGGCGCGCAACCTTGCCTCGTGGGCGATGCGCAGGTTCACGATGTCGTGGGGCAGCAGGTTGATCTCGGTCGGCGAGCCCGCCCCTTCCAGCAGCACCACGTCGTAGCGGGACCGCAGGTCGGCCAGCGCGTCGAGCACGCCGGCCAGCAGCGCCGGCTTGTGCCCGTGGTACTCAGCGGCGTCCATCGAGCCGACCGGCCGACCGTTCAGCACGACCTGGGCGTCTCGGTCGCTGGTGGGCTTGAGCAGGATCGGGTTCATGGCGACCTCGGCGTCCACCCCTGCCGCTTCGGCCTGCAGGAGCTGGGCCCGACCGATCTCGTGGCCCGAGGCGGTCACCCCCGAGTTGAGCGACATGTTCTGCGCCTTGAACGGGGCGACCCGCACACCCCGTCGGGCGAGGACGCGACACAGCCCGGTCACGAGGATGCTCTTGCCCGCATCGGAGGTCGTTCCGCACACCATCAGGCCACCGCGCATGGGGGCGCACAGTACGACAGCGGGGCGTCAGGAACTGTGCGATAGTCGGCCGCTGTGACCGATCAGACACCCTGGTTCCGCAGCGCCGTCGTCTACCAGATCTACCCCCGCAGCTTCGCCGACGGCAACGGCGACGGCATCGGCGATCTGCCCGGCATCACCACCCGGCTCGACCACCTGCAGCAGCTCGGCGTCGACGTGGTGTGGCTGTCGCCGATCTACCGGTCACCCCAGGACGACAACGGCTACGACATCAGCGACTACCAGGACATCGACCCGCTCTTCGGCACGCTGGCCGACTTCGACGAGCTCCTCGCCCAGGCCCACGCCCGGGGCATCAGGATCGTGATGGACCTCGTGGTGAACCACAGCTCCGACGAGCATCCGTGGTTCGTGGCCTCACGCTCGTCCAAGGACGACGCCAAGCGCGACTGGTACTGGTGGCGCCCGGCGCGCCCCGGCACCACGCCGGGCGAGCCCGGGGCCGAGCCGACCAACTGGGGCTCCTACTTCTCAGGCCCGTCGTGGACGTACGACGAGGCGAGCAGCGAGTACTACCTGCACCTGTTCTCGGTGAAGCAGCCCGACCTCAACTGGGAGAACCCCGAGGTGCGCCAGGCGGTGTACGCCATGATGCGCTGGTGGCTCGACCGCGGGGTCGACGGCTTCCGCATGGACGTCATCAACTTCCTGTCGAAGGTGCTGCCGTTGCCGGACGGTGTCCAGGCCCCGGGCGAGCTCTACGGCAACGGACGGCCGTTCGTGTTCAACGGGCCGCGCATCCACGAGTTCCTGCACGAGATGCACGTCGAGGTGTTCAAGGGGCGGCCCGGTACGTTCCTCACGGTCGGCGAAACACCCGGCGCGAGCTTGGCCGACGCCATCCTCTACACCGACCCGGCCCGCGAAGAGCTCGACATGATCTTCCAGTTCGAGCACATGAGCCTGGACCAGCTCCACACCAAGTGGCAGGTGATCGATCTCGACCTGCGCAAGCTCAAGGCCTCGCTCGGCCGGTGGCAGGAGGGCCTTGCCGACACCGGCTGGAACAGCCTCTACTGGAACAACCACGACCAGCCCCGCATCGTGTCGCGCTTCGGCGACGACGGCGCCTACCGCGTCGACTCGGCCAAGATGCTCGGCACGGTGCTCCACCTGCACCGCGGCACGCCCTACGTGTACCAGGGCGAGGAGATCGGCATGACGAACACCGCGTTCGAGTCCATCGCCGACTTCCGCGACATCGAAGCGATCAACCACTTCTACGAGGCCACCGGCGCCGGCGGCGACGCCGCGAGCGTGCTCCACGGCCTGGGCCGCATGGGTCGCGACAACGCCCGCACCCCGATGCAGTGGGACGCCGGCCCGCAGGCCGGCTTCACCACCGGCACCCCGTGGATCGCGGTGAACCCGAACCACGCCCAGGTCAACGCCGCTGCGGCGATCGCCGACCCCGACTCGGTGTTCCACCACTACCGCCGCCTCATCGAACTGCGGCACACCGAGCCCACCGTGGCCCACGGCGACTTCACCATGCTGCTGCCCGAGGACCCGAACGTGTACGTGTACACGCGGCGCCTCGGCGACACCGAGCTGCTGGTGATGGGGAACTTCTCGGCCGTACCCCAGCCGGTACCCGTACCCGACGCCGACGCCTGGGCTGCCGCCGAGGTACTGCTGGAGCACGGCGCCCCCGCCACCGGCGCCACCCCGATCACGCTCGGCCCCTGGGCCTCGCGCATCTGCCGCCGGAGGCTCTGACCCCGTGTCCGCCGCTGCCCGGTTCCGGGTCCTCGTGCCCGCGCTCTCGGCCGGGTTCCTGGCACTCGCGGGGACCGGTTGCGGGGGGTCGTCGTGCAAGCTCCCCCGGCGGGCGTCGGTGGGGGCGCAGCGACAGCATGAGACCGAGCCGCGGCCGCCAGTACACGCGCCAGCCCCACCACGACGATGGGATCACCGGTCGCGGCGGACTAGGCCGAGAGCAGGCGAAGCGCCGGGGCGAGCTCACGCAGGGTGTCGAGCGAGTAGCCCGACGGATCGGTGCTGATGGCCTGCACGCACACGTGGTCGGCGCCGGCGTCGAAGTGCGCCTGCACCCGCGCCACGATCGCGTCGACGTCGCCCCACACGATGATGGCGTCGATCAGTGCGTCGCTGCCGCCGTTGAGCGTGTCCTCGGGCGTGAACCCGAAGCGGAACCAGTTGTTGGCGTAGTTGGGCAGAGCGAGGTAGGTGGCGAGGAACGTGCGGGCGACGGCGCGGGCCTTGTCGGGATCGGTCTCCAGCACCACGGCCTGCTCCGGCACCACGAGCTTGCCGGGGCCGAGCGCCGCCCGAGCGGCCGCGGTGTGCTCGGGCATCACGTTGTACGGGTGGGTGCCCGAGGCCTTCGTGCCGGCGAGCGCCAGCATCTTCGGGCCCAGTGCGGCGAGGACGCGATCGTCGACCGGTACGGTGGCGGCGAACGTGTCGAGCGCGTCCAGGTACGCCTCGGTGCGCGCCAGTGGGTTGGCGTAGCCGCCCGCCACCTTGGCGTCGATGAGCGGGGCGTGCGACACGCCGATGCCGAGCAGCACGCGTCGGCCGTAGGTGTGCACGAGGCGGGTGTACTCCGCCGCGGTCACCGCCGGCTCGTGCATCCAGAGGTTCAGGATGCCCGAGGCGACGGTGATGTCCGTCGTCGTGCGCAGCACGTTCTCGAGCGATTCGAACAGGTTGCCGCCGATGTCGGGGAGCCACAGCGCGGTGTAGCCGAGCGACTCGAGCTCGGTAGCCGCCTCGGCCGACGCGGCGGCGTCCCCGTAACGCAGGGCCCCACTCCACACACCGACGCCATCCAGGTCATAGGTCATGGGCGCCAGTATGGTCGACGGGTACTCGCGCCGCGCTGGCCGTTCCGCCGTCCCCGCCGGCGTCGACCGGGGCTAGCGGCAATACCGTTCAGTTAGTGTTGGGTGATGGTGGCTGTGGGTGGTCCGGTGGGTTGGGGCCAGTTGCGGTGTCGGGCTCGTTTGACGTGCCATTTGACGTACTTGCGTTTGATGAGTCGGGGGTTGGCTCTGGGGCGTCGGG
>JANMAT010000186.1:0-10765 GCA_031359995.1 Actinomycetes bacterium
CTCGTGGCCGCCGCCTGCGGTTCCAGCAGCAAGGGTGGTGCCGCTGACGGCCCCACCACGACGGCCAAGGCGGCGGGCGGCACGGCCACCACGGCGGCGGGCGGCAAGCTCACCGAGGTGAAGCTGCAGCTCCAGTGGTTCGTCCAGGCCCAGTTCGCCGGCTACCTGGCCGCAGTCGACCAGGGCTACTACAAGGCCGAAGGCCTCGACGTGAAGATCCTCGAGGGCGGCGTCGACATCATCCCTCAGAAGGTGCTGGCCGACGGCCAGGCCGACTTCGCCCTGGCGTGGGTGCCCAAGGCCCTCGCCAGCCGTGAGGCGGGCGCCGACATCGTCAACGTCGGTCAGGTCTACCAGCGTTCGGGCACGCTGCAGGTGAGCTTCAAGGACAAGAACATCACCAAGCCCGCGGACTTCAAGGGCAAGAAGATCGGCAACTGGGGCTTCGGCAACGAGTACGAGATCTTCGCCGCGCTCGGCAAGGCCGGCCTCGACCCGGCCAAGGACGTCACCCTCGTCCAGCAGCAGTTCGACATGAAGGCGCTGCTGTCGGGTGAGATCGACGCCGCCGAGGCCATGACCTACAACGAGTACGCCCAGGTGCTCGAGGCCAAGAACGCGAAGACCGGCGCGCTCTACACGCCGGCCGACTTCAACGTCGTCAACTACAACGACGTCGGTGTGGGCATGCTGCAGGACGCGGTGTGGGCCAACGGCAAGAAGCTGGCCAGCGACGCCGCCTACCAGGACACCACGACGAAGTTCCTGAAGGCATCGATGAAGGGCTGGATCTACTGCCGCGACAACGCCCAGGCCTGTGCCGACCTCGTGGTCACCAAGGGCTCGAAGCTCGGCAAGAGCCACCAGCTGTGGCAGATGAACGAGGTCAACAAGCTCGTGTGGCCGTCGCCCAAGGGTGTCGGCATCCTCGACCAGGCCGCCTGGGACAACACGGTGAAGATCGCCCAGGGCACCAAGAACGACAAGGGTGCGACCGTCATCACCAAGCCGGCCGACGCGGCCGCCGCCACCATGACCTACGCCCAGAAGGCCGTCGACGCCCTGAAGGCCGAGAAGGTCGACACCGAGGGCGCCGGCTTCAAGCCGGCCACCGTCACCCTCGTGGAGGGCGGCGCCTGACCGTCGAGCGGTGCATCGATGGGCCGCCCTGCGGGGCGGCCCATCGCGTTCAGCCCAGCAGGGTGGCGAGGCGGTCGAGGGTGGCGACCATCGCCTTCTTGTTCCGCTTCGGGGCGCCCATCAGGATCAATCCGATCTTGCTCTTCGACGTCGTCCAGTCGAACTGCTCGGTGACCTTGGTGGTGCCGTCGGCCTGTGGTTCGAGGACGTAGCGCCACACGTGGCCACCGAAGTGGCGCCAGGCGATGCGGCGCCCCTCCTCGAACTCGACCACCGTGTTGGTGATCTTGTAGCGCGCGCCCATCTTCATGTCCATGCCGAAGGTGGCGCCCAGGCTCAGCCGGGCGGGGGCCGAGTCGCGCGTGCCCTTCACCGTGCCCGAGCCGTCGATGTCCTTGTGGCGCGCCGGGTCGGCGAGGACCGCGAAGATGGTCTCGGCCGGTGCGTTGACGATGCGTTCTGCCGTTTCGATGCCACCGCTCATGGTGGTGCCCCCTACGTCGTTGCTGTGGTGGTGCGGGTGAGACGGGCGGCCGCCTCGCCGCACCGCCGCCCCGAGAAGAGCGCGCCCTGGATGGAGGGTGTGTCGCGATGGTCGCCGCACACGAAGCGGCCCTCGCCCAGGCTGACGCGCTGCTTGGGATGGAACGGCGGGTCGACCGCGGGCTGCCCGTGCTCGATCACGTCGGTGCGCAGCACGCGCCACCGGTCGACCACCGGCCCCCACCACCCGCGCAGCTGGGTGCGGGCTGCGGTGTCGAGATCGCCGAGACCACTGGCGCCGCCGATGCCGGGCATCGCCGCGGCGATCAGGGCCTGTCCGGCGGGCGCGTACGACGGGGCGACGTTGCTCATCACGGCCACGTTGGCCACCGGGCCGGTGGCGCCGCCGTCGAGCACGACGGCCTTCGATCTCACCGGGGCCACCTCGGCCGCGAACCACACGCACGCCGCGCTCTTCGAGCCGACCGGGGGCAGCCCCAGCAGCCGACTGGCCGTCGGGCCTTCCGTCGCCACGATGACCGCGTCGGCCCGGATGGTGCGGTCGCCGTCCAGGCGCACGTTGGTGCCCTCGAGCCCGAGGACGCGGGTCCCCAGGTGCAGGCGCTCGGTCGGCACGTGCGAGGCCAGCTGGGCGCTGAGCGCGCCCATGCCGCCGGCGGGCACGGCGGCGTCACCCTCGCTGAGCATGCGGAACACGACTTCGAGCATGCGGCTCGACGAGCGCAGCGTCGGATCGAGCTGGATGCCGCCGACGAGTGGTCGGAAGAAGCGTTCGATCATCGTGCTGGAGAAGCCGGCGCCGCGCAGCGCGCTCACCGCGGGCAGGTCGGGGCCGCGCAGCAGCGCGGGCACACTGCCGGCCGACAGGCGGCGGCGCCAGCGCAGCACCTTGGCCTTGTCGAGCAGCGAACCGATGGGAGCACGCGCCGACGGCCACAGGGAGCGCACGGGAGAGCGGAACGGATCGGCGACCACATGGCCCACCCCGTCGAGCCACACCAGCGCGCCCGGGTCGAACCGCTGCAGCTTCAACGCCGGTACGTCGAACTGGCGGTGCAGCTCGGGGTAGGCGGTGAGCAGCACCTGGAAGCCGCGGTCGAGGGTGAAGCCGTCGACGACGTCGCTGCGCACTCGCCCGCCCACACCGTCGCTCGCCTCGACCACGACCACGTCGCGGCCGGCGGTGAACAGCACCCGCGCCGCCGCCAGGCCGGCCATGCCGGCGCCGATGACGACGACGTCAGCCCGCTCGGGCACCGCGCCCGTGCTGCTCATGTCCCTCACGCGGCGCCGCGGTCGAGCGCGGCGCGCAGCGCGGCGTCGATGGTGTTGTGCTTGAACGTGAAGCCGCTGCCCTGCAGCTTCGACGGCAGCACCCGCTGCCCGGTGAACAACAGGTTCTCGGCCAGTTCGCCGCCGAGCAGCAGCTTCGGCCCGAAGGTGGGGATGGGCAGGAACACGGGACGGCGCAACGCGCTGGCGAGCGCCTTGGTGAAGTCGGTGTTGGTCACCGGATTCGGCGCGGTCAGGTTCACGGGGCCGGAGACGTCGGCCTGCAGCAGGTGCAGGATGGCACCGACCTCGTCGACGATGGAGATCCAGCTCTGCCACTGGCGGCCATTGCCCATACGGCCACCGAGCCCCCACTTGAACAAGGGCAACTGCTTGCGCAGCGCACCACCGTCACGCGAGAGCACGATGCCCGTGCGCAGATGGGCGACGCGGATGCCGGCGTCCTCGGCCGGCTTGGTGGCCGCTTCCCACGCCACGCACAGATCGGCGAGGAAGCCCTCACCCGGCGCGCTGGCCTCGGTGAGCTCCTCGTCGCCGCGTGCGCCGTAGTACCCGATGGCCGAGCCCGAGAGCAGGACGCGCGGTGGGCGGCGCATGCCGGCCAGCGTGCGGGCCATCAGATCGGTGCCCTGGGTGCGGCTGGTGAGCAGCGTGCTCTTGTAGCTGTCGGTCCAGCGGTGGTCGCCGATGCCGGCGCCGGCCAGGTGCACCACGGCGTCCACGCCCTCGAGCGACTCGGCGTCGATCTGGCCCTTGGACGGGTCCCAGCTGATCTCGTCGGTGCCGCCGCTGCTCGTGCGGACGACCCGGATCGGCCGGTGCCCGGCGCGGCCGAGCGCCGCCACCAGGGCGGTGCCGATCAGCCCACTCGCTCCCGTGATCGCTACGTCCATGGCTCCTCCTCGAACCGCGACAAGTTAGGCGAGTCAGGCCGCCAAGCGGGGACCGTGCCCCGTACGGTGACGGGCGACACCAGTGCCGGTCACGCTGGGTGACCGCTCACGAGGGATCAGACGTCGGCGTCCATGTGGATCGGCACCGAGGTGACCACGGTGCCGGGCCGGTAGAGCAGGCGGGCCTTCAGGTTCAACGCCGACTGGTTGTGCAGCCACTGGGTGCCGACGCTGGTGACGGTCTCGGGGATGACCACGGTCACGAGCCCGTCGGGATAGCGCTGGTCGAGCTCGTCGAGGTACTTCAGCACCGGGCGGGCCAGCTCCCGGTACGGCGAGTAGATCGTGTGCAGCTCGATCGGGATCTTGTGGCGGTCCCACGCCTCGCTCATGGCTTCCTGCTCGTGCGGTTCGTGCACCACCGACACGGCCAGCAGCCGGTCGGGGGCGAGCGAGCGGGCGTACTGCACCGCGTTGAGCACGCCCTTGGTGACGCCGCCCACGAGCACGACGACCGTGTGCGTGTGGCGCGGCGCCTTGTAGTCGTCGGGGACCTGCGCCGCGGCCCGCACCCGCTTGTAGTGCTTGCCGACGGACCGGAAGGCCCACACCATCAGGGGGATCAGCGCCGCGGGGATCCAGGCCCCCTCGGTGAACTTGGAGACGACCACGATGCCGGCGATGAGACCGGTGGTGACCGCGCCGATGGCGTTGATGGTCATGCCCGCCTGCCAGTGCGGTTCCTTCAGTCGGAGGTGGTGGCGCACCATGCCGGCCTGCGACAGCGTGAACCCGGTGAACACGCCGAAGGCGTACAGGGGGATGAGCTTGGAGATGTCGCCGTTGAAGGCGATGATCAGCAGGCTGGCCACCACGGCGAGGAAGATCACGCCGTTCGAGAACACGAGGCGGTCGCCGCGGTTGCCGAACTGGCGGGGCAGGAAACCGTCGCGGGCGATGATCGAGGAGAGCCGGGGGAAGTCGGCATAGGCGGTGTTGGCCGCGAGGATCAGGATCGAGAACGTGGCGATCATGGTCATCCAGAACATGAGGCCCTTGCCGTTGTAGATGTACTGGGCCATGAGGCCAAGGCCGTTGCCGTCGCCCTCACCGCGGTAGGGCTTGAGGTGCGAGGCCAGCACCGACACACCGAAGAAGCACGAGCCGAGGATGCAGCCCATCCACAGCAGCGTCACCGACGCGTTCTTCGCCTCGGGCTTGCGGAACGCGGGCACGCCGTTCGACACGGCTTCCACCCCCGACAGCGCCACGGCACCCGACGAGAACGCCCGCAGCAGCATGTAGAGGCCGAGGCTCTTGCTGAGGTCGCGGACCTCCTTGGCGTTCTTGGACAGCAGCGAGTCGGGGATCGGCCCGACGTGCTGCACGAAGATCCGGTAGAGCCCGGTGCAGATCAGGATGATCAGCATGAGGATGTAGAAGTACGTGGGCCCGGCGAAGAGCGAGCCCGACTCCTTCACGCCGCGCAGGTTCGCCACCGTCATGAGCAGCACGCACAGGAGGCAGACGGGCACCGTCCACTTCGAGTCGAACCCCGTGGCCGTCTTGATGGCGAGCACGCCGCCGGCCACCGACACCGCCACGGTGAGGATGTAGTCGACGAGCAGCGACGAGCCCGCCACGAGCGATGGCATCACGCCGAGGTTCTCGCGGCTCACGATGTAGCTGCCGCCCCCCGACGGGTAGGCGTGGATCGTCTGCCGGTACGAGAGCACCACGATGGTCAGCAGCACGCAGACGATGATGGCGATGGGCACGATGGGTCCCCACGCACGCTTGCCGACCTCGGCCTGGAGCAGCAGGACGACGAGGATCTCGTCGGTCGCGTACGCCGTGGACGAGATGGCGTCGGACGCGAAGACCGGGAGGGCGATGAGGCGGCTCAGTCGCTGGTGCTGCTCTTCGGCCGTGGCGATGGGCTTGCCGATGAGCAGCCGCTTCACGATGGACATCTGCGGCAAGCTAACAGCGCATCGGGCGCGCGTGCTGCTCCCGCACGACGTGCGCCGACGGGGGCCGGGACTAGGATGCCCCCGGTCCGACCCAGGAGAGGTTGCAACGTGCACGTGGTTGTCGTGGGCTGTGGGCGAGTCGGTTCGTCCCTCGCGCTCAGCCTGACCCAGGGTGGACACTCGGTCGCGGTCATCGACCGGCATCCCGAGGCGTTCCGACGCCTGGGTGCCGACTTCACGGGAACCACCGTGCAGGGGATCGGTTTCGACCGTGACCGCCTCGGCGAAGCCGGCATCGACCGTGCCGATGCGCTGGCCGCGGTCACCAGTGGTGACAACTCAAACATCGTGATCGCCCGCGTCGCCCGCGAGTCCTTCAGCGTCGAGCGGGTCGTCGCCCGGATCTACGATCCCCGGCGCGCCGCGATCTACCAGCGCCTGGGCATCGCCACGGTCGCCAGCGTGGCCTGGACCACCGAACGGGTCCTGCGCCGGATCCTGCCCGACGAGGCCGGCGTGGAATGGGTCGACCCCAGCGCCAAGGTCATGATGGTGGAGCGGTCGATCCCGGCCGCGTGGGCGGGCCACCCGCTCGGCGACCTCGAGCGCGAGGGCCAGGTCCGGGTGGCCGTGCTCTCGCGCATGGGCGTCGGCCAGGTCCCCCAGCCCCAACTGGTCCTCCAGGAGGGTGACATCGCCTACCTCGCGGTCGGCGACGCCGCGCTCGCCGATCTCGACGCCCGCCTGGCCACCCGGCCGAGTGGCCACTGATCCCTGCCGACCCTGCAAAAGGACGCGTGAATGAAAGTCGTGATCGCCGGCGGTGGCAGCGTGGGACGCTTCATCGCCGAGCAGCTCGTGAGCGGTGACCACGAGGTCACCATCATCGACAACAACGCCGCGGTGGTCCGACAGGCCGAGCGCAGCGGCGAGCCCCAGGGCGCCCGCTGGTTCCAGGCCGACGCCTGCGAGGTGGCCGCGCTGGCCGCCGCGGGCTGCACCGACGCCGACGTCGTCGCCGCCGTCACCGGCGACGACGAGGACAACCTGGTCACCGCGCTGCTGGCCAAGCAGGAGTTCGGCGTGCCGCGGGTGGTGGCCCGCGTCAACAGCCCCAAGAACGAGTGGATGTTCAACGAGATGTGGGGCGTCGACGTGGCCGTGTCGACCCCGCACCTCATCACCGCGCTCGTCCAGGAAGCCGTCAGCGTCGGGTCGTTCGTGCGGCTGCTCTCCTTCGAGGGGGGCAAGGCCCGCCTGGCCGAGGTGCGCCTGGCCGACACCTCGCCGGCCAACGACAAGGAGATCATGGAGCTCGGTCTGCCCCGTGACTCTACGGTGGTGGCCATCCTGCGCGGTGACCGCGTGGTGGTGCCCCGTGGCGACACCGTGCTGCGTGCCGCCGACGAGGTGATCGTGCTCGTCACCGGGGAGAGCGAAGACCACGTCCGCACCATCTTGACGGGCCACTGAGGCCTGACGGGGCACTGAGGCCCGACCGGGCACTGAGCCCCGCGCCGAGCCGGCGCTCAGGCCAACAGGGTGTAGGCCGGGTTGAGCACGACGAGATCGCCCTGCTCCCGGTGGACGACGCCCTCGATCACCATGCCGCGACCGGGCGCCACGCCGCCCAGGTTCTTCCGGCCGGTGAACACGGCGTGCACCTCACCGCTGCCGTCGGCGATGAGCACGTCGAGCGACGGGATGCCCGACCGGGGCACGATGCGGATGCGCTTCACCTCGCCGACGAGGCGCTGCGGTACCCGTGCCTGTGCCTCGCACAGCGGGGTGAGGGCCAGATCGACGAAGCGCTCGTGCAAGCGGAGGCTGTCGAGATCGTCGACCGATTGGGTCAGGCGGCGCATGCGGTCCTTGATGCCCATGGGTCCATCCTTGCTCAGCCGCGGGCGCCCCGACGACTCGTCGCACTGCTCGGATGCCCGGCTCGGCCGGGCTCAGGGGGCCAGGATCTTGTTCAGGGCCACGGTGAGCTGCTCGGGTTCCATCGCCCCGAGGTTCCGGGTGACCTTGCCGGCCCGGTCGACGAAGACCCACGCCGGTTGCCCGGGCACACCGAAGTGGCTGTAGAGCTCACCGGCGGCATCGATGGCCTGAGGGAACGACAGACCGTACTTGCCGATGAAGCTCTGGTAGCTCTGCTGGTCACCGGCCCACGCGACACCGACGATGTCGAGCGTTCCCTTGAACGTGGCTGCGACCGCCTCGACCGAGGGGGCTTCGAAGTTGCACGTCGTTCACCAAGGGGCCCAGAACCAGAACGCCACCGGCTTGCCGGTGAACGTGGTCCCGTCGAGCGCACCCCCGGCCACGAGCGGCGCCTTGAACTGCAGGATGGCCGGAGGCTGGGTGGCCCCCGCCACCGTGGCCGCCGCGCTCGCCGTGGCCGCCGGTGCCGCCGACCGGCTGGTCGGCGTCGTCGACCCGCAGGCCGCCACCACGAGGGCCATCGCCACGGTCGCAGCCAACCGCACCAGGCGGGACGGAGCGGTCGCGGAACGCATCGTGGCGAACCGTAGCGCCGCGCCGGCGCCGGTGGCGCGTCGGCGCCCGATTTCGACGGACCGGCACCGGTCCGTAGCCTGGCGGTCCCGTGAGCACGCGCCGCCTCATCATCACCGCGCTGGTGTGCGGCATGGCCATCCTGGTGGCCGGCGGCGCGTTCCTCATGCGCACCGCCCGCAACCGGGCCGACCTGACGGTCAACGTGCTCGCGGTGGGCGACCAGGCCTCGGTGGCCGCGCTGAAGGTCCGGGTGCTGAAGGTGACCCGGCGGGCCGACGTCATCGTCGTCGGGGTCGAGGTCGACAGCCGGGGGGCCGAACTGGCCGCGCCGGCCAAGGCCGACGAGCCGTGGTCGATGGTGATCCGCACCCCGCGGGCCCCGATGGTGCCCGCCCCCGACGACGGCCCGGCCTGCGCCGGCCGGCAGATCACGAGCGGGCAGGTGCTGTCGTGCGTCCTCGCCTTCGCCAACGGCGACGGCGCCCCGTTCCTCGCCTTCAGCTGGCAGGGCCGTCAGGCCCAGTGGCGCCTGGCCTGACGCGGCGCCGCCCGCCCGTCCGAGGCGATGGGCCGCCTCCCTGGCGGTGGGCCCCCCGGTCACCCGCCGTGGCCAGGGGCGCGAGCCGGGTGGCTGCCCGCTAGCCTGCCAGGCGGTCCTGTTCAGGAGGTCTCGGTCGGCTCATGGCGACGGAAGTGGCAACGTTCGATCTGGTGGTCATCGGTGGCGGCCCGGGCGGCTATGCCAGCGCCCTCTACGCCGCCTCGGCCGGGCTCTCGGTCGCGCTCGTGGAGCGCGACACCCTCGGTGGCACGTGCCTGAACCGGGGTTGCATCCCGGCCAAGGAGTACCTGGAGACGGCGGCGGTGTACCGCCATGTTGCCCACGCCGCCGAGTTCGGCATCAACGCCGGCGCCCCCACGGTCGACTTCGCGGTCAGCCAGAGCCGCAAGCAGAAGATCGTCGACGGCCTGGTGAAGGGGCTCACCGGCCTCATGAAGGCCCGCAAGGTCACGGTCTACCCGGGCACGGGGTCGCTCTTCCCCGACCGCACGGTCGCCATCGCCGGTGACGACGGCAGCCACACCACCATCCAGGGGACCAACGTGGTGCTGGCCGCCGGTTCGGTGCCCCGCACCATCCCCGGCTTCGTGCCGGGCGGCCCGATCATGACCTCGGACGAGGTCCTCATGCTCGCCACCCTGCCGGCGCGGGTCGCCGTCATCGGCGGCGGTGCCATCGGGTGCGAGTTCGCCTCGACCTTCGCCGACCTCGGCTCCCAGGTCACCATCCTGGAGGGTCTGCCCAAGGTGCTGCCCGGGTGCGACACCGACTGCGCCAACGTCGTCGTGCGCTCCTTCAAGAAGAAGGGCATCGACATCCGCACCGGTGTGCAGGTCACCGGCCACACGCCCAACGGCTCGGGCGGCACCACCGTGCACTTCGGCGAGGGCGAGCACCTCGAGGTCGACGCCGTCGTCGTGTCGGTCGGGCGCCGGCCCTTCGCCGAACTGCTCGGCCTGGCCGGCACCAAGGTGCAGGTCGACCCGCGCGGCTTCGTCGTGGTCGACGAGTACTGCCGCACCGGCGAGCCCGGCGTGTACGCCGTCGGCGACCTCATCAACACGCCGCAGTTGGCCCACGTCGGCTACGCGGAAGCGGTCCTCGTGGTGCAGCACCTGCTCGGCGAGCAGCCGCTCCCGATCCAGTACGACAAGGTTCCGTGGGCCATCTACTGCCATCCCGAGGTCGCCTTCGCCGGCCACTCGGAAGACTCGGCCCTCGCCGCCGGCATCGACATCGCCGTGGCCAAGCACCAGTTCCGGGGCAACGGCCGCGCGCTGATCCTCGGTGAGACCGAGGGTCTGGTGAAGGTCATCGCCAAGAAGAACGCCGACGGGTCGGCCGGCACCATCATCGGTGTCCACATGGTCGGCCCCTGGGTCACCGAACAGCTCTCCGGCGGGTACTTCGCCGTCAACTGGGAGGCCACCGTCGACGACGTGGCCGCCCTGATCCAACCCCACCCCTCTCTCACCGAACTGTTCGGCGAGACCGTGCTTTCCCTCACCGGAAGGAGCCTGAACACCTGATGGCCGACGTCGCCATGCCCCAGCTCGGTGAGACCGTCACCGAGGGCACGATCACGAAGTGGTTCAAGAGCGTCGGCGACACCGTGCGCGCCGACGAGCCGTTGTTCGAGGTGTCCACCGACAAGGTCGACACCGAGGTTCCCTCGCCCGTGAGCGGCGTGCTCACCGAGATCCGCGCCGCCGAGGGGGACGTGGTGGCCGTGGGTGACGTCATCGCCGTGGTCGGCGACCCCGGCGCGGCGCCCGCCCCGGCGCCCGCCGCATCCGCCCCCGCCGCCGCGCCCGAGCCGGTCGCCGTGCCCGCTCCGCCGCCTCCGCCCGCTCCCGTGGCGGCACCGGCCCCACCGC
>JANMAT010000187.1:0-19132 GCA_031359995.1 Actinomycetes bacterium
CGGTCAGCGGTTCTTGGCGAGCTGGTTGAACGGCAGCTTGGCCTGGTCGCCCGGTTCGCGGGGCAGGCCCAGGCCACGTTCGGAGGCGATGTTGCGCTGGATCTGGTCGGTTCCGCCGTAGATGGCCGGGCCCGGCGAGAACACGGTGAGCTCCTGGATGGCGCCCTCTGACAGCGAGTCCTCGCCCCACAGCATGCCGTCGGCGCCGATGATCTCGTTGCCGACCTGGCGGGCCAGGCGCAGCGTGGTGGTGAGCAGCAGCTTGGCCAGGTTGCCCTCCACGCCCGTGCGGTTCGGGTTGGTGCGGGCCCGCACCGTGTTCCATTGGTTCAGGGTGGTGAGCGTGTGCAGCTGAGCCAGGCCCTGGCGGATGACCGGGTCGCTGGCGCGGCCCTGCTGCTCGGCCAGCGCGGCGAAGCGCTTGGCCATGCCCGGGCCGAACGAGCCGGCCGACTGGGACGAGCGCTCCTTGATGAAGTCGCCGGCGCGGCGGTTGCGGTGGCCCACCACCGACCCGGGGATGGCCACGCCGAGCCCGGCGCTGCCGCCCGCGCCGATCGAGGCCCGCTCGACCACGAGCGTGGTGTTGGCCACGGCCCAGCCCTCGTTCACCTGACCGATGACGTTGGCGGCCGACACGCGCGCTTCGGTGAGGAACACCTCGTTGAACATGGCCCGGCCCGTCATCTCGCGCAGCGGGCGCACCTCGACCCCGGGCTGGTGCATGGGGAAGGCGAAGTAGGTGATGCCCTTGTGCTTGGGGGCATCGGAGTCGGTGCGGGCGATGAGGATGCCCCAGTCGGCCACCTGGCCGCCCGAGGTCCACACCTTCTGCCCGGTGATCACGTACTCGTCGCCGTCGCGCACGGCCTTGGTCTGCAGGCCGGCCAGGTCGCTGCCGGCCCCGGGCTCGCTGAACAACTGGCACCAGGCGTCGGTGCCGTCGAGGATGCCGGGCAGGAACTGGGCGTGCTGCTCGGGCGTGCCGTGGGCCGCGATGGTGGGTGCTGCGAGCATGAGCCCGAGGCCCATGGGCGGGCCCACCACGCCGACCTCGGCCAGGCCGGCGTTGGCCGCGATGGCCAGGTCACGCGTGTACCCGAGGCCGCCGAGCGCCGGCGGCAGCATCGGCGACGAGTAGCCGGCGGCCGACAGCAGGCGCCACCACTCGGCCACGGTGAGCTCCGGGTCCCAGTGGGCCCGGGCCCAGTCGCGTGCGGTGGTGCGGGCTTCTTCGGTCGTCACATCCCCCATGGCCGGTCAGTGTACGGGCGCGTATCGAAGGAGGCCGAGCCGACTCGACACGGTGTGCTCGTGCTCCGCTCCCGCCGCCGTGAACGACCGGTCGGTCGACGACCCGACGATCAGCGGACGCCCCATCCGAAGCGGTGGGTGTGGATGCCGAAGTACAGGAAGCTCTCCACGCGCCGCACGCCGTCGATGGCCTTCAGGCGGTCGTTGATCGCCCCGAGCAGCGAGCCGGTGTCCTCGGCGATCACCTCGACCAGCAGGTCGAAGCTGCCCGACGAGAGCACCACGTAGATCACGCCCTCGATGGCCGCGACCTCATCGGCGATGCGCACCACGTCGCCGTCGACCTGGATGCCGAGCATGGCCATCACCGGGTAGCCGAGGGCCAGCGGGTCGGTCACGCCCACCACGTTCACGACGCCGTTGTCGAGCAGGCGCTGCACCCGCTGGCGTGTGGCCGCCGGCGACAGCTCCACCTTGGGCGCCAGGTCGGCGTAGGCGATGCGGCCGTCGCGTTGGAGCTCGGCGATGATCCGCTTGTCGGTGTCGTCGAGGGTGATCTTCAGCTTCGTGCGACGGTCGGGCGAGCCCGGCATGGGGATCACCACACTCCGGCCGACAGGCCGTTGTCGATCGACAGGTTGGCGCCGGTGATGGCTCGCGCCGGCGGCTGGCACAGGTACCAGATCAGCTCGGCCACCTCGGTCGGTTCCACGAAGCGGGTGGCGGGGCCGGCCGGGTACTGGTCCCGCAGCCGGGCCAGGTACGCCTGGGGGTCGCCGTCGCCGTGGTCGGCCGCCTGCCCGGCCAGCATGGGCGTGTCGACGTCGCCGGGGCACACCGCGTTCACCCGTACCCCGCTGGGTGCCAGCTCCAAGGCCAGCGCCTTGGTCAGCACCGACACCCCGCCCTTCGACGCGCAGTACACGGCGGCACCGGCGTTGCCCTGGATGCCGGCATCGGACGAGATGTTCACGATGGCGCCGTGGGTGGCCCGCAGTGGCTCGATGGCGGCCCGGCACACGAAGAACGTGCCCTTCAGGTTGATGGCCAGCACGCGGTCCCACTCGGCTTCGGTGGTGAGCTCGGCCGGGCCCTCGGTCCACACGCCCGCCGCGTTCACGACGGCGTCGAGCCGGCCGGTGCGTGTCACCGCGTCGTGCACGGCGCGGTCGCAGTCGGCCACCACGCTCACGTCGCCGACCACGGCGACCTCGCACGCCGTGGCCTCGCGCCGGTCGAAGCCGACGGTGGCCCAGCCATCGGCGGCGAAGCGCGCCGCGCAGGCGGCGCCGATGCCGCTGGCCGCGCCGGTCACGAGCACGGTGCGCCGGTCGTCGTTCATCTCGGTCCTCCCGGGTGCCAGGTGTGGTCCTCCACGATGCCGTTCCCGCCGTCCACCACGAGCACCTGGCCGGTCACGTAGCTCGCCGCCGGCGAGGCCAGGAAGGCGATGACGACGGCGACCTCGGCCGGTGTGCCCGAACGCCCGACGGGGCTGCGCGCCCCGGCGGCCCGCTCGTCGTCGGTGGCCGAGCCGGTGTCGATCCAGCCGGGGGCCACCGCGTTCACGGTGATGCCGTCGCCGGCCGCCTCGAGCGCGATCGCCCGTGTCAGGCCGATCACGCCGGCCTTGGCCGCGGCGTACGGCGCGTCGCCGATGAACACGCCCGTGTGCCCCGTGGTGGAGGCCACGTTCACGATGCGCCCGTAGTGCTGGCGGCGCATGGCCGGCAGGCACGCCCGCGCCACGTAGAACGCGGTCGACAGGTTGCGCTCGAGCGAGGCGGCCCACGTCGCGTTCGTCTGCTCCTCCAGCGGCGCCAGCCCGGCGGGTGCGCTCACGCTGGTCATGCCGGCGTTGTTCACCACGATCTCGATGTGCTCCTGCCCGTCGAGCACGTCGGCCACCAGCGCGTCGACCTGCGCCGCGTCGGTCAGGTCGGCCACGTAGCCCCTCGCGCCGATGCCGGCCCGGCGCAGGCCCTCGGCCCGCTCGTGGATGCGGTCGGTGGTCGACACCAGCGCGACGACGGCGCCCGCACCGCCCAGGGCCATGGCCGTGGCGAAGCCGATGCCGTCGGGCCCGCCGGCTCCGGTCACGAGGGCCACCTGGCCTGACAGGTCGATCATGGTCGTGAGCCTGCCAGAGCCGGCGGGCTCCGGCCGCAGCCGTCAGCCGAGCAGCTCGTCGACCGCGGCGGCGAAGACCTCGGTGTGACGGTCGACGTCGGCGGCGGTGTGGAACGGCGACATGAGCGCCATGTTGTGGAACGGCGTGAGCAGGATGCCGCGGTTGATGGCGTACAGGTGCATGAACGCATCGAGCCCCATGTCGACGGCGGCGGCCGCCTCGGAGCCGGTGCGCGGTGGCGGGCAGAACCAGTACTCGGCTCGGCAGCCCAGGCGCTGCACCGTCCACGGCAACCCGGCCTGCTCGATGACGCCGGCGACGCCTTGGGCCCACCGCTCGGCCAACGGGATCATGCCGGCGAAGTCCTCGTCACGCAGGGTGGACGCCAGCGTCGCCCGCACCGCGGCCATGGCCAGGGCGTTGCCGGTGAGGGTACCGCCCACCCCCGACACGTCGATCTCGGGGTTGCCGAGGATGGGCGCCACCTTGGCGGCCAGCTCGGCCGACAGGCCGTAGGCCGCGGCGGGCATGCCGCCCCCGATGGTCTTGCCGATCACGAACGCGTCGGGCCGCAGCCCCCATGCCTTGGTGGCGCCACCGGGGCCGGCGCAGATGCTGTGGGTCTCGTCGATGATGAGGATGGTGCCGGTGCGGTCGCACAGCTCGCGCAGGGCCTCGTGGAAGCCGGGCTCGGGCAGCACGATGCCGATGTTGGTGAGGGCGGGCTCGGCCAGCACGCAGGCCACGTCGCCGGGTTCCAGGGCGGCGCGCAGCGCCTCGACGTCGTTGAACGGCACGACCTTGGTGGTGAGCTCGGTGGACACGGCCGGGCCTACGGAGCCCTCGCGGTTCACGACACGACCGTTCGCGTCGAGCGTGGCCATGGCCTCGTCGACGGTGCCGTGGTAGCACCAGTCGAACACCAGCACCTTGGGCCGGCCGGTGACGGCGCGGGCGAAGCGGAGCACGAAGCGGTTGGCGTCGGTGGCGGTCATGGCCATCTGCCAGAACGGCAGCCCGAAGCGCCGGGCCAGCTCGGCGCCGACCCATGCGGCGTCGTCGTTGGGCAGCATGGTGGTGATGCCGCGGCGCGCCTGGGCGGCCAGCGCGTCGGCCACCTGGGGCAGGCCGTGGCCGGTCATGGCGCCGGTGTCGCCGAGGCAGAAGTCGACGAACTCGTGGCCGTCCACGTCCCAGAAGCGGGCGCCCTCGGCCCGGTCGAAGAACACCGGATGGGCGCCGGGCCAGCGCGTCATCCAGGCCATGGGCACGCCGCCCACGAGGTGCTGGGCGGCGGTGAGGGCCCGCTCCCCGGAGCGGGCGTGCCGGGCCACGAACAGGGCCTCTTCCCGGGCGTGCAGCTCGGCGAGACGGGCGCGATCGATGGCGACGACGGTATCCATGCTCCGAGTGAACACCGTCGAGGGCGACTTCGGCAAGCGAATCGATCGTGAATTGACGGTTTCACGATCGAATCGCTCGTCATGAGGTCAGGAGCCGATCACCTTCCGGAGGGGCTCGGTCAGGTCGCCGCGCCGCCCCAGGCTCACCCGGTCGAGCCCGAGCCACTCGGCGAACGCCTGCAGCTCGGTGGCCAGGGGCTCGGCGACGGCCGCCGGCGGATGCCCCAGCTCGGCGAAGGCGCCGGGCACCAGCAGGGTGCGGGTCTTGCGGTCGGCCTTCACGTCGACCCGGGCCACGAGGTCCTCGCCCAGCAGGTACGGCAGCACGTAGTAGCCGTACACGCGCTTGGGCGCCGGCGTGTAGATCTCGATGCGGTACTCGAAGTCGAACAGGCGCTCGGTGCGGGGCCGGAACCACACCAGCGAGTCGAACGGCGACAGCAGGGTGCTGGCCGTGACGCGGCGCGGCTTGGCCGCGTCGGGATGGAGGTAGGCGAGGTCCTTCCACCCTTCCACGCGCACGGGCTCGAGCTCGCCCGCGTCGACCAGGTCCTGCACGAGCGGGCGGGACTTCGGCACGTTCAACCGGTAGTAGTCGCACAGGTCGGGGTGGGTGGCGACGCCGAGCGAGCGCGAGGCCATCCGCAGCAGTTCGCGCTTGGCGTCGTCTTCGGACGGCGTGGGCGCGGCCAGCACCTCGGCCGGCAGCATGCGCTCGGGTACGTCGTACACGCGCTCGAAGTTGGGCAGCCGCGTGGCGCACAGCCGGCCCGTCCAGAACAGGTACTCCAGGGCCTGCTTGCCCCGGTTCCAACCCCACCACGGCCCGCTCTTCCTGCCGGGGTCGCTCAACTCGCTGGCGGCCAGCGGGCCACGGTCGCGCACCTCGTCGAACACGGCCTGCATGTAGCCGGGGTGCTCGCGGTTCAGCTGCACGAGGCCGGACCACGTGCCGTCCTCGCGGTCCATGCGCCAGCGGAACAGCGGCTGGTGCTGCACCGGGATGTGGCTGGCCATGTGGCCCCAGTACTCGAACAGCTCGTCGTCGGCGGCCATCGCGGGGATGGACTCGCGGTCGTGGGCGCCCAGCCGCGACCACAGTGGCAGCTCCTGCGAGCGCACGATGACGTTGACCGAGTCGATCTGCACGACGCCCACGTCAGCGAACAGCCGGCGCAGGTGGGTGCGGGTGACCTTCCCGGGCGGACGAGGGCGGCCGAAGCCCTGGGCGGCTAGCGCGACACGACGGGCCGCGCCGGCCGACAGGGTGTTCGTGGTGCGGGCCACGAGCGGTGCGACGGTCAGTCGTCGGACTCGGTGACGGACACCGAGATGATGACGACGTCGTCCACGGGACGGTCGCCGGTGCCCGTCTTCACGGTCTGCATCGCCTCGACGATGTCGAGGCCCTTCACGACCTTGCCGAACAGCGCGTACTGCGGGGGGAGCCGGGCACCGTCGGGACCGGAGATGATGAAGAACTGGCTGCCGTTGGTGTTGGGGCCGGAGTTGGCCATGGCCAGCGAGCCGATCTCGTACCTGCCGGGCTTGGGCAACTCGTCCGGGAACCGGTAGCCGGGGCCGCCGCGGCCGGTGCCGGTCGGGTCGCCACCCTGGATCACGAAGTTCTTGATGACGCGGTGGCAGATGACGCCCTCGTAGTAGCCGTAGCGGGCGAGGAACACGAAGTTGTTCACCGTGACCGGAGCGGCCGCTGCGTCGAGCGCGATGACGAGGTCGCCCATCGATGTGCTCATGTGGGCCGTGTAGCGCTTGGACGGGTCGATCCCCATCTCGGGGACGTCGTTGAACTGCTTGGTCTTGGGCGACGAGCCGTCAGCCGCAGGGAAGGGGTAGGGCATGGCGCCAGACCCTACTGCGCGACGTCCTGGCCGGCGGGCCCCCCACCGGGGCCCCCGCTGTGCCGTGGCCGGCGCAGGACCCACGCCTGAAGGCGGAACGTGAGCGCGCCGACGACCATGAGCAGGGCCAGGTTCAACGCCAGCTGGGCGAGGGCACCCCCGGCCTCACCCGGTCGACCCATCACGAGCGCGACGCCGATGTTGGCCGCGGCCGGGATCGTCGTGACCGACACGAGCACCCCGACCAGCGCACCGTGACGCGCCTCGGCCAGCGTGACCGCGCCGGCGATGCCGGCCAGCACGGCGACGAGCACGGCGAACAGATCGGGACTCGAGATGAAGCTCGTCAACGGCCGTTCGCCGCGCAGGTAGGCGGCCGGCACGCGGTCGGCCGCGCCCAGCGCGACCGTGAGCAGCCCGCACGCTGCCACCGTGATCGGCAGGCCGACTGCCAGCGCGGCGAGACCCTTGTGCACCCGGTGGGCCCGGCCGGTGGCCAGGCCGTAGGCCACCAGCGAGATCGGCCCGTACTCGGGCCCCACGGCCATCGCGCCCACGATCAGGATCGGCGAGTCCACGAGCACGCCGATGGCGGCGAGGAGGCCGCTGATGACGAGCAGCACGGTGAACGACAGCGACCAGCCGCTCTCCGAGCGCACGCGCGCCTCCACCTCCTCCCAGATCACCGCGTCCGACGGATCGCCGGGCGAGAGCGCCTCGGCCCGCGCCGCGGCGTCCGAGATCGATACGTCGATGCGCTCGACGGTGATCGAACCGACGCGGTGCAGGTCGCGCGCCCGCAGCCGGCCGATGACGTCGTTGGCGGCCTCGCGGGCCACGTCGAAGGTGACGAGGTCGCCGTCGGGCTTGCGGGCCGCGCCGGACGCCAGGACGATGTTCACGACGGCGGGGTCGGCCACCAGCTCGGCGACGAGCGCCCCGGTCTCGCTCGGTGGCGTGACGGCCCGGACTCGCAGCACGGGCACGAGCCTACCGGCCCGGGCCATCGAACGAAGACTGTTTCTAGCTCCCTGTTGCGATAGATCCGGGTTCGTGGCATCCTCGGCGGTGACGGGATCCGGTGCCCCGTCGTGCTTGGTCTGATCTCCCGGCGCCCGGTGGTCGCCGCCCACCGGCCGTACTGGGTGCCTACCGTACGGGCCGGGTGCTCGGCGCCGCGAGCACCACCGACAGCAGCCGGGTCAGCTCGGCCCGCTCGGCGGCCGACAGCCGTTCCAGGCCGGGCAGCGCGGGGAGCACCGACTTCTGGATGCGGGTGCGCAGGCGCTGGCCCTTGGGCGTGAGGGCGAGCAGTCGCACCCTCCGGTCGCCGGGATCGTTGCGGCGCTCCACGAGGCCGCGCTCGCTCAACCGGTCGGCCAACCCGGTGAGGTTCGACGCGTCGCAGTACAGCTCGCCGCAGAGCGCGCTCATGGGGCGGGGTTCGTCGAGCAGCTTCATCAACAGGAACTGGGGCGGCGAGAGCTGCTCCGCGGCCAGCCGGGTGAAGAACGCGGCGCGGGCGCGCTCCACGAGGTCGAACAGCGCCTGCTCGAGGGCGGGGTGCTCCGAACTGGCCTCACTCATGACGAAGGTTGACTGTAGCAGATGGTTGTGACATGTAAAAGGTTGACCTGAGTCAAGGACCTGCTACGGTCGCACCGTGATCATCGAAGTGCACGACGTCCACAAGGCGTTCGGGGAGACCAAGGCGCTGGCCGGGGTCGATCTGGAGGTCGCCGAGGGCACCGTCCTGGGCCTGCTCGGGCCGAACGGCGCCGGCAAGACGACCATCGTACGGGTGCTGGCCACCCTGCTGGTGCCCGACCAGGGCTCGGCCACCGTGGCCGGGCTCGACGTGGTGCGTGACGCCGCCCGCGTGCGTGAGCTCATCGGTCTCGCCGGCCAGTTCGCCGCGGTCGACGAGACGCTGACCGGGCGCGAGAACCTGGAGATGGTGGGCCGGCTCTACCAGCTCGGCAAGGCCGAGGCCCGGCGCCGGGCCGACGACGCGCTGGCACGGCTGTCGCTCACCGACGCCGCCGATCGCAGCGTGCGCACGTACTCGGGTGGCATGCGCCGCCGGCTCGACCTGGGCGCCAGCCTCGTCGGCCGCCCGCGGGTGCTCATCCTCGACGAGCCGACCACGGGCCTCGACCCCCGCACCCGCATCGACCTGTGGGACTTCATCCGCGACCTGGTCGCCGACGGCACCACCCTGCTGCTCACCACGCAGTACCTGGAGGAGGCCGACCGCCTGGCCGATCGCATCGTGGTCATCGACCACGGCTCGATCATCGCCGCCGGTACGGCCGACGAGCTGAAGGACCGCCTCGGTTCCGACGTGCTCGACGTGCAGGTCGCCGACGGGGCCCAGCTCGACCGGGCCGCCGAGCTGGTGACCCCGCTCGGCAGCGAGCGCCCCCAGCTCGACCGCGAGGCCCGCCGCGTCACCATGGGCATCACCGGCGGGGCCGCCACCCTGGTGCAGACCGTGCGCCTGTTCGACGACGCCGGCGTGGCCATCAGCGACCTCGGCGTGCGCCGCCCGTCGCTCGACGACGTGTTCCTGACCCTCACCGGCCATGCCGCCACCGAGGACCAACCCGACGCCGCCGCCAGCGGCCGGGGCCGCGCCGCCAGGAGGAGCTCATGAGCACGCTCGCACCCACCCCCGCGGGCACCACCGCCCACCGATCGAGCGCAGTGGGCGACGCGCTCGTGCTGGCCAAGCGCAACGTCATCCGCCTGTACCGCACGCCCCAGCTGCTGGTGTTCTCCACCATCCAGCCGGTCATGTTCGTGCTGCTGTTCGTGTACGTGTTCGGCGGCGCGCTCAAGCCGGCGCTGCGGGCTCAGGGCTTCCCGTACAGCTATCCCAGCTACCTGATCCCCGGCATCCTCGTGCAGACCGCGCTGTTCGGCGGCGGTGGCACCGCGGTGGGCCTGGCCGAGGACTTCAGCAAGGGCATCGTCGACCGCTTCCGCTCCCTGCCCATGGCCCGCTCGGCCGTGCTGATGGGCCGCACGCTGGGTGACCTGGTGCGCAACGTGTTCGTGCTGTTCCTCATGCTCGTCGTGGGCACGCTGGTGGGCTTCCGCTTCCACAACGGCTTCTGGCCCGCGGTGCTCGCCGTGCTGCTGGCCCTGCTGTTCGGGTTCGCGTTCAGCTGGATCTTCGCCATCGTGGGCATGCTCGTCCGCGAGCCCGAGACCGCGCAGGTGGCCGGCCTGTTGCCGACGTTCCCGTTGGTGTTCGCCAGCTCGGCGTTCACCCCCACCAGCTCGATGCCCGGCTGGCTGCAGGCCTTTGCCAACCACCAGCCGGTCAGCGTCACCGTGAACGCCATCCGCAACCTCACGCAAGGCGGCCCCGTTGCCTCATCCACGCTGCAGAGCCTGCTGTGGATCGTGGGCATCCTCGTCGTGTTCGTGCCATTGTCGGTGCGCATCTACCGGAAGGGTTGACCGATGACGTCCACCATCCCCGAAGCGGCCGCCGCCGGCATCTCCGACGACGTGTACCGGCGGCGCTGGGTGGTGCTCGGCGTGCTGTGCATCAGCCTGGTGCTGATCGTGCTGGCGGTCAGCTCGCTGAACGTGGCCCTGCCCCGAATCCAGGAGGACCTCGGCGCCTCGGTCACCCAGCTCCAGTGGATCCTCGACGGCTACGCCCTGGTGTTCGCCGGCTCCCTGCTGCTGGCCGGCGCCATCGGCGACCGGTGGGGTCGCAAGGGCGCCCTGCTCGGCGGCCTCGTGCTGTTCGGCTCGGCGTCGTTCCTCGCCACGCTGGCCAAGAGCCCCGACGTGCTCATCGTGGCGCGCTCGCTCATGGGTGTGGGCGCCGCGTTCGTCATGCCGGCCACGTTGTCGATCGTGGTCAACTGCTTCCCGTTCCACGAGCGGCCCAAGGCCATCGCCGTGTGGGCCGGGTTCGCCGGCGTGGGCGGCGCGCTGGGCCCGGTGTCGTCGGGCCTGTTGCTCAAGTGGTTCTGGTGGGGCTCGGTGTTCTTCGTGAACCTGCCCGTGGTGCTGCTGCTCATCGGTCTCGTCGTGTTCCTGGTGCCCACGTCCCGGGACCCCGAGGAGCGACCGCTCGACATCCCCGGCGCGGTGCTCAGCGTCGTCGCCCTGGTGTCGCTGGTGTTCGGCGTGATCGAGGGACCCGAGCGGGGCTGGTTCAGCGCCCTGGTGGTCGGCGCGTTCGTGCTCGCCGTGGTCACGGCGGTGGCGTTCGTGCTCTACGAGCTGCGCATCGAGCACCCCATGCTCGACCCCCGGCTGTTCCGCCTGCCCGGGTTCGCGGCGGGTTCGGCCGCGGTCACCATGGTCTTCTTCTCGGTGTTCTCGCTCTTCTTCCTGCTGACCCAGTACCTGCAGTTCGTCAAGCTCTACTCACCGCTGGAAGCGGGCGTGCGCGTGCTGCCCAGCGCGCTCATGCTCGTGCTCGTGTCGCCCCAGGGTCCCAAGATCGTGGGGCGGCTCGGCGTGAAGTGGACCGTGCGCATCGGCTTCCTGTCGCAGGCCGTAGGGCTGGGGGCGTTCGCCCTCTTCACGCGCAGCACGCCATACCCGCTGATCGCCGTCGCCCTCATGCTCACCGCCACCGGTACGGCCATGGTGATGCCGTGCTCGAGCCAGCTCATCGTCGGTTCGCTCCCGCTGTCGAAGGCCGGTGTGGGGTCGGCGGTGAACGACGTGACCCGTGAGGTCGGCGGCGCCCTGGGCATCGCCGTGGCGGGCTCGATCGTGTCGTCGCTGTACCGCACGCGCACGGCGTTCACCGAGCAGATCACCGACGCCGGCGCCCGCCAGGTGGCCAAGGACTCGGTGGGCAAGGCGGTGTCGGTGGCCAACCGGGCGCTGGCCCAGGGGCGCATCACCCCTGACCAGTTCCGCACGTTCGTGCGTGAGGCGGGCTCGGCCTTCAACCACGGCACGCGGGTGGCCTTCTCCGTACTCGCCGTGCTGTCGGTGATCACGGCGTTGGCGATCGGTCACGTCATCCCCGACAAGCTGCCCAGCCGGGCCGTGCCCAACCGCGGCGATGCCCCCGCGCCCGCCCCCGCCTGAAGATGACCGCCCACTGGATCTGCCCGCGTTGCGACCGGCCCTTCGGACGGCCCGGTCAGTCGCATGTGTGCGTGCCGGTGCGCACCCTGGCCGAGTACTACGCGGCCCGCCCGGCCTACGAGCACGACGTGTACGAGGCGGTGCTCTCCCATCTGCGCGCCCTCGGGCCGGTGGTGGTCGAACCGGCCGACGTCGGCCTGCTGGTGAAGGGGCGCCGCACGTTCGTGGAGATGCGGCCCCGACCCGCCAGGGTGGAGCTCTCGGTGATCCTGCCCCACGCCGTCACCCATCCGAGGGTGCGCCGGTCGATGGGCGTGGGGGCCGCCGGCAACGTGGCGCTGTTCATCGACCTGCGGGCGCCGTCCGATGTGGACGACGACGTGCGGGCGTGGCTCACCGAGTCGTTCACCGCCTTCGCCGCCGTGTCGTGAATTGCGGGCGCGTTCGCGACATCGCGCTCGTAGCGTGAGTCGATGACCGACACCGCCACCGCCATCGACGAGATCGCCCCCGACGTGTTCCGCATCTCCGCCGTCGATGCCCGGCTCGGCATGAGCTTCAACCAGTTCCTCGTGCGCGATGCCGAGCCGTTGCTGTTCCACACCGGCCACCGCGCCCGCTTCGCCGCCGTGAGCGAGGCGGTGGCGTCGCTCGTGCCTCTCGAGTCGCTGCGGTGGATCGCCTACAGCCACACCGAGTCCGACGAGTGCGGTGCCCTCGACGAGTTCCTCGACGCCTGCCCCCACGCGCAGGTCGCCCAGGGCGCGCTCGGCTGTGCCCTGTGGGCGAACGACCACCTCGACGACGCACCCCGCCGGCTGGCCGACGGCGAGGTGCTGGTGACCGGTGGGCACCGGCTGCGCCACCTCGACACGCCCCACCTTCCCCATGGCTGGGACGCGCGTCTGCTGTTCGACGAGACGACGGGCACGCTGTTCACCAGCGACCTGTTCACGCACCTGGGCGAGACCACGCCGCTCACCACCGCCGACATCGTCGCCACCTCCATCGAGACCGAGGACCGCATGCGGTTCGTGCCGGTCACCCCGCACACGCCGGCGCAGCTGCTGGCGCTGGCCGACCTGCAACCCACGACGCTGGCGGTCATGCACGGCGCCTCGTTCCAGGGTGACGGGGCATCCGCGCTGGAAGCGCTGGCCGCCCACTACGCCGACCGACTGGCCCGCGAGGTCGTGCGGGCCTGACGCCACGCCGGGGAGCGCTGCTACGTTGCGCGCCCATGGGGATGTCAGCTCGTTTTGCCGGGAAGGTCGTCGTCGTCACCGGCGCGGCCGGAGGGATCGGGCGCGTCGCCGCGGCCCGCTTCGCCGCCGAGGGCGCGTCGGTGGTGGCGGTCGACCTGCCCGGTGACGGGGTGGACGAGACGGTGCGCCAGATCGAGGCGGCCGGCGGCACGGCCCGGTCGGTGCCGGCCGACGTGACCGACGAGGCCCAGGTGGCCAACTACGTGGCCGCGGCCGTGCAGGCCTTCGGTGGTGTCGACGTGCTGTTCAACAACGCCGGCATCGAGGGGATCGTGGCGCCCATGAGCAGCTACCCGGTCGAGATGTTCGACAAGGTGCTGGCCGTGAACGTGCGCGGCGTGTTCCTGGGCATCAAGCACGCCGGGCCGGCCATCGCGGCGCGCGGTGGTGGCTCGATCGTGAACACGTCGTCGGTGGCCGGGCTGGGCGGCTCGCCCGCATCCCGCTCGGCCGCTACGGCGAGTCGACCGACGTGGCCGCGTTGGTCACGTTCCTCGCCAGCGACGAAGCCGCCTTCCTGACCGGCGCCTTCTACGTCGTCGACGGCGGCATGAAGGCCAACTGAGTGGGGCGCCCGGGCGGGCCGGGCGCGGGCGCCCCGGCCGGCGCTACGATCGCGGCCTATGGCCGACGAGGAGCGCACCGTGCTGCTGGACGGCATCGAGGCCGATCTGGCCGGGGTCGACCACGCCCTCGCCCGCCTCGACGCGGGCACCTACTTCACCTGCGAGGTCTGCGACGGGGTGCTCACCGTGGAGCAGATGCTGGTCGACCCGACCCGCACGCGCTGTGACGCGTGCACGGGCTGAGCGCATCGCCCGGGTGCGCCGCACGGCGCGCCTGGCCCGCCTGACCGCCCGCCGCGGCGTCGCCTTCGTCCTGCACCGCGCCCGCCGGCTCACCGCCGGCGAGAAGCGCCGGGCCGAGCTCGACGAGCGGTTCACCGTGCGCACCACCGAACAGGTCGTGGCCGAGCTCGGCCAGATGAAGGGCGTGATGATGAAGGCCGGGCAGCTCCTCGGCGTGATGGCCGACGCCCTGCCCGACGCGGCGCGCCAGGCGCTGGCCAGCCTGCAGGCCGACGCCCCGCCGATGGCGCCGAGCCTGGCCGAGTCGGTGGTGCGCGCCGAGCTGGGCGCCGCGCCCGAGGCCCTGTTCCGCCGGTGGGAGCCGGTACCCGTGGCGGCGGCGTCGATCGGCCAGGTGCACCGGGCCCAGCTCTTCGACGGGCGCCACGTGGCCGTGAAGGTGCAGTACCCGGGCGTGGCCGAGACGTTCCGCGGCGACCTCGACAACATGGGCGTCGTGTACGGGTTGCTAACGCGCTTCGCCCTGCCCGGCCTCGACCCCGAGGCGGTGGTGGCCGAACTGCGGGCCCGCATGGTCGACGAGCTCGACTACCGGATCGAGGCGGCCAACCAGACCGCGTTCGCCGAGCACTACGCCGGGCACCCGTTCATCACCATCCCCGCCGTCGTTCCCGAGCTGTCCACCGCCCGCGTGATCACGAGCGAGTGGGTCGAGGCGGCCAGCTGGCGTGACTTCCTGGCCACCGCCGACGAGGCCACGCGCCAGCGGGCGGGCGAGGTGCTGTTCCGCTTCGCCCAGGGCTCCATCCACCGCTTCGGCTGCTTCAACGGCGACCCGCACCCCGGCAACTACCGCTTCCACCCCGACGGCCGGGTCACGTTCCTCGATTTCGGGATGGTGAAGCGGTGGGCGCCGGGCGAGTGGGAGCGGCTGGCGCCCTGCATGGACGCCATCGTGTCCGACCCCGACCCGGTGGCCCTGCTGGGCGCCATGGAGACGGCCGGCTTCCTGCCCCCTGGCCACGGTCTGGACCCCGAGGCGGTGTTCGCCTACGTGTCGAGCCCCTACGTGCCCTACCTGACCGAGACGTTCACGTTCACGCCCGAGGTGGTGGCCGCGGCGCTGCAGCGGGTGCTCGACGTGCGGGGGCCGTATCAGGAGGTCGTGCGCCGACTCGACCTGCCCGCCAGCTTCGTTGTGCTCGACCGGCTGGTGTGGGCGTTGAGCGCACTGCTGGGCACGCTCCACGCCCACGGGCCCTGGCGGGCGATCCTGCACGAGTACCGCCGCCACGGACCGCCGGCCACCGCGCTCGGCCACCAGGACGCCGCCTGGTGGCGGGCCCGCCACGGCGACGCCCGCTCCCACCCCTGTTGAACAGAACGTCCAGTACCGCGGTACCGTGGGCGGTAGCACGATCTTTGGGGGATCAGGGATGGCCGAGCCAGCCAAGCCGCGGGCACCGTTCGCACCGTGGGACCGACGCGAGCTGCCGGGCGCGTTCGACGTGGCCGAGTCGGCCCGGCGCGTGGGCAACTACAAGTGGGTCGAGATGAAGATGTTCGAGGCGCTGGGCGGCTGGATCGCCACCGTGCCCGAGCTCGACGTGAAGATGCGCCTGGGCACCCACTGCTACAAGCACGCGTGGCACGCCGAGCTGTGGCACAAGCGCCTGCCCGAGCTGCGCGAGATGAACCCCGACCGGTTGTCCGTGCCGCCCAACGACGCCATGGTCCGGTTCATCGCCGCCATGACCGAGCCCGAGGCGCCCGAGCTGACGCTCGAGAAGCTCGTCGGCGTGTACCGGGTGCTCGTGCCCCACATCATCGCGGCGTACACGTACCACCTGAACAACACCAGCGAGATCACCGACGCGCCCACCATCCGCTCGCTGAAGTTCGCGCTGGCCGACGAGTTCGACGACTGGCGTGACGGCGAGATGCTCATCCAGTCGCTCATCGAGACGCCTGACGACGCCCAGCGCGCCGCCGCCCACCAGGGCCGGCTCGAGGCGATCATGGTCGAAGCCGGCGGCATCACCGGGTCTGGGTCCATCGGGTTCGGCACCCCGGCCCGGGAGGCGGCACGCGCATGAGGAAGTTCTTCCCCGTCGACGACCTCGCCCGTGACGAGCGCTTCCGCACGCTCACGGTCGCCGACCGCATCGGCGACCCGCGCTCCACCTTGAACCTCAACAGCGACCAGAGCCGTCGCTCGTCGAACCGTCTGGCGCCGTCGCGCAAGGACGCCACCGACGCCGCCCGCTCGCTCATGCACGGCATCTTCGTGGGAGAGATCCAGGCGCTCGAAGGTGCCGGCCGCACGTGCTGGGACTTCCCCGACGTGAACGAGGGCGCCGATGACGCCATCCCGTTCGCGCTGAAGCTCGACATGGCCCGCCAGGCGTGGGACGAGGCCCGCCACGTGGAGATCAGCGTGAAGCTGTCGGGCTGGATGGGCACCGAGATCGGCCAGTTCGCCGAGAACACGGTGCTCTTCGAGGCAGCGTGCTCGCACGACCCGGTGCTGCGCCTGGCCGGCGTGAACCGGGCACTCGAGGGGCTGGCCATCGACGTGTTCACGACGATGAAGGAGTTCGGCAACCTGGCCGGCGACCCGTTCCTCGAGTTCTGCGAGGATTGGATGCTGGCCGACGAGGTGACCCACGTGAAGATGGGCTCCGACTGGTTGCGGCGCCTCACCGAGACCGATCCCGAGCGGCGCAAGAGGGCGCTCGAGTTCCAGAACGTCGTCGACAAGCTGTTCTCCTTCGGTGGTACCCGCTCCGACTCGGATGAGTCACCCATCGGTCTGGCCCGTCGCTTCCGCGAGCTGGCCGGCTTCAGCGACGACGAGATCGAGACCATCGCCGAGGTGTCGCGGCAGGCGCTCGACGAGCGCCGTACCGAGGCCAGCACGCTGCGACGGGCGGCGGCGGCCGAGTCCTTCACCAAGACCACCGCCTGAGGCCCGAGCGTGACCGTCACCGTCAGCCCCACCGAGTTCAAGTTCGTGTTCTTCGACGCCGCCCGCATCGCCGCGGTGGCCGAGGAGGTCATGGGTCTGCTCGGCCTCACCGACGACCTCGTCATCGAGGTCGACGAGACCACGCCCGTGTCGCGCGTGATCCTCACCGAGGGCAGCCCGCTGCACATCAAGGCCGAGTCCGGCGCCTTCGAGGACCAGCGCCGCCCCCGCCACCAGAGCGACGCCACCGCCCAGCTGGCGCTGTGCCGGGTGCTCCTGCGTCTGAAGGACCGGCGCGAGGGCGGCTTCGCCGAGGCGCCGGCGGAAGGCGAGCTCACCCTGCCCCAGGTGGCGGCGTGGGACAGCTACGTGCTCGGCCGGCTGGGCCGTCTCGGCCTGCCCGTGCACGAGCAGCGGTGGCGGTACAACTTCCGCAACCGTCACGGGTTCAACGACGGGGCCGACGCCTCGTTCGACCAGTTGTTCGGCAGTGACCACCTGTCGTGGGGGGCCGTGGCGGCCATCTCCGAGCAGGCCCGCGCCGCCGTCACCGACGCGAAGGCCTGACGCCATGACCGACCCCAGGACCGAGCCGATCCGCCGCCGTCGCGTCGACGTCGGCACCGCCGAGCTCGACGTGCTCGAGGCCGGTGACCCGGGTTCGCCGGTGATCGTGCTGTCGCACGGGTTCCCCGAGAGCTCGTGGAGCTGGCGTCACCAGATCCCGGCGCTGGCCGCCGCCGGCTACCACGTGCTGGCGCCCGACCAGCGCGGCTACGGCCGTTCGAGCGCGCCCGAGGAGGTCACCGCCTACGGCATCGGGCCGCTCACCGGCGACCTGCTGAACCTGGTCGACACCACCGGCCAGCGCGACGCCGTCTTCATGGGCCACGACTGGGGCGCGCTCATCGTGTGGGACCTGGCCAAGCTCCACCCCGAGCGCTGCCGCGCCGTCGTGGGCCTCAGCGTGCCGTTCGTGCACTGGCCGGCGCCGCCCACCCAGCTGATGAAGGCCGTCTACACCGACCGGTTCTTCTACATCCTGTACTTCCAGCAGGTCGGCCCGGCCGAGACCGAGATGGAAGCCGACGTGGCGAACACGATGCGGCGCGTGCTGTGGGGCGCCAGCGGCGAGGGCTTCACCGGCCCGCGCGGTGAGCTGCCGCCCATGGAGGGCACCGGCTTCCTCACCCAGACCGTGGAGCCACCGCCCCTTCCGTGGTCGTGGCTCACCAAGGCCGACTTCGCGCGCTACGTCGACGCGTTCACCGCCAGTGGCTACTTCGGTCCGATCAGCTACTACCGCAACCTCGACGCCAACTTCGCCCTGCTCGCCGGGCGCGGGCCCGAGCACGCCACCATGCCCACCTACTTCGTGGCCGGCTCGCGTGACGTGGTGCTGGTGATGGACCCCGGCGGTGTGGAGCGGATGAGCCAGACCCTGCCGAACTTCAAAGGCGCCACCATCATCGCGGGCGCCGGTCACTGGGTGCAGCAGGAAGCGCCGGCCGAGACCAACGCCGCACTGCTGGCGTTCCTCAGCACGCTCTGACGGACGGGCGCGGTGTGAGGGGCAGCACGTTCGTCTTCACCTGGCGCTTACCTCGCTCACACGGCGGTCGAACACGTCCTGCGTACCGTCAGGTGCATGCAGGTGCTGTTGGTGGAAGACGATCTGAGCATCGCCGAGTCGGTGCGCGAGGGGCTGGAGCGTCAGGCGTTCACGGTCACCCACACGGCCAGTGGCCGCGCCGCGGTCGACCTCGCCCGCGGGTTCGACGTGGTGCTGCTCGACCTCGGGCTGCCTGACCTGGACGGCAAGGACGTCTGCCGCCTCGTGCGGGCCGCGTCGAACGTCCCCATCATCGTGCTGACGGCGCGAGGCGACGAGATCGATCGCGTCGTGCTGCTCGAGCTCGGCGCCGACGACTACCTGGTGAAGCCGTTCGGCTTCCGTGAGCTCGTGGCCCGCATCGGCGCGGTCACGCGCCGGTCCAACTCGTCGGTCACCGCCGACACCGCCCCGTCACCACCCGTGACCGACGGTGGCCCGGTCTTTCGCGCCTCGGCCCAGCACCTCGGGTCGCTCACCATCGACCGCGACGCCCGCCGTGTGTACGTGGCCGCCGACATGAAGGATCTGACGCCCAAGGAGTACGACCTGCTGGCCATGCTGGCGGAGAACCCCGGGGCCGCCCGGCGGCGTGAGGACATCATCGACCAGGTGTGGGACGCCCACTGGTACGGCCCCACCAAGACGCTCGACGTGCACATCTCGGCGGTGCGCCGCAAGCTCGGGCACCCGGAGTGGATCACCACCATCCGGGGTGTGGGCTACCGGCTCGAAGTCCCCGAGTGACGGGGTCG
>JANMAT010000219.1:0-12005 GCA_031359995.1 Actinomycetes bacterium
GCCGTGGGTCTGGCGGGGGCCGACCACGTTGCCGAACCGGAACGCCGCGCCCCGCAGGTCGAACATGGCGCAGTAGGACGAGATGAGCGCTTCGCCGGCCAGCTTGCTGGCGCCGTAGGTGGAGGTGGGCACGAGCGGACCATGGTCCTCGTGCGCCTCGATCTGGCCCAGATCGCCGTAGACGCCCGAGCCGGAGGCGTACACGATGGTGCCGACGCCGGCGACGCGCATCGCCTCGACGACCCGATGGGTCAGGTAGGTGCCTTCGTCGAAGTCGATGGTGGGATCGGTCATCGCCTTGGCGATGTCGGGGTTCGAGGCCAGGTGGATCACCAGGTCGTGGCCCTCCATGGACGACGTGAGCAGGTCGGCGTCCTTGACATCGCCCTTCACCACCGTGAGTCGTGCGTCGTCCGCGTGGTGGTCGTAGTGCCACTCGCGGCCCGAAGTGAAGTTGTCGTACAGCGTCACCTGTGTCGTGGTGGGTCGCGCCAGGAGGTGGTCGGTGAAGTGACTGCCAATGAACCCGGCACCGCCGACGATGATGATCCGACGCATGCTCATCGGGCCGCCGCCACGGATTCCCACTTCGTGGCCCGCTGCTGCAGCACGGGGTGCGACACCAGCAGGTGCCACACCACGGCACAGAGCCCCTCGGTGTGAGGGGTGATGCGCTCGGGGACCAGAGGAGGTACGACCACGCAGGCGGTGGCCGACTTGGCGGTGTAGCCGCCGTCCCGGCCGACGATGCCGAAGACCGATGCGCCCACCGACTCGGCCAACCGCAGCGCGTTCACGATGTTGGCCGAGACGTTGCGCTCCAGGTCGCCGCCGCCAACGGAGAACACGAGCAGCCCGTCGGCCGCTCGCAGGCGGGACACCTCGAGCCATCCGCGGAAGCTGGTCTCCCAGCCGTCGTCGTTGGTGCGGGCGGTGAGCTCGGAGACGTTGTCGGTGGGGGCGTAGGCCTCGAACCCGCACAGCTTGCGGAAGTCGTTCACCGCGTGGCTGGCGTGGCCGGCCGATCCGCCGACGCCGAGGATGAAGAGGCGACCACCGCCGTCGCGGACGGCGGCGAGCCCGGAGGCCACCGCTTCGATGTCGGTCGCGGGCAGCGACTCGATGATGCGCACCGTCTCCGCGAGGAACGATGCCGTGAAGGTGGGCTCGGTCGTCATCACCGCCGATGATCTCCGAGGGTGTTGGCCTACGGGTGAACGGACGCTGAAGGTTGCCCGTCGACTGGAACACGGTTCGGCACGCGTGGCCGCCGGATGAACGGGCCGCGAAGCTTCGTCGCCCTTGCCCGAATCCTGGGCGGCTCCCGGGACGAGCCACCGGGGCCGGCACTAGCGTCCGCCTCATGGCTGATGTCCTGGTCGACCGGAGCACCACCTCGGCCCCCGACGACGTGGGCGAGCTCGGGCGCACGCCGACGAAGCTGGCGTTGCTCGTGCCCGAGCGCGACGAGGCCGAGCCGATCGTCTCGATCGTGGTACCGGCGCTCGACGAGTCGCTCACTGTCGAGACGTTCGTGCGGTGGTGCCAGGAAGGGCTCGCGGCGGCCGGCGTGCGGGGCGAGATCCTGATCATCGACAGCTCGTCGGACCCGACGCCGCTGCTGGCGCTGGCGGCCGGGGCACGCGTGCTCCGCACGCCCAAGCGGGGCCTCGGCCGGGCCTACATCGACGCGGTGCCCTACATCCGTGGCCAGTTCGTCATCATGGGTGATGCCGACTGCACGTACGACTTCCGACAGCTCGCGCCGTTCGTGGAGCGGTTCCACGAGGGCCATGAGTACGTCATGGGCTCGCGGTGGGCGGGCTCCATCGAGAAGGGCGCCATGCCGGTGCACCATCGGTACTTCGGTACACCGTTCACGACGTGGATCCTGAACCGCCTCTACCGCAGTCACTTCACCGACATCCACTGCGGCATGCGGGGCATCACCCTCGACGCGCTGAAGCGCATGCAGATCCAGTCGCAGTCGTGGGAGTACGCGTCGGAGATGGTGCTCAAGAGCGTCCACATGGAGCTGCGTACCGCCGAGGTGCCCGTGCACTTCCTGAAGGACCAGGAGGGTCGCGTCAGCCATCACCGCCGCATGGGCTGGTTCTCCCCGTTCCAGGCGGCGTGGATCAACCTGCGCGCCATGTTCGTGTACGGCGCGGACTTCTTCGTGTACCGCCCCGGCATCATCCTCATGATCCTGGGCACGCTCATCACGATGCCGTTCATCTTCGGCCCGGTGAAGGTAGGGCCGCTGACCTTCTCGTTCTACTGGCAGTTCTTCGGCGGCGCCTTGGCGGTCATCGGCCTCAACGGCTACCTCATGGGGTGCCTGGCCCAGATCTTCTTCGACTACACCGGTCGCCGTACCGCCAAGCTCCTCGATGCCTTCCGCTACACCCGCACGTGCATCGCCGCCGGCGCCGTCACGCTGATGGGCATCGGTCTCATGGTGCCACTCACGTTGAAGTACCTCGACGGTGGCCTGCGCCTCACGGGAGCGCTGCAGGACGAGAACTACTACTTCCTGTCGGGCGTGTTCTTCGTGATGGGCGGCATCTCGCTGTTCGCGTTCACGCTGCTGATCCACGCCGCGGCGACGGCGACCCGCTCGATGACGTGGCGCCGGCCGCCGACCGACGCCTGAGCATCATCCCGGGGCGTAGGCCACGCACCGCAGGTTCTTGCCGATGGGCGGACCGCTCAGCCGGTCGATGGCGCGAGCCACGGGCACCACCGCACGGTCGTAGAACTGAGCGCTGCGCTGCCCGACCTCCTGCTGGCGCAGCAGGCGCCCGCTGACGAACCAGGGCGCCATGCCCACGAGGTCGACGTAGGCGAGCTCGGCGACGCGGAAGTCCCGCATCGTCACCAGTCCGCGCAGTCCCCGCTTGGTGTAGCGCCGCACGTGGCCGACCTTCTCGTCGTAGCTGCCGAACAGTGCCGGCAACGCGGGCACGAACACCACGACGCGACCGTGCGGGCGGAGCAGCGTCCGCACCAGGGCCATGGTGCCGGTGTCGTCGGCGATGTGCTCCAGCACGTTCACCATGACCACGGTGTCGAACGATCCGCGACCGAAGTCGACACCGTCCACCTGCCGTCCGACCACCTCGTCCACGAAGCCGCACACGGTCTGCACGTGAAGCCGGGGGCGCATGCGGGTGGCAAGCATGGCATGCAGGTTCTGGGCCGGCTCGAGCAGCACCGCCGAGGTGGTGCGGTCGACGTAGCGGGCGGCGATGGTGCCCAACCCCGCGCCGATCTCGAGCACTCGCCCGTGGATGTGGGGGAGCAGCGGCCGCATGATCCAGTCGGCGTAGCGGTGGAACTCCTCGCCGACCTCGAGCGAGCGCTTCTCGTAGACGCGGTGCTGGTCGTCCAGGTGATTCGTGCTGGCGCTCATGCCGTGGTCATCCTGCGGTCGAGGTGGGCTTCGAGGGCGGCCAGGCCCAGGGGCGAGCCGATCTCGAAGAAGCGCTCGCGCACTTCGAAGCCGGCCATGCGGCCTTCGACGCTGAGCGCATGCTGCAGGTCCGAGAGATCGAACGCCGCGTCGGCGGGGATGTGCTCGGTGAGGAGTTGCCGGCGGTACACCTGCAGCCCGTAGTCGACGTGGAACATGCCGAGCGCCGTCGGGTCGTCCACGCCCTTCTGGTAGAGGTCGACCTCGCCGTCGTAGTAGCGGACGTTGCACCGCTCGAGCGCCGTGATGTTGTGGTACACGGTCATCAGCGCCGGGCGCCGGCACACGCGGAACGCGACCGCGACTTCGCGCAGGTCGACCTGCAGGTACGAGTCGCCGTAGAGCACGAACACCTCGTCGGCCAGCAGCCGGCGCTCGGCGGCGAGGCGCAATGCCCCGCCGGTTCCGAGCCGATCGGCTCCCTCATCGGAGTATCTCACCCGGACGCCCCACCGCGAGCCGTCGCCCACGTGGTCGACGATCTGCTCGCCGAGGTGGGCGATGCAGTACACGACCTCGGTGACGCCCTGACGCCGCAGCCACGAGAGCTGGATGTCGGCGAAGGGCACGCCGTTCACCGGGAGCAGGGCCTTCGGGGTGTCGTCGGTGTGCGGGCGCATGCGGGTGGCCAGACCGCCGGCGAGGATCACGCAGGGCAGCATCGGTCAGTCCCGCACGACGACGGTGGAACCGTCGTGGTCGAAATGGAAGCGGACCTCGGGCAACCCCTCGGCGGTCATGGCCGCCCGGAGCCGGGCGGGGTCGCGGGCGTAGAACATGAGGAAGCCGCCGGCTCCAGCCCCCACGAGCTTGCCGCCGATGGCCCCGGCCCGGCGACCCACCTCGTACCAGTGGTCGATCTGGGCGTTGGTCATGCCGGCCGAGCGGACGCGCTTGTACTCCCAGTGCTCGTGCATGAGCTCGGCGAACTCCTCGGTGGCGCCGGCCTCCAGTGCAGTGCGGATACGGCGCCCGAGCTTGTCGGCATGTTGCAGCGACTCGATCATGGCCTGGTCGTCGGACTCGGACCGCTGCTTCTGGTCGTGCAGGATCGCCGAGGCCGAACGGGAGTAGCCGGTGAAGAACAGGAGCAGGTGCTCCTCGAGCTCGTGCATGGCCTTCGTGGGGATGGCGAGCGGCGTGACGATCACCGTGTCGTCGGTTTGGAACTCGAAGCAGGTGAGTCCACCGAAGGACGCGATGTACTGGTCCTGCTTGCCCACGGCGTTGCCGAGGACGTCGATCTCGAGGTGGCAGGCCTCCTGGGCGAGCCGGTGCGCATCGACGTGCTGACGGGTCACGGCGTGCAGGGCCCGGAGCAGGCCGACGGTGAACGTTCCCGACGAGCCGAGACCGGTACCGGCAGGGATGTCGGCCATCGAGACGATCTCGATGCCCGGCGGCACCGGCACCAGGCGGAGCGCCTCGCGCACGAGGGGATGCTCGATCTCGCCCACCGAGGCGGCGCGCTCCAGCGCCGAGTACTTGATGAAGTAGTCGTCCACGAACGTCTTGTTGATGGAGATGAAGATGTACTTGTCGATGGCGGCCGACACGACGGTCGCACCGAAGCGGCGGTAGTACGAGGGGAGATCCGTACCGCCACCTCCGATCGAGATGCGCAGGGGGGTCCTGGTGATGAGCATCGCGGTCCTTTCCGACCGTCAGGGGGTGGCCCGGTAGAGAGCGATCATGAAGTTAGGGGCCGTGCCGTACTCGGCGATCTTCGTCCAGGTGCCCTTGGTCGTGCTGTCGACGATCGCCATCATCGATGGGAGGTACCTCGACGACGAGCCGATCGCCGACACTCGAACGGCGACGTACTCGACCCGCCCTTCGGGTGCAGCCAAGGTCTGCTCGAAGTCGCGGTCCTCGGGGATCACGAGCTGGTCGGCATGGCGCGTGAACAACGGCCCGTCGGGCGACGTGTCGGTGTCGAGCATGAGGTGCGCCCCGCGGGCCAACTCGCCATCGGTGACCGCGAACAGCAACTTCCAGCCGGCCGACTTGTCGCGCAGGGTCGCGGCGTCGGCAGCCGGCGACTCCCTGCCGATCAACGGAGCGAAGAGCAGATGCTCGCTCTCCACGGTCGCAACCCGGGCACTGCTCAAGCCGATCACCTGGCTCGCCAGTGACGCAACCGCGACCGCACCGAGACCGGCCCACGCGAGCGGGCGGAGGATCGTGATCCGGCGCGTGTCCGCCCGTTGTTCGAGCCTCTGTGCGACATCGAAGGCGACGACCACACCGACGATCCAGGCCGGGTAGTAGTAGCGGGTCTGCCCGGGCGCGGTGCCCCGGAACTGCTGGATGAACACGATTGCCGGAAAGACCAGCCCGGGAACGGCGAAGCCGACGTTGCGCAGGAAGCGGTGCCAACGGCGGCTCAGCACCGAGGGCAGCAGCACAAGCAGGAGCAGGGAGATGACGATCGTCATCAACAGGCCGAACCGAACCATGTCGACGACAGTCGGGTTCGACGCGTAGATGCTCGCACCCGTGCCGCTGGCCTTGCCGATGCGTATCAGCGTCTTCAGCCAGAAGAACGCGTCCTTCATGATCAGCTGCGACGCGAACAGCCAGAGGCCGAACATGTAGAGCGTCGGGAGCATCACGAGGACAGCGGTCGAGACCCACTTGTCGCGCTTGGTCTGCAGCGCGCAGCAGACGGCCATGCCGGCGGCAACGGGCAGGGCCTCGTACCGGCAGAGCATCAGCCCGCCCAGAGCCACGGCCATGACGGCCAGCGCAGCCGGGTTCCGTCGCTGGACCCAGCGGGTGTACCCGAGCAGCGTCAGTGCGAGGAAGAAGAAGCTGGACGCCTCGCTCATGCCGTTCGCCGACGACCAGATCGCCACCGGGCTGAAGGCGTAGGCGACGGTGAGCCCGATGCGGAGCCACCTGGGCGCACCAGCGGCCCGTCCCACGGCGGCCAGCACCAGCACCACCCCGGCGCCCCAACAGGCGCTGGTGAGCGGTCCGGCGAACTGGGCGTAGCCGACCTGCTGGAGCACCAACACGAACAGCAACTGGGAGAGCTGGGGCAGCGGCATCCAGTAGAAGCCCATCGCCGCGAGATGGGGGTCGCGACTTGCGATGACGTGCTGAGCCGCGGAGGTCTTGGTGAGGGCGTCGCCGATCTCGAAGCCGCGCGTGTACATCAGCCAGCGTGCGACCAGGACGTAGACGATGAATGCGGTCGTCGCGACCGCAAGGTGCCATCGCTCCTTCGGCACGTTCGACGACGTGTCGACGGTCGACGGCTCCCGGAACACTGTGCGGTGGGCGTCATCGAGGAGGAGGCTCATGGGGGTTCACCGTCGCGGTCCACGGTGCGGTGAGTTCCACCCTCCGTGCCACCTCCGGGCACCGTAGAGGTCATCTGCGTCGTCATGGTGACGACGAGGTGTCCGGAAGGTGGCGAAGGGACGGCGCTTCGGGAGCATGTCGCGCGTCACCCGATCATCATCTCGTGGTCACGTGCTGTTCCATGTCGATCCTTAAGATCTCTTCTATGGTTCATGCGCGGGTGGCTCGTATCACCGGTGTCCTCGTCTTTGCGGCAGCGGCCGCCGTGTTGACGGCAGCACCGGCCCGGGCGGACGACGGGCCATCGTGCGAGACCGGCCGAGAGCGGAGCTGCGTAGCCGAGTGTGACGACACCGTCGCCGGCACGGTGACCACGACGCGATCGAACGACGGGTCAGGTGGCGGCGAACGCCCAGGGCGTCGGACGAGCGAACTCGTCACCGAGGACGAGGCTGATGGCGATGGACGGGACGTCGTCGGCGGCGAACACGACGAGCAGTGCCTGCCGCCCGTCGTCGTTCCCGAGGCGCCCCTGGCGGTGCTCCTGCCGCTGAGTGCGGCCGGCGTCGCCGGAGTGGTGCTCCTCCGGCGCGAGCGTCGGTTGCGCCGCCTTGTGCTCGCTTAAGGAAGGCCCCGCGCAGGCGGTCCGGCAGTGATGGACCCGCCGCTGACATTTCAACTGTGGGCCATCTGGGTGTCGTGTGACGATGCCTAACGTGAGACCACATGGCGGCTGTTCATGCACCGACTGGGTGCGTGAAGCCGCGCGACCTCGAGGACACACGACGTGGCGACAATTCGGGCGAGGGCGAGACGGTGGGCACTGTTGCTCGTGGCGGCCATGCTGCCGCTCGGGTTCGGCCTCGGTCGGTCTGACGCAAGTGGTGGGTCGAGCGACTACCGAGCGTTGGCCTCGGTGGGCGAGACCGGGGCGATCGCCCTCCGTGACGACGGCGCGGTACTTCGCCTCGGTGACGCCAGCCCGCTGTCGATGCCGTCGACCACGACCGCCGTGCCGGTGGTCGACACGAAGGTGACAGCGACCGGCACGGTCGCGGTCTTGCGAGCAGACGGCTCGGTGAGCTTTGACGCCGGCGTGCCCTTCACGTGCGCCACTGATGAGAAGTGGTGGCCGGCGGTGTCGTTCGCCCTCACGGCCGACGGGCGTGGAGCATGGATGGCCCTCATGAACGGGACCGTGATCAGCTGCGGCACGGCGCCCGACATCGGGCCGACGACTCCGGCGTTCGATGCCCCGGTCGTCGCCATCGCCGAGACGGCGGATGGCGCGGGCTACTACCTGCTCACCGCGCGCGGTGTGGTTCTCCCGTTCGGCTCGGCCCGACGACACGGTGAGGGCGTGCCCGGCGGAAGCAGGTTCGTCTCCATGGCCGCGACCGCCGATGGCTATTGGCTGGCTCGCGCCGACGGCGCCGTTCAGTCGTTTGGTGACGCACCGACCTGGGGGAACGCCCTGACCAGTGGCCTGGCCATCGTCGATCTCGCCACCACCCCGTCCCGCCGGGGATTCCGCCTGCTCGGCACGTCGGGCGACGTCGTCACGTTCGGGCCTGTGGAGCCGATGAACGACGCACTGCCGATCGGGGGGTCCGTGGCCCGGGACACCTTCGAGGACGGTGAGAGCGCGTGGGTGTCGTGGTGGGGCCCGCCGCGCCCACGCATCGTGAACGACGCGCGGAGCGGGACCGCGGCCCTGCTCGTGCCTGGGCACTGGAGCACGTTCGGCAACATCACGCGCACGGTGGAAGGGCTCCGAGGCGGGCACACCTACCGCCTGTCGTACTGGGTGAAAGGCAACACGTCGGTGGGCGGCGAGTTCAACTGGTCGCCACCGGACTGGTCGGTCGTCGTCTCCGGCAGGCTGCCGTCGTTGGCCATCACCGCCGAGCGATGGTCACGGGTGAGCGTCGACCTCACGGCACCGACGGGGGCCGAGCGCCTCTGGCTGGGCCTCTACGCTGACGCCGACTTCGTACTCGACGACGTGACGCTCGTTGGGCCGGTCGACAGGCCTCCGGGCGGAGTGTCCTCGTCTTCGGTCTCCTCCGGCTCGTCCTCTACGCTCCAACCGGCGACGACCGCAGCAGGGACCACGAGCGCGACGACGACGCCCACGACCCCCCCGCCGGAGTCTCCGGGAACCCTGCCGGCCGCCACGCTGCCGACGACGACCCGGCCCCTCCCGACCACGTCGCCCCCGACCCAGCCGACGACCACCGTGGCAGCACCGGTGCCGACCACCCTGCCGCCTGCGCCGGTGCCGACACCACGGGTGGGTCGCCCGCCGTCGGGTCCCGACGAGATCGATGCCCGTGTGTGTGGGAGCAGTCGTTTGTTCGGCGGCCCCAACTCGGCCGGCGCGGCGGGTGCGTTGTATGTCGGTCGTTCGGTGGTGACGGTGCCGGCCGGTGACAACTCGGGTGCCTTCTCGGGCGGTGCCGGCACGGTGTACTGGTTGGCGCCGGGTCGCCACACGCTGGGGTCGTCGCCGTTCGGGCAGATCCAGCCGAAGGACGACGACGTGTACATCGGCGCACCGGGTGCGGTGCTCGACGGCGCGGCCACCAACCGCTACGCGTTCGTGGGCCACGCCCAGCGGGTGGCCATTCGCTATCTGACGATCACTGGGTTCGACGCGCCGGTGAACGAGGGTGTGGTAAACCACGACTCGGGTGATCATTGGCTCATCGAGTTCTCCACCATCCGGGCCAACGGTGGGGGCGGGATGATGGCCGGGAGTGGTCAGGTGGTGCGCCAGAGCTGTCTGGCCGAGAACGGCCAGTACGGGTTCAACGCGTATCAGGGTGGTGACGGCATCACGGACGTGGTGTTCGACCACAACGAGATCATGGGGAACAACACGGGTGATTGGGAGGTGCGTCAGCCGGGTTGCGGCTGCACCGGTGGTGGCAAGTTCTGGGCGGTGAAAGGTGCCCGCATCACGAACAACTGGGTGCATGACAACCATTCGGTGGGGTTGTGGGCCGATACGAACAACATCGACTTCCTGTTCGAGCGCAACGTGGTGGATCACAACGACAACGTCGGCATCTGGTACGAGATCAGCTACAACGCCCGTATCGTCGACAACTTGCTGACGCGCAACGGGTGGGTGTCGGGCCGCAGCAACCAGGGGGCGCCGGCCCCGGCGATCTACCTGTCCGAATCGGGTGGTGACAGCCGGCTCCGGTCCACCACCGCGGGCGCAGCGATCATCGAGATCGCCGGGAACCAGTTGGTCGACAACTTCTCCGGCATCACGCTCTACGAGAACACGAACCGGTTCTGCAACTCGAACGGCAACTCGTCCACCGGCTACTGCACCCCGTTCGTCGGCAATGGGAAGATCCCTGCGCCGCAGCAGTACGGCTACGGCCAACCCATCAACCCCAGCCACCAGTGCACCGCTCCTGGCATCGCCAGCGAGCCGCTGTACACCGACTGCCGCTGGCGCACCCAGCACGTGTCGATCCACGACAACGCCCTGGCGTTCAACCCATCGGTCGTACCGTGCGCCGGCAAGTTCTGTGGCGCCATGTCGCTGTACGGCAGCGGGGCCGACAACCAGGCCTGGCAGCCGTACACCGTGTCCGGCACGCTCGACGCGCTGTCGTTCGGGCAGGACAACCGCTGGCGCAACAACACCTACCAGGGCCCCTGGAAGTTCATGACCCGCTTCGGCGACCAGGTCGACCTGGCGACCTGGCGGGGAACCTACGCCCAGGACCAGGGAAGCAGCTTCGGCTGAGCCGATGACTTCAGGATCGAGCACCTCCTGCCGACAAGAACACCATGACGGTGTCCTTGTCGCGGGAGGGCTCGCGTGTCGACGGGAGCTGACGTGGTCGCTCACCTGCTGCGGCGGGCCGGGTTCGGGGCCGAAGAGCCCGACCTGGTCGCCTTCTGCGCCCTCGATCTGGCCGAGGGCATCGATCGTCTGTTCGACCGCAGCGCCGAGCCACCTGACGTGATGCCGGCCACGCTGCTGAACCCGAACGAGAACCACTGGACGCAGTGGGCCCTGTGCGTCCAGGAGTGGCTCGAGCGCATGGCGGTGACGCCGACGCCGCTGGTGGAGAAGATGACCATGTTCTGGCACGGGCACTTCGTATCGGGCATCGACAAGGTCGGCTCGATGGGGGCGATGTGGCAGCAGATCGCCACCTACCGGCGGCTGTGCTTCGGCAACCTGAAGGATCTGGCCCGGGCGATGGCGGTGGAGCCGGCGATGCTGCGGTACCTCGACAACGACGTGAGCCGGGCCGGCACCCCGAACCTGAACTTCGCCCGGGAGCTGTTCGAGCTGTTCCTGCTGGGTGTGGGCAACTACACCGAGCACGACATCGCCGAATCGGCCCGGGCGTGGACCGGTCACACGATCGACGCCGCGACCGGTGCGTACACGTTCCGGGCCGACTGGCACGACGACGGTGACAAGACGATCTTCGGTGTCACCCGGAACTTCGACGGCACCGACGTGATCGACCTCGTGTTCTCATTGCCGGCGACGCGCCGGGCCTGCGCACGGTTCATCGTCGGTGAGCTGTGGGCCTACCTCGCCCACCCGTCGCCCCCCGCCGCGCTCATCGACGAGTTGGCCGGCGTGTTCCTCGATGCCGACTTCGAGATCGTCCCGCTCCTGCGGGCGATCCTCCTGCACCCGGCGTTCCTGGCCGACCACGCCCGGGACGGTCTCGTGCGGTCGCCGGTCGAGTGGTGCGTGGCTCTGCGCCGAGCCACGGGCGTGCCCTTCGCCGAGAGCCACCCCGAGTGGTGGCTCGGTGCCATGGGCCAGCTGCCCTACAGCCCGCCCGACGTCAGCGGCTGGCGGTCGAACGAGTACTGGCTGTCGACGACGGCGGCCGCCGCTCGCGCCGACTATGCCGCGCACGTCGCTTGGAAGGCCCGCGGGGCCGGCACGCTGATGGAGACGCTGGGCATGACCGCGCCGGCGGCGGTGGAGGTGGCCCTCGAGCGCTTCGGTGTGAGCGGCGCTTCGACGGTGACGAAGAACGCCATCGGCACGTGGCTGGTCGCTCAGCGCAGCGTGCCGTGGACCGGGTGGAACCAGGTCCAGGGGATCATGGTCCTCGCTGCCCTGTCACCCGAGATGCAACTCGCCTGACAAGGAGGTCTCGTGCAACACGACGTTGCGTCGATCGTCCGATCCCTCGGACGACCCGATGAGGGCGTGTGGTCC
>JANMAT010000230.1:0-40877 GCA_031359995.1 Actinomycetes bacterium
CCCGGTGATGCGCACGTAACCGCGGTCGTCGAGCCGGGCCAGGTCGCCCGTGTCGAACCAGCCGTCGGCGTCGGTGGCGTTGAGCTGGGGGCGGCGCAGGTACCCGCCGAAGTTCGACGACGACCGCACCAGCAGCCGACCCGGCTCGCCCACCGGCAGCGCGTCGCCCTCGGGCGACACGACCTTGAGCTCGGTGCCCCGCAGCGGGCGCCCATCGGTGTTCACCGCCCGCTCGTCGTCGTCGCCGGGCTCGATGAGGGTGACGGCGCCGTTCTCGCTCATGCCCCAGGCCGACACGATCTTCGAACCGAGCGTGGCGCGCGCCTGCTCCACGAGGTGACCGGGGATCGGCGCGCCGGCGCACACGAAGGTGCGCAGCGTGGGGATGCGTCCGGCACCGTCGGCGACGTGACGGGTCAGGTCGGCGAGGAACGGCGTGGAGGCCATGGTGAACGTGACCCGCTCGGCCCGGATCAACGCGGTCGCCCGCTCCGGCTGCCACACGTCCTGCAGCACGGCCGTGCTGCCCAGCACCACCGGCATCATGAGGCCGTAGAGAAAGCCGGTCTGATGCGCCATCGGCGATGCCATGAGCACCACGTCGTCGCCATTGAGCACCAGCCGTTCCGCGACGAGCATGATGTTCGACAGCAGCGTGTTCGACGAGTGCATCACGCCCTTGGGCTCACCGGTGGTGCCCGACGTGTAGATGAGCTGGATGACGTCGTCGGGGTCGGGTCGGTGGGCCGGTAGCGGCAGGGTGTCGCCCCGGCGCGTCGTACCAGCGCTGGCCAGCAGCTCGTCGAAGCCGGGCCTGCCGCCCACCGCGATGACGTGCTCGAGGTGGGGTAGGTCGGCCCGCATGCCGGCGTACATGCCGGCGAAGTCGTGGCCGCGGAACACCGACGCCACGATCGCGACCTTGGCCTCGCCGTGGCGCAGCATGAACGTCAGCTCGCGCTCGCGGAAGATGGGCATCAGGGGGTTGGTGACGGCGCCGATGCGGGCACACGCCAGGTGGGTGACGGTGAACTGCCACCAGTTGGGCAGCTGCACCGCCACCACATCGCCGCCGCGCACGCCGAGCCGGTGCAGCCCGATGGCGAGCTGGTCGACCATCGTCCCGATCTGGCGGTAGGTGAACCGCCGCTCGATGCCGCGTTCGACCTCGAACGCCACGAGCGCGGTGTGGTCGGGGCGCGCCGCCAGCACGGCGTCGAAGGCGTCGTTGATGGTGCGGTCGGGCCACAGACCCGACGCGATGCTCGCGGTGCGACGACCTGGCAGCAGGATGGCGTCGAACTCCATGGTGGGCTCCCCCCGAAGCTGTCAGCGTGGCACGGCCCGGCGCCCCACGCGTGCCCGGGCGATGATCGTCTTCATGATCTGGGCGGTGCCGTCGCCGATCTGGAACCCGAGCACGTCCCGCAGCCGCTGCTCCATGACCCCGCGGTCGTAGCCGGCGTGTCCGAAGGTGAGCAGGCACTCGTGCACGGTGTCGTAGGCCAGCTTCGGCGCCCACCACTTGCACATCGCCGCCTCAGCGGTGTGGGGCAGGTCGTGGTCGCGCGCCCACAGCGCCTGGTAGCACAGCAGGCGCGCTCCCTCGACCTGGGTGTCGAGCTCGGCCAGCCGGTGCGACACACCCTGGAACGCCGCCAGCGGCTGACCGAACGCCTCGCGCTCGGTCGAGTAGCGCCACGCGTCGTCCAGGGCGGCTCGGGCCACGGCCAGCACCTGCAGCCCGATGAGGGCACGGGAGAAGTCGAAGCCCTGCATCACCTGCACGAAGCCCTGGTCCTGGTCGCCCAGCCGATGGTCGACCGGGACGCGCACTCCGTCGAAGAAGATCGAGCCCCGCCCGATGGCCCGTTGCCCGTGGCAGTCGAAGCGGCTGCGGGTGATCCCGGGTCGGTCCATCGGCACGAGCAGCGCGGTGATGCCGCGGGCACCGTCGGCGCCGGTGCGGCCGAACACCACCGCGGCATCGGCCTGGTCGGCGGCCGAGATCGACGTCTTCTCACCGTCGAGCACGTACTCGTTGCCGTCCTGGCGCACGCGCAGCCGCAGGTTGGCGGCGTCGGAGCCCGCATGCGGTTCGGTGAGGGCCAGGGCGAGCAGTGCCTCACCGGCGCAGACCCGCCGCAACCACGGCTCGACCACGGCGGGCTCGCCGTGCTGCACCAGGATCTTGGCGTTCAACGAGGCGAGCAGGTTGATGTACGACATGCTGAGGTCGGCCCGGGCGATCTGTTCGTGGATCACGCCGGCCGCCACCGCGCCGGCGCCCTGGCCACCGAGCGCCTCGGGCACCTCGGGTGCGATGAGCCCCAGCGCACCCATCTCGGCCATGAGCGCGCGGTCGAGCACCCGGGTGCGGTCGCGCTCGGTGTAGCCGGGTGCGATGCGCTCGTCGGCGAAACGGCCGGCCACCTCGCCGAGGGCGACCAGCTCGTCGTTCAGATAGGGAGAAGCGAGCACGTGGACGTCAGCCTCCCATGGTGAGGCCGCCGGACACGCTCAGGACCTGACCGGTCACGAACGAGGCGTCGTCGCTGGCGAAGAACAGGATGGCGCCGGGCAGGTCCTCGGGATCACCGAGCCGGCCGAGCGGGATCGAACGGCGGAACGCCTCGCGCAGCTTCTCCGGGCTCGCGGCACCGTCGACCACCGACGCGAGCAGCGCCGTGTCGGTGGGGCCGGGACACACCACGTTGATGGTGATGTCGTGGCGGGCGTGCTCGCGCGCCAAGGTCTTGGAGAACGCCACCAGCCCGCCCTTGCAGGCCGAGTACACGCCCTCACCCGACGAGCCGACGCGGGCGGCGTCGGACGCCACGTTCACGATTCGTCCGCGGCCGCGTTCGACCATGCCGGGCAGCACGGCGTGGTGCATGTGCAGCGGGCCGAGCAGGTTGACGGCGATGATGCGGTCCCAGTCGTCGGGACCGGTGGCGAGGAACGGCTTGAACAGGTCCCATCCGGCGTTGTTGACCAGCACGTCGACCACGCCGAGCTCGGCGGTGACCCGGGCCACCGCGGCGTCGACCGACGCGCGGTCGGTGATGTCGCACGCCACCGGCACGGCGGTACCACCTGCGGCGCCAATGGCGTCGGCCACCGCGGTTGCTGCCGATGCCACCAGGTCGAGCACGCCGACCCTGGCCCCCTCGGCGGCGAAGCGACGACAGGTCGCCCCACCGATGCCGCCGCCCCCACCGGTCACGATCACCGTACGTCCGTCGAACCTGCCCATCGTCGTCCCCCTCCGTCCGCTCGACCAGGCGGCCGACCGTGCGATCGACCGACAACGTAGGTCGCGGCGCACGGCGCGTTTGAGAACCCCGTCCCGTGGGGTAGGCCTGCCGGTGTGCACGGTGTCAGCGAAGCGGTCCGGAGCACGCGCCGATGAGCGAGCCCGATGCCGTCGACCGAGCCCCGCACGCCCAGCCGTTCCGTCACGAAGCGGCCTTCTACTCCTCGGCGGAAGAGTTCGTGGCCATCGTGGCGCCGTTCGTCGCCCGGGGCGTCGCCGACGGCACCCCTGTCCTGGTCGAGGTCCAACCGTCGCTCGAGGCGGTGTTGACCGAGGCGCTCGGCGGCACCGAGGGCTGGCACCGGCTCGGTGTGTGGGGCGCCGACCTGACCCATCGACCATTCGCCGCCCTGCAACGCCACCACCTGCGCCTGTCCGCGCTGCAGGCCGAACAGCCGGGCGCCGTGCGCATGGTGCGCGAGCCACCCCATCCGGGGACCGGCTCGCAGTGGGACGGCTGGGTCCGCTACGAGGCGGCGGTCAACGACCTGTTCACCCCCTTCGACGCCTGGACCCTGTGTCCCTACGACACCCGTCGCACCTCGGCGGCCGTGCGGCGCGACGTGGAGTGCACCCACCCCTACGTCGTCGACGGGGACGGCGCCCGAACCCCCAGCCCGCAGTTCACCGAGCCGTGGGCGTTCATCCAACAGCTGGCCCGGCGCGAGGTCGACCCACTGGAAGCCACGCCGCCCACCGCCAGCCTCGGCGATCCGTCGGCCAGGGCCGCCCGTCGGTGCATCGCCGCGCTGGGCGCAACGAGCACGCTCGACCCGCGCGATGTCGAGGGTCTGGTGCTGGCCGTGAGCGAGATCGTCACCAACGCCACCGACTACGGCCGCCATCCCATCGGTCTGCGAGCGTGGATTGCGCCCGACCGCATCGTGGTCGCCGTGTCCGACGCCGGCCCCGGGCCGCTCGAGCCGTGGGCCGGGTTCCTGCCCCGCCCGCGCGCCAACGGCGGTGGCTTCGGCCTCTGGCTCGCCCGTCAGCTCTGCGCCCGGACGAGCATGGTGAGCGATCCCGGGGCGTTCACCGTGCGGCTCGTGGCCGGCACCCCGCACCCACCGACCCCGCTCGACCTGTGAGGGCCGACGTCCTCAGCGCGCCGCGGCGTGGCGGCCGGCGAGGTAGCCGAACACCATGGCGGGGCCGAGCGTGCCGCCCGGACCGCCGGAGGTCATCTCGAAGGGTGATCCCATCACGTGTCCCGCGGCGTACGGTCCGGGGATCGGGTCACCGTCGAGGTCGAGCACCCGGGCGTCGGGGTCGACGCGGGGGCCGCCCTTCGTGCCAAGGCAGCCGCTGTGGATCTGGAAGGCGTAGAACGGCCCGCGGGTGAGCGGCCCCAGCATCGCGTCGCGCCGGCCCTTGCGGTGCGGGTCGCCCCACCAGCAGTCGAACGCGCTGTCGCCGCGGCCGTAGGCGTTGTAGTTGGCCGCCTCGTTGGTGAACCGACGGCCGCGGCGGTTCACCATGATCGAGTGCGGCAGGGTGCGTTGGCTCGGCGCGGACCTGACGGCGCCGTTCAGCTGGCGGTGACGCCGCCGTCGATCACGAACTCCGAGCCCGTGCAGTAGGCACTCTCGTCACTGGCGAGGAACAGGGCCAGCGAGGCCACCTCACCGGCCTCGGCCGCACGCCTGAGTGGCACTGAGCGGGCGATGCGGTCGTGGCGCTCCTCGTTGCCCTTCGTCACCTCGGTCATCATGTCGGTCTCGATCATGCCGGGGTGGATGGAGTTCACTCGCACACCGTGGCGGGCGAGCTCGATGGCGACCGACTTGGTCATGCCCCGCACCGCGAACTTGGTGGCGCCGTAGGCCACGGCACCGGCCGATGCCACCAGACCGGCGATCGACGAGATGTTCACGATGGACCCGGCACCCTGGGTGATCATCGCCGGAGCCACGGCCTTCATGCCGAGGAACACGCCCACCTGGTTGACGGTGACGATCCGCTGGAACTGCGCCAGTGTCGTGTCGAGCAGCTTGCCGTGCTCGAAGACGCCGGCGTTGTTCACGAGCACGTCGATGCGACCATGGCGTTCGAGGGTGACGCGCACCACGTCGGCCCACTCCTCCTCCGACCCGACGTCGTGACGCAGGAACGACGCGCCGATCGCCGTTGCGTGGGCCTCGCCGAGCTCGGCGAGCACGTCGGTGACCACCACCTCGGCGCCCTCGGCACGGAACAGCGCCGCCTCCGCACCGCCCTGGCCACGCGAACCGCCGGTGACGATGCAGACCTTCCCCTTCAGCCGATCCATGGCACACCCCCTCGGACGAGCGTAGGTCGGCCGCCAAGCGCTGTCTGCGATCTGCTCGCCGACAGCGCCACGCCTTCGGTCAACGACGCGAATACGGGTACAGTCGTACCGTCAATAGGGGCCAGGTTGTCCGCTTCGTGGAACCGTTCCACGGTGAACGGCGATCGTGTTACGGTGTCTCGCCAATCGCCGTACGAGATCGTCGACATCCGTTAGGGTCGCCTCGGGCGGACGCTGAGCCCAGCTCAAGGGGGATGGAATGGACATCAGGCTCTTCGATCGACTCCGCCGGGACGCCACGCCCGCCGAACTCGATCACATCGAGGCGTTCGCGCACGGTCGCATCGATCGGCGCGCGTTCGTCCGGCATGGTGCGGTCATCGGCCTCAGCTTGCCGTTCATGAGCGCGATCATCGCCGCCTGCGGCAGCTCGTCGAAGGGCTCGAGCCCGACGAGCGCGGCCGGCGGCGCCACCACGGTCGCCGGTTCGCCCACCACGGCCGGCGGCACCGCCACCACGGCAGCGGCCGGCAAGATCAAGCAGGGCGGCACGCTGCGCATCGCCGCCCAGAAGCCGGCCGGCCCGCTCGACCCGGTCGCCATGGCCGACCTGGGTACGTACACGCCCGTGGTCACTGCGTTCGAGTACCTCGTCAACACGCTGGGCTCCACGCTGTCGCCCATGCTGGCCGAGTCGTGGAAGCCCAACGCCGACGGCAGCGTGTGGACCTTCACGCTGCGCAAGGGCGTCAAGTGGCACGACGGCACCGCGTTCACGGCCGCCGACGTGGTCGGCACCATGGACCGCCTCGCCGGATCGAACCTGAAGGCCTACATCAAGGCCGGTTCCACCAAGGCCGTCGACGACCTCACCGTCGAGATCACGCTCAACGCCCCCGACGGCCAGTTCGTCTACCAGGTCGGCCCGTACAACCCGCAGTCGGTCATCACGCCGAAGGACTACGCGCTCGGCACCACGCTCGACAAGCGCCCGACCGGCACCGGCCCCTTCAAGCTCACCAAGTACGACCCGGCCACCGGCGCCACCTTCGACGCCAACCCCGACTGGTGGGGCGGCAAGCCCTACCTCGACAAGCTGCAGTTCCTGTTCAGCGACGACATCGCCACCCAGATCTCGGGCCTCCAGGGCGGCGCCGCCGATGCCATCGTGCAGTTCTCGGTCGTCGGTGGCGACGCGCTGCTGGCCGACAAGAACATCAACGTCGAGGTCATCCACGGCTCGGCCCACCGCCAGATCTGGATGAACACCCGTGAGGGCGACTTCAAGGACGTGAAGGTCCGCCAGGCCGTCGCCCTCGGCATCGACCGCAAGGCGCTGATCGACAACGTGCTCAAGGGCAAGGGCGACATCGGCAACGACCATCCCATCGCCCCCATCTACGGCTTCTTCGACAGCACGCAGCCGCAGCGCGCCCGTGACGTGGCCAAGGCCAAGCAGCTCCTGAAGGACGCCGGCAAGGAAGGGCTGGCCGCCACCATGGCCTTCCCGAAGCTGCAGGAGATCCCGCAGCTCGCTCAGCTGCTCCAGAGCCAGCTGAAGGAGATCGGCATGAACGTCACGCTCCAGCAGGAGAAGGAGGTGGACGGCGAGGAGTGGTGCAAGGTGTACGACTCCAAGGTGGAGCCGGCCGGCTGCGACGGCGGCATGGACTTCGGCATCGTCGACTACGGCCCCCGTGGCGTCCCCGACGTGTACCTGGTGAAGGCCTACGCCACCGGCGAGTGGAACTCGGCGCACTACATCTCCGAGCCGTTCCGTGCCGCGGTGAAGAAGTACCAGGGATCTCTCGACCTCGAAGGTCAGAAGACGGCGATCAAGGACATCCAGAAGATCGCCAACGAGGACGTCCCGTACGCCATCCCGTACTTCTACAACTCGCTCATCGCCTACTCGAAGAAGGTAGGTGGCGTCGTCGCCACCGGCCTCGGCCACTTCTACTGCGGGAAGGCCGGCTTCACCGCCTGACGATCCCGCCCGTCGAGCACCGTCTGGCCTGTGGATTCGCCGCCTCGTTCGGCGGCGCCACAGGCCAGACGGCTTGATGGCTACATTCGCGTTCGGATCGATCCCACGAAGGGGGCTCCATGGGTCGGTATCTCTGGAAGCGGCTGGCCTCGGCCGTCGTCACGTTGTGGCTCCTGGCCACGATCGTCTTCGTGTTCGTGAGCGTCCTGCCCGGCGACGTGGGTAGACGGGTGCTCGGTTCGTTCGCCCTGAAGGAGGACGTGGCTCGTTGGAACCACGATCACGGCACCGACCTCCCGCTCGTCCGCCAGTACATCAGCTCGATCCGGAGGCTGTTCACGCTCGACTTCGGGCACTCGTACCAGAGTGGCCAGCTGGTGTCGAAGTCGGTCTTCCCTGCCCTGTTCCGGTCGGGCAAGCTGGCGCTGCTCGCCTTCGTCATCACCATCCCGATCTCCATCGCCGCCGGCATCTTCGCCGCCCGCCGCCAGGACCGGCTGGCCGACCGGATCGTCGTCACCACCGGGTTGGCCACGTCGTCGATCCCCGAGTTCGCCACGGCCGCCGTACTGATGTCGCTGTTCTGCGTGAAGTGGAAGATCGGCCACGTCTACGCGGCCGGCTGGCCCGAGGGCACCTCGTTCTTCGGCCAGCTGCCTTACCTGATCTGGCCGGCGCTCGCACTGGTGGTCGCCTACTTCGGCTACATCACCCGCATGTCGCGCGCCGGGGTCGCCAACGGCCTGCAGGCCGACTACGCCCGCACCGCGACCATGAAGGGGCTGGGCAAGGGCGAGGTGATGCGCCGACACATCCTGCGCAACGCGCTGGCCCCCACCATCACCGTCATCAGCGTGCAGATCGGCTACCTGTTCGGCGGCATCATCGGCGTCGAGAAGGTGTTCAACTACCCCGGACTCGGCTCCACGATGCTGAGCGCGGTGACCAGCCGGGACATACCCGTGCTGCAGGGCGCCGTGCTCGTCGTCGGCATCATCTACATGATCTCCACGCTGCTGGCCGACGTGCTCATCGCCTTCCTGAACCCCCGCGTCCGACTGGCGACGGCACGATGAGCGACACCGACGACGTGGTGCCGCACCGCGAGGAGATCATCTCCACCCCGGGCATCGACATGATGGTGCCCACCGTCTCGACCACCACCATGATCACGTCCCCGACCACCCCCGCGGAGATCGAGTTGAGCGGTGCCGTCCAGGTCAGCGAACGCCAACAGGCGCGCCGGGAGAACTGGCGCCTGATCCGGCGGCGTCCGGCCTTCATCATCGGCACCCTGATCGTGCTGGTGTGGACGGTCTGCGCCATCTTCGGCGACAAGATCACCCCGCACAGCCCGCTCGACTACCGAGCCGGCACCCACCTGTCCCCTCGGGCCACGTTCCCGTTCGGCACCGACGAGCAGGGCCGCGACGTGTTGTCGCGGGTCATGGCCGGCGCCCGTGACGTCATCAAGGTGGCGCCGCTCGCCGCGCTGCTCGGGGTGCTGTTCGGGGTCATCGTCGGCATGGTCATGGGGTACTTCGGTGGCTGGCTCGACAACACGCTCAGCCGCATCGTCGAGGCGTTCCTGGCCCTGCCCGTGCTGCTCGTGGCCCTGCTGGCGGTGACCACCCTGGGCAGCTCCACCAGCGTGGTCATCGGCGTCGTGGCCGCCCTGTTCACCCCGGTGGTCGCCCGCACCGTGCGCTCCGCCGTGCTGGCCGAACGCGACCTCGACTACGTGACCTCGGCCAAGTTGCGCGGCGAGTCGTCGATCTTCGTGATGTTCCGCGAGATCCTGCCCAACGTGAGCGGCCCGATCATCGTCGAGCTCACCGTGCGGGTCGGGTACGCCGTGTTCACCGTGGCCACCTTGGCCTTCCTGGGCGCCGGACCCCAGGCGCCCAGCCCCGACTGGGGACTGCAGGTCAGCGACGGCTTCCGCGTGATCAGCGCCGGCATCTGGTGGACCACCCTGTTCCCGGCGGCGGCCATCGCCAGCCTGGTCATCGCCGTGAACCTGATCGCCGACTCGGTGCAGTCGGTGCTGGAGGCCTCATGACCACCCCCGTCGCCACGACCACGGCCGCTCTCGCCGTGCAGGACCTGGAGGTCGCCTACACCGTGCGCGGCATCGACCGCGCCGTGCTGCGCGGTGTGTCGTTCTCCATCGCCCCGGGCGAGGCCTACGGCCTCGTCGGCGAGAGCGGCTGCGGCAAGTCCACCACCGCCTATGCCGCGGTGCGCTACCTGCCCCGCAACGGCAAGATCGTCAGCGGCCGGGTGCTGGTGGCCGGTGAGGACGTGACCGGCATGAGCACGCGCGAGCTCCAGCACTTCCGGGCCACCGAGGCGTCCATGGTGTACCAGGATCCGGCCCAGGCGATGAACCCGTCCGTCAAGATCGGGCGCCAACTCGTCGAGTGCTTCACGCTGCTCGGCCAGTCGAAGACCGACGCGGCGGCGTCGGCCCTGGAGGCGCTGCACCGGGTGCGCATCGCCGACCCGACGCGCGTCATGGACCGCTACCCGTTCCAGCTGTCGGGGGGCATGCAACAACGTGTGGTCATCGCCATGGCCCTGGCCTGCGATCCCAAGCTGCTCGTGCTCGACGAGCCCACCACCGGCCTCGACGCCACCGTCGAGGCCGAGGTGCTCGACCTGGTGCGCACCCTGCGCGAAGAGACCAACGCCGCGGTGCTGCTCATCGCCCACAACCTCGGCATCATCCGTTCGCTCTGCGACCGGGTCGGCGTCATGTACGCCGGGCGCATCGTGGAGGAGGGCCCGAGCCACCAGGTGTTCGACGACCCCCAGCACCCCTACACGGTGGGCCTCCTCCGGTCGCTGCCGCGACACGGGGTGCGCAAGACCGAACGGGCGCTGGCCACCATCCCCGGCATCCTGCCCCTCATCGGCACCGACCTGCCCACGTGCGTGTTCCTCGACCGCTGCCCGCTGGCCGACGAGACCTGCCGCACCGTGGTGCCGCCGGTCGCGCCCGTCGGCGACGACGGACTGCGCTTCACCCGTTGCCACCACCCCGACCGCATCCACGAGCTGGTCGAGGCCGAGCCCGACGTGCCCATCGGCATGCTCGCGGCGTCCGACGGCAACCCCGAGGTCCTCGAGCTCACCCACGTCTCCAAGACGTTCCGCCAGCGCAACGTCAACGTGCCCGCGCTGGTCGACGTCGACCTGCAACTGGCCGAGGGCGAGACGCTCGGCATCGTCGGCGAGTCGGGGTCGGGCAAGAGCACGCTGGCCAAGACGATCCTGGGCATCGAGTCGGCCGACAGCGGCGGTGCCGTGGCCCTCGACGGCCACACGGTGCCGCCCAACACGACGGCGCGCAGCACCGACGACAAGCGCGCCATGCAGATGGTGTTCCAGAACCCCGACTCGGCCCTCAACCGCAGCTGGTCGGTGCGGCGCATCCTCATGCGCAGCGTGGAGAAGCTGACCGGGGTGAAGGGGGACGCCGCCAACGCCCGGGTCGAGGCGCTGGCCGCCCACCTGCGGCTCACGCCCCGGCACCTCGACCTCAAGCCGCGCCAGCTGTCGGGCGGGCTGAAGCAGCGCGTCGCCATCGCCCGTGCCTTCGCCGGCGACCCGCGCATCGTGGTGTGCGACGAGCCCACCAGCGCCCTCGACGTCTCGGTGCAGGCCGCCATCTTGAACCTGCTCGCCGACCTGCAGAGCGAGGAGCGCACCAGCTACGTCTTCATCACCCACGACATGGGCGTGGTGCGCTACCTGGCCGACCGGATCGCGGTCATGTACCTCGGCCGCATCCAGGAGGTCGGCCCCACCGACGAGGTGTTCCACGGGCCGAACCACCCGTACACCGAGGCGTTGCTCTCGGCCATCCCGAGCGTCGATGGTGAGCCGTCGAAGCGGATCCGATTGCAAGGCGAGATCCCGTCACCGGCCAACCCGCCGTCGGGGTGCGTGTTCCACCCGCGGTGCCCCCGTGTCATCAAGGGCGTGTGCGACGTCAGCGAGCCACCCTTGGCCGAGGTCTCCCCTGGCCACGCCATGCGCTGCCACATCCCCATCGACGAGCTCCGCCGCCTCCAGCAGGACCCGTCCACCACCGCCTGACGCCGCTCCTGTGCGGTCCCGTCGATCGCGTTGTTTGCGCCAAACCCCCGCCGGCGCCGGCCGGCGCAACAAGAGCACGGCAACCCGGCTCACGATGGGACCGCGCACACAGAGCGGCAGGACCGCCCGTCAGACCGAGAAGCCGCGGCGGACGGGGTACAGGTCGGGGTAGACGGGTGCTCGCTTCTCGGCCTGGGCGGTGAAGGCTTCGGCCATCTCAGCGGGATCGAGCATCGAGGCGTTCCACGTTGCGATCTGCTCGAGGCCATCGGCCACCGAGTGCTCGCGGGTGTAGAGCAGCGTCTGCTTGGTGCCCAGCACCGCCAGCGGGCTCTTGGACGCTATCTCGCCCGCCACCACCATGACCGCCTCCATCATCGAGGCGTGGTCGGGGTACACCTCGTCCACCAGCCCGACCTCGCGCGCCCGGGCGGCCGGCATGCGTCGCCCGGTGTAGGCCAGCTCGGCCACGATGCCGGGGGCGATGATCTTGGGCAGCCGCTGCAGCGTCCCGACGTCGGCGGTCATGCCGATGTTGATCTCCTGGATGCAGAAGAACGCGTCCTGCGTGGCGTAGCGCATGTCGCTGGCCGAGATCATGTCGACGCCGCCGCCCACGCACGCCCCCTGGATGGCGGCGATGATCGGCATGCGGGCCCGCTCGAAGCTGGTGAACGCCTCCTGGGCGTGCATGGCCATCACACGGAAGTTGGCCGCCAACCGGCCAGGGTTCGTGCGTCTGGCCGCACCGCCACCGGTGTCGGCGATGCCGCCCTCGCCGGTGAACACGGTGGTGTCCATGCCCGAGCAGAAGTGTCGGCCCGCGGCCGACAGCACCACCACGCGCGCCGCCGCCTCGTCGGACAGGCGGGTGATGATGCGGGGCAGCTCCGTCCAGAACGCCGGGATCATGGAGTTGGCCCGCTCCGGCCGGATCATGCGCACATGGGCGACGCCGCCCTGCACGCTCACGTCGAAGCACGTGGTGGTCTCGTTCATGTGCTCTCCCCCAGGTTTACCGGCCCATCCTGCCCGGGCGGCGCCGGCGGGTGCGAACCCCGGTGCGCGGAACGGACCGCCCACGCGCGTGCACGGCTGACCGTGTGATGATGCGGTCATGGCTCGCATGTTGAAGTTCGGTTGGCTCTCGCCCGTGATCGGCAACCGGTGGAGCGACAACCAGCCCATCGCGGCGTGGCAGGACCAGCACATCCTGCCCACCGCACTCGCCCACTTCGATTCGCTGTGGATCGCCGACCACTTCTACGGCTTCGACGCCAAGACCGATCCGTTCCTTGAGGCGTGGACCACGCTCACCTGGCTGGCGGCGCGCCACGACAACGTCGAGCTGTGCCACCACGTGCTCGGCCACGGCTACCGGCCACCGGCGCTCACGGCGAAGATGGCCGCGACGCTCCAGTTCCTGTCGGGTGGTCGCTTCGTTCTCGGCATCGGCGCCGGATGGCGCGACGACGAGTACCGCGCCTACGGCTACGACTTCCCGAAGGCGTCCGTGCGCTTCGCCCAGCTCGAGGAGGTGGTGCAGATCTGCCGCCTCATGTGGACCGAGTCCGAGCCGTCGTTCGAAGGTCGTCACTTCCGCATCGAGGGCGCGTCGGCCCCGCCCCTGCCCGACCCGGCACCGCGCATCTGCATCGGCGCGTCGGGCGAGCAGATCGGCCTGCCCCTCGTGGGCCGCCTGGCCGACATGTGGAACGGCTCGGGTCGCGGCGGTGACGAGGCGTGGACCCGGCGCCTGGGCATCGTGCGCGCCGCCGCCGAGAAGGCCGGTCGGGACCCCGCCGCCATCGAGGTCTCGACCACGATCGAGCGCCCGTTGCCCGAGACCGACGAAGACTCGGCCCGTCTGGTCGAGGAGCTGAGCCACCGCGCCGACCTGGGTGTGCAGCACTTCGTGATGGACTTCGGCAACCCCAAGGCCACCGAGCCCATCCTGCGCTTCGCCGAGCAGGTCATCGCGCCGCTGCGGGGCTGACGCGCCGACGCGTAGGCTGCACCACGGGGTCGCGGGTCACGCGTCGCCCGAGCGAGGAGCGAGCATGAACGGTGACGTCGCCATGCGGGCGCGGATGGCCACGGCCCCGTGTCCCGAGTTCCCCACGCTCGCCTGGGTCACGCCACCGGCGCTGGCCGACGCGACCGTCGCCATCGTGACGTCGGCCGCGTTGCATGCCGCGGGCGACGACGCCTTCGCCGCCGGCGATACGAGCTACCGCATGATCGGGCAGGACCGGCGCGACCTCGTGCTCGGCCATTGGAGCCCGAACTTCGACCGCACCGGGGTGGCCCTCGACCTGAACGTCGTGTTCCCCATCGACCGACTCGAAGAGCTGGCGGCGCAGGGCGTGATCGGTGCCGTCGCACCGAGGCACGTGTCGTTCGCCGGCAACCAGCCCGACGACGTCGCCACCATCCGGGTCGACTCGGGTCCGGCGGCGGCGGCGGCACTGAAGGCCGAGGGCGTCGACGTCGTCATCCTCACGCCTGTTTGACCCCTCTGCACGCGCACCGTGAGTGTGCTCGCCCATGTCTTCGAGGCCGCCGGCATCGCCACCGTCGTGCTGTCGTCTGTCCGGCCGATGGCCGAGAAGGTCGCTCCTCCCCGCGCCCTGCACTGCGAGTTCCCGCTCGGCCGGCCCCTCGGTCGCCCCGGTGATGCGGCGTTCCAACACGACGTGCTGCGGCGCGCCTTCGCGCTGCTCGACGCGCCGAGCGGCCCGGTGCTGGTGGACCACCCCGACGTGATCGAGGCCGACGACGAGCCCGCCGCCTGCGCCCTGCCGCCTCGGTTCGATCCGGACCTGCCGCCCGCGGTGGACGAGGCGCGTGGGCTGCGCAAGGCGTACGACCGCGCCGTCGCCCGGCGCGGTGTCACCAGCGTGGGCCGGGTGATCACCGCCGATCAGGTGCCCGACGCGCTCGCCGTGATGCACGCCATCGCCGGTGGCGCCGACTGGAAGGCCGCCGGCGTCCCGGGCGGCAACACCACCGCCGTGTGCCACGACATCCGCACCTACTACGAGGAGGCCGCGCTGGAACTGGTCGACGGCCCCACCCCCGGAGGACGGGCCGTCGAAGCGTGGTACTTCGAGCGGACCGAGGCCGGCCGCACGGTGCTGGCGGCCCGTGCCGCCATCCGCGAGGCGGGCGCGCCCAACCCGGTGTGGTTCTCCATGACACCCGGGCAGCGGTGAACCGGGCCGACCCCGGCCTCGTCAGGAGCCGTCGCGCAGCTCGGCCAGGCGACGTTGCTCCACCCGCACCTCGCTGAACGTCGCCGTCATGCCCGGCCCGGTGGGGCTCTGGGCCGACAGACCGAGCCGCGGCGGGCTCGGGGCCAGCCGGGTGCCGTAGCGCATCAGGTGCCACACCATGCCGTCGGCGCTGGCGTGCAGCGCCACCGACCGCTCGTCGACGGCGATGCGCAACCACCACGAGTTGTCATCGATGGCGGCGTGGTTGGCGTCGTCAGAGGTGCCCTGCGTCCGCACGCTGACCAACGTGAGCCGGCCCTGCGGCGAGCGCTCGAGTGCGAACTTCAGCCAGTGCTGCTCGTCGTGCAGCACGTAGAGCGCGCCAGCGTCGAACGTGGCGTCGCCGACCATGCGCACGCGGGCGGTGAGCACCACCGGCAGGGCCAGCTCGGGTAACAGGGCGAGCGGAGCGTTGGCCACCGGCATCGCGCCGCGCGGATCGCGGAACCAGTCGGTGTGGGCGTCGGCGGTGATGGTGATGGTCGTGCCCTGGACCACGGCCGCGACCGAAGGCGGCACGAGCCAGACGAGTTGGTCGAGGCGGATGTCGGCCGGGCTCACATCAGCCCGCGACGACGGGTTCGGTGACATGGAAGCGGTGACACCACTCGATGCCGAGATCATCCACCACGCGAACCCCCGCCTCGTTCTCCACGCCTTCGGCGACGATGGTAGCCCCGAGGCTGCGGGCCATCTGGACGAGAGGACGCGGCCGACGGCGACGCTCATCGTGCCCACCCCACTCGGTCGACGGCGATCGGCGGCCACTCCCGCGCCACGGTGCCGGCCCGCCGCGCCGTCAGCGGCGGCCGAGCGCGGCCACGAGCCGGGCCGGATCGGGGTCGTCCTCGGGACCCTGCAACGCCACGGCGTCGGCACCGGTCGCAGCGCAGCGCCCCACGATCTCCGCCACCGTCGCGGGTGTCTGCTCGGCCGACGGCACCTCCTGGAACACGACGAGCCGATGGCGGCCAGGGCGCCCGACCCCGACACGCGCCGCGTCGACGGCCGCCCGCACGTGGCCGATGTCGCCCACGGTGGCGCTGGCGTCGAGGATGGTGCCGTCACCGACCTCGCCCGAGGCGACCACCGTCCGCGGACCGCGGGCGCCCACGAGCACGGGCGGCACCACGTCGGGCGGCCAGTCCAGCGTCACCGCGTCGAGCCGGACGTAGCGCCCGTGGACGGTGACCGTGTCGCCGGCCAGCAGCGAACGCACCGCGGCGACGTGCTCGCGCAGCAACGTGAGGGGCGAGTCGGCACGCCCGCCCACCTGCCCCATCCACGACTGCACACCGTGGCCGAGCCCGGGCCAGAACCGACCGGGGAACATGCGGGCCAGCGACGCGATCTCCATGGCGGTGACGGCCGGGTTGCGCAGCGGCACGGGCAACAGCCCGATGCCGACCTGCAATCGGTCGCTCCACGCCAGCGCGGCGGCCGAGGTGGTGAGCCCACCCTCGAGGAAGCAGTCCTCCCACAACCACAGCTCGTCCACACCGGCGACCTCGGCCGCCTCGACCACGCCCCGGAGCGCGTCCGGCGGCAACTGGGGCCGGAACACCACGCCGACGCTGGTCACGCTTCTACTTCGCTGACGAAGTCGATGAGCCGCTCGACCGCGCCCACGAGCTCGGGCCGCAGCTCCTTGTAGGTGGTGACCTTGTTGCGCAACTTCGGCCAGAAACCCTCGAACGGCACGCAGAGCGCGGCGCACACCCCCGCCTTCCACTCGACCGACCGGGGCACCCGGGGCCACTCCTGCAGTCCCATCAACTCGGGCCGGATGCCGGCCCACACGTCGACAAAGGGATGGCCGGCGACGAGCACGTTCGGATCGCGCACCGACGAGGCCAGTCGGGCCTCCTTCGAGCCGGTCACCAAGTGGTCGACCAGCACGCCGAGGCGACGCCGGTCGCTGGGACCGAACTCGGTCACCGCGTCGAGCAGGTGATCGATGCCGTGCAGCGGTTCGACCACGATGCCGAGTTCGCGCAGGTCGTCACCCCAGACGTGCTCGAGCAGTTCGGCGTCGTGGCGGCCCTCGACCCAGATTCGGCTGGCACGCGCGGCGCGGGCACCGATCGGCGTGGCCGACGCGATCGAGCCCGAGGCGGTGAACCGGGGGCCGGCGGGCTTGGCCGCTGCGGGCCGCACCAGCGTGACCGGCCGGCCCTCGAGCAGGAAGCCGCCCGGCTTCCAGCGAAAGTGCCGGTGCTCGCTCTTTCGCGACCGCAGCGTGACCGCTTCGAAGCTCACCTTCACGATGTCGCCGCAGAAGCCGGTGGCCCGGTCCTCGACGACGAGGCCGATGGTGGCCACGTGCTCGGGATAGGTTGGCCTTCGCTTCGGATCGAAGTCGTCGAGGACGTCACGCTCGTACATGGCCCACCGATCATGGCAGTCGGTGTCGGTCGGGTGGCGGCAATCATCCGCCCCACCGCCGATCACCGCAGGAGGGCCACGAACGCCTCGGCCACCGGCGACAAGGGCGCGTCGCGGTGCACGAGGCCGATGGCCCGTCGCAGCCGGGTCCGGAACCGGCGCACCACGGCACCCTGGGCGGCGGCCGCCTCGGCCTGCGCGGTGGGCAGCACCGCCGCCCCGGCACCGGCCAGCACCAGCGGAGCGACCGCCTCGCGTCGGTCGCACTCGACGACCACGTGGGGCACCCGGCCGATGGTGGCCAGGGCCTCGTCGATGAGTCGCCGGGTGCTGGAAGCATCGCCTTCGGCGTGCCCGCCACCATCGTGCGCGCAGTGCTGAGCCGCTACGTGGGCGGCAACGCCCTGGTGCGCCTCACCGACGTGATGCTCGTGGGCATCGGAATCCGCAGCCTCGTGCACCCGGGCGGGGTCGAGACGCCCGACGTGTCGGCCCTGGACGACCGCCGCATGCGCCTGGCCGTGGCCGCCACGGCGGTGGGGTTGGCCTCGGGGCTGCTGGCCGACAGCGGCGGCTTTCTGCTCGTGCCCGGGTACCTGGCCGTGCTGCACCTACCCATCAAGTCGGCGTTCGCCTCGTCGCTGCTGGTGTCGGCCGCGCTTGCCGTACCCGGGACCATCGTCCCCGTGGCCCTCGGTCACGTGGATTGGCGGGCCGTGGCGGTGTTCGGCCTGGCCTCGGTGCCACCGGCCAACGTGGGCGCCCGCGTCGCGTTGGCCACCGGTGCGGCCCGGCTCGAGCGGATCCACGGCGGCGGGCTGGCGGCCTTCGGGGCCGTCCTGCTGCTGTTCACCCACTGACGATCACGGCGCGTCGGGCCGACGTTCGAGCACGATCCGGCAACCGGCCCGGCGGGGGTCGGCCGTCACCAGCCGCACGACGCGCACGTCGCCTACGGCGGCGGCGATGCCTTCGGCCAGACCGAGGTGCAACTGGCACACGACGCCGGGATCGGCCGCCGCCACCGCGTGGTACGGGCAGTGGCCCAGGACGACCTCGGCCTTGCGCCCCTTGCGCCGCACCGACGGGTCGAAGCCGAGCCTGTCGGCCTCGGCGGCGATGACCGCCACCCCGTCGACCCCCCGCGCGGCGGCGGTTGCCGCCGCCCGCCCGGCTCGCTGGCCGGTCTGGCGGGGTGTCGTGCCGGTGCTCACGGCGTCGGCCAGCAGGGTGGCCAGCCCGACGTAGTGGTCGGGCGTGCCCCAGCGGCCGTCGAGGCCCGGCGTCGCCTGGTACAGCAGGCGAGGCCGACCGCGCCCCCGGGGCGCGTCGGTGGTCTCCTCCACCAGGCCGGCGGCGCACAGCTTGGCCAGGTGCTGGCGCACGGCGTTGTGGTGCAGACCCAGCGCGGCGGTGAGCGTGACCACGTCGATGGGATCGGACGCGTCCAGCACCAACCGGAACAGGCGGTGACGGGTGGGGTCGCCCAGGGCGCGGGCCTGGCGACGGACCTCGTCGTCGGGCAGGACGGGTAGCTGCGTCACCTTGGGATCCTCCTCAACGGAGACGCTACGCGGACGAGGCGCCGGTGGTGGTCCCCCGACGCCTCGCGATCCGGTACGGATCAGTGGCTCATGGCCGGTGCGGCGGTGACCTCGCCGGCCTGGAACAGGCCGAGCGCACCCTTGCCGACGTTGGCGAACTTGTGGGTCACGATCGGGTACAACCCGGCCTCGGCAAAGGACAGTTCGACGAAGCCGCCCTGCGCCGGCTGCAGGTCGAGAGCCTGCGATCCGCCGTGGTCGGGCCCGGGTTGCAGCAGGTACGCCCCCTCCTTGAACACGGTGTCGAACACGGTGCCGACGATGTGGAACGAGCTGTTCTCGGAAGGACCGGCGTCGAGCACCCACACCCGCACCCGCTCGTTGGGCTCCACCCGGATGGGCGCCGCCTTGTACTGGTTCACGTAGCCGTTGAACACGATGGCGTCCCAGGCACCGCTCTGCATCTTGGTGAGGTCGCCGGGCTGTCCCTGCGGACCGGTGTAGATCTCCGACTGCACGAGCACGTACTCGTGGTCCACCTCGGCCAGGTTCGGCGGGTCGATGATGATGGAGCCGTACATCCCATTGCCGATGTGGTGCAGCGCCGGAGCCGTGCCGCAGTGGTACATGAAGATGCCGGCGAACTCGGCGCGGTACTGGTACACCAGCGACTCGCCGGCACCGATGGTCCGCATCTCGTCGTTCCAGGCGACTTTGCTGGCGTGGAAGTCGATCGAGTGGCCCATCTTGCCGTCGTTCACGAGGGTCACCGTGAACAGGTCACCGACGTGGCCCCGCAGGATCGGCCCGGGCACCTGGTCGTCGAAGGTCCACATCTGCTGAGTCACGCCCGGGGCGACCTCGATCACCTTCTCCGTGGCGTGCATCGTGATCTTGTGCTCGGTGGCCCCCGCGGCCGGCGCCAGGGCGGCGTCGTACGGCTTCCAGTCGGCGGCCGGTGCGGCGGCGAAGTCGATCTTCGCCGCGTCGGACGCCGCGGCAGCCGGGGAATTGGCTGCGGCCGGAGCGGGGCTGGCCGCCGCGCCGCTGATGCGGACGGTGAACGTCATGGCCATGCCCGACGCCTTGTGACCGGGCACGGTGCACCAGGCCGCCGTGGTGGCGGTGAGGGCGTCGAGCACGACGGTGGCCTCCTGGCCGGGTTGCACGAGGTCAACACCGGTCACGCCGTTCAGCTTCAGGTCGTGGGCCATGGTGCCGGCGTTGTGCACGGTGAGGTTGATCCTGCGACCGGGTTCCACCACGACGTCGGCCGGCTCGAAGGCGAACTCCTTCATCGTCACGCTGACGTCCTGGGCGGGGCCGGCGGCCGCGCCGCCACCGCCCGAGCCGCCCTGGGGCAGTACGAGGCCGAGAATGCCGAAGATGAGGGCGACGACGGCGACAGCGCCGATGAAGGCCCAGGAGCCGATCTCGGCCGTGGTGGGCTTGCGCACGACGATCGGGCGTTCGGGCGGCGCGTCGGGCGGGACGGGCGGGACGGTGGGGGTCGACACGGAGCGGGCCAACAGCTCCTCGGCCGTGTCGGGAACGTGGAGGTCGGTCATGATCCCGTCCTTTGTTCTAGTAGATGCTAGAAGTATTGAACGGCCCCGGGACCGCTCCCAGGGTCCGAAGTCCCGGGGTGCCCCACCGCTCACGACAGCGTTACGCAGCACGGAACGACAGCTCCGTAAGCTCGCAGGATGCCCGCCACCCGAAAGACGCCTGCCGGATCGTCACGGGCGCGGCCGGCCGCCTACTCGTCAGTGCGCAAGGCCATGGCCATCGTGTCGGCGTTCTCCTACGGCGAGCCCGTGCTCGGCGTGTCGGAACTGGCCCGCCGTCTGGGCATGGGCAAGAGCACGGTGCACCGCCTGCTGGCATCGCTGCTGATCGACGGCTACGTCGAACGCACCGACGACGACCGCTACCGCCTGAGCCTGCGCTTCTACGAGATCGGCCAGCAGGTGGCGGCCAGCGTCGACCTGCGCGAGGTGGCCCATCCGATCCTGGAGCGACTGCACAACCAGAGCGGCGAGACCGCGCACCTCGCCGTGCTCGCCGGGTCCGAGGTCGTGTACCTCGACCGGCTCGAGAGCCCCCACATGATGCGGATCTTCACCCGCGCCGGCCGTCGGCGCTCCGCCCACGCCACCTCATCGGGGAAGTGCCTGCTGGCCTACGGCGGACCCGACGACATGGCCACCGCCGTCGCCGGCGGCCTCCCCCGCCTCGGCCCCCGCACCATCACCAGCCGCCAGCAGCTCGAGCGCGCCCTGCGCGAGGTCCGGGCCCGCGGCTACGCGATCAGCATCGAGGAGTCGGCGCCCGGCGTCGTGTCGACGGCGGCACCGGTGTTCGACCGTGGCGGCGCATGCACGGCGGCGGTGTCGGTGGCCGGCCCGGTGGCGCGGATGCCGACCGAGTCACTCGACCGTTTCGTGCGCATGGTCGTGATCGCCGCGGCCGACATCTCGCGCGCCCTCACTCCTTGAGAGGTCGCCGGCCTGCTGATCGGGACCGTCCGTTGCGCATGCCGGAACGGCCACCTTGTGACGGCGCGCCCGGCGCGCGTCTGATCGTGACATGCCGATCTACAAGCTGGGCCACGTCGAAGTCCGGGTGCCCGATCTCGACCTGTGCGTCGCGTACTACACCGAGGTGCTCGGCCTGCGCGAGGTGGACCGCACCCCAGGGCAGGTCTTCCTGAAGGCGTGGGACGAGCACGACCACCACTCGGTGATTCTGACCGAGGCATCGCGCTACGGCGTCGAGCACGTCGCGTTCAAGACGGACGACATCAACGATCTGGAGCGCTACGAGACCGAGCTGGAGCGGTTCGGCTCCACGGTGGAGCGCATCCCCGCCGGCACCGAGCTGGCCATGGGTGACGCCATCCGCTTCGACGGCCCCAGCGGCCACATCATGGAGATCTACTGCAGCATGGACAAGGTCGGCAACGGCCTGCCGCTGAACAACCCGGGCATGGCGCCGATGGACCTGGTCGGCATCGCCCCGCCCCGCCTCGACCACTGCCTGCTCACCACCGAGAACGTCCCCGACGTGGCCCGCTTCATGCAGGGCGCGCTGGGCTTCCGCCTCACCGAACAGCTCGTCAGCAACGAGGGCCACCAGATGGTCGTGTTCTTCGAGCGCAGCCACCAGCCCCACGACATCGCCTTCACCCGCGGCGCCAACGGCGGCCTCCACCACTTCGCCTTCTGGCTCGACTCGTGGTCCGAGATCGGCCGGGCCGCCGACGTGCTGCGGGCCAACGGCATCGACATCGACATCGGCCCCACGCGCCACGGCATCACCCGCGGCCACACGGTCTACTTCTTCGACCCGGTCGGCAACCGCAACGAGGTGTTCTCCGGCGGCTACCGCACCGAGCACGACCACCAGACGATCACCTGGACCGAAGACCAGTTCGGCAAGGCGCTCTTCTACTACGAGAACCGCGTGGTCGACTCCTTCGTGTCGATCTACACCTGAGGCGCCCCATGACCAGCCGCACCACCCGCGACGACGCACCGGCCTGGCTGGCGCGCTACGAGTCCCGCAAGGCCGAGGGGCCGCTGCCGGTGGCCGACGAGAGCGAGCCGCTGTTCGTCACGCGCGCCCGCGTCCGGGCCACCGAACGGGCCCTCGCCGAGCTCGACCAGGCCGACGCCCCACCCGGGCGCACGGAGTCCTACTCGCGGGAGAACGTGGCGCCGCGCGAGTTCCAGTGGCCCGAGTCGTTGCGCACGCGCGTCGGCACCGCGCTGGACGTGCGCCTCATCCGCCACGGCCAGACGCAGGGCTACATCGCCGACTCGGCCCTCACCGCGTTGGGCCGGTGGCAGTCGCACCGCAAAGGTCAGGACCTGGCCAAGGGGCTGAGCGAGGGCACGAAGGTGAAGATCGTGCACGCCCCCACCGCCCGCGCCACCGAGACGGCCGTGGGCCTGCGCGAGGGCATCCTGCAGGCGCTGGCCCGCTACGGCATCGGCGGCGTCGACGTGCAGGAGCCCCGCCCGGTCGACGGCTTCCGCAACTTCCAGGTGTGGCGCGACGGTACCGAGATGGACGTGACCGCAGCGTTCTACGAGTTCGCCCAGGTGCTCGAGGGCTTCGAGCGCAGCGGCGTCGGCCAGCGCCCGAGCTGGATGGTGGAGCTCGATCGGTTGTTCCGCATCCAGTTCGGTGGCGGCGACCCCATCACGTACTGGCTGGCCCAGCCGCTCAACTTCTTCGAGCCGCCCATCACCGTGGTGCGCCGCTACTGGCAGGCGATCCTCGACGAGGCCGAGGGCGAGGCGCCCGACACCAAGCTCTACGTGTGCGCCCACTCCGGACCGATCCGCGCCGTGGCCGCCGCCGCGGTGGGCCACGATCCGGGCGAGCCCAGCAACGTGGAGGACGTGCGCATCCGCCTGTACGACGACCGCCAGCGGGCCACGATCACCTACCGGGGGCGGGGGCTCGAGATCGACCTGCCCACCAACGTGCACGCCTCCTGGCACCGCTGACGCGCCATGGCCCTGCGCCCCGCCATCCACGAGTTCGCGGTGTCGTTCACGGTCGACGGTGTCGACTACGCCGTGGAGGCATGGACCGACATGACCGCGCTGCAGGTGGTGCGGGACGTGGCTCGGCACCCGGGCACCCGCTGGCGGTGCGAGGCCGGCATCTGCGGCTCGTGCGAGGCCATGCTGAACGACGTGCCGACGCGCCTCTGCTCGGTCGGGTCGAAGCGGCTGGCCGACGCCCGCATCGCGCTCCCCTCGGCCCGCTCGCCCGCTCCGTAGGCGCGGGTCAGCCGGCGGCGCGCACCGTCTCGGCGACCTTGGCCCACTTGGGCACCGACGCCGGATCGTTGCGCAACGACTCCTCGGCCAGGTACATGACGAGCCGGGTCGCCTTGCCGCGATAGCGCTCCACCAGGCGGGTGCCCATCTCGTCCCACGGGCAGGCGATGGCGAAGTGGTCGAGGATGTCGTCGGTGATCAGGCTCATGAGCGTGGCCATGTCGCCGGCGCGCAGCGCGTCGTTCAGTTTGGCCGAGATGCCCTCGTAGCCGAGGTCGTCGAACTGGAACGCGTAGTTCTTCGTGCTGCCGTAGAAACCGACCTGGCGGCGGGCCCGTTCCACCAGCGGAGCGCGCTCGGCGGGCGTGTCGCCCGGCGCGGCGAACACCGGCACGATCAGGTCGACGGCGCTCGCCTCGCGCCCTGTGCGGGCCGAGCCCTCGGCGACCCACGGCAGCAGGCGGTTGTCGAGGTAGTGCGTGGAGTGGAGCGGGTGCACGTGGATGCCGTCGACCACCTCGCCGGCCATCTTGCACATCCACGGCCCCACCGCAGAGATGTCGACCTTGATGTCGCCGTGGTCGTGCCGGCGCGGCGCCCAGTCGCGCGGCAGCAGGCTCAGCTTGTAGTAGGGGCCGTCGTGGCTGAGCTGGTCACCGTTGAACGCCCGCAGGCACGCCTGCACCGCCTGCACGTAGTCCTTCATGCGCGGGCCGGGCGGATCGAAGGCCACGCCGTAGCGCCGCTCCACATGGGCCTTCACCTGACTGCCGAGTCCCAGGCGGAAGCGACCACCGGTGTTCTCGGCCAGCTCCCACGCCAGCGCGGCGGCCACCATGGGGCTGCGCGGGAACGCCACCGCGATGCCGGTGGTGAACGTGAGCGACGGTGCTGCCTGTGCGGCGGTGGCGATCGACATCCACGGCGTCTGGCTCGTCTCGGTGAACAGCATCCCCGAGAAGTTGGCCGCCTCGATCGTGCGGGCCAGCTCGGCCGCCCCGGCCCACGTCGTGGCCCCCGTCATCAGATCGAACTCCATGTCCGGACCCCTTCCCCCGTGTCCCCGCCATCGTGTGTAGCACGTCGGGGCGCCCGGCGGGATTTCCCCCCGGCATGACGGGTCCGCGATGCTCCCCGGCGTGACGAAGCCTGCGGTCGATCTCGGTCCCATCGGCATCTGGTACGGCGGCATCGACGCCCTGCCCACACCCGAGGCGCAACGCGCCGCGCAGCTCATCGAGGAGCTCGGCTTCGGCGCGCTCTGGCTGGCCGAGGCCGTGGGTCGCGACCCGTTCGTCGCCTCGGCCGTGTTGCTGTCGGCCACGAAGACGCTGAAGCTCGCCACCGGCATCGCCAACATCTACGCCCGCGACGCCATGACGATGGTCGCCGGCCAGAAGACGCTGGCCGAGGCCTTCCCCGGGCGCTTCCTGCTCGGCATGGGCGTGAGCCACGCCCATCTGGTGGCCGGCGTGCGCAAGATCGACTGGTCGAAGCCGTACAGCTACATGGCCAACTACCTCGACCGCATGGACAAGGCGCGCTACATGGCCGTCGGCCCCAACGACGACCCGGGCCGCGTGCTCGCCGCCCTCGGGCCCAAGATGCTGGAGCTGTCGGCCACGCGCGCCAACGGCGCTCACCCCTACTTCCAGACGCCCGACCACACGAAGTACTCGCGCGACATCATGGGTCCCGACGCGCTGCTGGCACCGGAGCAGATGGTGGTGCTGGAGACCGACCCGACCGAGGCCCGCCGCATCGCCCGCATGGGCATGCACATCTACCTCGGCCTGCCGAACTACTACAACAACCTGAAGCGTTGCGGCTTCGAGGAATCCGACTGGGCCGACGGCGGCAGCGACCGCCTCGTCGACGCCATCGTGGCATGGGGCACCGAGGAGCAGATCGCCGCGCGCGTCGCCGAGCACCGCGCCGCAGGCGCCGACCACGTGTGCGTGCAGATCCTGCAGGACGGCCGCGGCCTGCCCGAGGCCCAGCTGCGCCGCCTGGCCCCCGCCCTCACCGCCTGAGCTGCCCTCCGGTCGACGCTCTGTTTGCGCGAAACCCCCGCCGGCGCCGGACCGCGCAACAAGAGCGCACGAGGGGCAACAACGAGCCGGGGCCGGCCGACGGCCGGAGCGTCAGTGGGGGGCGATGCCGGTGAGGAACACGTTGGTGAGCTGTTCGCCGATGGTCGCCATGTCGTCGCCGCGTGCACGCAACCAGCGGGTGCTGCCGAAAACCATGTCGAACAGGGCCACCGCGCCGACCTCGGGATCGAGATCAGGCCGCACGCGGCCCTGCTGCTGGCCGGCCTTCAGGGCGTCCACGACCATGGTGAGCAGTCCGAGGCGCTGCGTCTCGACGAAGGCCAGCCGCGAGATCTCGGCGAAGTGGTGGGCGTCGTTGCGGAAGATGCGGGCCTGCTCGGGGCGCTGCGCCGCCTCGGCGAATGACACCAGCATCACCTGGCGGACCCGTTCGAGCGGGTCGTCCACCGTGTCGACGATGCGCCCGAACCGCACATCGAGGTCGTCGACCACCGGCCGCAGGACCTCCTCGATCATCTGATCCTTCGATTCGAAGTGGTGGTACAGGCTGCCCGACAGGATGCCGACCTCCTGGCCGATGTCGCGGACCGTGGCGTTCATGATCCCCTTGTCGGCGAACACGCGCGCCGCGACCACGAGGATCTCGTGGCGCCGGGTGGATGTCGTCGATGCCTTCGTTCCGCTCATTCGTCGCTCACGTAGTTGCCGGCCTCGACCGTTACCAACGCATCGTCGTCAGTGAAGGCCACACCGACCGGATCGCCGCCGTCGGCCACCGCCTGCAGCTGGGTCCGGTACTGACGGCGCACCATGCTCACGCCGCGGTCGCTGGCGGCGAGGCGCTCCTCGGAGTGCCGCGTGATGGCGCCCTGCCCGACCTGGGCCTCGTAGTCGCCCGGGTAGAGCTGGTGCTCGGCCCCGGTGAGATCGAACCACGTGCGGTCACCGGCGTACACCGGCAGGCCCTGGGCGGGTTGACCCTTGCGCTTGCGCACCATCGCGTAGACCTTGGTCGTGGTGTCGTCGATCGGGACGGCCCACGACAGGTTGTTCGTCTTGCCCAGCACGCTGAGCGTGGGCGTCGGGATGATGCGCATGTTGGGCACGCGCACCTCGGTGACGCGTTGCAGCACGCGACCGTCGGTGAGCCGGCGCACCTGGGTGCTGGCCACGCCGGTGGCCGTCTCGCGCCAGTCGACCGACGGCCAGTTCTGCAGGTCGGGGTGGAACTGCGGCCCCGAGATGGCGTTGTGGAGGATGAACACGTGGAACGCGTCCATGGCGTTCTCGTGGGTCTGGAACCAGTTGCACGGTGCCGTGACCGGCCCACCGAAGGCGAAGTGGTCGATGACCACGAGCTCCTCGTCGGCGGTCATGTCCTGGAAGATGTCGAACCGGGGGAACACCGGCTGCTTGTCGGGCGGGCCCATGTACGTGAACAACAGGCCGCCGAACTCGTGCACCGGGTACCACGGCTGGCGGTATCGGTCGCGGTTGCGGCCCCGGTCGGGTTCGCACGGTTGATCGAGACAGACGCCCTCGGTGTCGAACAGCCAGCCGTGGTAGCAGCAGCGGATGCCGTCGTCTTCCACCTTGCCGTAGTGCAGCGTGGTGCCCCGGTGGCAGCAACGCGGGTACAACAGGCCTGGGCGCCCCACACCATCGCGGAACAGCACGAGATCTTCGCCGAGCATGCGCACGGTGGCCGGCCGCGTGGTCGCCTCCTCGCGGCGGGCGAACGGCTGCCAGTAGCGCCGCAGCAGCTCGCCACCGGGCGTGCCCGGCCCGACGGCGACGAGGTCGTGGTCGTGGGTCGGTGTCGGTCGTCCGTAGGCGCGGCCGTCGTCCATGGCCGAACGCTAGTGAGTCAAGGCCCGCGGCGCCCGCTGGCGCGCCGGTGTCAGTCGGCCGGCGGTGGGCCGCTCGACCCGCGCACCACCAGCTCGACCGGGAGCACCACCTGACGCCCTTCGCTCGTGTCGCCCAGGGCCATGCGCACCGCCAGGCGACCCTTGCGGGCGAAGTCCTGGCGCACCGTGGTGAGCGGCGGTTCGACGGCGAACGCGGTGGCGCTGTCGTCGAAGCCCACGACCGACACGTCGGCCGGCACCTGCAACCCGATGGACCGGGCGGCGCGCACCACACCGGCGCCGAGCTCGTCGGACATGGCCAGCACGCCCGTGGGGCGGTCGGGCCGGTCGAGGAGGGCGCGGATGCGGGCGTTGAACTCGTCGAGCTCGAGGTCGCCGCCCGCGACGACCGTGGCCGCATCGGGGTCGACCCCGGCGGCGGCCAGCGCGTCGCGGTAGCCGAGCAGGCGCAGATCGACCACCTCGTGGTAGGTGTCGGCGGCCGCGCTCATCGTGACGATGGCCAGGCGCCGGTGGCCGAGGCCGAGCAGGTGGGCGGCCGCGGCGCGGGCCCCGCCCCGGTCGTCGATGCCCACGAAGAGGTCGTCGACCCCGGGTGAGCCGTCGAGCAGCACGACCGGCAGCCGACGGTCCTCGACCACGCGCCGGCGCAGCCGGTCGGTGGAGGCGCAGTGGAAGATGACGCCGTCGACGAGCGCGGTGCGCAGCACGTCGGGGCGGCCCTCGGCCGGGGTGCGGGCGGGGATGAGGACGAGCGCCAGCCCTTCGTCCTCACAGACCTCGGCCACGCCTTCGAGCATCAGTCGGTTGGCGGCGTCGTTCACCGCATAGCGCAGGGTGTCCTGCACGAGACCGATGGCGCCGACGCGGCCGCCGCGGAGCGAGCGGGCCGCCGGGTCGGGCCCGGCGTACCCGAGCTCGTCGGCGGCGGCGAGGATCCGGTTGCGGAGCTCCTCGCTGAGCTGGTCGGGCCGGTTGAACGCGTTGGAGACCGTGCTGCGGGACACGCCGAGTCGGGTGGCCAGCGTCTGCAGGGTCACCCGTTCGTCGGTCATGGGCCTGATCGTAAAGATCGCGGCGACGGTTGCCCTTTCTGCATCGATTGAGCATCCTGATGTCCATGACGACTGCATCGATCCAGAACTCCACCCGGGCCGCCGGGCGCGTCGCCTTCTGGTGGCACGCCGCCGACCTGCACGGCCAGGCCGACCTGGTCGACGACGGCTTCGTGGCCAGCGCCGACGACGCCACCGTCGTGGCGTGCCTCTTCGGCCACCTCGGCGATGCCGAGCGCCAGGAGCTGCTGTGGGCCGCCGGCCAGGTGGACGACGTCACCGACGCGGCCGCGGCCTGAGCCGGGCACCGGGTCAGGGCACCAGCACGATCTTGCCGACGGCCCGACGGGTCAGCAGCTCCGACAGCACGGCGCCGGCATCGCTCAGCGGGCGCTCGAACGGCGCGACCGGTCGCAGGTCGCCACGACCGATGGCCGCCACCACCTCGGCGATGAGGGCGCGGTTCTCGTCGGGGTGACGGCCCACCCAGCCGCCCCACTCCACACCCACGACCGTGCGGTTGTTGAGCAGCACCAGGTTCAGCGGCACGCGGCCGATGCCGGCGGTGAAGCCGATCACCAGGAACCGACCGTCGAACTTCAGCGCCCGCAGCGCCGCCTCCGACAGGTCGCCACCGACCACGTCGTACACGAGGTCGATGCCCTGGCCGTCGGTGAGCTCACGGGCGCGGGTCTTCACATCCTCGGCCGGGTCGATGGCGGCGAACGCGCCGGCCTGCAGCGCCAGCGCCCGCTTCTCCTCCGACGACGCGACGGCGATCACCCGGGCACCGAGCGAACGGGCCACGTCGATGGCGGCCAGCCCCACGCCACCACCGGCCCCGGTCACCAGCATGACCTCGCCGGGTCGCACCGTGGTGCGGTGCGTGAGGGCGAACCACGCCGTGCCGTACACCTGCAGGAACGACGCGCCCCGGGCGAAGTCGACGTTGTCGGGCAGGCGCACGAGCTGCGTCGGCTTGGCGATGAGCGTGTCGGCGAACGCCCCCACGCCGGTGGACGCGAACACCCGGTCGCCCACCTGCCACTCGGTCACACCCTCGCCCACCGCGTCGACCACGCCGGCACACTCGCCGCCCGGCGTGTACGGCGGCTTCAACGGGAACTGGTACTTGCCGGACACGGTGAGCCCGTCCACGAAGCTGGCGCCGGCCGCCTTGACCGCCACCCGCACCTGGCCCAGCCCGGGATCGGGGGTGGGCCGCTCCTCGACCACGAGGTCGTCGACGTTCCCGATGGCATGACAGATCACGGCGCGCATGGCGCCGACCCTAGGCACGTCGAACCGAGGTCCCCAAGGCACCGGAACGGTGCCGCCCGGTCATCAGGACGCGGGCCGTGCCGTCGCCGGGCGCTGTGTGCTAGGCCATCGAGCAGATCGGCTCGATCATGGGGGATGACGATGAGCGACGACCTGGTGCTGCGGACCGACTCGAACGGGCTGGCCACGCTGACGCTGAACCGGCCCGAGAAGCTGAACGCGCTCACGTCGGCGTCGTTCGTGCAGCTGCGCGGCCACATCGACGCCATCGCCGCCGACGACAGCATCGGGTGCGTCGTGCTCACCGGCGCGGGCCGCTCGTTCTGCGCCGGCAACGATCTGAACGGCATCGCCGCCGGCGACAAGCCGCCCACGAAGCACCACGCGTCAGAGACGGTGGAGGCGCTGGAGCGGTTGCCCCAGCCGACCATCGCCCGCATCCACGGGCACTGCTTCACCGGCGGGCTCGAGCTGGCCCTCGCCTGCGACATCCTGGTGGCCGCCGAGACCACCAAGATGGGCGATACCCACGGCCAGTGGGGTCTGGCGCCGGTGTGGGGCATGTCGGTGCGCCTGCCCGAGCGCGTCGGCCGCTCCATGGCCAAGGAGCTGATGTTCACCGCCCGCCGCGTCGACGGTCGTGAGGCCGAGCGCATCGGTCTGGTCGACCACTGCGTCGCCGACGACGAGCTCGGGGCCTACGTGGCCGGGCTCGCCGCCGAGATCCTGAAGAACTCGTGGGGTACGAGCCGCATCGACAAGGCCCTCATCGCCGACGGGCTCGACCGCCCCCGCACCGACGCGCTCGCCCACGAGCGCACGATGCCCCACGGGCTGCCGTCCGACATGGCCGAGCGCATGCGGGCCGGCGGCCGCTGAGGTCTCGCCGCCCGCCGGGCTCAGTCGGGCAGGCCGCGGTGCTCGACCTGGATGAAGGTGGCCCTGGCCGACGCGAACCGGTGCTCGCCCGACCACGCGTCGGCCTCGAGGTACAGCTTGCGGCCGTCGCGTCTTGCCAGCCGGGCCCGGAACGCCAGTTCGGTGTGCAGCGGCGTGGGCGCCTCGTAGCGCACGTACAGGTCGCCGGTGAACGCGACGGTCTGCTGCAGCGTGAGCACGAACCCGAACACGTCGTCGAAGATGGCGGCCACGACGCCACCGTGCGAACGGCCCGGCGCGCCCTCGTGGGCCGCCTTGAGCGTGCACCGTCCGACGGCGTCGCCGCCCTCGTGGGTGACGACGAGGTCGACGCCCCACGGGCTCGCCGCGCCCGAGATCGGACGATCGGGGAACGAGGTCATGACCTCGCCGTCGGCCGGCACCTCGACGAAGACCACGTTCTGCATGTCGGAGCCGGGACGACTGCGCACGCCGCCCTTGTCGAGCGTGGCGGCGAGCTCCTCGACCAAGGCCACCACGTGGGTCAGCAGCTCGGGCGATGCGTGATGACCCACCAGCGCATGCCCCAGGTGGCGCACGGCCGACCCGGCCCGGGCCCGCAGTTCCTCGTCGTCCTGCACTTCGTCATGCACGTCGTCCACGAAGCGTCGATGGTGGCACAGCGACCGCGCCGCCGGCACCTCCGCCGTGGCGGCGGCCCGCCACCACGGGGTCGAGCGGGCCGACGCGTCGTACGAGTCGATGCTGGCCGACGGCGCGGGTCGCCGATGTGGCCGATGCCACCGACCGCCACGTCATGGTCGGCTTCATCAAGCGCTTCGCACCGTGCTACCGCCACGTGGCCGAGGTGATGGCCGACACTGACCGCTTCGGCACCCCGATGGCGTTCCGCACGACGTTCGCCTTCTCGCCGTGGACCGACCAGCTGCGCGAGGACCCGCCGCGATGGCAGGGCCTCGACGAGGACACGGTCGTGATCGAGGCGGCCACGTCGACCGGCTCAGGCGCTCAGCGTGACCTCTACCAGCGAGGCTTCGTGGGCGAGGTCGCCCACTTCCTCACCTGTGTGGCCGACGGGCGCGCTCCCCGACCGTCGGCCCGCGACAACATCGCCACGATGGAGCTGTGCGAGCGGTTGCTCGCCGTGTGAGCGCGACTCAGCGGCGATGTCCGATCGGGAAGAGCGGGTCGGCCGGCCCCTCGGGGCGGTCGCAGTCGTGAGCCAGCACCGAGGCAAGTCGCGGGGCAGCTCGAACGGCAGGCGGCCCTCGGGCGCGGCGACGCCGGTGAGCACGTCGACGAGCACCTCGTCGCTCGCGCCGTAGTCCACCAGCAGCACGCCGGCGTGGGGCACCACGTTCGTGAGCACGGCCGGGCGGTCGAGCTGCACGACCACCACCGTGGGCCAGCGAGCCGACAGGTCGCGCAGCGCCACCAGGGCGGGGTCGTCGTCGGCGAAGCCGAGGTCGCCCTCGTGCTGGCGGCGGCCGAAGAAGAACCCCGGGTGCAGCAGCTGGAACGGCGCGTGCAGGCGCACCACGGCCACCGTGGCGTCGTCGGCCGACGCGGCCACCGCCACGCCGGCGGCGACGAACGCGTCGGCGGCCATGCCGTGCACGAGCACGCGGGCGCCGGGGGCCACCGCTGGGCCGGCCTCACCGGCGAGGCGGGTCACCGAGCGCCGTTGGGCGGCGGCGGCCGCCGCCGTGAACGCCGGCCGACCGACCACGTTCGATGCGGCGGCCTCGTCGACGAAGGGCTCCTCGAACAGGCCGAGCCGGAACTTCACGAGCAGTACCCGCCGCACCGACTCGTCGAGGCGGGCCTCGCTCACCAGACCCGCGGCCACTGCCTCGAGCAGCGGAACGGGATCCTGCTCGCCACCGAACTGGTCGAGACCAGCGTCGAGCCCGAGCGCGAACCGCTCGACCCGCGTCAGCTCCTCGACCCCCCCCCACGGCATGGCGATGTCGGCCGGCTGCTGCGGCGGCACCCCGGTACGGCCGGCCTCGGTCAGATCCCGCACGATCGCCCAGTCCGAGACCACGAGCCCGTCGTAGCGGTGGGCGCGCCGCAACAGGTGCTGCAGCAGCACCGTGCTGAACCCCGCGCCGGTCGGCTCCACCGGCACGCCGTCGACCGTGACCCCTTCCAGGATGTTGTACGTGGGCATCACCCCGGCCACGCCGGCGGCGAACGCGTCGAGGAAGGCGTCGACGTGGTCCGCGAAGCGACCGCCGGGGAACGCCGAGTACCGGCCCTACACGTTGTGGCCGTCGAAGCCGTCGCGCGCCGCGCCACAGCCGACCCAGTGCTTCACCACCGCGGCCACGCCGGACGATGTGAGACCGTCGCGACCACCCTGGACTCCCTCGACGTAGGCGCCCACCAGCGCCCGCACCAGTGCGGGGTCCGACCCGCACGTGCCGTCGGCGCGCGGCCAGCGCGGCTCGGTGGCCAGGTCGGCCTGGGGCGACAGGGCCATGTGGATGCCGACGGCGCCGTACTCCTGGCGGACCGCGTCGCCGAGGGCGCGCACGAGGTGGGCGTCACCGATGGCACCATGCGGGCGACCAGGTCATCGGCGCGGACCTCGGCCGGCAGCCGCCAGTCCTCGTACGGAGCGACCACGCCATCGTGGTCGACATCACGGAACCGCTGGCCGTCGAGCTCGATCATGACCTGACGTTCTACGCCATGGGGACGGGCCACGGCGGCCGGTGGGCTACGTTCCGGCCATGGATCTCGGACTCTCGGGCAAGAAGGCACTCATCACGGGCGGCAGCCGCGGCATCGGTCGAGCCATCGCCGAACGGCTCCTCGCCGAAGGCGCCACGGTCGCCATCTCGGCGCGCGGCGCCGACGGGCTCGACGCCGCGGTGAAGGAGCTGTCGGCCATCGGTCCGACCCACGGCGGAATGGTCGACGTGGGCGACGGCGAGGCGCTGGCGGCGTGGGTGAACGCCTCGGCCGAGGCCATGGGCGGCATCGACATCGTCGTGTCGAACGCCAGCGGCGGCGGCGCCGGCAAGACCACCGCCGAAGCGTTCCAGCAGACCCTGAACGTCGACATCATGGGCCTGGTTCACATGGTCGACACGGCCCGGCCCCACCTGGAGGCATCGGGCGCCGGCGCCATCGTGGCCATCTCGACCACCGCCGCGCTCGAGCACTTCGGTACCGGGCTCGGCTCGTACCACGCGCTCAAGGCGGGGCTCATCAACCTCGTCGCCGGCTACGCCCAGGCATTGGGCGGCACCGGCATCCGCGCCAACTGCGTATCGCCCGGCCCGATCTTCGTGGAGGGCGGCGGCTGGGACAAGATCAGGACCGCCGTGCCGGCCATGTACGACGGCGCCATCGCCGCCCATCCGTCGCACCGTCTGGGCACTGCCGCCGAGGTCGCCAACGTGGTGGCCTTCCTGGCCAGCCCGGCGGCATCGTGGGTCACCGGCGAGAACATCGTGGTCGACGGCGGCTTCACCAAGCGCGTGGCGTTCTGAGCTGCGCCGGCGTCGGGGTCGGCGAAGGCGCCCGACACGATGACCTCGTTGCCGGCGGGATCGAAGCCGACGATGTCGCAGCCGAGCACCATGGGGAACTGCTCGGGCCGCACGCCGACGCCGAGCATCGAGAGGTGGTCGTGCATGTTGACCCTCGTCGCCGCCACGGTGACCAGGGTGTGACCCTCGGGCGGGTCGGGCTCGGGCCAGTCGTCCACCAGGTCCAGGACGGCCAGCGGGTCAGTTGCATCGATGCGACGGGCGACAGCGGCGCGCACACGTCCTCCTACGGGGTCGTGATGATCATGGACTCGCCGAATCGAGGGCTTCGGCGATGGTGAGCGCCCGTACGTGGGCGGCCAACGGCGACGACAACGCGCCCACGTGGACGGCGAACCGTTGCGCGGCGAGCGGCCCGAGCGCGTCGATGAGCGTGACGAAGACGACGCGGGCTCGGTGGCCGGGCCAGTCGGCCGGCAGGAGCCCGGCGGGCAGGTTGGCCCCGTGGTTGGCCAGTGCGAACCAGCGGTAGGTCAGGCGGCAGCGCGCCACCATCGCCTCGGCCGGGTCGACCTGCCCGCGCGCCGCGCGCGGCACGATCGGTTCGAACTCGTCGACGAAGTCGGCGAAGGCACCGCGGATCTCGTCGAGGTCCCACGCGTCCATCGGCTGCTGGCGTCCGGCACCACCGAGGTGCTCGCCCACGAACACCGTGCACGCGCCCGCGCCGCTCTCGGCCAACGCGGTGTCGAGTGCGGCACTCGGCGGTCGGGGCGAAACCCACAGGCCGTCCTGGAGCGGGGCGAAGCCAAGCCAGCGCAGGCGGGCCCGCAGCACGGCGCGCTGCGAGCGGCGCTCCTCGGCGATGGAGTAGGCGACCACCGTCCACCGACCGTCCCAGTCGTCGATGCGACCGGTGTAGCCGTAGGTGAGCCGGCGCCCCTCGGCCACCACGCGGGCGCACCGCTCGGTGAGCGCGTAGGCGGTGTTGCGGCCGTCGCGGGTGGCCTGCAGCAGGTCGCGTCGGGCCAACCGCGACAGCGCGGCACGGGCGCTGGCCACCGACACGCCGAAGTCGTCGAGCAGGGTCACCAGCGCGCCCGACGGGATCGGTTCGCCGACCGAGATGCCGTAGTCGCCGAGCAACATGAGCAGCAGGTGCTGGGGCGGGTAGCCCGACTGGATGCGCGGCAGCATGCGCGCTTCGTCCTCGTACAGCGTGACGACGTCATCGCGTCCGGCGTCGGTCACCACTGGTCGCGGGTGGTCTCCACGAAGCGCCGACAGACGGCGATCTGATCGGGCAGGGTGCCGCCGGCGACGCGGTTCGACACGCCGAGGTGGGTGGCCCCGAGTGCCTTGGCCTGCGCCACCGCGGCCGGCCACTGCTCGGGCGGCACGGCCTGCACGGCCATGCGGACCTCGATGCCGAACGTGGCCGGGTCACGCCCGCCGGCGGCCACCTCGGCGCGGAGCGTCTCGATGGAACGGGCCAGTTGCTCCTGGTCGAACGAGCTGGGCGCGGCGTACTTGTAGCCGTCAGCCAGCCGGGCGGCGCGCGAGCGGGCCAGGGCGCTCGGGTAGGCGCCCGCCCCCATGACGCCGGCACCGAACCAGAGCGGGATCGGGCGCATCGGGCGCGGGCTGATGCCGGTGGCCTTCAGCGTGAAGAAGCGGCCCTCGTGGTCCACGGCTCGTTCGGTCCACAGCCGCCGCATGATGTGCACCTGCTCCTCGAAGCGGGCACCGCGGGTCGACGGGTCGACCCCGACAGCGTCGCACTCGCGCCGGTTCCAGCTGATGCTGGCGCCGATGCGCAGACGCCCCTCGCTGAGGTTGTCGACCTCGGCCGCCTGCTTGGCTGCCAGCACCGGCTCGTACAGCGGCAGCAGCAGCATGGCGGTGTTGATCTCGACGCGGGTCGTGACCGCGGCCACGAACGCCGCCAGCGTGAACGTCTCGCGCCACGGCTCGTCGAAGCTGAACATCGGCCCCGGGAACACCGTGTCGGTGGTGGAGCACAGGTGGGCCGAGAAGCCGAGGTGGTGGAAGCCGAGGGCCTCCATCTGCTGGGCGTACTCGCGCACCTCCGACGGGTGCCCCAGGTACGGGATGTCGACACCGACGCGCAGCTCGGTCACGGGCCCTCCTCTCCGGACCGGCACCATAGCCCCCGCCGACCGCCCCGTGATCTGTCAACGATCGACGGAGCCCGCCTACGTCGTCGGCTACCGTCGGCGCCCATGTCCGCCGAACGTGTCTCCGTCAGCCGTCGCATCGCCGCTCCCGCCGATGCCATCTACGCCATCGTCAGCGATCCCGCCGGCCACGTCCGCATCGACGGCTCCGGCATGCTCGAAGCGGCGGCCGACGCCGCCGCGCCGTCCGCCGTGGGCGACACGTTCGTCATCCACATGGACCGCACGCCGCTCAACGACATCCCCGGGCTCGTGAAGTACTCCGTGTGCAACACGGTCACCCAGATCGAGCCGGGTCGACTGTTCGAGTGGACGATCGGTGCCGTCGACCAGCCCCCGCTCGGCCACGTGTACGGCTGGGTGCTCGAGCCGGTCAGTGCCACCGAGACCGACGTGACGAACTACTGCGACTGGACGAACATCGTCGACTCGCTGCGCGCCGCCGGCCGCACGTGGCCGATCGTGCCGGTGTCGATGCTCGAGGAGACCATGGCGTCGCTCGAGCGCGTCGTGAGCACCGGCTGAGCGGTCAGTCGAACAGGTCGGGGTCGGTGCGTACGATCTCGTCCCACAACGGCTGGAACGAGAACCACCCGGCCAACGGGTAGCCGATCTGCTTCTGGGTGTATCGGGCGTCCTCGTCGGCGATGAGGTGCGGGGTGCCCGCCGCCTCGGCCAGGAGCTGGGCCTGGCAGGTGCGCTCCATGGTCACGAACCACCACACCGCCTCGTCGACCGACTGGCCCACGGTGAACAGGCCGTGGTTGCGGTGGATGGCCGCCTTGTGGTGGCCGAGACCGCGTGCCAGGGCGCGGCCGCCCTCCTCCTCCAGCACGACCACGCCGCCGCCCTCGGTGACCACGGCGTGATCCTCGAAGAACGCACACGAGTCCTGCGTGATGGGGTCGAGCAGACGGCCGAGCGACGACCACGCCTTGCCGTACACCGAGTGGGCATGGGCGGCGGCGATGACGTCGGGCCGGGCCTCGTGCACTGCGGCGTGGATGATGAAGGCGGCCCGGTTCACCGGCTTGCGGCCGTGCACGACCTCGCCCTGGTGGTTCACCAGGATCAGGTCCGACACCTTCACGTGCCGGAAGCTCATGCCGAACGGGTTCACCCAGAAGTGGTCCGTGAGCTCGGGGTCGCGGGCCGTGATGTGCCCGGCCACGCCCTCGCCGAAGCCGAGCCGGCCGAAGATGCGCAGCGCACCGGCGAGGCGCTGCTTGCGGTGCTCTCGTTCCGCGGCGGGTGAGTCGAACGTGGGCGGCAGGTTGTACTCGAGCTCCTGCTGCTTCGGCATGAACACAGAGGTGTCGACGTCGGCCATGAGGCTCCCAGGGTGGACCGGTGGATGGGCCCATGCTGGGGCCGGCGCGCGGCCGTGTCAATGCGGGCGGGCCCGTCTCACCGATCGGTCGCCTGCGTCAGGCCGACCGAGCGGCCCCGGCCCCGGTGAGCCGTCGGGCGGCGCGATCCGCGACCTCGGGTCCCGCGAGCTGGCGGAGCAGGAGCAGACCATCGAGCACGGCGATGGCGGCCTCGGCCTCGGCGCGCCGCCGGGTGCGGTTGCCGCGCATGAACGCCGCAGCCCACTCGATCCACGCTTCGACCAACTGGGGCACGAGGGTGCGGAAGGGGTCGCGTCCGGCCGCGGCGAGGCCACCGGCCTCGAAGAAGAGGGCGAACACCGGATCGGCCTCGGACCGGGACAGGATCGGCCAGGCCGTGCGGAGCATCTCGAGGTGGTCGGCCACCGGGGCGGAGAAGGTGGGGGCCAGCGTCGCCTGCAACTGGGCGCCCATCGCGGACAGCACTTCACCGATCAGGTCATCCTTCGTGGGGAAGTAGTAGACGACGATCCGATCGCTGATGCCGAGCCGTCGGGCGATTCGTCCGAACGTGAGCTGGCTCAGACCGTCGTCGAACGCCGTTGCCAGCGCTCCCTCGAGGATGTCCGCCTTGGTGTGCTTGTACCCCATCGGGCCTTGATCGTAGTGGTCACTGCGAGTATGGTTTCGCAGTGACCACTACAAACACCGGAGGTAGCCCCGATGACCGAGCACGATGCAGGTGCCGCATGAGCATCTCCGCCCAGGCCGCCGCCGACCTGTTCCGGCGTGAACCCGAGCGGTTCCTCGACGTCGGTACCGGTGAGGTCGCGTACCGCCGCGTCGGCCGCGGTCCGGACGTGCTGTTCGTGCACGGCTGGCCGGTGAGCGGCGCCACCTTCCGCTGCCTGCTCCCCCACCTGACCGACCACGTGACCTGTCACCTGATCGACCTCCCCGGGGCCGGGTCGAGCCGGTACACCGCCGACACCCCGCTCACGATCGACAACCACATCCACAGCGTGCGGCGCGCCCTCGACCTGCTCGAACTGAACGAGGTCGCGGTCGTCGGCCACGACAGCGGCGGGATGATCGCCCGCCATGCCGTCGCCGGCGACCCTCGCCTGCGCGCCCTCGGGCTGATCGACACCGAGCAGTCGAGCGGCCTCAGCTGGAAGTTCAAGTCCTTCATCGCCGGACGGCGGATCCCCGGGTTCGGCGCCGGGCTGGGCTGGCTCGCCGGCCGACCCCGGCTGCGCCGCAGCCCACTGGTGCTCGGCGATGCGTTCGTCGACCGGTCGCTGCTCGACGGCGAGTTCGACGAGTTCTTCCTCCAACCGCTCCACCGGTCGCGCCCCCATCTCGACGCCACCATGCGCCTGCTGCGGAGCTTCGACTACGGCCACGTGCGCGCCCTCGGGGCGCTGCACCGCAAGATCGACGTGCCGGTCCAGCTCGTCTGGGGCGAGCACGACAAGTTCTTCCCCGTCAAGTGGGCCGAGGAGATGGTCGCCGACTTCGCCGACGCCCGCCTCGACGTCGTCCAGGGCGCGGGGCTGTTCGCCCACGAGGAACGTCCTGCCGAGGTCGCCCGGGCACTCCTCCCGGTGCTGACCGGAACGCGCTGAGCCGAAGACGCTCTGCCGCGCGTGCTCTGACGGCGACCGGTTGCACGATCCCTTCCAAACCGGACACTAGGTGGCCGGTTTCCCGTCGTACCGTCGTCTCCATGACCACGACCGATACCACCACCACCGATCCCCGCCCGACGTTCGCCATGTCCGTCGCCCTCGCCGGCGCCACCGTCGCCGCCGTGCACCCCGGCCAGCTGGCCCGTCCCACGCCCTGCGGGGCGTTCGACGTGCGCCAGCTGTTGGGCCACCTGCTCGGCGTGCTCGACCGCATCACCGTCGTCGGTCGCGGCGTCGAGAACCCGTTCGCCCGGCCCGAGGAGTTCGAGCCGGCCGACGGCGACTGGGCCGCGGCGTGGGGCCAGTTCGCGCAGGAAGCGCAGGCGGCCTGGACGGACCCTGCCGCGTTGACGCGGCCGACGATGCTGCCGTGGGCCGCCGAATCGGGAGCGCTCGCGCTTCGAACCTACGTCGCCGAGCTCACGGTGCACACCTGGGACCTCGCCCGGGCCACCGGCCAGCAGCCGGCGTGGGACGACGAGGTCCTCACCATGTCGCTCGACGTGATGCGCGAGATCCTGCCGGCCGAGGGCCGGCGCGAGATGTTCGATGCCATCCGGGCGACGATGCCCGAGGAGATGCGCGGCGGGCCCGACCCGTACGACGCCGCCGAGCCGGTCGCCGCCGACGCCGCGCTCATCGACCAGCTCGTGGCCCACGTGGGCCGCCGGCCGGCCTGACGTCCTGCACCTGTCCGACTGGCCGGCGCGAGGCCAATCGTCACCACCCCGGCGACCACTAGGTTCTTCCCATGACCAACGGTCGCCCCGGCCCCGAACTCGGTGAGGTCGTCAGCATCATCGGACCCGACGGGGCGACGGCGACGATGGCGCGGCACGGCGGCCACGTCGTGTCGTGGCGGACCGCCGACGGACTCGAGCGGCTGTTCGTGTCCGATCGGGCGACGATCGCCGCGGGGGCGGCCATCCGCGGTGGGATCCCGGTCTGCTTCCCCCAGTTCGCCGGGTTGGGTCCGCTCCCCAAGCACGGCTTCGCTCGCACCTCCACGTGGACGCCCGTGGGTCCCTCGACCCTGGCGTTGGACGTCGGCGCCGATGCCTGGCCGGGGTGGCCACATCCGTGCCGACTGACGATCGATGTGGTGCTCGGCTCGTCGAGGCTCACGACCACGCTCCGAGTGGTCAACACCGGCGGCGAACCGTTCGCCTTCACCGGCGCGCTCCACACCTATCTGGCGTGCCACGACGTGACGGCCGTGACGGTGTCCGGTCTCGACGGTCGGGCGATCCATGGAGGGGCCCAGGTCGCGGGCGACATCCGCTTCGGTGACGGCTCTTCGGACGTCGACCTCGCCGT
>JANMAT010000040.1:0-33117 GCA_031359995.1 Actinomycetes bacterium
GCACGAACTGGCGGCCATCGTCCCCCCGAAGGATCACGCCGAAGCGCTTGGCCCCACCCTTGGTCGTCCGCTCCCGCACCTCCACCGGAACAGGCCACGTCGGCGCGCTGCTATCGGTAGTCGAGTAAGTAGAGCAGGAACACCGCACGGACCGGCCCGCCGCCGAAGGTGTAGCCAACGAGAACGTCCGCGCCGGGCACCTCGGAGTAGATCACCCGGCGACCGCTCGGCTCACGAGTCCAACTCCAACGCGCAACCATCTCCGGCCCGCGCACAAGCGCATCCAGCCACGCGGCCATGGCGCGCAAGCGCACGTCAGAATCGGTTTGGGCGAGCCACGACTCAAGCGCGCCACCCTTGTCGAACAGCTCGAACACGTCGCGCTGCTAGGCGATCAGTCGACGTACTTCGCCCTCAGCGCGGCCAGGTCAACCCGCTGGTACCCCGACGGGATCTCGCCCGCGTCGAGCGCGTCGTGCACGCGGTCGGCCTCGTCGAACACCCCGTTCGCGCGCAACAGTTCCTCGGCTTCGTCGACGGTATGACCATCAGTCCGGTGCCACACGTTGTTGCCCATGCCTTTCAGACTACGCACACCGCGGATCCGTACAACCATCAGTAGCGAGTTACACCGCGGTGATTCGTCAATAGTTGAGCAAGGAACGCATACCCACTAGGTGCCAGCACCTACACCCCACCCGACGCAAGCTCCACCGCCGCCCTCAACCGTTCGACGTGCTCGAGCACCGCGGCCCGCATCGACGAACCACGCTCAGCCGTGGCCAGGGCGTGGGTCAGCACGTCCAGCCGTCCGCCCACCGTCTCGACCAGTTCGGCCGGCGATGCGCCACGCTCCACCGCGGCGGCCACCTGGGCGGCGAGGACACGGTCACGGGAGTAGCGGCGGGCCATGGCGGCAGTGTGCCCGCGGGGTGCCACAGGGTCACCACGGCCCACTATTGACACCGTGTCAACGCCGACACCCTGCGCCGGCCATAGCGTCCCGACGTGGGGCTTCAATACCTACCGATCTACTTGCTTGCCACGATCGCCATGGTCGTCTTCGTGTGGCGGGTCGGCCGAGGCCTGTTCTACTTGGTCCTGATCCCGGTGAACGCAGCTCGGCTCGCGGGCACCGTGGTGCGGCACGCCATGAGCCGCGCCTACCGTCCGATCGCGCTCAGACTCATAGCGCGGCGTCACCGCCCGAGCTAACCCTCCGCTTCCTGCGAAAGCGCCGGTTGCACGTGCCGCAGCAGCCCGCGGTTGAGGGGCGCGAGCATCTTGTAGACGAGCGTGTTCAGTTCGCTCGGTGACGGGTCGTCGGCGAAGTCAGGCATTGGGTCCATGTGCCGGTAACCCTACGCACTAGCGCAGCGGCGTCGCTACGGGGTCCGAGCGTTCTGACACCCTTCGCCCCTCGGTGGCCCGATGCCGTCAAGCACATGGGCCGGTGCACCCCGCGCCCGTGCGAGGTCGCGCAGGTACAAGGGCACGAGCTCGTCGGACGGGGCGCCTTCGACGACCGGGTGCACGGGCGACGAACAGCCGGCGCAGAGCGAACCATCGGGCGGCGTGGGAGTCGAAGTAGGGGACGGGTCGGAGTCGTCGACCAGCCCGGTCGGGACGTCAATACAGCCACCCGCTGCACTTCGACTTAGTCGTCATCGTCATCGCGCATCAGCCAGAAGGTGACGGCCACCCCGACCAAGAGGGCCTGTAACCACGGCCACAGGGGGTGGGTCACGAGCACAAGGCCGAACACCAATGCGAGGACAACCAATTCAGGCTGACTTGGTCGCCTCAGCTTCACAGAGCGACGAGAGTACAGCGTGCCCGACCGGTCATCGCCCGGCGCTCGGCCAGCACCTCGAGCACCACGTCCCGCGCCGATGGTGGGTCACCGCCCTGTCCGAGCGCGGCCCATTCCTCGACGGCGAGTAGGTAGCGGTCGTCGGCGTGGAGCTCCACCAGGGCGACCCACTCGACCACGTCGACCTCGATGGTTGCGACGACCTCGACGGCCTCGGGCGCGGCGGCGTCCTCGTCGTCGGTCCTGGTGACCTCGTACCGCTCGTACAGCCCGCGTGAGGCTTGGATGGCGTGTCGGCCCTTGGTAGCGTCCTCGTACTCCAACCAGCGGTCCCGGGCCTCGGCATCGCCCCACATGGCGGCAGCACCGAGCAGACCGAACGGAGTCACCGCGGTGCCGCTCTTGCCGATCTTGGCGGGCTGGCAGGCGACCTCAGCGCCGATGGACCAGCCGCCCGAGTCGGACACGTACTCGCCCACGGCCTGGGCGTCGTGCACCAGCTCCACATCGATGCCGTTGCGGGCGGAGGGCCGGCGCCCGCACACCTTCTCGGCTGAGTCGGCCCAGCGTTGGAACAGGGCCAGCCACAGGTCGACGAGCTCGGCGTCGACCTCAGCCTTCGGGGTGTCCAGGAAGAACACCGTGTGCACGTGGGGGTGCCAACCGTTGTCCCCGTAGGTGACCTCCACCGATCGGACCTGACCGAGCAGCGACCACGCTTCCCGAAAGCCTTGGGACCACGCACCGGACCACATGCGCCGCCACGTAGCCGCCAGGTCACCGAGGACCGTCGTCAGGGCCTCGTCGGCGCGGTGGGGCAGCGTGAACGTCACCAGCAAACACGTATGCCCTTCAGCTTGGGCGCGCTCGACGAGGGCAGTCAGCTCGTGGGCGCGGCGTTGGCGGATCGTCGGGGCACACCGCGGGCACGCCCACGGACTGGCACACCGCTTCACCCCCTGCACGTGAGCGCGGCCGGTCGTGCCGGACACGTTGACGCGGACGACGCCCTGGGTTGGGGCGATCATGCACTCAGCCGCACCGGCGCGGGATGAGGTGCGACGAACGAACGCAGCCAGGCGTGATCGTGAGAGCCGTCGGTCGGTCGCGTCGGTGGGTGACCATGCCTCGATCAGCGACACGTCGGGCCCTCAGCGAAGCAATCGTCTACACCTATACCAAGAGCGACCGCGCCCAACCCGGGAAGGGGAACGGCGGAGGACGGGGGAGCATGGAAGGAGAAAGAGGAGGAAGAAGGAAGTAGAGATGCGGGGTCACGGGCGGGGCCGTCGTCGGCTGGTTCGGGCCCTTCGGGCCCGGCCGCCGCCGTCCCCCCAAGGGGAAGAGGGCGGGTGGCGAGGCAAGGCGCAGCGATCCAACCGGGGCCGAACGGGGTCGGGTGAGGCTGGCACCACAGACGGACCGCTCGAAGGCCCCACATCACGTGGCAGCGTTCGGCATCCACGTCGATCGCGAACGGGTGGCCGAGCATGACGCGCTCGGCCAGGGCGTCGAGCGAGCAGCCGGCCATGGCGGCCACGTCCCACACGAAGGCGCCGGGGAGCATCAGCCGTCCGCTCACGACGCCAACGCCCACACGTTCGACCCCTTGGCGTGGGTCACCAGGCCGCGTTCGGCGAGGCGCTCCAACCGCTTCCGGCAGGCGTCCACGCTTACACCCGCGGCATCGGCGAGAGCCTGGTGGGTCTGCTCGCCCGCTTCGAGCAGCCCGAGCAGCACGGCGTCGTCGTCGGATGCGGCGCGGGTGTAGCTGGTCGCCGTCGCACCGTCGGCGGGTGGGGCGAACGCTTCGAGGTCCAGGGCGGGGCGCAGGTGGGCGTTGGCCTTGGCGAGCCCGCGGGCGTAGCTCGGTTCGCACCACGAGATGCGAGCCTCGCGCGGCTCGAGCTCGTCCTCGACCTGTAGGAAGCATCGCCCGCGGTGGGCATCGCCGGCGGGGAGACGGTGCGGGCCCGGGTCGTCGGCCGTGATCCCTGGTAGGGCCATCTTGGCGTCCTCGACCGATCGCAGGCGGAAGCCGACACCGGTGGCGAACAGGCTCCGTAGGTAAGTGGGCACGACGTCGGCGCTGGGGCGTTGGGTGGCGGCAATCACGGCGACCTCGCACGCGCGGCCGAGGGACAGCACTCGGCGGAGACGGATCGACCTCTGTTCGTCGGCCTTGTCGCCGGCGTGGGTCAGTTCGGCGAGCTCGTCGACGATCACGAGCACCGAGGGATGCTTGGGGGGAAACGGGCCAGGCTTCGACCTCGTTGGCTTCCATCCATCGGGTGCGGTGCTCGATGAGAGCGACCAGGCGGCCGAGCACGTCGAGCACGTCGCCGGCGTCGGTTGCGTGGACCGAAGCGCGGGGCTTCCACAGGCCGAGCTCGGTGCGCTTGGGGTCGATCGTCACGAGCGCCACGTCGGCCTCGAAGCTGGCCTCGGCGGCGATGACACGCAGCAACGACGACTTACCCGAGCCGGGGAGACCGGCGGCGATCGTCGACAGGGTGGAGATGGGCAGACGGACCGGCCGGCCGTAGATGTCCCGGCCGACGTTGGCGTGCTTCACGAAAGGCTCCTAGATGAGGGTGAGTTGCTCGAAGTCGCCCCACCGCGGGCACAGGCCCCGAGGGTGGCCATGGATCTGCCGGTGCGCCGCGTCCATCTCGGCCGGCGAGGGCGGCACGTAGGCGACCTCAGCCAGGCTCAGGCGGTGCGCGACACGGCGGGCCCGACGCGCAGCCTCGGTAGCCGCGTGCCGTGCCCGCAGGTCGTCCAGCTCGCTCATGCGGTGCGCTGGTAGGTACTCACCGGGGGCGCGTCGCGGTGAACGGTGATCATCACGAACTTGGACCCGAGCTCGGCGTCGAGCGTGACGTGCTCGACACCCCAGCGCAGCGACAACCGGCCGACGGCCTGCTCGTAGTCACCCACGCTCTGCCCAGCCAGCGGGCGGCACCGGTAGGTGCGGGTGCCGTACGGGTCGACGTTGATCCGCACCCGCGGGACGACCATGATCACGCGATCGAGCGGGGTGTCGGTGCCGGCCAGCACGTTCGGCTCAGCCTCCACCGCCAAGCCGGCGGCACGGGCGTCCAGATACCACCGGGCCCGCCACCACGACCAGGCGACGAACACACGCACAGGGACGACGAGCACCACCAGGGCGACGGCGACGCCGGCCATAAGCAGGCCGACCGGTAGCGCGACGAACGTGGCGACGAAGACGGTCGAGCCGACAACCGCCAGAGTCGGCGTCCAAGCGGCCAGCACCTCGAGCAGCTCCCGACGACGACGCCACTTCCCGCCCAGCAGGTGCCGCGGGCCGGCCAGCGTCTGGCGCGTCTGCGGACCGTCGGCGCTCATGAGGACTCGCGGATCGGTTCGTGGTGGTGGATGACGACGCGGGTCGGGCGGGGCGCGGGCCAGGCGGAGCCGAGCCGGTCGCTGTAGGCGCCGTGCGCGGGTCGGGCCAGCGAGTCAGCGAGCCGGGCGCGGCGGGCCTCGACGAGCCGGTCTTCGTCCGCTCGTACGTCAGCTTCGGACCACGGGCGCGTCGCGCACTTCGCTTCGAGCCGCTGGCGGTAGCGGGCTTGGGAACGTTCGGCCATCGCCAGGCCGACCACGAGAGCGGCGGTGAGCGCAGTCAGCAGCACGACCCCGCCGGCCCACGGGTTGGCCATGGCCGCGAGCCCGGCGACGGCGCCGGCCACGGCCGCGGTGCAGATCACCACGAGCGGGGCCGGCGCCTTGCATGCCCTCACGGCGACCTCAGGCAGCCGTGCCGGCCGGTGCGGGCTCGGCCTTCGGCTTGGTGCCGTTCGTGCTCGGCCGACCGGTCTTGCACCCGTCAGCGGAGAATGCGAGACCGTTGCGGCCTTCCATGACCCACGGGAAGCACCGGAGGTTGTCGAACTGGATCGGCTGGAAGGCGTCGAGCACTTCGCCGAGGTCGCGCGGGTTCGGCACGGCGACCTCAACGAGCTCCGGCTTGGCGCCTTCGATGCCACCGCCGATCTCGCGGAGCAGGACACGCACGGCCCAGATCGGGCGCCCGTCATCGCGGGTCACCTTCTGGGCGCCGTCCTGCATCTTGCCGACGGTCTCGATGTACACGGTCTCGACACGGGTGGTATCGACGGGCACGAACTTCATGATCAGCTCTCCTTCTCTGCCATCAATTGATGGCACTCGGCGAACCGACGATACCTGTGACTACAATTGATGGCAACCCCTCCCGCCTACATTCGCTGGCAGATGGGTCGGAGAATCGACGTGAGCGAGCTAGTCGGAGCCCAGGAGATCGCCGATCGCCTCGATGTCGGCCGCCCCCAGGTCCACAAGTGGCGCGAGCGACACGCCGACTTTCCGCAACCGGTCGCTGCGCTCGGGGGCGCTGGCGGCCGGGCCGGCTTCCTCGTCTGGGCGTGGCCTGACGTCGAGCGCTGGGCTCGGGCGACTCGGCGGTATCCGCCCAAGTCCGACGACAGCTGAATCGAGCACGTCACCCCCACCTCGCGCTGCGAACTGCCGCCGCTCGACTCACCCGTTGACCCCACGGGGCCGACCGGCCATGCTCAAGCCCGTCCAGGGCGAGACGGGAGACCCGATGCGACCACTGGGGTGGTTCCTCATTGTGCTGGGCTTGGTGGTCGGCGCCGGTCTCTGGCTCGTACCAACCGAGGTATCCGTGCTTGGTACGACCGGTTCGTGCGGCGCCCCGATCCTGCGGGTAGTCGACGACAACCAGAACGGCGTTCCGGAGGAAGACGCGTTCAATCTCCGTCAGACGTGCCACGACCGATCCGTTACCCGCCTCACTCTTGGCGTCGTTCTTGGGGGCATCCTCGGACTCTCCGGGATCGTCTTCGCTCTCGCTGGCGGAGGCACACCTTTGGTGATTGCCGTCCCAGCTGCGGCGCCGAGCGTGAGTTCAGCAACCGCCATCGCGGCCCCGACCGCGCCCGCCGGCTGGTACTCGGACCCGTGGGGTCACGCCGCATTGCGATGGTGGGATGGCACCCAGTGGGGCCCGCAAATCCACAACGGCTCGAGCGCAGGTCCAGCCAGTTAGTCGCGCGCGGTCCCCCTTCCGTTCTTCGCTGGGTGCCCAGCACCTGACCCATGCGTCGGATGCGCACCACACGCCCTGCGCACGGTACGTGCTCATACCGTTCACTCATGGCACGAGGCCGCGGGCGTAGACGCTCCCGACGCGAGGGACGACAGCACCAACGCCACCACGCCGACGGCGTGGGGCGACGGTTCCATCACTTGCCGCACACCTTCGCCGGCTGGGCCCTCGCCGGTACCGTCTCGCTCGTCGGGCTCGGTGCCGTCGCCAGCGCAGTCAACGGCCCGCAAACGGTGCCAACACTGACTACCGCGCCAGCCGCGGTCACCTCGACTCGGGCGCCGTTCCCCCCGACGCCTGGCACCCGCCCGGCAGCTACCACCACGGCGACCACCCAAGCCCGCACAACGCCGGCCACGCGACCACCCGCGACGAGCCCACCGATCACTCGCCCACCGGCGACTCCGACGTCGCGGTTCTCGATCCCGACGACCGCGCTATCCCCCGGCTACCCGGCCAACGCGACTGCTGAGTGCACAGACGGGACGATCTCGTACTCAGCGCACCGGTCGGGGACCTGTTCCCATCACGGCGGCGTCGCGCATTGGATCAACCGTCCGCCGTCGTAGGAGTCAACCGCCAGTCGTGCGAGACAGAGGGGCGAAAATGGAAGGTAGGCGGGCTCGCAAGCCTCCACCTCTTGAGGTGCAGGCCATGTCGATGATGTCGCGGCGGCCGTGCCCGGGCCGTCAAGGCCAAGCCACACGTGGTGCGCTTCGCGCAGCCTTGACCGCCCTAGCCGCGGATCACGACGCACCATCCCTGCACAATCCGTGACGACTGCGTCACGCTGCAGCGAACGACGCGCGCTGGAGGGCGCCGCCATCGATCGCGTGTCCGAGGCGGTACCGCTATGGCTTGTTCGCCTCGATCAGACACGCCGCATATGTCGTGCCGATCAGATTGAATGGCGCGATCGCCTCATTGGCCGCCAGATCGTCGTGGCTGATCACGGCGCTCTGATCCAGCTTCGGATCGCCGATCGTGAAGGCGGTCGGATTCGACTCGATCTGAAGAGGCACGTCGCGTAGGTCCTTCACCACCATCGGCAGGGTGAAGTTGGTCAGAACGTTCCAGCATGCGAGTGCCCCGTTGCGGCCGCGACGACTCTGGCACGCCAATGACCACGGCGGCACGAACGGCTGCCCGATCTGCTCGAGCGTGTCGTGGTGTCGGTTGATGGTCAGCTTGACCCTCGGATCGGTGGAGTCCGGCGGCAAGTGGGCCAGCGCCAGATTCACGTATTGCAGCGCTAGCTGGCGTGCTGCTTCCACCGTGGTTGCCGCCTGCTGTTCGTAGGCCGCCGTCAACTCGGCCTCGCACGTAGGCGGCTCGGTCGACGGTTCAGTCGCCGGCGGCGCAGGGGTGGCAGGCTCCGTCGTGCTGAGCTGAATTGGCGGGCCGACCACAATGGCCACCGAACTCGAGTCGGCACTGTCCTCGACACTCGCTACCGGCGACGCCGTGTTGTTCCCCGGCTGCGTTGCGCTCTGCCGGCCAAGCGACCAGGCACCAACGGCTACCGCGGTGCAGAAGAGGACGAGGACGGCGACGCCGACGATCCAGCGGCGTCGGTGGCCCGCAGAGGACCCGCTCCCACCGTGCCCTGTCGGCGGGGGCGGGATCGGCGGCGGCAGCACACGGGGACCGTATGCGGGAGGTCCAAGCCCTGGCGGTGCCCAGCGCTATGGCCCTGCGGCCTATGCCGTCACCCGCTCATTCCTCCAAGTACGCACCCGCCAGGCGGTCGAGCTCGTCGAGCGCCCTGGCAACAGCTGGGCTGGCAGGGATCGGCCGCTGCTTGTAGAACCGGACGTAGACCGGCCCACCACCGTACTCTGCGAGTTCGGCCAAGATGCCGGCGTAGGCCATGGGCAGCTGCAACGTCATGGTCGGCGATGGCATGACCGAGCCCTGCGTGATGGTGCCAAGGGCGTCGGCAATGTGCACGAACTCATCGCCGATCTCGTCCCACGACTTGCGATCGGAGCGCATGAACTCGATCCGCGCAGCCTTGATCGCGGCGTCAACCTGACGACGGGAGGCGTCGTGATCGACGAGACCCCCGGCCACAGCTCTCTCCGCACGCCGAGCACGGGTTCGTTGCTGGCCTGCAGCCGTGCGTGTGCCGTGCTTGGTGCTCTCCTCGCTGGTCTTCCTGCTTCGTGTCATGGTCCGCCTCCGTAGCCGACTGGGTGGTTGATGGGATGTCCGGGGGGTCGTGCACCCCGTCGTCGCTTCACGGACTGGCCTCACGGTCTGGGGCGCGGTCCGGTTGGTCAAACTCGGATGCGTACGTGCGCACGTGCGCCGGGCGAGTGTCTGACTTTGCCGAAAGCGATGTCTGACTTTGCCGATAGAGCGTGAACTCGCCTTGATGTCCGACTTTGCCGACTTGTCATTGGCTCTCCTCGGCAAGATCAGACATCGCGCGCCAGCCGACGTGCCCGCTCATGATCGGTTGCGACCAGTTGCTGCGCCTCGAAGTAAAGGTCGTGCACGTCCGCAGGGCTGACACCAGGCGGGGTCGCCCGGCTCACCGGCCAGGTCGCGCTGCTGCGCTCCGCGTGTAGACCGCGTGCGACCCGCTGTAGGAGCAACGCCGCCGGACGCGACATCAGCCCGAGGAACGCATACCGTCCCGTTCTACGGGCTCGCTCGCCGTCGGGCAGAGGCCAGCCCTGGGACGAGCGCCGGGTCTCGATTCCGAACTCGAGGAGCTGCGCGAGCAGTGCAACGCCGCACGCCGCCTCGACCTCAATTCCTCTCCTCCTGGCCAGGGGCACCGAGCTGAAGATGACGAGCCATCGCCCCTCGAGTCCTCCGACCAGGACCCACAGGTAGTCGCCGCCACGGCGGTTGATCCCTCGGGTAGCCGTCGCCAGCTCCTCCTGCTGAAGGCGGTCGACATAGATCACCCCAGCTCTAGCGAAGTAGGCGCCGGCGGCGTCCAGCATGAGCTGCACTCGGGTGGGTCCGCACCTGTCGCACTCGAGGTGATTGCACATCCTTGGCACGATCAGAGGGGCGCCCTCTGATCCCAGCATGAACAGAACGGTCGTACCGCACCGATCGATTACCCCGGCGCCAAGCGCCCATGGGTCGGGCGTCGGCATCGTGCGGATTCTCTCTGGCACGTCGGAGACGTCCCGGATGGGCGGGCCGGGGCTCATCGGCGGACTCCACGGCGATGAACCGTTGGCAGCAGGACCTTGACGCTGCGAGGTGCTTCTCGTGGCCGTCCGGTCGGGTGCGCAACATCACATGGACTAGGGGCAAGGTTCCGCACAGCGAGGTCCAGAGAGTCTGAAGTGGCACAGCGTCAGAGGATCGTGGAGCTGACGATTGTGGCAACGAATGCGGCCAGGTCGTCGGGCCGGAAGAGGCGACGGCTACCGATGCGGACCGACGGGACCGCGCCAGACCGGACAAGCCGGTAGAGGGACGCTCGTGAGATCCCCAACCACTGGCTCGCTTCTGTGACTGACATCAGCTGGGTCGTCGGCGCGACGCGGCAAGGCTCACGACACGGTGCCGTACCTACAGGCGCAGCTGATCCAACGATGGTGTCATGGCGCTCGGCAGTCGACCGACCGACAGCGGCGGCGACCCTAGGCACCGGTGTTCTCCTGCCGAACGGCCGACGACCGATCGCGCACAGTGAGCCTCTCAAGGGTGTCCAACCATCGAAGGGCTGCCCCCGACCTTGGCCTGGTCGCGCCAGCCTCCCATCGCTGCAAGGTCGCCGCGTCGACGTCGATCGCGGAGGCAAGCTCGCGCTGGGTCACCAGCGCGTCCTCACGCATTCGGCGGCCTTCCCCCCGCGTCAGCTGGCGGGCTCGACTCAGTCTCGTGACGTCGGTGTTCTCTGCCATGTGTCGATCAAACCACCTCCGACTCGCAGAGCCGCTGCAATCCCACCAGCATCTGGTGGGCGAAATCCGACGCGATCCGAATAGCCCAACTCTTGCACTTCTCGTGTATTTCTGCTTCCATCACGCACATGGGCCTCCATGGCTACGAAGACGTCCGAGTACACACGGTCGACAACCCGCGTCGCCATAGGAGGACGGTGACCCTCCGATTCGTCGAAGCAAACCATGAGCTCGGCGAGTGGTCGGACGTCCGGAGCCTCGAGGTCGAGTTTCAGCGGGACGGAGATCGGATCAACGGCGTGCGCTCGATCAGACTCGATGTGCTCGATCGGGACAACGTGCCAGCCGCGACGCTTGGACGGTTTCCGTGGTCCACATGGCTAAAGGTGGCCGAACACCATGCGCGAGCAGGCACGTCGTTGAACACCGACCAAGACGACGGCTGGCTCTTGGTAGCCGACGTCGGGTCCGACGACCCAGCAGTGCCAAAGTTGGCACGTGGGGCGACGTCCTCCCGGATGCAACGAGACGGCGCCCGTCCGGCTGTGCGGCCGGGCCGACGTGGTCACCCTCGGAGCTTCTACGAGGAGATCGCGAGGCGAGTGACGGAACTCGTGCAGGGCCGGGAGACCCGGCCGGCCAGAGTCATCGCGCATGAGCGACACGTCAGGGAGGACACGGCGTACGGGTGGATAAGCCAGTGCCGAGCGATGGAGCTCCTACCGGCGTCGCAGCGTCATCGCCGCCCCACCACACACGGAACGCCGCTACGACCGTGATCGACAAGCGCAAGACCAAGTCCGGCGAGCTCCGCTACGAGGTCCGGTACCGCGCGCCTGATGGTCGGGAGCGGTCCAAGACGTTCCGCCTGAAGAAGGACGCCGAGCAGTTCGAGCGGAGTCAACGGACCGACCTCGCCCGCGGCACGTGGGTCGACCCCCGTGGCGGCGTCATCACCTTCGACGCCTGGGCAGCCGAGTGGCTCGAGATCGATGCCACCAAGCGGGCCAAGACGCGCTGGCGCGACGAGCAGACCATCCGCAACCACCTCTCCCCCCGGCTCGGCCCGCGACCAATCGGCACCATCAAACCGACCGACGTACAGGCCATCGTGAAGGGCTGGGTGCAAGCCGGGCTGGCGCCCTCAACGGTGCGCCGGCACTACGCGACGTTGCGCGCCATCCTCACCGCCGCCGTCAACGCTGACCTACTCGGCCGCAGCCCATGCCGTGGCGTGAAGTTGCCGAGCATCGAGAAGGCCGACCACATGGTGCTCGGACCCGACGAGGTAGCCGGCATCGCCCTCGAGGTCGGCAGCGAGTGGGCCGCACTCGTCTACGTCGGCGCCGTGCTCGGGCTTCGCTGGTCCGAGGTCGCCGCGCTCAAGGTCGGGCGCCTAGACCTTCTACGGGGCACGGTGACAGTCGCCGAGTCGCTCCACGAGGTCCGCGGCCTGGTCGTCACCGAGGCGCCGAAGTCCGGCGCGTCGCGTCGGACGTTCACGATGCCGAGCGCACTCACATCGATGCTTGCCGAGCATCTGCACCTGAACAGGCTCACCGGCGCAGACGTCGGCGCGTACGTGTTCAGCGCTTCGGACGGAAGCCCGCTCCGGTACTCGAACTGGATGGCCCGCGTGTGGAGGCCGGCGTGCGCACGGGCGGGTCTGGCCGGAGTCGGCTTCCACGACCTACGGCGGGCTGCGGCCACGGCGATGGTGGCGTCAGGTGTTGACATGAAGACCGCGCAGGAGCGGCTTGGGCACTCCGATCCGCGACTGACCCTGGGCCTGTACGCGCAGGCGACCGGCGCGGGTGACAGGGCCGCCGCGGACAAGCTGGGGGCGCACTTCATGAACCCGGCACGAGCCGAAGCTTCTGGCGCCTCTTCCACATCACGCCTCGGGGAAGCGCCGCACGACCTTCCTTCTTGAGGCCGTCGATCACGACGGCCATACGATCGGTCAGCGCGTTCCAGCGCTCTGGTGCTACTCGATCCTCGTTCGCGAGCGCTCCGAGCTCCTCGGCGACCGCCATCGCTGCGAGTCCAAGGTCAACCATTTCCTGTGTGTCCGCGAAGATCGTCAACTCCATGTACGCCGACGCGGCGCGTTCTAGTGACCGACTCATCTCGTCCGCGAACGACCAAGCCCTGGACGTACTCGGCGACTGCCAGCGGAATCGAGGTGACTTCCGCGGATAGACCGCTCGGAAGGTCGCTGTCGTGAGATGGAGGGCGAGCACCGCCGCCGCAAGCTGACCACACGCGATTGCGGCATGCACCGCCCGGTCGGATCCTCGCTGGCGCCAACCCACCAAGAGTGCGGCAAGGCCAGCCATCCCGGCACCTACCAAGGCACCCACAACGCCGCTTGCGAGCACCTCGTCGAGTCGGGTCACATGAACACTCACTCCGAGCACGGGGCACCTCGCTGGCGGCGCACCGGTGCGCCCGGACGGGACGGTACCGGGAGGGTGTGACGAGGTTGTCCGTGGTCCACCGGCGAGCGATTCGTGGCCTCTCGCGGGATGGACGCGGGATCGGCCATCTTCGCCTCTGAGACACCCATGGCGGAAACCTAGCCTGACCAGGCAAGACACCAGAGCCCAGAGAGGGAGTCGAACCCTCGACCTACGCATTACGAGTGCGTTGCTCTACCGACTGAGCTATCTGGGCGGCGGCGGGAGAGCCTAGCGGCCTTCTCCCGACAACTCCCAGCCTATTGGGGCCCGGGCGGCGCGACGATGGAGGGCGTGGTGCCGCCCGACCTGACCGAGACCCGCATCGACCGGTGGCTGTGGGCCGTCCGCCAGTTCAAGACCCGTTCCGAGGCCACCAAGGCCTGTGCCGCCGGCCACGTGACCATCAACGGCCGCCCGGCCAAGCCGGCGGCCACCGTGCGGGCGGGCGACCGGGTGAGCGCCCGCGTCCACGGCATCCAGCGCGAGCTCGAGGTCGTGCGCATCATCGACAACCGGGTCGGCGCCCCCGTCGCCGCCACCTGCCTGGTGGACCACACCCCACCGCCCCCGCCCGAGGACCCCGACGCCCCCATCTGGGAGCGCGGCCGCGGCACCGGCCGCCCCACCAAGCGAGACCGCCGCCAGCTCGACCGCCTGCGAGGCCTGTAGCGCCCTACGCCGGTCGCCCGGCCGCTTCCCAGGCCGGCAGGCCCTCGGCCTCCAGCCATGCCACCAGGCCCCGTCCCGCGGCCAGGCACTGGTCGTACACCGCCTCGAAGGCGTCCAACGGCTGGCCGTACGGGTCGGGGATCTCGTGGTCGCGCCCCACCGCCGGGTCGAACGACCGGAACAGGCGGATGCGGGCGCGCTCCTCGTCGGTGCCGGCCAGGCGGCGCAGGTCGCGCTCGTTGGCCCGGTCGAGAGCCAGCACCAGGTTCGTGGTGCCGAGCTCGCCCGGCTTGATCTGGTGGGCCACGTGCCGGGGCCGGTGGCCACGCGCTCGCAGCACCTCGACGGTGCGGGCGTGGGCGTCGTCACCCTCGTGGTAGTCGCCGGTGCCGCGGCTGAACGCGGTGACGCGCTCGGCCAGGCCGGCCTCGGCCAACAGGTCCCGCACCGCCACCTCGGCCATGGGCGACCGGCAGATGTTCCCCAGGCAGACGAAGCCCACCCGGTACGTGCCTGCGCTCACTCGCCTCCGCCGTCCGCCAGGCGGGCCATGATCGTGCCGTCGCCGTAGTAGCGGCGGGCCCAGATGCCGGTGCCGTCTTCGCCCTCCACCGGCATGCGCCACGTGCTCAGCTTCGTTGCGGCATCGCGCATCGACACGGCGTACAGCGCGCGCGGCTGGTCGATGGTGCCCTGCACGTAGCCCTCGGCCGCTTCCACGGTGATGTAGCGCTGGGCGATGGCCCGGTACAGGTCGCGCCACACGTCGTCCTCGCCGGGGCCGTGCCGCAGGCGGGCGTGGCCCTGCACCGTGACCTTGCGATAGGGCAGCGCGTCCTCGTCGATGCTGAGCGCCACGCGCGGATCGCGCGCCAGGTTCACGTGCACCAGCGCCGGCGTGCGCGGTGTGAAGCACAGATCGTCGCCCTGGCGGATGAACCACAGCGGCACCACGCGTGGCATGCCGTCGGCATCGACGGTGCCGATGCGGACGAGGTGCTCGCGCTCGTCCAGGAAGGCGAACACCTCGTCCTCGGTCAGCTTGGGCATCAGCGTCGTCCTTCCAGGATCGCGACGGCTTGTTCGAGCGCGACGGCCACACCATGATCGACGTTGCTGGCCGTGACCCGATCGGCCACGGCCTTCACGTGGTCGCTGGCCTGGCCCATGGCGATGCCCTGACCGGCCCACGACAGCATCGCCAGGTCGTTGATGCCGTCGCCGAAGGCCCAGACGTCGCCCTGCACCATGCCCAGGTGGCCGGTGAGCCAGGCCAGGGCCACGGCCTTGTCGACCGACGGCGGCGCGATCTCGACGGCGGGGAAGCCCAGGTACGCAGCTCGCAGGTGGTCGGCGTCGGCGATGCCCTGCAGCAGCGCCTCCAGCTCGGTCGGGCCGATCGTGGGGTGGTAGGCGGCGAGCTGTTGCACCATGGTGCCCTCGACCTCGACCAGCACGTCGTCCACCTGGCCGCCGGGCAGCGCGTCGTTCGGTGCGAACGCGTCGAAGCCCTCTTCCCAGCCCATGTCCGAGTCGGTGATGAACGAGAACCGGACACCGGGGACCCGCGCTCGGGCGTGATGCACGAACACCTCGGCCGAGGGCCGCTCGAACAGGATCTGGTACGGCATGTCGCCGGTGGCCACGTGCACCGCCTGCGAACCGTTGCTGACCACGGCCCAGTCGGCCAGCTCGGTGAGCCCGTTCAGCGCGCTGTACGGGCGGCCGGTGGCGATGGCGACCACCACGCCGGCGTGGCGCGCCGCCAGCACCGCATCGCGCGTGCGCGGCGCCAACCGATACCCGGGGTCGAGCAGGGTGCCGTCCACGTCGAGCGCCACGAGCTTGGGGACGTCGCTCATCGCACGCTCACCAGAGCGGCGGGCAGCCGCAGGAACAGCGCCTGCAGCAGCAGCGCCTCGTTGGGGTTGCGGTCGAGCGCCTCGAGCGCCTCGTGGATGGCGGTGACGGCGTGCACGACCTCGGCCGGGCGGTTCGAGCCCCGCACGAGCTCGTCGCGGTAGGCGGCGGCCAACGCCCCCAGGCCGGCGCGCAGCTCGTCGGTGCGGTGGCGGCGCAGCTCGCGCTTGTGCCGCTCCTCCATGGTCTTGCGGCCCGCACCGCGCTCGCCCGACTGGGCGACGCGCTCGTCCAGCTCGGCGATCTCCCGCCCGTGGCGCTGCTGCAGCGGGGCGGCGGCGCCGTCGATGAGGCCGAGCACCTCGTCGACCGCGGCGGCCACGGCGGCGCCGGTGCCATCGAGCCGGCCGGGCATGCCGGCGAACGCGTGTCGGCGAGCGGCCAGCGCGGGGTCGGTGGCCAGCAGACGGGCGCGGTCGAGGTCACCACCGGCGGCATGGGCGGCCAGCGCCGCCGCCTCGAGCGGTACACCGTCGGCCACCAGCGCCTCGCGGACCACCTCGTCGTTCAAGCGGCGCAGCTCCACCCGCATGCAGCGCGACGCGATGGTCACCAGCTCGGGCGGCACGTCGTCGGCCAGGATGCAGAAGATGGTCGACGCCGGCGGCTCCTCGATCGTCTTCAGCAGCTTCGCCGCGCCCTCGGCCCGCAGCAGGTGGAACTCGTCCAGTATGAGCACCTTGCGCCTGCCCTCCATGGGCGCCAGCGACGACAGGCGCACGATCTCGTCGGCCTGGTCGGTGGAGATGGCCGGGCCGACGCGTTCGATCTCGCGCACGTCGGGATGCTGGCCGGCCAGGGCCAGGCGGCAGTCGCGACACGTGCCGTCGCCGCCGGCCGGGCACAGCAGGGACGCCGCGAAGCTGCGGGCCGCCCGGCGCTTGCCGCAACCGGGCGGGCCCACCAGCAGGTAGGCGTGCACGGGCTGACGGGCGGCCGCGGTCAGCAGGGCCACCGCGCCGGGTTGGCCGATCACATCGCTCCACACTTCGGTCGCCGCCATGGGTGCAGTCTGGCAGGCGGGCCGCGCATCGCGCCCGGCGAACGGGACGCTGTTGTCGTCTGGGGCCCTCACCGCCGGGCCGGGTACGCTCGCCCGGTCGGTCGGGGATCGGGGCCCTGGCCATTGGGGAGGACCACGATGCGCTTCGGCATCTTCTACGAGCTCTCGGTGCCACGCCCGTACACGCGTGACAACGAGCGGCTGGTGTACATGAACGCGCTCGAGCAGGTGCGCCTGGCCGACAAGCTCGGGTTCGACCACGTGTGGGCGGTGGAGCACCACTTCCTGGAGGAGTACTCGCACTGCTCGGCGCCCGAGTTGTTCCTCACCGCGTGCGCCATGCAGACCGAGCGCATACGCGTGGGCCACGGCATCGTCGTGTGCGTGCCCGAGTTCAACCACCCGATCCGCATCGCCGAGCGGGCCGCCGTGCTCGACATCCTCTCGGGCGGCCGGCTCGACTTCGGCACCGGGCGGTCGGCCACGTGGACCGAGCTGGGCGGCTTTCGCGCCAACCCCGACACCACGAAGAAGTCGTGGGACGAGTTCGTGCACGCCATCCCGAAGATGTGGACGCAGGAGCGCTTCGGCTACGAGGGCGAGTTCTTCTCCATGCCCACCCGCGCCGTGCTGCCCAAGCCCTACCAGGACCCGCACCCGCCCATGTGGGTCGCCGTGTCCACGCCGGGCACCGAGATGGACGCCGCCGACCGCGGCATGGGCGCCCTGGGCGTGAACTTCACGTCGTTCAAGGAGCAGGAGGCCCGCGTGCAGGAGTACCGACGCCGCATCGACAACTGCACGCCCGCCGGCGCGTTCGTGAACGACAAGCTCGCCGCGGCCAACTTCCTGTTCTGCCACGACGACTCGGCCACCGGCATCGCCACCGGCGGCAAGATGATCGGCACGTTCCAGTACCTGGCCGGGCAGCTCGACATGGCCAAGGAGGCCTTCCCCACCAAGGGTTACCCGTCGCCCGGCCTGCTGGCCAACACCCGCCGCCAGGCCCAGTCGCCCGGCGAGGCGGGCCAGCCGCCCGAGGGCATCGCCATCGGCAACCCCGAGCAGATCACGCGCGAGCTGAAGAAGTGGGAAGCGTGCGGCGTCGACGTGGTGAACTTCATCGTCAACACGGCCGAGTCGATCCCGCAGGAGCAGGTGCTCGCCAGCCTGCGCCTGTTCGCCCAGGAAGTCATGCCCCACTTCGAGAAGGCGAACTGACATGCCCCTGAACGGCACGCTCGACACCGCCCCGGCCGTCGCCGCCGCGCCCCACGTCCGCTCGCTCTCCACCAGCGCGTGGGAACTGCCCGACGCCACGTTCATCCAGGTGAACTGGGAGGTCCTGCACGAGCCGTCGCTCGCGCTGACCCCGCCGTCGCTGCACCCGTCGATCCCGCCGTACGTGGCCGTGTTCGCCGTCAGGGCCAACGAGAGCCCGGTGGGCCCCTTCACCATGGTGCAGATGCGCCTCGTGGTGCGCGCCGGCATCCGGCCCCGCGGCTACTGCCTGGGTGCGGTGTGCAACAACGACGCCGCCACCGAGGCCCTGCGCGAGGGCTGGGGCTACCCGGTGCAGACCGGCGACGTGCGCCTCGCCGTCCGTCACGACCGCGTCTACTGCACCGCCGCCCTCGACGGGCGCGAGGTGCTGGAGGTGGCGGTGGCCGACCCCGAGCCCATCGCCGGCGCCGACCTGCTCGCCTTCGACAACCTGCACCTCATCCGCCTCGGCGACGAGGGCAAGGGCGCGGTGGTGCAGGTGAACCCCGAGTACGCCATCCACGGCGCCGACCGGGGGCGCCCCGTGCTACGCCTGCCCGACCCGCAGGCGCTCGGCATGAACGGCGGCATCCAGACCACCATGGCCATGACCGCGTTCACGTTCCGCGCCGACGCCACCCTGCCCGCCGTGCGCTTCGTGATGGACCCGGTCGTGCCGGCCATCCAGAGCACCCGCAAGGTCGACGGCTGAGCGACGTAACTACGTACTGGTGACGGTGCGGGCCACCCGTAGGCGCAGCAACAACAACGCCAGCACCGCGCACACCGAGCCGGCGGCGAACCCGGCACGGTAGCCACCCACGCTCACCACGCCGCCCAGCACGAAGCCACCCAGGCCGAAGGCCAGGTCGAAGAACGCGGTGAAGCTGCCGACCACGCTGGAGCGCTCGGCCTCGCTCGCCCGGTTCACCGCCATGGCCATGAGCGCCGGGTACTGCAGCGCCATGCCCACACCGATCACCATGGCGCTCACGTACAGCCCCAGCGAGCTGTGCCACGCCGCGGTGATGGCCAGGCCCACCGCGATCGAACCGGTGGCCAACGTGCCCGTGCGCTGCACGCCCAGCGCATCGGGCAGGCGGGCACCGACCAGGCGCACCAGCATCACCACCGAGGCGTACACCAGGAACACGAACTTCGAACCGCTCATGCCCAGCGTCTTCACGTACAGCGGCACGTACACGCTGAACACGGTGAAGCCCATGAGGCCCAGACCAAGGACCGCACCCGGCCCCAGCGCCTTGCGGTTGAGCAGCGGCTGGCGTTCCGCGGTCACCGACGACGGCGGCCGCAGGTTCGGCGCCCACGCGCTCAGCAGCGCGCCCAGCAGCCCGAGTGCACCGCCCACGACGAACGTCCACCGCCGGCCCGGTCCCGAGGCCACCGCCTCGCCCAGCGTGGGCCCCAGGCCCTGGCCCAGGTACGCGGTGATCGAGAAGTAGCTCAGCGCCTGACCGCGCCGGCTCGGCGGCGCCATGTCGGCCACCAACGTGGCCGAGCCGGTGAAGAACAGCCCGTCGCCCACACCTGTGATGAGACGGAACGCGGCCAGCTCGAACGGGCTGTGCGCCGCGGCGTACAGGGTCAGCGAGAGCCCGGCGATCACAGAACCGGCGATCATCAGGTTGCGGCGGCCGTAGCGGTTGCCGAGGCGGCCGGCCATGGGCCGGGCCAGCACGGCCGAGAAGGCGAACGAGCCCACGACCACGCCGACGATGAAGCTGCTGCCGCCCAGGTCGCCCTCGATGAAGCGGGGCAGCACTGGCATCACCACGCCCATGCCGAAGAAGAAGCACAGGCCGGCGGCGACCACGGCCAGGAACGGGCCGGTGACGACACGCACCGGCGTCGTCAGGGTCGTCTCGCTCACCGACGCATCTCACCACGCGCCTGTGGGACCGAACGATTCCGTTCGGTCCGCGCCACCCACGGACACCCGATCGGGCGCCCCGGCTACAGCCCCAGGCGGTCCCGCACGGCCGCGCGGACCGCGGCGGCCACCACGTCCTTGTCGAGGTTGCCGTCGACCACGACCCAATGGGCAGGGTCGGCGGCAGCCATGGCGTGGAAGCCCGTGCGCACCCGGGCGTGGAAGGCGGCCCCCGCCCGTTCGAAGCGGTCGAGGTCGCGCTTGCGCAGGCGCTGGTCGAGCACCTCGACGGGCACGTCCATCAGGATGACGAGCTCGGGCCAGCGGCCTCCGATGGCCCATTCGTTCACCGACCGCACGATGTCGAGCGGCAGCCCCCGCCCGTAGCCCTGGTAGGCCAGCGACGAGTACACGCTGCGGTCGCTCACTACGTGCTGGCCCCGGGCCAGCGCCGGCTCCACCACCTCGGCCAGGTGCTGGGCGCGGTCGGCGGCGATCAGCAACGCCTCGGCCTTGTCGCTCAGGTCGGTGTTGGCCGGGTCGGCCACGATCTCGCGCACCTTCAGCCCGATCGGCGTGCCCCCGTGCTCACGCGTCAGCACCGCGTCGAGCTCGGCGGCCAGGCGCTTGGCGTGCGTCGACTTGCCGCACGCTTCGGCCCCTTCGAAGACGATGTAGCGGGCGGGCACGGTCGGTCAGGCTACGCACGCCCGCACCCCCGACGGGCGGACGGTGAACTCAGTAGCCGGTGGCCTCGCCACCGCCCAGGATGGTCGACGTGGACGACGTGCCCAGGCGCGTGGCGCCCGCGTCGAGCAGGGCCAGCGCGTCGTGAAGGTTGCGGATGCCGCCGGCCGCCTTCACGCCCACATGGGCTGACACCGAGGCCCGCAGCAGCGCGACGTCTTCGACCGTGGCGTTGCGCGGCCCGTAACCGGTGGACGTCTTCACGAACGCGGCGCCGGCGGCCTCGCTGATCTTGGCGGCGGCGACGATCTCGTCACGGGTGAGGTAGCCGGTCTCCAGGATGACCTTCACCGGCAGCGACCCGGCGATGTCGACCACCCCTGCGATGTCGGCTTCGACCAGCGCGTGGTCACCGCTGCGCACCAGCCCGATGGGCAGCACCATGTCGAGCTCGGTGGCGCCGTCGCTGAGCGCCCGCAGCGCCTCGGCCACCTTCACCTCGCTGGCGTGGGCGCCGTGCGGGAAGCCGATCACCGTGATCACGCGGGTGTCGGTGCCGGCCAGCACGCGACCGCAGCGCACCACGTCCATCGGCCGGCAGCACACGGTGATGCAGTGGAAGCTGGTCGCGAGCTGGCAGCCCTCCTCGACATCGGCGGGCGTGAGCTCGGGGCGCAGCAGCGCGTGATCGATGGTCCTCGCCACGCGTTCGACATCGGTGGTCATGCCGCCAGGGTACTCACGGCACGACCGCGCGCCGATCGCCCGTTCGGGGTCCCGGTCAGTGGTCAGGCCTTCTTGGCCGCCGCCTTCTTGGTGCCCGACTTCTTCGCGGCGGCCTTCTTGACCGGCGTCGCCTTCTTGACCGCGGCCTTCTTCACCGTGGCGGCCTTGGGCGCGGCGGCCTTCTTCGGGGCGGCGGCCTTCCTGGCGCCGCGCTTGGCCGGGCGGCTGCCGCCCTCTTCGGCCACCTTCTCGCGCCGCATGGCCAGCAGCTCGTAGGCCCGTTCGGGCGCCATGGCTTCGAGCCGGTCGCCCTTGGTGATGGACGCGTTCGTCTCGCCGTCGGTGACGTACACGCCGAAGCGACCTTCCTTGGCCACCACCACCTTGCCCGACACGGGGTCGTCGCCGAACGTGGCCAGCGGCGGCTTCGGCTCGGCCCGGCCCCGTCCGCGGAACACCTTCGGGGCCCGCACCAGCGCGATGGCCTCGTCGAAGGTGACGGAGAAGAGGCGCTCCTCGTTGTCGAGCGAGCGGAACTCCTTGCCCTTCTGCACGTAGGGCCCGTACCGCCCGTTGTTGGCCACGATCTCGAGGCCGTCGTCGGGGTCGTTCCCCAGGGCGCGGGGCAAGGTGAGCAGCTGCAGTGCGTCGTCCATCGACAGGTGTTCGAGGGTCATCGTCTTGAACAGCGACGCCATCTTGGGCTTGGCGTGGCCGGGCGGCGGCGCGTCGGGCTCACCCCACTGCACGTAGGGCCCGTAGCGACCGTCCTTGGCGTACACGGGCAGGCCCTCGTGGAAGCCGATGGGCTCGTCGCCCTTGGGCGCGGCGAGCAGCTCGATGGCCCTGGCCACGGTGAGCTCGTCGGGTGGCAGGTCGTCGGGCACCGACGCGGTGTCCTCGCCCCGCTTCACGTAGGGGCCGAACTTGCCCGGCTTCACCACGATCTCGATGCCCTCGGCGTCGAGGCCGAGCGGGAAGGTGTTGATGTCGGCGGCGTCGATCTCGTCGAGGTTCTCCTCCACGAGCTGCTTCAGCCCCGGCAGCTTGTCGTCCTCGATGCCGAAGTAGAACTCGGTGAGCCAGTGCTCCTTGCCCCGCTCGTTGCGGGCGATGGCGTCCAGGTCTTCTTCCACGCGGGCCGTGAAGGCGTAGTCGACGAGGCGGTCGAAGTGGCGCTCCAGCAGCGTGACCACGGCGAACGCCGTCCACGTGGGCACCAGGGCCTGGCCCTTCTTCCACACGTAGCCGCGGTCGACGATCGTCTGCATGATCGACGCCCACGTGGAGGGGCGGCCCACGCCGAGCTCCTCGAGCTTCTTCACCAGGCTCGCTTCGGTGAAGCGGGCCGGCGGCGAGGTGGCATGCCCGTTCGGCGTGTAGGCGGTGACCGGCACGGTCTGGCCCTTGGTGAGCGCGGGCAGCAGGCCCTCGGCGTCCTCACCGGTGTCCTCGCCGTCGTCGGTCGACTCCACGTACACCTGGCGGTAGCCGGCGAAGGTGATCGTCGTGCCCGACACGCCGAACTCGCAGTCGGTGGCCCTGGCCGCCGAACCCTCGTTCACCGCCACGCCGAGGCGCACGCTCACGGTGGTGCCGTTGGCGTCGGCCATCTGCGAGGCCAACGTGCGCTGCCAGATGAGGCGGTACAGGGCCAGCTCGTGGCCGTTCAGCTCGGCGGCGACCTGGTCGGGCGAGCGCATCGGCACGGTGGGGCGGATGGCCTCGTGGGCCTCCTGTGCGTTCTTCACCTTCGAGGTGAACTGTCGCGGCGCCGGCGACAGGAAGTTCGGGCCGTAGGACGAGCGCACCTGGGCCCGGATGGCGTTCATCGCCTCGTCGGACAGCGTGGTGGCATCGGTGCGCATGTAGGTGATGAAGCCGCGCTCGTACAGGCCCTGGGCCAGGCGCATCACCTGGGCGGCCGACTGGCGCAACTTGCGCCCGCCCTCCTGCTGGAGGGTCGAGGTCATGAACGGCGCCTTGGGCGAGGAGCGGTAGGGCTTCTCTTCCACCGAGCGCACGGTCAGGTCCTTGCCGGCGAGGGCGTCGACCAGGCCGCGGGCACGGGCCTCGGGCACGACCACGACGGTGCTCTTCGGCCGGCCGTCGCTGCCGAAGTCCTTGCCGGTGGCCACGCGGGTGCCGTCCAGGGCCACGAGCGTGGCGTTGAACGCCGGGCTGGTGGCGGCGGCGGCGTCGACGTCCCAGTAGCCGGCCGACACGAAGGCGATGCGTTCGCGCTCGCGCTCGACCACCAGGCGCACGGCCGGGCTCTGCACCCGGCCGGCCGACAGGCCGCGGTTGACCTTGCGCCACAGCACGGGCGAGACCTCGTACCCGTACAGACGGTCGAGGATGCGGCGGGTCTCGGCCGCGTCGACGAGGCCGTAGTCGATGCCCCGGGGGTTGGCCACGGCGTGGGCGATGGCGTCGGCGGTGATCTCGTGGAACACCATGCGCTTCACCGGCACCTTGGGCTTCAGGTGCTCGAGCAGGTGCCATGAGATGGCTTCGCCCTCGCGATCCTCATCGGTCGCGAGGTAGAGCTCGGAGGCGTCCTTGAGGGCGGCCCGGAGGTCTTTGACGACGTCCCTGCCCCGGACGGTGAGCTCGTAGGTGGGCTTGAACCCGTTGTTGACATCGACAGCGAGGCCCTTGGACGGCAGGTCGGCGACGTGCCCCACGGAAGCGCGCACGTCGTACTCCTTGCCCAAGAAACGGGAGATCGTCTTCGCCTTTGCGGGCGATTCGACGATGACGAGGGGACGCGGCATGAACTGGTAGGCAAGTCAGCCCACTGCCACTTGTCAAGGCGACAGGCGTCAGAATCCTCGGAAGTGCTGGCCGATGGCCGGGACAAACCGGGAAGATGGCCGCGAGATGACGATGGATCCGCCCCACCCGCCGGTGCCCCGACCGCTGGTCGATCTGGGGCTCCACGGGGCCCTGGCCCAGGCGTGGGACGACCAGGGCCGACCCGAGCCGCTGGGCCGGGCCGTGCGGCTCGACCGGGGCTGGTGCACCCTGCTGGTGGCCCCCGAAGCCGAACGGCCTCCCCTGCGGGCCCGCACGTTCGGCCAGGTCGCGGTGGGTGACTGGGTCATCCTGGACGAGGTCGCGGAGAACGTGGAGAAGGTGTTGCCCCGCTGGAGCGCCCTCGTTCGTCGTGCATCGTACGAAGGAGCGCGGGCCCAGTCCCAGGTGGCGGCGGCCAACATCGACACCGTCTTCCTGGTGCACGCCCTGGGCTCGCCGCCCAACCAGCGCCGGGTCGAGCGCGAGCTCGTGCTGGTCTACGAGAGCGGTGCGGAACCGGTCGTGATCCTGACCAAGGAGGACATGACCGACGACGTCGACGCGGCCGTCGAGTCGGTCCGTGCCGTCGCCCTGGGGGTGCCCGTGCACGCCGTCAGCTCCCACACCGGCGCCGGACTGCACGAGTTGCAGACGTACACGAGCGGCCACCGCACCGTCGCCGTGGTGGGCGCGTCGGGGGTCGGGAAGTCGACGCTGGTGAACGCGCTCATCGGTCACGAGCGCCAGCGCACCGCCGAGGTCCGCGAGGGCGACCAGCGCGGCCGCCACACCACGGTCGCGTCCGAACTGGTGCCGCTGGCCGACGGCGGCTTCCTGATCGACACCCCCGGCCTGCGGGCGGTGTCGCTGTGGTCGAGCGACGACGACACGCCCCACGGCCTCGACCGCGCCTTCGCCGACGTGGTCGCCCTGTCCGAGCAGTGCAAGTTCCGCGACTGCGCCCACGAGACCGAGCCGGGGTGCGCCGTGCGCGCCGCCGTGTCCGATGGCCGCCTGCCCGAGCAGCGCCTGGTCTCGTGGAAGCACCTGTCGGCCGAGCTCGACGCGCTCGGACAAGAGGCGATCCTGGTCGACCGGGCCGCCGGTCGCGGCCGGCGCAAGCCCCGCCGCTCGGGCCGCGGCTGAGCGCAGCGCTCAGCCGCCGCCGCTACGGCCGGGGGACGTCGATGGGGTCCAGCGACGGGGCCGGTAGCGGTGCGCGGTGACGCACGCCGGGCGTCGAGTGCCAGCGCCCGGCCGGGGTGGGCGCGGCAAGCACCGCGACCCAGTCGATCTGGTCGTGCATGGCATGCACGCCGCCGTGCACGCCGAAGAGGAGCTTGGCGTACACGAGCCAGCTCAACAGCGCCAGGTTCACGACCAGCGCGCCGAGCCGCAGCACGGTGACGCGGTCCATCAGCTCGCGCACCTCGAACGGCAGGAAGCCGGCGGTGGCCAGCACCGTGAGGTACTCGGCCCATCGGCGTTCCCGCCACAGCCCGATCGCCTCGGTCCACTCGACCGCGGCGTAGATCACCGCCACCACGAGCAACGTCTTGATCGTGCCCGCCTTCAGGTTCAGCACGTGGGCGAGCTGGCGACCGAACCAGGTGCGGCTGGCGCCCTGGCCCGAGTCGGCCAGCGGGCCGTTGATGGCGTCGAGGATCCGCTGCGCGGAGCCGTGCAGCCGGTCGAGGTTCGTCTGCAGCACCGCCAGCGTGATGGCCAGCAACGAGAAGGCCAGCGCGTGGCTCCCCTTGTTGAGCGCGATCAGCCGCATCACGATCGCCTCGTGCAACGGCTTGCCCCGCCGGGGCAGCGTGAGCGCGGCCAGCGGCGGCACGACCTCGTACTCGACCTCGGCGCCCTCGGGCACCGCGTGCTCGACCCACGAGTCGCACCGCAGGCAACGGGCCAGTCGGCGACCGTCGGCCAGCATGGCGCCCAGGGCGGCGTCGCCGGGCCCCACCACGCGGGCCGAGGCCGCCGGGGCGACGTGGCCCTTCATGGAGCACACCCACGTCTCGGGGTGCCAGTGCTTCGGCCACAGGCGCATCGGGCTGATGGTAGGAGCCAACCGCCCGCCGCGGGCGTTCACCGCCGAGCAGAGTGGCTGGGCGACCCTCCCCCGAACGCCGCCCAGCCACGAGCTGCCCTCAGTCTCGCAGACCTGCGGCCGTCGAAACCAGGCGCCCGAGCTCGGCCACGTCGTCGTCGCCGTCGAGGTCGCGGGCCACCTGGTCGACGCCGTCACGGACCCGTCCGAGACCCACGTAGCCGGCCCACGGGCCGCCCCGCAGGCGCTCGGCGAACGCCGCGGTCCACACGGCGAGCCGCAGCCGGGGGGCGGCCCCGTCGAACGATCGGCTCACGTCGTCGACGGTGATGTCGCGGCTGCGGTCACGCCCGGTGGTGATGTCGGGATCGGTCCAGTGGACCATGGCGGTGGCCACCACGTCGCTGCCGCGCACCTCGGGATCGTTCAGCTCGATGTCGTACAACGCCGTCGTCACGTGACCGGCGCCGGTCTCGCCACCGCCCACCGTGGGGTCCTGGAGCGATCCGTCGGGGATGGCGCGGTCGTCGTAGCCGAGCAGGCGGTACGAGCGCACGACCGACGGGTTGAAGCGCACCTCGGCCTTGCCATCGAGCGCGACGGTCTGCAGGGTCGAGGTGAGGCGTTCGGCGAACAGCCGCTCGGCTTCGGCGACCTGGTCGACATAGGCGTAGAAGCCGTCGCCCTTGTCGGCCAGTTGCTCGAGCAGGGTGTCGTTGTAGTTGCCGAAGCCGACGCCGATGGCCGCCATCTGGATGCCCTTGCCCGCCTCCTCGCCCACCGACGCGAGGAGCGAGTCGGCCGAGGTGGCGCCGACGTTGGCGATGCCGTCGGTGGCCAGCACGACCCGGTTGATCGCGCCGCGCCGGAACGCGGCGCGGGCGTCCCGATAGCCGAGGTCGAGGCCGGCCTGCACGTTGGTGGACGCGTCGGGCACGAGCTCGTCGATGACGCGGTCGATGCGCTGCTCGCCGCTGTCGCTCGCGTGGGTGCGTTCGAGCACCACGCGGGCTCCCGACGAGAAGGTGACGATCTCGACCGTGTCCTGCTCGCCGAGCGAACGCACCAGACGGTGCAGGCCCGACTTCACCAGCTCGAGCTTGTTGCCCTCGCCCATCGAACCCGACGTATCGATGACGAAGGTCAGGTTGGCCGGCTTGCGGTCGCCGGCCGGCACGTTCTGGCCCTGCACGCCGACGCGCAGGACGCGGTGGTTGCTGGCCAGGAACGGCACCCGGCTGCCGTCGGCGCGGATGGTGAGCCCCCGCTCGGTGGCGTCGGGGAAGCCGGCGACGAAGAAGTTCACGAACTCCTCGGTGCGCACCGCCGACGGGTCGGGCAGCAGCCCGTTGTCGAGGTAGTTGCGGGTCAGCGTGTATGACGCGGTGTCCACGTCGAGGGCGAACGTGCTGCGGTTGTCGTCCACCGTACGCGTGGCCGGGCCGGCTATGGGGTACGGCTCGCTGGGCGGCGCGTATGGCGGCATCGCCGGAATCGTCGGGCGGGCGGCGCCACCCGAGGCCGCCGCGCTGGCGGGCGGGTAGGCGCGGTCGTTCGGAACGGCCGCTCGGCTGCCACCGGCCGTCGTGGCCGCGCCGGCGGCGGCCGCGGTGGTGGCCGCCCCGCCCGCCGAGGTCGTGGCCGATGCTGCGGCGGTGCTGGCGCTCCCGCCGGCGACGATGGGGATGGTGGAGCCGCCGCCGCTCAGGTCGGCCGAGGCCTTGCCGGAGCTCTTGGTGGACGAGCCGCAGCCCGAGCCGGCCAGGGCGGCGGCGAGCAGGCTGGCGACGATGACACGACGACGCATCGGAGACCTCCGGTGTCAGGGATTCGGTGCCCCTCAGACGGCGGTCGTCGACACGGCGGTTCCCATCCGTTCCGGCTGTCATCGAACCGACACGCAGGGGGTCGCCCCGGTCGTGGGGTGCCACCGGGCCCGACCCGCACCGGCGTGGCCGGCCTGAACCGTCGCGGCGGTGTGCCTATCCTCGACCCCATGTGTCGCAACATCACCGAGCTGCGCGGGCTCGAACCACCGGCCACGTCCGACGAGATCACCGCGGCGGCGCGCCAGTACGTCCGCAAGGTGAGCGGGTTGCCGACGGTGCCCGCCGCGGCCACCGAGGCCTTCGAGCGCGCCGTGGTCGAGGTGGCGGTGTCCACGGCAGCGCTGCTGGCCACCCTGCCGGCGCGGCGCCAACCGCCGGCCACGGTGCCGCCGATGCGACGGCCCGAGGTGCAGGCCCGCATGCGGGCCCGAGCGGCCAAGGGTTGAGCGTCGCTACTGACCGCCCGACACCACGATGTTCTGACCGGTGACCCACGAACCCGCGGGCGACGCCAGCCACACGACCGCGGCGGCGATGTCGCTCGGCGTGCCCAGGCGGCGTAGCGGGATGCGCTGGGCGATGGCCGGCAGCATGTCGTCGCTCACACCGCCGATGACGCGGGTCGACTCCGTGGGCACGTTGCCGGGCGACACCACGTTCGAGCGGATGCCCTTCGGCCCGAGCTCGGTGGCCATGGTGACGGCCAGGTGGTTCATGGCTGCCTTGGCCGCGCCGTAGCCGGCGAAGTTGACCGCGGCCCGCAGGCTGGCGATCGACGAGATGCCGATGATCGACGAGCCCGGAGCCATCACCTCGCTGCAGGCGCGTGCCGCCACGAAGTGAGGCCGCAGGTTCAGGGCGAGCTGCCCGTCCCAGTGCCAGTCGGGGAACTCGCTGAAGGCGAAGTTGCCCGGGTGGTCCGAGGTGCCCGCGTTCGACACCCAGATGTCGAGACCGCCGAGCTGCTGGATGGCGGCATCGAGCAGGCGGGGCACGGTGTCGGCCTCGGTGATGTCGGCCACCACCTTCACGGCCCGGCGCCCGCGCTCGGCGATGCGGGCCACCACCTCGTCGAGCTCGTGCTCGCGGCGAGCGGTCACGACCACGTCGGCGCCGGCGTCGGCCAGGCCGAGCGCGATGCCGCGCCCGATGCCCCGACCGGCGCCGGTCACCACGGCGACGGCGCCGTCGAGGCGGAACAGCGACAGCAGATCGGCGGTGGCCGGATCGGTCGGGGTGGTCGTGGGCAGGTGACCGTCGAGCATGGTGCATCCCTCTGGGCAGACGAAGGTTGCCGTTGTAGCACTTCGGACGGGACCGGGCTCACGCCGCTACGGTGGCGGCCGTGAGCACGCTCTCCACACCCGGCGGGGTCGACTACTACCGCGACACCGTGTACTGGGAGGAGTTTCCCGAAGTGGCGGCGCGCCTCAACGACCGCCTCACGGGTGACCCGTCACGCGACTGGATGGAGCTCGTGCGCGATCACGTGGGCATCACCCTGAAGCACGCGCTCGTCCCGAACTGCGGCAACGGTCGCATCGAGCGCCAGCTGCACGAGCGTGGCCTGCTCGAGCGGGCGACGGGGCTCGACATCGGCGAGTCGATGCTCGACGAAGCTCGCGGCGCCGCGACCGCCGCCGGGCTGCCGTTCGAGTACCGCCGGGCCGACATCAACGACGTGGGCGAGGCCGAACCGATGTTCGGCGACTACGACGCCGTCGTTGCCGTCGCCGCGCTGCACCACATCCGCTACATCGACCGCGTCTTGCGCAACTTCTGCCGGCTGCTCGGTGACGACGGCTGGTTCATCACCTACGACTACGTGGGCGCTCAGCGCAACCAGTGGCCGTGGGAGCAGTGGGAAGCGGTCGTCGCGTTGAACGACACCCTGCCCGAGCCCTACCGCCAGGTCCTGGTGTACCCACACCTTCCGACGATGTTGCACGACGACCCCACCGAGGCGATCCATTCCGAGCTGATCGTGCCCACATGGGACCGCTACTTCACCACCGAGGTCGACGTACCGCTCGGCGGCGCGCTGGCCTATCCGTTGCTGACCCACAACGTCGCACTGCACCGGGCGCCGATGGCCGAACGGGCCGCCATCGTCGGCCGCGTGCTCGACGCCGACGCGGCGTTCTGCACCGCCCATCCGTCGTCGAACGTCACCCTCGTGCGCATGGGCCGTACGCGCCCGACCGCCCTCGACGACGAGGCCCGCCTGTCGGCGTGGACGACCGACGAGGACGAGCGCGAGGCGGCCGCCGACGCCAACGGCGGGTTGTACGCGCCGCTGACTGCGCTGCAGCGGTTGACCCAGCGCCTGAGCGACACCGAGCTGTACCTGCAGCACAAGGACACCGACATCGCCGCGCTGCACCGCCAGCTGGGCCGCCAGCCCGGGGCGCGGCTGCGGCGGGCGCCGGGTGCGCTCGTACGCCGGGCCCGCCGCCTCCTGGCGCGCTGATCACGGCTCCGTCTGCATGACCGCGTCGGCAGTCACGTCGACATCGGGTACCAGCGCGCCGGCCAGCGGCACGTCGGTGTGGACGGTCAATCGCACGGTGGCGCGCACCGTGGCGGGGCCGGCGCGTATGGCCACGGTGGCGCCGGTGGCCGCCGCGCCGAGCGCGGCGCGACCGGCGGCGGTGCCGTCAGCGACCGGATCGGCCGACACGGCCGCCGCCCGTGCCGCCTCGCGCGACGCGTGCACCACGGCGACCTGCGCCCGGATGACGACCGCGAGCTGCACGAGCAACAGCAGACAGAGGCACACCAGCGGGAAGCCGAGCGCGAGCTCGACCGTGGCCTGCCCGCGATCGTCAGATCTTGCCGGTGACCGCATCGATGACCGCGTCGAAGAGGTGGCCGATCTTGCCGGCGCCACCACCGGCCGTGGCCCACCCGACCACGAGCAGGGCCACCAGGGCCGCGCCGAGCAGCACCAGGGCGTACTCGGTCGTGGCCTGCCCGAGCTCAGGGTCGTGGGGATCGGGCGGGAGCAGGAACAGCAGTGGTGCGTGCATGAGGGGGACCTCCGGTCGTGGTGCTCGTGGTGGGGACCGATGTCCCGAGGGCCCCGAATGCGCCAGCCACCAGTGGGGCCAGCGTCAACAGGGCGAAGGCGGGCAGCACACAGCCCACGAGCGGAAACGACAGCAGCACCGGCAGCCGGCGCGCCGCGGCGGACGCCTCGGTACGTCGGGCCCGGCGCAGCTCGTCCACGGCCCGTTCGAGCGCTGGTTCGAGGGGCACGCCGTAGCGCTCGGTGGCCACCAGCGCGTCGACCAGCGGTCGGGCCCCGGCGCCGAGCACGTCGACGAGCCCCGAGAGCGCGTCGGCCAGGCCCTGGCCCCGTCGGGTCGCATCGAGCACCACACGCGCCGCCTCGCGCCCCGGACCGCGACCGGGGGCGAAGCGGGCGACCTGATCGAGGGCGAGCACGGGGGTGAGCCCGGCGGCCACCGCGATGCGCAACAGCTCGCCCACGTCAGGCACGGCTGCAGCCGCGGCACGGCGGGCGAGCGCACCTCGCTGATGACGGCGGGCGGCCCGCGCCGTGGCGACCAGCGCCAGCACGCCCACCGATCCCCACGGACCGGCCGTCACCACGAGCACGACCGCACCGGCGAGCACCGCCGCTCGCCGCGGCCACCGACGGGCGGCACCACCGCGGCGCCGGGCCCGCCACGGTGCCGCGCACCACACGCTCCACAACGCCCACAGCCATGGCAGCGCACCGGCAATCAGGTCCACAGGGCGCCCCTCACCAGCCGCTGCATCCACCACGCACCGACCGCATCGAGGCCGAGTCCGGCACCGGCGACGGACCACCCGAGCGCGGAGCCGAACAGGAAGCGACGGGCCGCCGGGTTGGTGGCGGTGGACCACGCGGCGAAGCCCACCGGCAGGGCCACGAGCACCAGCGCCGACAACCGCGCCGTGGCCGCCTGGGCGCGCACATCGGCGGCCACCGCGGCCCGTTCGCGCAGCGCGCCGGCTGCCGCGTCGAGGGCCCTGCCGGCGGCGCCACCGGTGCCGGCCAGCAGGCACAGGGTCGCGGCGGTGAGGGCCACGCCGTGGTCCGGATCGTCGGCGAGCGGTCGGCACGCCTCCGCCAACGCGATGCCGCGCCGATGGAGGCGGGCGACGGCCAGCAGCGGACCGTCGGTGGCAACCTCGTGCACGGCCACACCCAGCGACGCACCGCCGCGCACGCGGCGACCGAGCTCGTCGAGCAGGCGCGCCGGATCGGCGGCAGGGCCGCGCCGGGCGACCTGCCGCACTGCCGGCCACGGTGGTGGCCATCGGCGCGCCGGCCGCACCAGGCGCCGGGCCCGACGCGGCACCGACGGGCGGCGCGGCCCGACGGCCACGAGCGCCGCCAGCGCGGCGAGCGCGGTCGCGAGCGCGCTCACGGGCCGACCGACCGGCTCGACCGCCGCGGCGACGATCGCACGTGGCGACCGTCGTAGAGCGCGTGCAGGCGGGCCCCGCCCGCCTGCACGTCGTCGACATCGCTCACCTCGGCCACCGCGGCGACACGGCGCGCCCCATCGGTGCCGCGGGCCACGTGCACGATGACGTCGATGCTGGCGTGCACCTGCTCGCGCGCAGCGGCGAGCGGGAGCGTGGGTGCGCCGAGCAGCACCATGGTCTCCAGCCGCCGGAGCGCGTCGAGCGGACCGTTGGCGTGGCAGGTGGCCAGCGAGCCGTCGTGGCCGGTGTTGAGGGCCTGGATCATGTCGAACGCTTCGCCGCCCCTCACCTCGCCGATGACGATGCGATCGGGCCGCATGCGCAGCGCGGCCCGCACCAGCTCGCGAATCGTGACCTCACCCAGCCCGTCGGTGGACGGGCGCCGCGCTTCCAGGCGCACCACGTGCTCGCCGGGCAGGCGCAGCTCGCACGCGTCCTCGATCGTGACGACGCGCTGATGGGCGTCGATGCAGCTGGCCAACCCGTTCAACAGCGTCGTCTT
>JANMAT010000017.1:0-4895 GCA_031359995.1 Actinomycetes bacterium
CCAACCGATCTACGACGCTGTGAATCGTGCTCGCAGCAACAATCCGTGGTGCCGGGAAGGCCCTCGACGCAGTCTCAGAGACGGGTTCGTGCGCACCAAGCAAGAACGCGTTCAGCCCAACCCCACCCACGATTCTCATCCATCGTGGCGGCCCCTGGCCATGAATTCTCAGACGCGCAACCGACGCCCGCAGTCACGAGGCAAGCAATCATGACGGCCAGCAGACGAAGCCTCATGGCGAACGTGACGCTACTTGCCGGGCGCTCGGTTCCCCGTCGCGTCGCGTCGCCGACGATGTTTACGACTGCCTGTACGACCTAAGCCGCTCGCACGACCGTCGTCCAGACGGCCCACTGAGATCGCTCGGCTACGGAGCGTCGGTCGGCGGCGGTCCGTTCACGTCGCCCGAAAGCCCCGCGAACCCGGGGAGACGGGCGATAGCGGTCAACGCGGCGCCGTACTCCTCCGCCGCAACATCGGCCTCCCGGAGCCGGAAGCTCGTCGGCATGTTCGCCGCGGCGGCCTCTTCGGCGATGGCTGGCTCGTTTGCGTAGAGCTGGCGGAACTCCGCCAGGGCTTCCTCCTTCCCCACATAGCGGTAGGGGATGCCGGCGGTGCGGAGCACGTCGGCAACGGCCTTGACCTGGGCACCGGTTGCCTCGGGAGTCATGAACACGGCGTAGAGCTCACGCGGGCTCGATCCGGTCGAAGGCCCATCCACACGACGAGCCAGAAGAAGGCCCAGAGCCGACAACACGCACAGCACGCCGACGACGGCGAGGGCACGCCTCGTATGCGGGCGGGACTCGGCCTGGACGAGAAGTGGCGCTGACGCCCGCTCGCGAACTGCCTCCAGCGTCACGACGGGGAGTTGCCGTCCGAGCGTGGGATCGGCTCCTCGCAGCCGATCGATCAGATCGTTCACAGTGGGATCCCCTCCGTTTGAGCCGTCTCTGGGTCGATGGCGGTGGTCAGGCGCTGACGAGCGCGAGAGAGCCGGACACGCGCAGCGACGCGTGAGCACCCGAGCACGATCGCGAGCTCCCGGCTGTCGAGGCCCTCCCATGCGGCCAGCATGAGGACCTCGCGATCGCTCGGGGAGAGCGTGGACAGTGCGTTCAGCAGCGCTAGACGGTCATCGACGGCGTATTCGAGGGCGGGTGTCCACGCCTCTGGGAGGCCAACCGACGACCGCCCAACACCCCGGCGATGGTTGCGGATGACGTTGTGCGCAACGGCGTACAGCCACGGCAGCGGGTCACGCGGTGGCGCACCGGTCGACCATCGCCGTAGAGCGACGGCGAAGGTCTCCGCGACGATGTCTGCCGCGTCGTCCAGCGCCACCCGACGGATCGCGTAGCGCATGAGCGCGTCGCGGTGGGCGACGAAGGCGTCCTGGAAGTCGTCACCCGCCCGCCCTCGTCTCACATCACTCTTCTGTCGCGTCCTGGCCAGGTGTTACAGGGCCGGCTGCGAAGTATCCACCACCCGAGCGTAGCCAGCGGATAAGGCGCCGCCGGCAGGTGGAAGGTCTGCCGCAGGGTTTCTCGCTTCGCGGTTCGTTGGACGGTCGTATCCAGCCGGGACGGCCGACGCACGGCGCGCCATCGGTCCGAGTCCGAGGGCTCTGGTCTGGTGCCGATCCACGGGAACCTTTTCCGAGGGCATAGCGTCAGTGGTCGCGTGGGCGAACCGACTGATGCAGTCTCCGACATAGCCCAGGACGAGGCCATGCTTCGCTTTCGGGACGCCTTCCTGCAGCATCGGCGACGGCTCGCCGGGATGGCGGTGCTCCTGGGTGCGCCGGCGTCGGGCGCAGAGGACCTCGTCGACGATGCGTTCGCGGCCACGTTCGGACCCTGGCGAGCGGGGCGGGTCGACGACCTGCGAGCGTACCTGCGGCGGGCCGTGATCAACGGAGTCCACAGCCAGGGACGCCGAGAGCGTGCTCGATCGCACTGGCTTGCCCGCCAGCATGCTTCGAAGGCGGTCGCCCCCGTGGAGGAGCGACTCGCCGACCACGAGCGGCTGATCGCCGCCTTGCGGCAACTACCCGTCGAGCTGCGCACCACCGTCGTGTTGCGGTTCTGCGAGGACCTCACGGAGCAGGACGCCGCCGCGGCTATGGACGTGGCCGTCGGCACCGTGAAGTCACGCACGGCCCGCGGCTTGAAACGGCTGCGCCGCATCCTGGAGGAGAACGACCATGGCTGACCTCGAGACCGAACTCCGCAGCCTCGGTGCGGCGAGCAGCGGCGCCGCCCGCCGGTCCGACACCGAGGCGTGGGACGAGTTGCGCGACCGCCTCGCCACGGACGGCATGACCGCGACGCTCCCGCCGACCGCACGACGGTCCGGGGCGGCAAGGCTCGGGATGCTCGCCGCGGCGGTCATCGCCGTCTCGCTGATGATCGTGGGCCTCTCCGCCCGCCGTCACCACATCGCACAGCGGCTCACCGTCGCCGAGGGGGTAGCGGTACCGCGAGTACTGCTCGAGCCCGTCCCGAGCGACTTCCGTCTCACGCAGGCATTCGACAACATCCCGACACGCGACGTCGACTTCCATCTCCTCATGCTCCGAACCACCACCGACCCGCTGACGGTGCTGCAGCTCTACACCTCACCCGGCACGGGAGCGTCGATGTCCGGCGCCGACGTGACAGCCGTGACGGTCGGCGGACGCGAAGGCGCGATCCAGACCACCAGCGACACCGACGTCAACGTCCTGTGGCACGACGACAGCGTCACCTACCAGCTCATGGTCTCGGGGCCGCGAGCAGCGGACCGGACCTTCGTCCTCGACGTCGCTTCGCGGGTCGGCCGGACCGGCGAGGGCACGGACACGATCATCACCCCGCTTCCCGACGGCTTCGAGGCCCGCTACAGCGGACCGGTAACCAGCCTCTACCCGGGCGGTGGTTGGCAGCTGAACTATGAAGGCGGTGGAGGGCGTCAGCTCGTCATCTCCTCGATGACCGGTGGGCTCAGCGCCCAGGCACTGGCCCGCGTCAACGACTACGACGAGATCACGGTGCAGGGGCTGGCGGCGTACATCGGCGTACCCGAGGCCGGCGTGGGCTCGACCGACGGAGCAAACCTCGCACTTGTCATCGATCTCCCGAACGACACCCGTCTGTCCCTTACGGCGTTCGGTCTCACGCGCGACGCCCTCCTCGCGATAGCCGAGGACCTCCGCACCGTCGACGAGCACACCTGGCGCGATGCCACCGATGGCGTCTGGCAAGACGCCAGCCCTTCTGCTTCGTCGGGTACTGCGCCGCCAGTGCCAACGACCACCGCCGCCTCTCGTTGACCCCTCACTCCTCCTCGCGGAGACCTACGTCGCCGAGCCCGACATGAACGCCGGCCACCCGCCGCGCCTGCAAAATGGCGGACCGAGCCGTTGCCGTCCGATGTCGCACCCGCTGCACCACTCAAGGACCAGCGGGCGTCGATGGTGAAGTCACCGTGAAGTCCGGTCGCCTGCGACGTTCTTGTACCTGGCGGTTCTGCGGAACCTTCTTCGTGGGTGTCCATTGACCGCCTCAGCCGAAGGCGCGCTCCACCACCACGGCGCCACGCCGCGCCATGGCCTCGTGGAGCGCGGCGCCGAAGGCGTCGGCGATACCGGCGTCCAGCTCGGGGAACAGGTGGCCGTAGCGGTCGAGCGTGACGTTGATGGAGCTGTGGCCCATGCGGGCCTGGATCGCCTTCGGGTGGGCGCCGGCCTGGATCGCCAGGGCGACGCTCGTGTGGCGCAGGTCGTGGAAGCGGCACGACACCCTGGCGGCCCGCTGGGCCTTCGTGAAGTGGTGCGTCAGGAAGCTCGATGAGGCCATGGGCTGACCGGCACCGTTGGTGAACACCAGCGCGTCCTTCGCCGGCCGCACGTACACGTCCCAGTGCGCCGCCAGGACGGTGGCCGTGAACGTGGAGATGGTGATCGAGCGCACCCCGGCCGCCGTCTTGGGCTCCTTGCGGTGGAACGAGCCGTCCGCCAACTGCACGAGCTGCTCGGTCACGCGCACCTTCCGATATAGGAGGTCCACGCTCCCCCGCCGCAACCCCACCAGCTCGCTCCAGCGCATCCCGCTGTCCACCGCGAGGTAGATCAGGCCCCGGTAGCGATCACCGTGGGCCTCGGCCAGGCGCACGGCCTCGTCCCAGTCGAGGAACGTCATCTCCCGCTTGGGTACCCGGGGCGGGTCGACCCGGTCGCACGGGTTGGCGAGGATCTTCTGCTTCTGGACGGCGACCTGGAGCAGGCGCCGCAGCGTCCGGTAGTGGCGGTGGACCGACGACGGGGCGATGCCGGCGGCGATCTCGTCGTTGAGCCAGTTCTCGATCTCGTCGGCCGGCAGCTGGCCGAGCCGGTAGTGGCCGAAGCGGGGCAGCACGTAGCGCTCGAGGTCGCGCTGGTAGGTCTCCTGGGTGGTGGGCGCCAGCCGGCGCGACAGGAGCAGGAATTCGGCCGCCCACGTCGCCAGCGGCATCTCGGCGTCCCGAGGGTCGACCCACAGGCCCCGCACCCGGTCGGCCTCGATCTCGCGCAGGAACCGCTCGGCGTCGCCGCGGCGGGTGAACGTGCGGGACTGGATCCGTCCGAGGGGATCGGCGAACCGAGCCCGGTACTTCCCCCGTCGCTTCTCGATGTGCGCCATGGCGCCTCCATCCCGCGCACCCGTGGGGGGTGGTTGGGGGGTGAGTGGGGGGCGAATCGGCCGATATCCGTCAGCACAGGCTGACATCAACCGACACGAACCGAGACCACCACACTGGCCTCTGAACAGGGAGTTTACCCCTGGAGTCCACAGAGGCGACGCCGGGAATCGAACCCGGGTACAGGGCTTTGCAGGCCCTTGCCTAAGCCACTCGGCCACGTCGCCAGGCCGGAC
>JANMAT010000019.1:0-37849 GCA_031359995.1 Actinomycetes bacterium
TCGCTCAGCCGTGACTGCTCGGGGGCTGCGCCCCCGGGCCCCATCGGCGCCCGGCTCGCTGGCGCTCGCGCGGTCGCCCGGCCTCGCTTCGCTCAGCCGTGACTGCTCGGGGGCTGCGCCCCCGGGCCCCATCGGCGCCCGGCTCGCTGGCGCTCGCGCGGTCGCCCGGCCTCGCTTCGCTCAGCCGACCGCCAGTCGGCAGGCCACCGTCATCATCGTGTCGACGCCCCGGGCCAGGTCGTCGTCGCTGATGCGCACCGGTGCGCCCGCGAACAGGGTGTCGCTCACGGTCATCATGGCCAGCGCCTCCATGCCCCGCAGCGCGGCGACCGTGTACAGCGTCGCCGCCTCCATCTCGACGGCGAGGTAGCCCCGGCTGCGCAGGCGGTCGAAGCGACCCTGGTCGGGGTCGTAGAAGACGTCGCTGGAGGCGACGAGGCCCGTGTGCACCGTGAGCCCGCCCTCGCGGGCGGCCTTCGCAGCCGCCACCGCCAGCTCGAACGTGGCGATGGGAGCGTGGGGCTCGCCGCCGGTGTAGGTGGACGTGACCGAATCGAACGGCGTGGCGGCGACCGCGATCACCAGGTCGGCCATGGCCAAGCCCGGGCGCAGGGCGCCGCAGGTGCCCACGCGGATGAGGCGCTCGGCGCCGAGCTGGGCCAGCTCCTCGTAGACGATGGCGGCCGACGGGCCGCCCATGCCCGAGGTCTGCACGCTCAGCGGCTTGCCCTCGAACGTGCCGGTGAAGCCGAGCAGACCGCGCTCGCCGTTCACCTGCCGGGCGCCTTCCAGGTACGTTCGGGCGATGTGCTCGGCTCGGCGGGGGTCGCCGGGGCACAGCACAGCGGGGGCGTAGTCGCCGGGTTCGGCGCGAAGGTGGATCGGCATGGATCGAGCCTACGCGGCCCTGGGGGCGCGCCAACCGGGAGTCGTGGCGCCAGGAACCGGGAGCTCGACCGCACCGGATCGGGTGCGCCGGATCATCGGTTCGGGGTCAGCGGTAGAGGGCGCGACGGCGGCGTTCGCCGTCGGGCGGGGGGAGCAGGTCGACGGCACGAAGGGTGATGACCGCGTCGAGCCCGCCGCCGGGAGACTCGTCGAGGCGCACCTCGCCCCCGTCGGCGCGCACCAACTTGGCCACGATGGGCAAGCCGAGGCCGCTGCCGCCGAAGTCGCCGCTGCGTCGGGGGTCGGCCCGCCAGAAACGATCGAAGGCGCGGGTGCGCTCGTGGGGTGTCATGCCCGGGCCGTTGTCGGTGACGTGGACCTCCACGATGGGGAGATCGAGCTCACGGGTGACCGACCACACGGTGACCGACCCACCTTCGGGGATGGCATCCAGCGCGTTGGCGACCAGGTTGTCGAGCGCCTGGGTGAGGCGGTCGGGGTCGGCCAGGGCCCAGGTGGCGCCCGGGCACGAGGCCGACAGGGCGATGGAACGCTCCTCGGCGAACGGGAGCCAGGTGAGGACGCGCTCGTCGATGACCGGGCGCACGTCGAGGGGGCCGACGCTGTCGGCGGTGGACCGGTCGGCACGGGCCAGGGTGAGCAGGCCGTCGACCATGCGGGCCATGCGGTCGACCTCGGCGATGGCCGACTCCAGCTCCTCGCGGGCCGGCTCGCTGACGTCCTCCTCGACCAGGTTCTCCAGTCGCAGGCGCAGGCCGGTGAGGGGCGTGCGCAGCTGGTGCGAGGCGTCGGCCACGAAGGCGTCCTGGCTGGTGACCAGCTCCTGCAGGCGCGATGCGGTGCGGTTGAACGAGTTGGCCAGTGCCTTGAGCTCGTCGGGGCCCTTCGGGTCGTCGACGCGGCTCCCCAGTTCGCCGGCGCCGAGGGCCACGGCGGCGTCCTCGAGCCGGTCGATGGGCCGGGCCAGCCAGCGGGCGAGCAGCACGCCGAGCAACGACACCGCAGCCAGCGAGATGAGGGCCATCGACGCCAGGAAGAGCCAGTAGCGGCGCACGTCGGCCTCGATCGGGTCGCTGATGTAGGTGAGCCGCAGCGCCCCGACGACCTTTCCCTCGTTGGCCACGGGCACGGCGGCGTACACGAGGTTGGTGTCCAGGGACTTCGAGTAGCGACTGCCCTTGGAGATCTGCTGGCCCTGCAGGACCTCCTTGAACTCCGTCCGACCGAAGAAGTTCTTGCCGATGTCGTCGCCTTCGCGCAACGGGTTCGTGTCGAGCAGGGCGTCGCCGGTGATGTCGACCACGACGGCCCGTAGGGCCTCGCGCTCCGCGTAGGCGCGCAGCTCGTCGGCGGTGGCCGTGTCGATCTTGCCGGCCACGACGCCGGCCTGGACCTTGCTGGCCTCGACGTAGGCGGAGGTGACGAGCTCACCGGTGAGCTTGTCGACGGCGCGCTTCTGGTAGGCGACGCCGAGGGGGATGGCCAGCACACCGAGCACCATCAGCGTGATGGCGAGGTAGCCGAACAGGAGGCGGCGGGTCACGGGTCAGTATGACGGCGCGCGGCCCGGGTCAGGTCTCGGCGCGCAGGCGGAAGCCCACACCGCGGACCGTCTCGATCCAACCGGGGTCGCCCAGCTTCTTGCGGAGCGAGGCGACGTGGACGTCCAGGGTCTTGGTGGGCCCGTACCAGTTCGGGTCCCAGACCTGGTCGAGGATCTCGGCTCGGGTGCGCAGCGCACCCGGGTCCTCGGCCAGCAGGGCGAGCAGTGAGAACTCCTTGGGCGTGAGGTCCAGGTCTTCTTCGCCGAGGCGCACGCGATGGGTCCGCCGGTCGATCTCGAGCCCGCCGATGCGCTGGGCGCCGCTGTCGTCGCCCACCGGTGCCGACGACGGCGCCTCGGTGGCGGTGCGCCGGAGGATGGCGCGGATGCGGGCGACGAGCTCACGCACGCTGAACGGCTTGGTGAGGTAGTCGTCGGCGCCCAGCTCGAGGCCGAGCACACGGTCGATCTCCTCGCCCCGGGCCGACACCACGATGATCGGCACGGACGAGTTGGCCCGCAGCCGCCGGCACACGTCGAGCCCGTCGATGTCGGGCAGGCCCAGGTCGAGCAACACCATCTCGGCACCCGTCGTGGCCAGGGCTTCGCGACCCGTGGCGACCCGGTGCACCGTGTAACCCTCGCGCTCGAGTCCCTTGCGGAGCGGTTCGGCGATGGAGTCGTCGTCCTCGACCAGCAGAATGTTCACTCGTACAGGGTGCCATGAAATCGCAACGCTGGACCCGAGTTCACCGAATCCTTACCGGACAAGCAAACGCGTCTCACCTGCTCAGCCTTATCGTGACCTGGTGAGCCTGAAGAAGCTGCTACTCGGGTCGGCGACAGCCGGCATCGTCGCGTTGGGTGCGGGGGCGGCGGGGTACGCCAACGTCCACCTGCTGAACCGGGGCGAGGACGGGACCCAGATCGTGTCTCGCCGTCTGTCCGTGGCCACTACTGACAGCAGTAGTGCCACCTCAGGCGTGGCCCGGTCCACCTCCACGGAGCTGACCACCGTGCCCGGCACGGCGCCCACCACGGGCTCGACGATGGTCGAGACGTCGGCCGAAACGCCGCCACCGGCCGACACCAGCGTCGTGTCCGCACCCGACACGCCCACGCCCGACGTGGACGCCGACGCGGTCGAGGCGCCCGACGCCGACGCCAACCCCGGTGGCGCCGGCACGGCGCCCACGCCCCGCACGACCGTGAAGCGCACGCCGACCACCACCCGGACCACGGCGGCCAGCTCCTCGTCGGCGGCACCGTCGCAGACCACGGTGGTCACCTCGGCCGGCGACGACGCCTCGACCTCGTCGACGTCCAGCCGGCGGGGTTCGGGCAAGCCGCGCCGTTCGACCACGACCAGCCAGGGTTCGAGCACCACCGTCGCCGACGACTGATCGACCCCGCTCCGTCCCCCTCACCCCGACCCCCACCCTCACCCCCACCCCCACTGATGAAGCGAGCACGGCGATGAAGAGGCGGGCAGCGCTGGCCACGGCCGCAGCGACCACCATGATGCTCACGGCCGGCGTGGCCGCCGCCCAGACGACCGGTCTGTTCAGCGGCACGCGTCCCAAGGTCGAGTCGGAACAGACCGTCCCGGTGACGGCGCGCGACACCACCACGTCGTCCTCGGCGGCTTCGTCGACCGCGCCGGCGACCCTGCCGCCCGTCGTCGTGACGACCCAGGAGTTCGAGGACACCTACGTCGTCGTCGGGTCGGGTGCCACGGCCCCCGCGGGCACCAGCGCCCCGGCTCCCGCCGCCCCGGTTCCCGCCGCCACGGCGGCGACGCCGGCCGCGCCGGTGGCCACTGACGCGGCGGCGGTCAGCTCCGAGGTGAGGGCGCCCGAGCACGAGACCGAGGCCTCGGCGCCGATGTCCAGCGACGACGGCTCGCACCGCACCCGCGGCGATGACGGCGCCGGCGACGACTGACATCGCACCGACCCGGCCGCGACCACCGGTCGCTCAGCGCAGGAACTTGCTCGTGGTGTTGTCGGCCAGCACCTTGCCGCCGGTCTGGCAGGTGGGGCAGTAGTTGACCGTGTAGCTGCTGTAGGCGACCTCGCGCACGGTCGCCCCGCACACCGGGCACGTCTCGCCGGTGCGGTGGTGGACCGCCCCGGGGCGGTCGGCCGAGCTCGACATGTCCTTGCGCGTGCGCTCGTAGGCCAGGCCGTCGTCGACGCAGGCGGCGATGGCCGCCAGCACGGTCTCGGCGCCCGAGGGCCCGAGCTTCCCGGTGGACGCGAACGGCGACAGCTTGGCCCGGTGGCAGATCTCGTTGGCCAGGCGACGGCCGAGGCCGGCCACGCAACCCTGGTCGCGCAGGAACGTGTGCAGTCGCATCGACCGCGCCGCCAACCGCTCGGCCAGCGCCGCCGGCGTGAGCTGGTCGGCTTCGGGCCCGAGCCGGTTCAACGGCGGCGCGTCCAGCCGACCCTCGGTGGCCACGCACCACACGCCGGCCCGTCGCTCGGTGCCCGCCTCGGTGAGCAGCCACGCCCGCCGGTCGGCGAACCGCCATCGGGCCTGTCCCTGCTTGGGTGTGGCGTCGGGCTTGGCGTCCTCCTTCAGGCGCCCGCCCTGCATGAGGTGGATGACGAACGTGAGCTCGCCGAAGTCGGCCAGCAGGTACTTGCCCCGGCGGTCGACGGCGACGAGCGGCCGGCCGTGGGCCACCTCGGGTGGCGGGGTGGCCGTCTTCAGGGCGGTGAAGCGCAGCGGGACGAACCGCTCGAGCACGGTGCCGGCGTAGGCCGCCGTGAGCCGCTCGGCGTGGGCCTGGACCTCGGGCAGTTCAGGCATCGGGGTAGCTCGTCTGCCGGTTCACGGCCTGCATCACGGCGTCGAGGGCGACGAGCAGGGGTTGCACGGCGAGCAGGTGCTGCTGGTCGCCGGTGAGCACCAGGTGCCCGGTGATGAACGCCTCCTGAGCGTTCAGGGCGCCGGTGGCCACGGCCACCGCGGTGCGGCGGTCGGTGCGCAGGCGGACGTGCTCGGGCTGCGCCGGCCCCCACCCGACGGTGACGGTGCCGTCGGCGACCGCCACGTGGTACGTGGCACCGTCGGTGATCTCCTGGGTGAAGCCGACCGTCTGGTCGGCGGCGGCGGCCGCCAGCCCGTCACGGGCCGCGAGCTCGTTTCGGATGGTGTCGAGCCACGCCGGGCTCAGGTACTCGACCACGGTTCCCTAGTCTGCCCGGCCATGGACCCCGACGCTGCCCCCGTGCCCCTCGCCGCCCGCGACGAGGGTCGCCACCGGGCGGGGGAGGGCCCCTGGTGGGCCGAGCGGTGGTGGTTCGGGTGGTGGGAGTCCGAGGGGGACGGCGGGCCGGCGGGCGGGTTCGCCGAGCTCGTGCTCCTGCCCAACCAGGCCCGGGCCTGGTACCGCGCCGCGCTGGTGCGCCCGGGCCACCCCCTGCTGGCCGTGGTCGACCACGACGTGCCCATGCCCCGGGTGGGCCTGGAGCTGCGGGGCGAGGGGCTGTGGGCCGATCACACGGTGGAGGCGTCGTTCGAGCAGTGGACCGTGACCAACGAGACGTACGCGCTGGCGGTGGACGAGCCCGACGAACTGATCGGACGCGGCTACGGCCGGCCGGTGCCGCTGGCCTTCGACGTGGAGTGGTACGCCAGCGGCGCGGCCGTCAGCGGCGCGGCCGGCTACGGCCAGTCCGGCGAGGTGGTCGGCGTGGTCGAGTTGGGCGGTGCCGTCAGCCACGCGGTGCACGGCGTGGCCACCCGCCGCCACGACTGGGGGCCGCTCGCGCTACCCGACCTCGGCGACGCGCCCGCCGACGGTGCCCGCGTGCCGGATCGGTGGCCGGCCCCGTTCGCGGTGGTGGTCGACGACGTGCTCACCGCCGGCGGGTGGCGGCGGTGGCGCCGGCCGTGAACGCGACCGTCAGTGCGTCGCGTCGGCGGTGGCGTTGCGGCGGTGCCGGAGCACCTCGATGGCCACGGGCACCAGGCTGATCAGCACGATGAGCGGGATGGCGAGCTCGATGTTGTTCTTCACCGCGTCGATCTGGCCCAGGAAGTAGCCGGCCGTCGTGACGATGCCCCCCCACAGGAGCCCGCCGAGCACGTTCCACTTCAGGAACGTGGAACGGTGCATGCCGCTGACACCGGCCAGCACGGGGGCGAACGTGCGCACGATGGGCACGAAGCGGGCCAGCACGATGGTCTTGCTGCCGTGCTTGTCGAAGAAGGCCTGGGCCTTGACGACGTGGGCCTGCTTGAACAGCCTGCTGTCGGGCCGGCGGAAGATGGACGGGCCCAGGCGCTGGCCGACCGTGTAGCCGACCTGATCGCCGATGACGGCGGCCGCCACGATGCAGGCGATGACGATGGGCAGGGCCGGCAGGTGCACCGGGTCGTTCGGCCTCGACGACAGGAAGCCGGCCACGAACAGCAACGAGTCGCCCGGCAGGAAGAAGCCGACCAGGAGGCCGGTCTCGGCGAAGACGATCAACGCGACGAGCAGCAGGCCGCCCTTGTCGATGAGCTTCTCGGGCGACAGGAAGTCGGGGAGCAGGGCGAGCAGGTGCACGAAGGATGGAGGCTATCGGCCGATCGCACGGGTGCGGCTTCAGGCGAGCTGCTGTTGCTCCTCGTCGGCCGTGGCCGGCCGGCGCGGTCCCTCGAGGAAGTGGACGTCGGTCGCGATGATCTCGACGCGATCGCCGTCACGGTCGCGCTGGGCCACGCGGCCCTCCACGATGACGCGCCGGCTCTTCGTGAGGTGACGGGCGACCGACTCGGCCAGACGGTCGAAGCACACGACGTTGAAGAAGTCGGCGTTGTCGGCGTCGCGGTGCACCGCCAGTCGGAACGAGGTGACCGACCGGCCCTCGCCACTGCGCCGGGCGGCGGGGTCGGCGGTGAGCCGCCCGGAAAGATGGACGCTGTTCAGGTCCTTCACGTGCCCTCCCCTCGGGGTCTCCCCACCCCTCGCGGCAGCGTATAGGTCCGCGCCGACCCCGGTTGCCGGCGTACCGAACGCTGGCCTGGCGCTGTACTGGCGGGACCGATGCGACACCGGTTCAGTGCGCTGCGCGGCGAACCGGTCGCCCGCCGGGTTCATCCGTGACGCGAACGAGCCCGGGCCGCAGCCCGGGCTCGTTCGTCTCCCCCGCGGTCGCGAGCGATGCGTGCGTGGTGGCGGTGTCAGATGGCGGCGATGCCGGCTGTCTTGCGCTTCGAGAACGCCACGGCGCCGATCAGCACGACGAGGCCGACCGCGGCGATGGTGAAGCGAGCGCCGTCGTTGTTGCGCAGGCTGATGATGGCCGGCAGCGTCAGCAGGGCCACGAGGTTCATGACCTTGATGAGCGGGTTGAGGGCCGGGCCGGCGGTGTCCTTGAACGGGTCGCCGACGGTGTCGCCGATGACGGCCGCCTTGTGGGCGTCGGAGCCCTTGCCGCCCTCGTGGCCGTCCTCGATGTACTTCTTGGCGTTGTCCCAGGCGCCACCGGCGTTCGACAGGTAGTTCGCCATGAGCTGGCCGGTGAGGATGACCGCGGCGAGGAAGGCGCCGAGGGCCTGGTAGCTGATACCGAAGCCGATGATGACGGGCGTGAGCACGGCGAGCAGGGCCGGGGTGGTCAGTTCGCGCAGCGAGGCGGCGGTGCAGATGTCGATGACGGGGCCGTAGTCGGGCTCCTTGGTGCCCGCCATGATCTTGCCGTCGGCGAACTGGTTGCGGACCTCTTGCACCACGACGCCGGCGGTGCGGCCGACGGCGCGAATGGCGAGGGACGAGAACAGGAACGGCACGGCGCCGCCGATGAGCAGACCGATGAAGGTCTTCACGTCGGCCACGTTGATCTGCGTCTCGATGGCCTTGAAGAGCTCGGAGCCCTCCTTGCCGAGGTTCAGCTCGCTACCGATCGTCTCGATGTAGCTGGCGAACAGGGCCACGGCGGCGATGACGGCCGAGCCGATGGCGAAGCCCTTGGTGACGGCCTTGGTGGTGTTGCCCACCGCATCGAGGCTGACCATGATCCGCTGGGGCTCGCCGTGGAACTCGCCCGACATCTCGGCGATGCCCGCCGCGTTGTCGGACACCGGACCGAAGGTGTCTTCCGACACGATGACGCCGGTGGTGGCGAGCATGCCCATGCCGGTGAGGGCGACGAGGTAGAGCGAGAACTGCAGGTTCCCGCCACCGAGGGCGAGCGCCAGGGCCAGGGCGATGGCGATGCCGATGATGGCGTAGACCGAGCTCTCGAGGCCCGAGGCCGTGCCCGACAGCACCACGGTGGCGGGGCCGGTGCGGGCCGACTCGGCGATCTCCTTGACCGGCGCGTAGTGCGTGGCGGTGAAGTACTCGGTGAGGCGGCTCACGCCCTGGGCCAGCACGAGGCCGATGACGACGGCGCCGAAGCACTTCCAGCCGGCGTTCTCCTTGTCGTTGCCGACGTAGGTGAGGCACACGATCAGGGTGCCGATGACGGTGAGCACACCGGCCACGAGGAAGCCGCGGTTGATCGGCTTGAGGGCGTCGGTCTCGCCCTCCTTCGCCTTCACCGCGAACACGCCGGCGATGGAGGCCACGACGCCGATGGCGCGAGCGGCCAGCGGGAACACGAGGCCGAGGGCCGGGTTCGCCCCGATCGACTTGAAGGCGGCGACGCCGAGGATGATCGAGGCCACGAGGGTGACCTCGTAGCTCTCGAAGAGGTCGGCGGCCATGCCGGCGCAGTCGCCCACGTTGTCGCCCACGTTGTCGGCGATGGTCGCCGGGTTGCGGGGGTCGTCCTCGGGGATGCCGGCCTCGACCTTGCCGACGAGGTCGGCGCCGACGTCAGCGGCCTTGGTGAAGATGCCGCCACCGACACGGAGGAACAGGGCGAGCAGCGAACCACCGAAGCCGAAGCCGACGAGGATGGCCGACGACGTGTTCTGGAAGACCATGATGATCGCCGTGGCGCCGAGCAGGCCGAGGCCCACCGTGAACATGCCGGCGACACCACCGGTCTTGAACGCGACGTCGAGCGCCTTCTTCATGGAGCCGGTCTTGGCCGCGGCCGCCGTACGGACGTTGCCGCGGGTGGCCAGCGTCATGCCGATGAAGCCGGTGAAGCCGGACGCGAAGCAGCCCAGGAGGAAGGCGATGGTGCGGAACAGGCCCGACGCCGCCTTCGACAGGGCGATCGTGTCGTCGGGCTTGACCACCTTCACCGACGTGATGAACACGACGATGGCGAGGGGCACCAGGATGACGGCGATCGTCTTGAACTGTCGCTTCAGGTAGGCGTTGGCACCGTCCTGGATCGTCTTGGCGATCTCCTTCATCTTGGGGGTGCCTTCGTCCTGCGCCATGACGTTCTTGGCGAGGATGAGACCGACCGCGATGGCGACCAACGCGGCGGCGGCGGACAGCAAGAGGACCGCCCACTCACCTCCTCGCAGTTCGAAGGACTGGTAGCCGCCTTCGGCAGCGAATACTGGGTTCACCGTTGTGCTCCCACGACTGTTGGTTGAGCGACGCGTCCGCCGGGACGCGCCGAGGTGTACGGGAAACGGCGAGAGCATAGGGAACCGGGCCACCTCGCGTGAAAACCGGCACGTCTCCCCGGGTCACCCGGTGGGGGTGACGAAGTGTCAGGAGACGACGGTCAGCGTCACGCGGCCGGTGGCGCAGACGGTGCTGCCGTTGGTGCAGACCCGGTAGGTGAACGAGCGCGTCTCACCCGCCAGCGCTCCTGGCGCGGTCACGCGGATCGTGCCGTTGCCGTTGTGCACCATCAGCACGCCGTCGGCCAACACCGGCACGGTCAGTGTGTTGCGGTCGGCGCCCGCGTCGTTGGCCAGCACGTTGACGTTGGCGGCCTGGCCCACACCCACGGTGAAGGCGTCGTCGACCACGCTGAGGGAGGCGGGGGCGGGCGTGGTCGGGGGGCTCGTGGCGGCTGTGGTGGCCGGCGGTGCCGTGGTGGCGGGCGGTGGTGAGGTCGGCGGACCCGTGGTGGCCGTGGTCGGCCGGGTCGCCGCCGTCGTGCCGGGCCCGCCGCCGTGGTCGCCGCCCACCGCGGACGGGGCCGGGCCCGCCGTCGTGGAGCCGGTGTGGCTGACGGGTGTCGCGGTCGTGGTCCCGGGGTCGGTGGACGGCGCACCGGCGGCGGTGCCCGCCCGGGGCGTTGCGCTCCCGGGATCGCCGGTCGCGGGCGTGCCGGTCGCGGGCGTGCCGGTCGCGGGGGTACGGGCGCCGCCCGTGCCGGTCGTGCCCGCGGGCGGGACGGGGGCGGGCGCCCGCGCCTCGAGGGCGGACGACGCCGGGGTCGGCGACGCCGTGCTGGCGGCCGCGGCGAGCACGGCGGGCAGGGCCACCGTCATGCCTGCGGTCACCGCCACGGCACCGGCGACCTGACCGGCGCCGGCGGTCACCGCGTCGCGCAGCGGCTGGATGGCGTTCAGGAGCGGGAGGGGCAGCCAGGCGGCCAGGCCCACGACGGTGCGCAGACGCCCGAGGCCGACGTTCAGGAACGCCCGCACCACCTGGGGGTCGAAGTGGCTGCCGGCGCAGCGCACGTGCTCGGCCCGGGCATCGGCGATCGGGACCGGCCGCTTGTAGGACCGCGTCGCCGTCATGGTCTCGAAGGCGTCGGCCAGCGCCACGATGCGCCCCGCCCGCGAGATCTCGCTGCCGCGCAGGCCGTCGGGGTAGCCGGTGCCGTTCCACTTCTCGTGGTGCTGACCGATGCCGTACCACCACTCGCCCATCCAGTCCTTCAACGGTTCGGCGATGGTGGCGCTCGCCGCCGGATGCCGGGCCAGCACGCGCCACTCGTCGGCGTCAGGCTTGCCGGGCTTGTCGAGGATGGTCGTCGGGACGGTGATCTTGCCCAGGTCGTGGAGCAGCGCAGCCCACGTCAGCATCTCGCGCTCATGGGTGCCGAGGCCCATCTCCCGTGCGATCAGGTCGGCGTAGGCCCGGACCCGCTCGGAGTGACCCCGGGTCAGGCGGTGGTGAGAGCTGATGGCGGCCACCAGGGTCACGATCTGGGAGGCGGCATCGACCGGCCCGTCGCCGGCGCCGATGGTACCGGCCAGGTCGCGGCGCAGACGGCGGGCGCTGGGGGCCCGCAGGGCGATCCGCAGGCGCTGGGGCGTCTGGTCGGGGAAGGCCAGCGAGAGCGAGAGCAGGGCGCTGAGGGGCAGGAGCCGCCGGCTGGCCACCCGGGCCACCGCCATCACCACGAGCGAGGCGGCGATGATCACGGCGAACCGGGCCAGACCCAGTGGCAGGCTCGGGGCCACGGGCAGGTACCGGCCCGCGGCGAAAGCGGTCACGCATGACATGAGGGCGGGGCCGACCACGGCCACCGCCTTGACCGCGCCGGCCGCGACGCGTCGCTGCTTCCACCGGCCGGCCGCCGCCTCGGCCCGCGCCGGACGGGTCGGCGGGTCGGCGGCGGTGCTCATGACGTACTCGTCGGCCGACGCCGGGGCCCGCCACAGGGCTCGTCCATCAAGAGGTCGTTCAGGACCGTTCGAGAACGGTCCTGGGCAGGTTTCGATGCCAACGCCGACCTGGTACTACCGTCGGATCCGGCGCAGCCGGTCCCGGCTCGCCCCCAGGTGAGCACGATCGTCAAAGGTGGGCAGGATGGCACAGCCGCAGGTGGTGAGGGCGCGAGGACCCGTGACGGGCACCGCCGTCCGCAAGCCCCGCAAGAAGGCGCCCTTCGTGGTGGAGTTCTGGCGGTCGGCCGTCGCCAAGAAGTGGCTCATGGCGATCACCGGCATCATGCTCATGGGCTTCGTCTTCTTCCACATGATCGGCAACCTGAAGATGTACCTCGGTCGCACCAGTGGCGGGGTGTACCACATCGACGAGTACGGCGAGTTCCTGCGCAACCTGCTCGTGCCGATCCTGCCCCGCACGGTCACCCTGTGGCTGCTGCGCCTCGGCCTCGTCGGCGCCTTCGGCATCCACATCGGTGCGGCGGCGTCGCTCACCCGCATGAACGCCAAGGCCCGGCCGGTGAAGTACCAGAGCCAGCGCGACTACGTGGCCGCCAACTTCGCCAGCCGCACCATGCGGGTCACCGGCATCATCTTCGCCCTGTTCCTGCTGTGGCACCTGAGCGACCTCACGTGGGGCTTCGCCAACCACGGCTTCGTGCGGGGCGAGGTCATGCGCAACCTGCACGCCTCGCTCGGGCGGGCCCCCATCGCCGCCATCTACATCGTCGGCAACGTCGCCCTCGGCGTGCACCTCTTCCATGGCTCGTGGTCGCTGTTCCAGAGCCTTGGCCTCAACAACCCGCGGTTCAACCGGGGTCGCCAGCTGTTCGCCGCCGGCTTCGCCGCGCTGATCGTGGCCGGCAACCTGTCGTTCCCGATCGCGTGGGTGTCCCACATCCTCAAGTACAAGGCGGGTTGAGCCGTGGTCATGGAAGCCAAGATCCCCGCCGGCCCGATGGCCGACAAGTGGGAGAGCTACAAGTTCAACGCCAAGCTCGTGAACCCGGCCAACCGCCGGCGCTACGAGGTGATCGTGGTGGGCACCGGTCTGGCCGGCGCCGCCGCCGCGGCCACCCTCGGCGAGATGGGCTACAACGTGAAGGCGTTCACCTTCCACGATTCGCCCCGCCGGGCCCACTCCATCGCCGCCCAGGGCGGCATCAACGCGGCGAAGAACTACCGCGGTGACGGCGACAGCGTCCACCGCCTGTTCTACGACACGGTGAAGGGCGGCGACTTCCGCAGCCGTGAGGCGAACGTGCACCGCCTGGCCGCGGTGTCGGTGAACATCATCGACCAGTGCGTGGCCCAGGGCGTGCCCTTCGCCCGTGAGTACGGCGGCCTGCTCGACAACCGCTCCTTCGGTGGCGCCCAGGTGAGTCGCACGTTCTACGCCCGGGGCCAGACCGGCCAGCAGCTGCTCCTCGGCGCCTACCAGTCGTTGGCCCGCCAGGTCGGCCTCGGTACGGTGCAGCTGTACAACCGATGTGAGTTCGTCGACGTGGTGACCGTGGACGGCGAGTGCGCCGGCATCGTCACGCGCGACCTGGTCACCGGCGCCGTGCAGTCGCACTCGGCCCACGCTGTCGTGCTGGCCACCGGCGGCTACGGCAACGTGTTCTTCCTGTCGACCAACGCCATGGCCTGCAACGTCTCCGCGGCGTGGCGGGCCCACCGTCGTGGCGCCTACTTCGCGAACCCCTGCTACACGCAGATCCACCCGACGTGCATCCCGCAGTCCGACGAGTTCCAGTCGAAGCTGACGCTCATGTCCGAGTCGCTCCGCAACGACGGTCGCATCTGGGTGCCGCAGAACGCCGACGACCAGCGCAACCCGAACGAGATCCCCGACGCCGACCGCGACTACTACCTGGAGCGCCGCTACCCGAGCTTCGGCAACCTGGCGCCGCGCGACATCGCCAGCCGGGCCGCCAAGGTCGAGTGCGACCGGGGCAAGGGCGTGGGCCCGCTGAGGAACGGCGTGTACCTCGACTTCGCTCCGGCGATCAAGCGCCTCGGCCAGGACGTCATCGCCGAGCGCTACGGCAACCTCTTCGAGATGTACGAGCGCATCACCGACGAGAACCCCTACGACATCCCCATGCGGATCTACCCGGCCGTGCACTACACGATGGGCGGTCTGTGGGTCGACTACGAGCTCATGACCACCATCCCCGGTCTGTACGCCGCCGGTGAGGCGAACTTCTCCGACCACGGCGCCAACCGCCTCGGTGCGTCGGCGCTCATGCAGGGTCTGGCCGACGGCTACTTCGTGCTGCCCTACACCATCGCCAACGGCCTGGCCGGCAAGCTCGGCCAGCCGGTGGTGCCCACCGACCACCCGGCGTTCCTGGAGGCCGAGGCCGCCGTGAACAGCCGCTACAACGGCTACCTCTCGACCAAGGGCACCCGCTCGGTCGACTGGTTCCACCGTGAGCTCGGCAAGATCGTGTGGGACTACTGCGGCATGGAGCGCACCGCCGAAGGACTCGAGAAGGCCCTCGGCGAGATCCCCGGGCTGCACGCCGAGTTCAAGAAGGACGTGCGGGTCCCCGGTGACGCGGTGTCGCTCAACCAGAGCCTCGAGCGCTGCGGCCGCGTCGATGACTTCTTCGAACTGGCCCAGGCCATGTGCCGCGACGCGCTGGTCCGCGAGGAGAGCTGCGGCGGCCACTTCCGTGGCGAGCACCAGTACGACGACGGCGAAGCCAAGCGTGACGACGAGAACTTCGCCCATGTCACGGCGTGGGAGTGGACGGGCGACGCCCTGCACCCCGAGGAGCACCGTGAAGCCCTGACGTTCGAAGAAGTGCACCTCGCCGTGCGCTCCTACAAGTGAGGCCGTGATGTCGACCCTTTTGAACCTCACGCTGCGGGTGTGGCGCCAGAACGGCCCCGAGACCGACGGCCACTTCGACGTCATCCGGGCCAACGGCATCAAGGACGACATGTCGTTCCTCGAGATGCTCGACGTGGTCAACGAGAACCTCACGAACGAGGGCAAGGAACCGATCACGTTCGATCACGACTGCCGCGAGGGCATCTGCGGCACGTGCTCGCTCATGATCAACGGTCAGGCCCACGGTCCGGCCCGCAAGACGGCCACGTGCCAGTTGCACATGCGCAAGTTCCACGATGGTCAGACCGTCACGATCGAGCCGTGGCGCGCTGCGTCGTTCCCGATCGTGAAGGATCTGATGGTCGACCGGGCCGCCTTCGACCGCATCGTCGAATCGGGCGGCTTCATCACCGCCAACACCGGTGGTGCGCCCGACGCCAACCTCATCCCGATCCCGAAGCCCGTGGCCGACGCGGCCATGGACGCGGCCGAGTGCATCGGCTGCGGTGCGTGCGTGGCAGCGTGCCCCAACGGCGCGGCGAACCTGTTCACGTCGGCCAAGGTCGCCCACCTGAACCTGCTCCCGCAGGGCCAGGCCGAGCGCTACTCGCGGGTCGAGTCCATGGTCGACACCATGGAGGAGTACTTCGGCTCGTGCACCAACCACGGCGAGTGCGAACAGGCGTGCCCGAAGGGCATCTCCATCGACTTCATCGCCATCATGAACCGCGACTACATCACGTCGAAGTTCAAGAACCGCAAGCTGATCAGCCGCCGCTGAGGTTCGACATGGCCACCTCGCTCCTGCCTGGTGACCCGGCGCCGGCGTTCGCGCTCCGCGACCAGCACGGCGACATCATCCGACTGTCCGACTACGAGGGGCGCTGGCTCGTGCTGTGGTGGTACCCCCGTGCCGCCACGCCTGGTTGAACGCTGGAAGGGCAGGGCTTCCGTGACCGAAGCCCCTCGTTCACCGAGGCCGGAGCGGCCATCGTCGGCGCGTCGTTCGACCCGCCGGGTGACAACCTGACCTTCGCCGTCGACCAGGAGCTGCCGTTCCCGTTGCTGAGCGACAGCGACGGTGCGGTGGCCGCCGCCTACGGCGTGCGTCGGCCGGCCTCGAGCCGGTGGGCGGCCATGCCCGAGCGGCGCACGTTCCTGATCGATCCGGCCGGTGTGGTGCGGCGCGCCTACGACGTGACCGACGTGTTCCACCACGCCGACGAGGTGCTCCACGACCTCGCGGTGCTGCAGGCGGACGGATGAGCGCAGAGTCCCTGCCGGCGACGGCATCCACGGAGGAGGCGGGCAGCCGACGGTGGCGCACCAAGATCGCCGCCCGCCCGGGGGGCGATGACGCGGCCGATGCCGCCGAGCTGCACCGCAAGGCCGATCAGGTGTCGCGGGGCGCGGCACGCGCCGCGGTGCTCGGCGTGAACGACGGGCTGGTCACGGTGCTGGCGCTGATCCTCGGCCTCGCCGGGGCCAATGCGTCGCCGGCTGCCGTGCGTTTGGCCGGCATCGCCAGTGTGGTCGCCGGCGCCTTCTCGATGGCCGCCGGCGAGTGGGTGTCGGTGCGGGCCCAGGTGGAGCTGTACCAGGGGGTGCTCGGCGAGCTGCGTTCGCTGCTGGTGCGCAACCCGCGGCTCGTGCTCGAGACGTTGGGCGAGCGGTTGGAGAACTTCGGCTTCGACACCTCGACGGCGCAGAAGGCCACCACCGAGATCGGGCTCGACGAGGACCTGTTCCTGTCGTTCACGGCCCGCACGGTGTTCGGCGTGAACCCCGACGAGCTCGGCTCGCCGATCACGGCGGCGCTGTCGTCGCTGGCGCTGTTCTCGGTGGGTGCGGCCGTGCCGTTGCTGCCGTGGTTCTTCACCCACGGCGGCGCCGGGGTGGCGTGGACGGTGGCCCTCACGTCGCTGTCGGCGGTGGCCGTGGGCTCCTACATCGGCCGCAGCGGCGGCACCTCGATGGTGCGCAGCGCGGTGCGCCAGCTGGTGATCGTGGCGCTGGCCGCCGGGATCACCTACGGCATCGGCGCCGCCATCGGCACCACGGTCAGCTGACCCACGCCGGCGCGGGGTGGCCGGGGTTCCGTGCGCTTTGTTTGCGCGGACCAGTGGCGGCTGGTGTTGGTGCGCTTTGGTTGCGCGGACCAGCGGTAGGCGCGGTCCGGCGCAAACAGAGTGAGGTGGGGGGGTGGGGGCGGGGCTACAGCTCGATGACGAGGCGGCCGCGGGTGCCGCCGGCCTCCAGGCGGCGGTGGGCCTCGCCGGTCTGCTCGGCCGGGAACGTGGCCAGCACCCGCAGGGTCACCGCGCCCTCCTCGGCCTGTTGGCGCAGGCGGTCGAGCTTCTCGCGGGCGGTGCCGTACTCGCGCACCCAGACCGGGTGGTGGACGATGCCGCGCTCGCTGCCGCCGTTGTAGCCCCGGACCGACGCCATGCCGCCACCGTCGCGGATGGCGGCGAGCACGAGCTCGTTCTGCACGGCGCCGTCGGCGAGGCCGTCGACCCCGTCGGCCACGAGGGCGCGGATGTGCTGGGCCACGTCGTCGCCGCGGCGCACCACCGCGTCGGCGCCCAGGCTCTTCACCAGTTCCTCGTCGGCCTCGGACGCGTCGGCGATCACGAACAGGCCGTCGGCCTTGGCCAGCTGCACCACGTAGCCCCCGTAGCAGCCGGCGGCCCCGGTCACGGCGAGCGTCTGCCCCGGCTGCAGGCCGAGCAGGTCGAGCGACAGGCGGGCGGTGAGGCCGTTCATCGGCAGCGTGGACGCCTCGACGTCGGTGGTGCCCCTGGGCACCCGCACGACCGACTCGGCCGGCACCACGATGTACTCGGAGTACGCACCGTGCGACCCGCCCGGGATCACGATGGCCATGACGTGCTCGCCGACGGCGAGGTCGGTCACGGTGCCCTCGCCGATCTCGTCGAGCACGCCGGCGGCGTCCATGCCGGGCACGTACGGCGGCGGGCCGGCGGCCTTGAGCATCTCGGCCCGGGCCCCGTTGCGCGTGTAGGTGTCGGTCGGGTTCACCGTGGCGGCGTGGACGCGGATGCGCACCTCGCCCGGTCCGGCGTGCGGGTCGGGCAGCTCGTAGACCCCGAAGGCTTCCGGACCACCGAACTCCATCACCCCGACGACTCGCATGACCGCACCGTACCGGGGTCAGCCGACGCAACGACGAGTCCGCGGCGGTGCCGGGGAGAGCCGGTCGGCGAGCGACGCCGACGGCACGCCGGCCACGACGGTGCCGACCACGTGCAGGTCGGGCGTGAGCAGCACGAGATCGGCCCGGCGACCCACGGCGAGGCGGCCCCGGTCGCGCCGACCGAGCAGCCGAGCCGGTACCGCGGTGGCACACGAGATGGCGACCGCCGGAGAGCAGCCGGTGAAGGCCACCAGGTTGCGTACGCACTGGTCGAGGAACGTGGTGCCGCCGGCCAGGGTGCCGTCGCCCAACGACGCCGCCGCCCCGGCCGAGGCCAGGCCCGCCCCGGCGACCACGTCGCTCACCAGCATCGTGCGACGCGGCCCGATGGCCCGGAACGCCAGGGCCACCATGAGCGGGTCGACGTGGACGCCGTCGGCGATCAACCCGGCCACGACCGAGGGGTGGGCCAGCGTCCACCCCGGAGGACCGGGACGGCGATGGTGCAGCGGCGGCATGCCGTTGTAGAGATGGGTGACGCACCGCACGCCGGCGGCCCATGCCGCGTCGAGCTCGGTCGGGGTGGCGTCGGTGTGGCCGGCCGACACGACCACGCCGCGCCGGCGCAGCGCGGTCGCCAGCTCGAGCGCGCCGGCGAGCTCGGGCGCCAACGTCACCAGGGCGACCCCGGCGACCCGTGACCAACCCGACGTGTCGACCTCGTCGACGCCGCGCAGCAGGTGCTCGGGGTGGGCACCCCGGCGGACGGGGTTCAGGATCGGCCCCTCCAGGTGGGCGCCCACGATGGCGGCGGCACCCGGCACGGGCCCCGCCGCCACGGCGTCCAGAGCGGCCAGCAGGCGGCCGACCCGGTCGGGCGGCGACGTCACCAGGGTGGGGCACCAGCTGGTCACCCCGGTCGCCGGCAGGTGCCCGGCCAGCTCGCCGACCCGTTCGGGCGTGGCGGCCAGGTCGATCCCGAAGGCCCCGTTGCACTGGGCGTCGAGGTAGCCGGGGGCCACCAGCAGGCCGCCGGCGTCCAGCGTGGCGCCGCGCCGCAGGCGGGCCCCGATGGTGGCGATCAGGCCGTCCGCCGCGGTGAGGTCGGCCCGTTGCTGCCGGGTGGCGCCGGTCACCACGGTGCCGCCCCGGACGGTCAGCACGGGGGGAGGGGACGACGCCACGGCGGCGAACGCTACCGGTGCACCCGGGCCATCTGGGCCCCCGCATCACGGTCGCACGGGAAAGGCTCCTAGCCTGGCGGCAGTGACGCCACGTACGCCACCCCCTCAACCCCCTGCCCGATGGGCCGATGAGACATCCATGACCTCCACGGATGCGGACCCCGTCGTCAGGCGCGCCACGGTGCCCGGCCCCGAGGTGGCCACCGACGTCGCCCGACGGCTGGTGGCCAACCTGGAGACGGTGCTGCGGGGCAAGACCGACGTGCTGCGGGCGGCCGTGGCCGCCGTGCTGTCAGGCGGTCACCTGTTGCTCGAGGACGTGCCCGGCCAGGGCAAGACGCTGCTGGCCAAGGCCATCGCCCGCTCGATCGGCGGGGTGTTCCACCGGGTCCAGGGCACCGCCGACCTGTTGCCGAGCGAGCTCACCGGCGTCAGCGTGTTCCAGCCCGGCACCGGCGCCTGGGAGTTCCGCCCCGGCCCGCTGTTCGCCAACGTGGTGCTGGTCGACGAGCTGAACCGGGCCACGCCCCGGGCCCAGTCGGCCCTGCTCGAGGCCATGGAGGAGCGCCAGGTGTCGGTGGACGGGCGCACGTTCAAGCTGCCCGACCCCTACCTGGTGATCGCCACCCAGAACCCGGTCGACCACGCCGGCACCTTCCCGCTCGTGGAGGGTCAGCGCGACCGGTTCACCCTGGTGCTCGAGCTCGGCCACCCCGGCCCCGAGGCCGAACGCGAGCTCCTGCTCGGGGTGGGCGGCATGGGCGAGCTGGCCCGTCTGGCCCCCGTGGTGGACCCCATCACGCTGGCCCTGGCCATCGAGGGCGTCCGCCAGGTGCACGTGTCGGTCGCCGTGGCCGACCACATCGTGGCCATCGGGGCCGCCACCCGGGCTCACCCGATGGTGTCGCTCGGTCAGAGCCCGCGCGCCAGCCTGTCGCTGCTCCACGCCGCCCAGGCGTGGGCGGTGCTGCACGGCCGTGACTTCGTGACCGCCGACGACGTGCGCGAACTGGCGCCGGCGGCGCTGGCCCACCGGCTCCGCACCGGCGGCGACCTGGCCGCCACCACCGCCATCGTCCACGAGGTGCTGGCCCGCGTGCCGGTGCCGCGCGGCTGAGCGGCCGGCGAGGCCGATGAAGCGGACCCCGACGCCCACCGCGGGTGCCGGCTGGTTGCGCCCGTGCCGCCCCGGCCAGGGCGCGCTCGTGCTCGTGCTCCTGGTGATGGCGTTCCTCGGCATCTCGACCACGACGGGCACCGGCTGGCCCATCGTGCTCGTGTCGCTGCAGGTCGGTGTGCTGGTGATGTCGTTCGTGTTGCCCGTGTTCCCGCTGGCGCGGGCCCGGGTCGAGATCGGCACGCCCGGCGACGCCACGGTGGGCCTGCCCCTCACCATCGACGTGGTGTCGCGCGGCCCCGGTGGCGTGAAGGCGTGGGTGCCGGCACTGGATCGCGGCTGGTTCCGTCTCGGTACCGGCGAGCTGAGCGTCGTCCCCCCGCGGCGCGGGGTGCTGGACGCGGTGGCCGTCGAGTTGCGGTGCGCCAGCCCGCTCGGCCTGTGGCCCTGGCGACGTCGGATCGTGGTCCCCCTCGACCATGCGCTGTGCATCGCGCCGCGGGCGCTCGATGTGGCCCTGAGCGTGGATGCCGACGTGCTGCACCGCGGTGACGAGCTGACCCGCGGTGTGCGGCCCTACGACGCCGGCGATGCGTTGCGCGACGTGCACTGGCCCGCCACCGCCCGCACCGGCACCATGCAGGTGCGCGAGCGCGAGATGCACGAACGGGCCACGGTGCACCTGGTGGCCGATCTCGGCGCGACCGGAGCGCTGGCCGGCGAGCGGGTCGAGGAGCGGGCCTCATGGGCGGTGGGGGCCGGCATCGACCTGCTGAACGCCGGCCGCGAGCTCGTGGTGCACACGACCGAGGGCGGCGTGCCGGTGAGTGGCCTGGTGCGCACGCGGCTGGAGCTCGGCCGCCGGCTGGCCCGGGCCACCACCGGCTCCGTCGCCCGGCCGGCCGGAGGCATCATCGTCGACGTTGCCGAGGCCCTGCCGTGAGCGGCAACGAGGGGCGCTCGGGGCTGTTCGGTCGCATTCGGCTGGCCAACGCTCGCGGCGAACCCGAGTCGTCGGTGGTGGTGCGCCTGTCGGTGCTCTGCGCGTCGATGGTGGCGGCCCACGCCGTGCTGCAACAGCACGTGGGCGGCGTGGCGCTGGCCATCGGCGTGTACGTCGGCATCCCCGGCGGGCATCTCTTCAGCCATCTCACGCGCCGCCGCACCGGGCTCTGGACGAAGCTCGTGATCGCCATGTCGATGATGCTGGCGGTGACCCGCTTCGTGCAGGCCATCGCCCACATCGGCGGCGACGCGTCGGCGGTGCAGGTGCCACTGGCCGAGCTCTTCCTGTGGACGCTGCTGTTGCACTCGTGGGACGTGCCGACGCGGCGGGACCTGTCGTTCTCGCTGGTGTCGAGCCTGGTGCTCATGGGTGTGGCCGGCACGCTGTCGATCTCGCTGAGCTTTGCCTACCTGCTCGTCGGCTGGGTCGTGCCCGCCTTCGTCGCCATGCTGCTGATGCACCGCCGCGAGCAGGCCGAGCTGCCCGCGCCCGGTCCGCCCGGCGCCGGGTCGCGGGCCCGTATGAGCCACACTCGCGTACGACACTCCCGGCAGGTGGTCGCGGGTCGCGTGGTGGCCGCCGTGGCGACGCTCACGGCGATCGTGGCCGTGGCCGGGCTGGCGTTCATGGCGCTACCGGCGGCCGGCGGCGTGCGGGCGTTCACGTTCCCGGTGTCGTTGCCCACGGTGTCGCGCGTGCCCGGTGGCGGCGGCCTGGTGAACCCGACCCTCGGCGACGACGCACCCACGCGCACCGACGGCACCGAGGTCAGCTCGGGCCAGCCGGGTACCGGCAACCGTGCCTCGTTCGGCTACTTCGGGTTCGCGACCCAGCTCGACACCGCGCTGCGGGGCCGGCCCGACGACACGCTGGTCATGCGGGTGCGCGCCGCCCAACCCGCGTTCTGGCGAGGCCAGTCCTTCGACACGTGGGACGGCCAGACGTGGACGAGCACGCTGCCCCGGCCCACGGTCATCCCGGGGAGCCTGCCGGTGGAACTGGCCGGTGACCGCACCGACGACGAGTTCCAGAGCGACCGGTTCACGCAGACGTACTACGTGGTGAAGCCGGGCCCGAACATGATCTTCGCGGCGACGTCGCCGCGCGAGCTGTACTTCGCCGACGACCGGATCTACCAGTTGGCCGACGGCTCACTGCGCGCCGGCGTGCTGCTCGAGAAGGGCACCGTGTACACGGTGGTCAGCCAGCGACCGCAGGTCACCGCCGACCGCCTGCGCCAGCTGCAGGGATCGCCCACGATCGGCCTCACCCGGCCCGACGCGGCGCGCTACCTGCAGGTGCCCGACACCACGCCGACGCGCGTGGTCGATCTGGCCCAGCAGCTCACCAGTGGCATGACCAACACCTACGACAAGGTGCGGGCGCTCGAGGGCTGGATCGCCACCAACACGAAGTACTCGCTCGACATCCCCGCACTGCCGAAGGGTGCCGACGCCGTCGACCACTTCCTGTTCGAGGAGCGCGTCGGCTTCTGCGAGCAGATCGGGACCTCGCTGGTGGTGATGCTGCGGTCCATCGGGGTGCCGGCCCGGTTGACGGTCGGCTACGCCGCCGGCGAGCGCAACCCGTTCACCGGCCTGTACGACGTGCGGGCCTCCGACGCGCATGCGTGGGCCGAGGTGTGGGTGCCGCGGGTCGGCTGGTTGCCGTTCGACCCGACCGCCAGCGTGCCCTTCGCCGCCAGCGGTGACGCGCGACCGCGTGCCGGCGCCGGCACGTTCAGGTTCCTGGGCGGCCGGTTGCCGTCGTTGCCCGACTGGGTCGTGCCGTTCTTCGCCGCCGGTGCCGCCGGACTGGGCGTGGCCACCGTGGGCGTGGGTGCCCTGTGGGTGCTGCGCCGTCGCCGCCTGCTGCGCGAGCGGCCCTGGGTGGAGCGTTGGATGAGCGCGTTCGAACGGGCCGGCGCCCGTCGGGGTCGCACGCGCTCGCCCACCGAGAGCGCCCGCATCTACGCGGATGCCCTCGGCCTGCTCGACGACCCGCGGTGGGCCGAGGTCGTGGCCACGGTGGAGCGGGAGGCGTTCGGGCGCGGTGCATCGCCACCGGAGCGCGCCGCGGCCGAGGACGCCGTGGCCGGGCTCCGTCGCGGCTGAGCCTGACGCATCCGTGAGCCCCGACGGCGCTCTCACCACCGTCGAGATCCCCCGGCTGGGGCGTCGTGTACGGAGGTGGTGTGGTGCCACCTCCGTACCGGCGCGGCCGGGCTCAGGGCGCAGCGGCGACCGGGGCGCGGTAGCGGTTCGTGGCGACCACGTCGTCGGGTCCCGACAGCTCGAGGTCGAGCACCAGATCGTGGCCGGCGGCGTCGGGCACCACGAACGACACGGTGCCGACGCGGGCGCAGGTGTCGGCGTCGATGTCGCCCCGCCAGCGCCACGCGTGGGCGCCACCGGCCCAGTGCAGCCGGGCGGTCACCTCGACACCTTCGAGGGCCCGGTGCAGATCGCTCACGACGTGCACATCGACGGCGATGGCGTCGCCCGGCGCGACCGAAGCCGGGAGCCGCTCGGCCACCACGATGACCTGCCGGCAGGCATCGACCAACGCCTGGTACGCGAGCTTGGCGTTGCGCTCGTGGTCGAGCACACTCCACGACACCGCCGGATGGGCGTCGGCCAGCATGAACATGCAGAAGCCGGCGGTCGGTCGGTACTTCAGCCGGCGCAGCGTCTCGATGTGGTGCTTCACGAGGTTGGCCTGGTACAGCTGCGTGGCGGTCCGCCACTCGTCGAACGAGTCGAACGCGGTGGGCGGCACCCGCGCCTCGAACACGGCCACGCCGGCGCCGTGGGTGCGCCCGATGCGGGCCCAGTCGAGGTGGGGCCAGCGCTCGGGTTCCATGAAGTCGGCGGCGTCGGGCACGGCCTGGGCGCCGAACTCGCCGACGAAGCGCACCATGCGGGGCACGGTGGCGGCGAAGCGGTCGAGGTCGCGTTCGTGGCCGTGGTACCAGCCGAAGTACAGGTGGCTGTCGGTGCCGTCGAGCTGCGGCGGATGCGGTGCGACACCGGAGTGGGCGATGACCGGTCGTGACGGGTCGGCGACCTCGAGGGTGCGCTTCACCCAGCGGTCGAGGATCGTCTTGTTCCACGACGGCAGCTCGTGGCCGGCCACGAACCTCACGGCCATCTTGCGGGCGTCGTACTCCTTGCCCGGTTCGATGTCGAGGGTGAACGGTTCGTTGTGCCCGCACCAGATGGCGATCGACGGGTGGTGGCCGAGCAGGTTCACCATCTCCTCGGCCTGGCGCACGGCCTGACGGCGGATGCTGCGGTTGTAGCCCCACTGCAGCGGGAAGTCCTGCCACACGAGCAAGCCGGCCTCGTCGGCCGCGTCGTAGAGCTCGGGCCGGCTGATGTGGGCGTGGACGCGCACGAGGTCGAGTCCGGCGTCGCGGGCCAGCGCGATGTCGCGGGCGAACTCGTCCGGGCTGGCGTCGGCCAGGCGGGCGCGCGTGGGCCCGAGGTTGGCGCCCTTCAGGAACAGGCGCTCGCCGTTCACGCTGAGCACCCAGTCGCGGCGCATGCCGACCTGGCGCAGCCCGGTGCGCAGGCTGCGGGCGTGGCTCACCTCGTGGTCCACCGACACGCTGACCTCGACGGTGACGAAGCGCTGCTCGCCGAGCGACCACGGCCACCACAGGGGCGGGTCGTCGACCCCGAAGCTCCACGTGATGTTGTTGACACCGCGGGCCAGGCTGAACTCGTGCTCGCGCTCGACGGCGCCGTCGAGGGTGGTGCGCACCCGCACGGTGCGGGCCAGGTCGGTGTCGAGGGCCACGTGCACGTCGACCACGGCGCGGTCCTCGGTGGCCTCGCGGCACAGGACGCGCAGGTGGTCGATGCGCACGGGCCCGGTGCGCTCGACGCGCACCGGGCGCCACAGACCGCCGACGTTGTCGTCGGGGTCCAGGCAGTCCCAGTGGCCGAACACGCCGGTGATGGCCCGCTTCGAGCGCTTGTCGCGCTGGGGAGGGTTGGCGACCTCGACGGCGAGCACGTGCTCGAGGCCGAGGCGCACCAGGTCGCTGATGTCGTAGGCGTGGGGCAGGAAGTAGCCCTCCTGGTCGCCCAGGTAGGCGCCGTCCATCCACACGTCGGCCTGGTAGAACGCGCCTTCGAGCACGACCCAGTGGCGGGCGCCCTCGGGCCCGGGGTCGAGCTCGAACGGGGTGCGGTAGATGAGCGGCCCGTTCGAGTCGGCGAAGGCGGGCGAGTGGCGCCAGTGGCCGGGCACGTCGATGGGTGCCCAGTCCGAGTCGTCGTAGCGGAGCCCGAAGGCCAGGCGGCGCAGGTCGTCGTCGGCGATCGCAGCCCGCCAGGTGCCGGAGAGGTCCATCGGCGCCCGAGCCTAGGTGGTCGGGTCGGCCGGGTTCCCGACCGGGTCGGCGGTCGGGGGCCGACCGACCGGGTGCCACTCTGGGCCGGATCCGTCTCACATGTGCGACGGATCCCGCCCAGAACCCGACCTCAGCCCGGGATCTCGCCCAGGGCGATGCAGACCTGCGTGAGCTCGGGCAGTTGCGCCTCGATCTTCGTCCGCTCGTCGGGTGTCCGGTTGCTCTGGTCGATCTCGTTGCCCGGCGCCACGTCGCCGCACGGGTCGCCCCCGCTGCCGACCAGCATGCGCCCTAGCCTGGCCCCATCGGCGCGCATGAACCCGCCGCCGGGCGCGGTTCCCTTCACCGACCACCCACTCTGGGGCGAGAAGAGGTCACCGGTGACGCTCCGGCGACCCAGAGTCGGACGGTGGGTCCGTCACCGCAGCGCGCAGGGCGGCGGCGACGTCGTCGCCGCACAGCTCGGCCAGCTCGTCGGCCAGGGACTCGACCACTGGCTCGGTGCCCACGTAGGCGTCGGGGGACTCCGTGCACCACCAGGCGGGGCGGGTGTCGCCCCAGTCGGCCGATCGCCAGCGGCGGATGCGCACGACGGCCCGGCCGTCGACGGGGTCGACCTCGTCGGTGGCGAACAGCGGCAGCTGCCAGCACACGCGCGGCTTCCAGTCGACGGGTGCCTCGCCGGCGTCGACCGCCGCGAGGTGCAGAGCGCACCCCACCCCGCCGGCGTAGCCCGGACGGTTGAAGAACACGCACGCCCCGTCGACCCGGTTGGTGGCCTGGCGCGTGTCGTCGCGGAACACCGGGTGGGTCGCGTGCTGCCAGAGCCCGTCGGGAATGCAGGCGGCGAGGGCGGCCACGCGGGCGGCATCCTCGGCGTCGACCAGCTCAACCCCCTCGCTGCAACAACCCTGCATGAGCTCGGGCGTGGGGTGGTCGTGGATGCCTTGGCAACCCTCGCCCCAGATGCAGCGCCAACGCGAACCGAGGAAGCCGGCATCCACCGTCCAACGGGTCCCATCGGGCCCGTCGACGCTCACCCAACGCTCTGCGGGGACCTCGGTCACCCGGTCATGTTGGCCGACCGTGCTCCGGGGGCGCACACCGGTCGGGCTGGGGCTATGGTCGGGCCATGTCGAACCGACCTGCGACCCTCGGTCAGCTGCGCGCTTCCGGCTGGACGTCCGTGCCCGTCAAGGAAGAGATCCGTGCCAACGCGGTGCGCAAGATCATGGGCGGCGAACCGCTGTTCGACGGTGTGGTCGGCTACGAGCAGACCGTCATGCCGCAGCTGGAGAACGCTCTGCTGGCCGGGCACGACATCATCTTCCTCGGCGAGCGCGGCCAGGCCAAGACCCGCATGATCCGCAGCCTCACCGGCCTGCTCGACGAGTGGATGCCGATCATCGCCGGCAGTGAGATCAACGACGACCCCTACGCCCCGGTGTCCAAGCACAGCCGTGATCTCGTGCGCGAGCACGGCGAGGACACGCTGATCGAGTGGGTGCACCGCGACGACCGCTTCGGGGAGAAGCTGGCCACCCCCGACACCTCCATCGCCGACCTCATCGGTGAGGTCGACCCCATCAAGGTCGCCGAGGGCCGCTACCTGTCCGACGAGCTCACGTTGCACTACGGCCTGGTGCCCCGCACCAACCGCGGCATCTTCGCCATCAACGAGTTGCCCGACCTCGCCGAGCGCATCCAGGTCGGTCTGCTGAACGTGCTCGAAGAGCGTGACGTGCAGGTGCGCGGCTACAAGATCCGCCTCCCGCTGGACGTGATCCTGGTGGCGTCGGCCAACCCCGACGACTACACCAATCGCGGTCGCATCATCTCGCCGCTGAAGGACCGCTTCGGCAGCCAGATCCGCACGCACTACCCGCTCGACACCGAGACCGAGATCGCCATCATGCGGCAGGAGTCGCGGCCCGCGGCCATCTCGCTGGGCGAGGGTGGTGAGGTCACGGTGAAGATGCCGGGCTTCATGGAGGAGATCATCGCCACCTTCTCGCACCTGGCCCGCCAGTCGAGCCAGGTGAACCAGCGCTCGGGCGTGTCGGTGCGCCTCTCGGTGGCCAACGCCGAGGTGCTGGCGGCCAACGCGGTGCGCCGCGGCCTGCGCCTGGGCGAGCGCGACGTCGTGCCCCGCGTGTGCGACCTGGAGGCCCTGCCCGCCAGCACCAGCGGCAAGATCGAGATCGAGTCGCTGGAAGAGGGCCGCGACGGCGCCGTCATCGAGAACCTGCTGCGCGCCGCAGTGCTCACGGTGTTCAAGGCGCGGGTGTCGCCCAACGAGGTGCGCGACGCGGTCTCCGCCTTCGAAGATGGCCTCGTCGCCCAGACCGGCGAGGACCTGCCGTCCTCGCAGGAGGCGGCACTCGTGAACGACGTCCCCGCGCTCCGGGCGACGGTGCTGGGCCTCACCGCCGGCGACGAGTCGGCGGCCGCGGTGGCGAGTGCGGTCGAGTTCCTGCTGGAGGGGTTGCACCTGTCGAAGCGGCTCAACAAGGACTCGGCCGGCGGCCGGGCGAGCTACCGCAGCCGCGTCTGACCGCGCAGGCCGAACCCGAACACCAGCACGACCACCAGGGCGCACCCGGCGCCGAGCACGCCTGACGCGCCGACGCCGTGGGCGGCGTACACGCGCGTCGACACGATGATCATGAGTCCCCGCCCCACCGTGCCGGTGCCGCTGGCCAGGCCGAGCGCACTGGCGCGCGCCCGCGGCTGCAGCTCCACGATGATCGGGATCGCCGACACGATGGCGAACTCGAAGCCGAACCCGAACAGCGCGAAGCTGAGCAAGCCGGTGACCAGGTGCCGGCCGGTGATGCCGAGCGACAGCGCCGCGGGGATCATCAGCCCGGCGCCCAGGCTCACCGCCCGCAGCTTGCCGAGCCGGTCGGTGAGCCGGATGCTGAGCGTCGTCGCGGCCAGTTCCGCCACGCCGAACAGCACCGCGGCCAGACCGATGCCGGCGGCCGAGATGCCGAACGTGTCACCCAGCCACGCGCCGAACACCACGAAGATCGCACTGCTGGCGGTGAGCAGCGTGGCGAAGCCGGCCACGCCGACGAGGGTGACGCGATCGAACTGCAGCCGACTGTCCTCGTGGTGCGCGACCACCGACGGTTCGTCGCGCAAGCGGCGTCGCACCACCACGGTCATCGCCGCGGCGGCGACGGCGAGCACGCCGTAGCCCCAGCGCCATCCGGGCCCCGCCACGAGCAGGCCGAGCACGGGCACCACCACGAGCATGGCGCCGGCCCACGACAGCTCCATGAAACCGGTGACGCGGCCGCGGCGGCGGTAGTCGACCCGGTCGGCAACCCACGCGCCCACCGCAGGGTCGAACGCGAGCTTGCCGAGGGAGATGGTGACGAAGCCCAACCCCAGCGCGGCGGGCCCCGGGCTCAGCGATGCCACCAGCGCGCCCACGGCCACGATGGCGAGCCCGACGGTCATGGCGCTGACCCGCCGGCTGCGGTCGACGCGCCGACCGAACAGCGGGGCGAGCAGGCCGGTGAACTCACCGGCCGACGCCGCCTCGCCCATGGTGGTGAGGGGCACCCCCAGGCTGCGGGCGATCACCGCGAGGAACGGCACCGGGAAGCGGAACGCGGCGTTGCCGACCAGGCGCGCCAGGGTGAGCGTGGGCACGTGGTGGCGCACCTCGTCGGGCAGGTCGTCGTCGAGGCCGGGCAGGCGACGGCGCGATGGCGCCGTGGGCCTGCTCATGGAGCCGAGAGGGCGGTGAACGCGTCGAGGCTCGGCCGCGCGTTGCGGTCGCGGTCGAAGAGGCCCCAGCTCGACGTGAAGCCACCACCGGTCTCGTAGCCATCGATGGCGCACCGGTGGAAGTAACCGACCAGCGGGACGCCTTCGGCGCGCATCGAGCGGAGCTGGGCGCCGGTGACGCGCAACAGCTCCTCGCGGCGGTCGTCGCCGGTGGTCGACACGCCGTGCTCGGCGATCATGAGGGGCCGGTCGGGCAGCATCTCGGCCAGGCGGTGCATCGTCTCGACGAGGCCCTCGGTCCACGGCTGGGGCTTGTCGGCCGGCCATGGCGTGGGGCGACCCTCGGTCGCGAACCGCTGACCGCCGCGGTAGATCACGCCGATGATGTCGGCCGAGTCGAGCAGGTCGGGCACCTCGAGCAACGGCAGGCCAGGCACGTCGATCATGCCGTCGCGCAACGCGCTCACCAGCGAACCCCAGGTGGTCGCGTCCCACTCGCGCGTGCGCTGGGCCGCGGGCACGGTGCCGTCGGCGGCCATGATCGGTCCGAGCTGCACCGCGGTGACCACGGGCCTGGGGCCGCGCAGCTGTCGCCACGCGTCGGCCCACGCCAGCCAGGCCGACCGCACCGTCTTGGCGAACGCCTCGGGGTCCTGGCGCCCGGGCGGGGCGAGCCCCCACAGGTGGCCGTTGGCCGCCCACCCGATCGGGTCGAGGATGGGGAACCAACCACCGACCAGGTCACCCACCAGTTGGGCGATCTCGTCGACGAAGCGGGCCCAGTGCCGGCTCCGGTTGCGGTCGTCGCCGAAACCGCCGTCGTCGAGGAACCAGCCCGGCTGGCTCACGTGGTGCAGCGCGACCCACGGCGTGACACCGCGGTCCACCAGCGCGGTGATGCGCTCGCGCTCGGCTTCCAGCGCGCCCCGGTCGAACGTGCCCGCTCGCGGCTGCACCCGGGCCCAGTCGATCACCACCCGGACGTGGCCGATGCCGGCATCGGCCAACAGCGCGGCGTCTTCGCGAAAGCGCGTCGCGGTGTCGTTGCCCTGCACCGAGGCCGGGGCCCGCCGCTCGGCCTCCCAACCCGCCCAGTCGGAGCCGGGCGCCGCGCCCAGCGAGCCGAGGGCCGACGTGGTGACGCCGACCACGAATGGCGGGCCGTCGTCGCGCCCGGGTTCGTCGTCGCTGCCGGTGTCGGTCACCGCGGCAGGTTAGACGCCGCCGTCGCGAACCTTCAGCTGATCACGAGCCGCAACGGTGGCAGCAGCCGCGGGTGCAGCCGGTACACCGCGCCCACCGTCAGCACCGGGTCGGTGGTGAGGTGCACGTCGACCATCATCTGCGGGGCCTGCCCGGCCTCGGCGTTCTCGACGCACCGCTCGACGAGACCGTACGGGTGGCCGGGCACGTCGCACAGCACGAGCTGGGTGGCGCCGCGCACGAGCGGCGCCCACGCCTGGTCGACGGCGAAGTAGAGCGTGACGCCTGAGCGTCCGCGGGTGGACTCGGTCATGCGCACGAGCAGCCCTTCGACGCCCTCGCCGTCGGGCAGGTCGGTGGGTTCCAGCAGCCAGCCTCGACCGGCATGGACGAGCCACGCGTCGCGCTCGCCGACGGCGAGGTGGATCTCGAAGCGATCGTGCCCTTCGGGGGAGACGTCGGTGAGCACGCTCACCGCGGCGACGCGGTGCCCGCTCGGTGAGACGAGCCACCAGGTGCTGTCGATCTTGGGGAGCTGACGCGCCCCGTCGGTCTGGGCGACGACCACGTCATGGGCGCCCGGATACCGGTGGAACTCCTGGAAGCGGGCGGTATCGGTGATGACCGCCAGCACCTCGACCGGGACCGCAGGCGCGCTGCGTCCGTGGAAGTCGAGTCGGGCGGGCACGTCGGCAACGTATGCAGCCGCATCCGGATCCGGTTTCGGAGCACTCGCAGCGTTGAATCAGCGACCTTCAGCGCTTTGTCTGGTATCTCCCGAATAGATCAAGAAGGTACTTCCTTCAGTGGCGGACTGGGCGAGATGGAGACGATGGCGAACGAGCGCTCCGGAGTCGTCATGGACGACATGGGTGTCTGCACTGCGAACATCCTGGGTGAGGGGCCGCTGCAGCGAAGGCTCGCGGCCGACCTCGGACTGGGTCTCACGCCCCGTCCCGACGCCGACGATCTGACCCCACTCGTGGTGCTCGCCGAGCGGGCGCCGGACGTGCAGGCCATCGCCCAGGCGCGCACCTGGGCGCCCATCCGCGTCGTGATCGCCTGGGGGCTGCCCGAGTCGGCGCTGCTGCGCCTGCTCGACCTCGATGTGCCGGTGCTCATCGGGCTCCCCTCACGAGCCCAGTTGCGGCGGGCCCTGACCGACGGCGACGACGGCCTCGATCGCACCACCGAACGTCGGCGTGCCGGTCGGTTGGCCGCGGTGGAAGCGTCCCTGTCGATGCCGGGCCGGGCCGATGTGGAGGCGTTCACCGCGCTCGACGGGAGCCGGCCGTGAGTCGGCCGACGACCCTTCTGGCGCGGCGACCCCTGCGCAGCGCGGCGGCCGAAGCCGCGGCCGTGCTGGACGCGGCGACGGACCAGTTCGCCGGCGAGAACCCGCCGGTCGGTGGTCGCCGCTACGGCGTCGACATCGACGGCACGACGGTGCGCGTGGTCGAGGTCGATGGCACGACGGTGCTGTCGTTCGCCGCCTACCAGGGCAACACCGCGCACGACGCGTTCCAGCAGTTCCTCGACACGCGGCCACAGGGCCACGTCGTGGTGGTGTGGGCCGACGGCGAGGTGCACCTGCGGCGCGTGCCGCTGCCCAACCTGCCCACCGCGGCGCTGCGCGCCGGGCTGCTCGACGCCATCGAGGAGACGCTGCCGATGGCGCCGGGCACTGCGGTGGTGGCCGCTCGCGTCACGGCGCTCAAGGATGACCACGGCCTCGTCGCATCGGTGGCGGCGACCGACCGCTTCGCATTGGCCGACCTGTGGTCGATGGTCACCGTGCCCAGCGCCTGCGTGGTGCCGGCGCCGCTGCTGTTCGTGGAGGACGGCCTGTACCTGGGCCTGCGCGACGGTGGGGCCCAGCTGCTGCTGGCGTCGGGCGGCGCGGCGGTGGCGACGCGGAACCTGTCGGCCGGTGGTCTCATCACCGTGCGCGACGAGCTCGCCGACGGTGACCAGAGCCCCGAGGAGCGCCTCACCACCATCGCCCGCGGCGGTACCCGACTCGACCCCGGCGCGGCGTCGGCCGTGGACCGCTACGCCCAGGCCATCAGCGACGAGGTGCGCCGCACCGCCGACTTCTGGTCGCGCCAGGGCATGGCCGTGCCCGCCGAGATCTACGTGCACGGCCAGGGCATCGCCCTGCCCAACCTGGCCGGCAAGCTCCTCGATGCGGCGTTCCTCGCCAAGGGAGCCCCGACGCCGCTCGTGGTGATGGACGCCATCGCCCGCGCCGACGTGCCTCGTGCGTACCTGGCCCTGCTGGCCACGCAGTACAACCCGGCGGTGCAGGTCATCTCGGACCTGCCTGATCCGCTGGCCGCCGAGCGGGTGCGCCGCCGCAACGAGAAGGCGCGCACCAGCGGCAGGCTCGCCCTGGCGGGGGTCACCGTGGCGGCGCTCGCCAGTGTGCTCGTCGGGCCTGTGGTGCTGGCCAAGCGCGACCTGGCGACGGCGCGACGTGACCTCGGTGCCGCCGAAGCCGAACTGCGCACGCTCAGCCCGGCCGTGAAGCTGGCCAACCAGGTGTCGGCCGGACGCAAGGCCTACCGCACCGCGGTGACCGACGAGGTCAACTGGAGCGCCTACCTCAACCGCGTGCTCGTGTCGGCGCCGGCCGATGCGTCACCGTCGTTCGTGTCGCTCACCGCCGAGCGCAAAGGCCACGGCGTGAACCTCGACGTGAAGGCCGAGCTCGTGGGCACCGACTTCGTGCCGGTGGCCGACTGGCTGCGCGGCCTGAAGAACGTGGGCCTCACCGTGCCGTGGTCGCCGACGTTCCGCGCCGAGCCCGGCACCGCCGGCCAGCCGCCCACGATCCTGGTGGCGTTCACGGCGTCCACGCCGCTCACGAGCGACTACTACGCCACTCGTGACGTGGCCACGCGCGTGAGGGTCGGTCCGTCGGGCACGCCGAAGTCGGCGACCACACCGGCGACCACACCGGCGACCACACCGGCCGCGACGGCAGGGACAGGTGGCGCATGAGTCGCCGCTCGCCCGACGCCCGCAAGCGGGTGCTCCTGCTGGTGCTGCTCGGCGTGGCTGTCGTCGCGCTGCCCGGCCGGCTGGCCTGGAGCATGCGGTCGAACACGGTCGACCAGACCGATCAGCTCCGCGAAGACGTGAGGGCCGTGCGCGAGCGCGTCACGTTGGCCAAGCGTGACGACGCCAACCAGGCCGACCTGAAGGAGCAACTCGCCCTGCTCGGTCAGGCCATGCCGGCCGACGCCGACCTGCCGAGCGTGGTCGAGGCGCTGGCCTCGTTGGCCGCGGACTCGGGCGTGTCGTGGCGGAGCAGCTCGCAGGCGGCGCCCGCGGTGCGCGAGGCCGCCCGGAGCGGCACCGATCAGACCACGACGACCGTGGTCAGGCCGGCGGCGGGCGCCGCCGACGCCGTGGCCACCGGCAACGACACGACGGCCACGACGACGCCCGCGGACGCGGCGGGCGCACCGACGCCGGTGACCGGCTCGTTCACCGTGGAGGTCGACGTGGCCGGCACCGCCGAGGCCCTCACGACGTACCTCGACAAGGTGCGCACCATGACGCGCCTGATCACCGTCGAGCGTCTGTCGTTCGCGTGGAGCGAGGCCGGCGCGAACGCGAAGGTGGTCACCGCCCACTTCTCGCTCAAGGCGTACACGTGGGCCGGAGCGCCCCGCCCGGCGTCGGTGGCGACGTCGCCGTGACCCACACCGAGATCCCGCTGCCCCCGCTGGCCGAGCGGCTCATCGCGGCCCTCGGCACCGAACGGGCCGCCGAGTCCGTCGACCTCCGGCGCGTCATCGCCGACGGGCTGCGGGCCGGTCGGTCGCCGGTGCGGGCCGCCATCGAGTTCGGCCTGCCGCTCGACGCTCTCGAGCGGGCGGCGTGGTGGCACCAGGGCTACGAGACGGCCGAGATCGCCATCGACCGCCTCGACATGCGCTTGTTCCAACGCCTGCCGCTGGCCATGGCCCGCGCCTACGAGGCGATGCCCCTCGGTCAGGACGTCGCCGGCATCCAGGTCGCGGTGGCCGACCCCGACAACCTGGCGGTGGTCGACGACATCCGCCGCCGGTTCGCACCCGACCTGGTGCGCATCCTCGTGGGCGACCGCGAGATCATCGAGTCGGCGCTGTCGTCGTTGGAACACCGGCTGGCATCGACCGAGTTCGCCATCGACGAGCCCGAGGAGCAGCTCTCAGCCGTCAGCGAAGACTTCGTCGGCGACGGCCGCGTGAGCCAGATCGTGACGAAGACGATCGAGCTCGCCGTGGCCAGCCGGGCCAGCGACATCCACGTCGAACCGGCCGACGACTACGTGCGCTTCCGCATACGCGTCGACGGCGTGCTCTCCGAGGTCGCCCGCTACCCGATCTCGGCCGGGCAGGGCATCATCAACAACCTGAAGGTGCGCGCCGGGCTCGACGTGGCCGAACGCCGTCAGCCCCAGGACGGTCGCATCACCGCCATCGTCGCCGGGCGGACGCTCGACCTCCGCCTCGTGACCCTGCCCACGGTGTGGCGCGCCGAGGGCGCGGTGCTGCGGATCCTCGACCGCAGCCGCAACATCGCCACCCTCGACCAGCTCGGTTACTCCGAGCGGGTGCGGCTCACGTGGGAGCGCCTCGCCACCAGTCCCTACGGCGCGCTGCTGGCCACCGGCCCCACCGGGTCGGGCAAGACCACGAGCCTGTACGCCACGCTGGCCAAGATCGCCACCGACCAGGTGAAGGTGTGCACCATCGAGGACCCGGTCGAGTACCGCCTGCCCGGCGTGATCCAGATGCAGGTCGACCTGAAGGCCGGGCGCACGTTCGCGGCCGCGCTGAAGGCGTACCTGCGGTCGGACCCCGACATCATCCTCGTCGGCGAGGTGCGGGACGCGACCACGGCCAACACCGCCATCGAAGCGGCGCTGACCGGTCACCTGCTGCTGGCCAGCCTGCACGCCAACACCGCGGTCATGGCGCCGACGCGCCTGATCGAGATGGGCATCGAGCCGTACCTCGTGGCTTCGGCCGTGCGCGGCGTGCTCTCGCAGCGGCTGGCCCGCCGGCTGTGCATCCACTGCCGCATGGCGGTGCCCACGCCGGCGAACGCGTTCCGCAACGTCGACGCCGACGTGCCCGCCCAGATCTTCCGGGCCGCCGAACGCGGCTGTGGCCGCTGCGCCGGCACCGGCTACTTCGGTCGCATCGCCATCGCCGAGGTCTTCGAGATCACTGAGACGGTGTCCACCGCGCTGGCCCTCGGCACGAACGCGGGCGAACTGGTGCACCTGGCCGAGAAGGAAGGCATGGTCCCGATGTTCCAGGAGGGCCTGCTGAACGTGGCCGAAGGCGTGACGTCGCTCGAAGAGCTGTCGCGGGTGATCAACTGATGCCCTCGTTCGCGTACGACGCATTCACGCGCAACGGTGAACCGGCGACGGGCACGATCGACGCGTCGTCGGAGGCCGACGCCCGCTCCAGCCTGCGCGGCGACGGCCTGCTGGTGCTGGAGCTGCGTCCGGCGCGCGCCGCCGGCCTGGGTCGTCGCCAGATCAACATCGGTGGCCCGCGGGTGAAGTTGAAGGACGTGGCGTGGGCGGCCCGCAACCTGGCGACCACCCAGTCGGCCGGGCTGCCCGTGGTACGGGCCCTACGGATGCTCGGCCGGCAGCGGCGCGGCACGCCGATGGGCGACGCGCTGCTACGGGTGCACGAGCAGGTCGTGAACGGCTCGCCACTCACCGACGCGTTCCGATCGGAGGAGTCGCTGCTCACCCCGCTCACCACCGCCCTCGTGGAGGCGGGTGAGGCCAACGGCAAGCTCGATGCCTCGCTGACCAAGCTGGCCGAGCTGTGCGAGGCGCGCGTGCGCCTGCGCCGCAAGATCGTGTCGGCCATGGCCTACCCGGCGGTGATGGTGGTGCTCGTCGCCCTCATCTTCATGGCCATGCTGATCTTCGTGGTGCCCACGTTCTCCGGTCTCTACGATCAGTTCGACGGCAAGCTGCCGTTGCTCACGAGCATCCTCTTGACTGCGTCTCACGTCGTCACGTCGTACTGGTGGGTGTGGGTACCCGTGGTGGTGGGCACGCCGTTCGCCTTCCGCTCGATGCGCAAGCTGCCGCGCTACCGCGAGCAGCAGGACCGCATCGTGCTCAGCCTGCCGCTGGTCGGCGAGCTCTTCCGCTCGATGGCCATCGCCCGCCTGGCCACGACGATGGCGTCGTCGCTGTCGGCCGGTGTGCCGCTGCTCGACTCGCTCCGCCTCGCCGGCAACGTGGCCAACAACGTCGTGTTCGCCCGCTCGCTGGAGACGGCGCGCGACGAGGTGCGCGAGGGCCGCAGCCTGGCTGCCGCGCTCGACAGCAAGCCGATGATCCCCGAGCTGTTCACCCAACTCGTGGCGGTGGGCGAGGAGACCGGCCGCGTCGACGAGTTGATGGTGCGCTACGCCGAGGGTGTCGAGGAAGAGGTCGAGACCAAGATCGAGGCGCTCACCAGCATGCTCGAACCGCTCATGATCGTCGTGCTCGGCGGCGTCATCGGCGTGATGGTGGTGGGTCTCTACCTGCCCCTCATCGGCATCTTCAAGTACCTGCAGCAGTGAGGCGTAGGCTGGCCCAATGCCCGCCGTCTTCGTCCATGGAAACCCCGAGACCTCGGCCGTGTGGCGGCCGTTGGTCGCCGAACTGCACCGCACCGACGTCGTGTGCCTGTCGCCGCCCGGCTTCGGTGCGCCCACACCGTCCGGGTGGGCTGCCACGCGCGCCGAGTACGTCGACTGGCTCGTCGGCGAGCTCGAAGCGATCGACGGACCGATCGATCTCGTCGGCCACGACTGGGGCGGAGGCCACGTCGTCGGCGTGGCCATGAGCCGCCCCGATCTGCTGCGCAGCTGGTGCACCGACATCGCCGGCGTGTTCCATCCCGACTACGTGTGGCACGACGCCGCGCAGGCGTGGCAGACGCCCGACGTTGGCGAGCAGGCCGTTGCGGGCATGATCGGCATGCCGCGCGCGGACCGGATCGCGTTCCTCGCCGGCGTCGGCATCACCGGCGACGTCGCCGAGTCGCTCGCCGACGCGATGGACGCCGAGATGGCGCGCTGCATCCTCGCGCTCTACCGGTCCGCGGCGCAGCCGGCGGTTCGCCTGCTGGGCGACGCGGTCGAGGCGGCGCCGCACCCGCCCGGTCTGGTCGTGATCGCACCCGACGACCACTACGTCGGCAGCGTTGACATGGCGGCCGACACCGCGCGTCGAGCGGGCGCGAGCACGGTGACGCTCGACGGCTGCGGCCACTGGTGGATGC
>JANMAT010000076.1:0-28139 GCA_031359995.1 Actinomycetes bacterium
CGAAACCCACCGTTCCGCGCTCCCCGTGCTCGCCGCCCGGCGCAGCGAAGTCGACGACACCGTCGACACCATGTTCGGTCACACCATCGAGCACTCACCGCTCAACACCCGCTGGGACGGCTACGGCGCCATGCGCGGGAAGCTCGCCGGCGACCACGCCCAACTCGCGTTCGCCGACCTCACCCAAGCCACCGCCAGCTGACCACCTCGACCTCGACCAGCCCCAGCGGCGCGGCCCCGCCGACCCAAGCATCCCAGCGAAGGGCGTCACCCGTAGCGCACGGAACCGGCGCGCAGTTGGCAAGGCAATCAGAGTCTGGCGAATGACGCTACGAACTGTGATTCTCGACGCCGGGTTTCTGGTGTCCGTTGACCGCGGTGAACGCTCGGCGCAGGAGTTCTTGCACGCAGCGCTCCAACGTCGCACTCCGCTGAACACGACGCAACCGGTCGTCGCGCAGGTGTGGCGCAACGGCAGCCGTCAGGCACGTCTGGCACGATTCCTGACGACGGTCACCATCCACCCGCTCGCTGACGGCCGGGCTGTCGGAGCGATCCTCGCCCGCTCCGGAGCCGCTGATGTCATCCATGCACACCTCGTGGCCGTCGCAGTCGAATTCGCGGAACCGATACTCACGGGCGATGTCGGCGTTATCCAACAACTCGTCGACGCGCTGCCGACCGCTCGACCGCGGATCCATCAGTGGCCCTGACGGCTCAGGTCATTCGCATTCCACGGCGACCTCGAGGGCGGAGCAGATCTGTCGCATGCGGTTGTCGCTCAGCCTCCCAAGGCGTGTAAGTGTTGCGCCGGCTGCGTCGCGGAACGACGCGAGATCACCCCAGTCGTCGGGCTCGTCCAGCGGATGAGCGTCGTACGCCGCGGCGTACGCAGCATCGAGCTCGGCGGCTCGATGGTGCGCCACGAGAGCTGTGAGTGCCTCATCGAGCAGTGCGGCGTCAGTGGCACCGGAGCGCAGTCTTCGGGCTCGGGTCAGAGGGAAAGGTCTCCGTCGACCGTTGTGCTCACACGCACGGGACTCATGCCACGACCATGTCATTGGTGTGCCATTGTGCCAAGGCGTCTTCGGTGGAAGGCGCGGTCGTGGTCGGCTATTTGGCTGAGTCGGCGTGTGTGCCCAGCGGGGTGTGCCGGGCGAGAGCGGCGAAGTCGGCGTCGGCGTGGAGCACCGGCGCGTTCGACCGTATGGCGACCGCGGCGATCAGGCAGTCGATGAGCTTGCGTACGGTCTCACCGTTGCGACGGCACGTTCGGTAGAGCGCGGCGGCTTGGTCGTAGTCCTCGGCGATGATCGGCACGAGCGTGGCCCGGGCGAGCAGGCCGCGCAGCTGGGCGAGGTGCTGTTCGTTGCGGGCGCCGGCCAGCACCTCCATGCTGATTGCGTCGCAGATGGCGAGGTCGGCGCCGAGGAGCTCGTCGACGGTGTTGCACACGTCGGATCCGGTGTCGCGGAGGAACTCGATCCAGGCCGAGGTGTCGATGATGATCATCCGGCGCGACTGGCCCTCATCTGGTCGAGGTCACCGTCCCAGCCTGACCCGCGCAGGCGGCGAGCATCGTCGAGATCGAGCGGCTCGGCGGCGAGGCGGCGCAAGGCCAGGTTGACGGCGTCGCGCTTGGAACCCAGGTGGTAGCGCGCCATGACGGCCTTACAGGCGTCGTCATCGAGATCAATGTTGGTGCGTGACATACACCAATCATACACTATCCCAGGCTCATCGCCGTCCCCGGCCACGGGCACGGACGCGGCCGCCCGGGCGGGGCTGGTGCTCGGGATCGCTTCCCGCCCATTGTGCAGCTCGTCGACGCGAACCTTTGCCGTTGTGTGTATAGTATGCGCATGGCTCGGGTGAACATCACGGTCCCGGACGAGGTCGTCGCCCAGGCCAGGGCTGCTGGCTTGAACGTGTCTCGGCTCGCCACCGCCGCGCTGGTTGACGAGCTCGACCGACGAAACAAGATCGGCGCGCTCGACGCCTACCTCGCGGAGTTGGAACGGGAGCTCGGCCCGATCCCGCCCGACGAGCGCGCCGCCGCTGCGGCATGGGCCGACGAGCTGGTCAACCCGCAATCCACCCCACGGGCCGGCTCGCGGCGCCGGCGCAGCGCGTGACACCGATCCTCGACAGCGGTGGTGTCAGCGCGCTCGCCGGTCAGCGCGCCCGTCTGAGCGAACTACGCCGACGGGGAATGTGGCCGCCCCAGGTTCCGACGGTGGTGCTGACCGAATCCCTGACGGGGGATCACCGCCGGGACTTCCACGAGAACCAACTCCTCAGGATGTGCCAGATCCGCGACGCCACCGAGCAACTCGCCCGGACCGCAGCACTGCTGCGCACGCGCACCGGACGGGCGACCACGATCTCCGCCACCGACGCGATCGTTGCTGCGTTCGCACTCGCATGTCCCGACCCGATCGTGTTGACGGGCGACCCTGACGATCTCACAGCCCTCGTCGCCGAGCACCCCGAGCCAGTCACCATCGCCCGCGTCTAGATCAACGACCCGCACCACGACGGTCGCCGACGCCCGCGGCCAGGGCGACGACCATCAAGCACCCAGACACGTGTGCTCGACCACGACACCACTCCACGGCTCGACCCGACCGGCCCGGCGGGCACGTTTCGTCGTGTGAATGGCCGGGTCGTCGCGCTCGTGGTGGCGGCCGGGGTGGCAGGTCACGTTGGGGTTCCACATGGCGGCGGGTAGACCGAAGCGGTTCCCGGCGGGCGCGAGGTCGAACGTGCGACCGAACAGCTCGGGCGGGGTGCTGTGCTCGGTGTCCCAGGCGCGCTCTGGAAGACGATGTACCCGACGGCGACGAGGCGGGCATGTCCGTGCTCGTCGGGTTCGTAGACGATCGTCAGCAGGGGTGAGCGGGTCGAGGATGGCGTCGCCCACGAGGGAGCCGTTCACGTAGTGGACGCCCATGGCGCCCATGCCGGGCATGTCGATGCAGGCGATGCCGGCCGCGTCGACCAGGAGCCCGTAGCCGGCGGCCGGCGGCCGGGACTCCTCCACCGACTGGCGCACCCGGTCATGCCGAAACGACCACGTGTCATCGACCGCCACGAGCAGCTGCGCGTCGGCGACCTCGTCGACATCGCCGACATCGCCGGCCATCCGACCGAGCACTCCCCGATCGACCCGCGAGCCGCGACCCGCGACCCGCGCACCGACGCGGCGTCGAGCACCCTGCAGGCGCCAGGCGAAAGACCAGCGACTCGGGCGATGACAGCCTCGCGGACAGATTCCGGAAGGCGCACACCGTTGTGGGCGAGTTTCTCGGCGATGAAGAACGGGTTGCCCCCCGTCGCCGCATGCAGGCGGACTGGATCGATCGGGCGGTCACCCACCAGACCGCGGACGCTCACCTCCGACAACGGACCGAGCCGCACCCGAGACATCCGGCCACCGGCCAACCCACCGAGCGCGCGTCGCAACGGGTGGTCCCGCCCGATGTCGTCGCGATGCGTCAGGATCACCAACACCCCAAGATCACCAACGCGGCGTCCCACGAAACGGACCAGATCGAGCGTCGCCATGTCCGCCCACTGCAGCTCCTCGAGCACGAACACCGTGAGCCGATCCCGCCGCGTCAGCTCGTCGAGGAACCCTTCGAACACCGCAGCAGGGTCACCGGCCTCGCACAGCTCCCGTAGCCGCCCGCCCGCCTGCCGGGCGATGTCAAGCACCGGTCCGAGCGGACGAGCAACGAACAGATCGTCGCAGCGACCCAACCAACAGCGCACCCCGCCACCGAGCCCCTCGACGAACCGACCCACCAGCGCCGACTTGCCAATGCCGGCCTCCCCGCTCACGACCACGACATGGCCCTCGCCGTCCCGCGTCAAGGCGTGCAGTGCGTCATGCATCACGGCCAGCTCTCTCACGCGCTCGAGAGCCTGAACCAGGCCCGCGCCGGCAACACCCAGGAACACCAACTCGACCGATGAGGTTCGTGCTCACCCCCAACGGGTGGCAGGACCACGTGTTCTGGCAGTCGACCGACCGGGCCACGCTCAAACGCATCAACCGGCTCCTCGACGACATCGCCTGCGACCCCTTCGGCGGGATCGGCAAACCCGAACAACTCCGCCACGCACTCGCCGGAGCGTGGTCGCGTCGCATCGACGAGGAACACCGCATCGTCTATCTGGTCGACGGCGACGACATCGTCATCCTCCAGGCCCGCTACCACTACAGCTGACCCGCAGCCATTCGCGGGCGGGGGGACTACCTCGCCGCCGTCGGTCCCCGAGGGACCGAGGTCGCGACGATCGAAAGAGAACCGTACGCGCCGCCGCCCCACGCCGCCCGGTCAGTCGCGTTCGAAGATGCTCGGCAGCTTGCCGAAGACGGCGACGGCCTGGTGCAGCGGCACGAGCTCGCGCTTGTGGCGGCGTTCGGCCTCGGCTACGGCGCTGACGGCGTGATCCCGCGTCTCGGCCAGCTCGCGGCGGAGGTGGTGGACCTCGTTCTCGAGCGCGAGGACCATCTTCACGCCGGCGAGGTTCAGGCCCAGCTCGGTGAGCTCGGCGATGCGACGGAGCCGGCTCAGGTCGTCGTCGGAGTACCGCCGGTTCCCACCGGCCGTGCGGGCGGGATCGACGAGGCCCTTGCGCTCGTAGATGCGCAGCGTCTGCGGGTGCATGCCGGCGAGCTCGGCGGCGACCGAGATCACGTAGACGGCATGGGTGGCGGAACGTCTGGTCGACATCTCACACCTCCAGATGCGCCCGCGGTGACGCGGCGGTGACCTTGGCCAGATCCTCGATGGCGGCCCGCTCGGCCGGGGACACCTCGGTGGGCACGACGACGTCGACGGTGACGATGAGGTCACCGGTGGCTCGAGGCGTCACGACGCCCTTGCCCTTCACGCGGTGCTTGCTGCCCGGTTGCGTGCCCGCCTTGAGGCGCAGCGTCACCCGGGTGCCGTCGAGCGTGGGCACCTCGATCTCTGCGCCCAGCGCGGCCTCGGCGAACGTGACGGGGATGCGCACGAGCAGGTTGTGGCCGTTGCGCCCGAACAGGCGGTGGGGCACGACCTTGCACTCGACGAGCAGGTCGCCGGCGGGACCGCCGTTGCGACCCGGCCCGCCCCGCCCCTTCAGACGGATGCTCTGGCCGTCGTCCACGCCGGCGGGGATGCGGACCTTCACTTCGCGCGGGCGTCGCTCGATGCCGGTGCCGCGGCACGTGGGGCACGGGCTGTCGATGACGACTCCGCGCCCCGAGCATGCGGTGCACGGCGTGGAGAAGCTGAAGAAGCCCTGGTTGTCGTCGGTGACGCCGCGGCCGCCGCACACGCCGCACACCCGCGGCGAGGTGCCGGGCGCGGCGCCGTTGCCCGCGCACGTGCTGCACGTCGCGTCGGACGTGAGGTGCAGGGACGTCGTGATGCCGCTGACCGCGTCCTCGAAGTCGAGGGTGAGCGTGGCCACCAGGTCCTCACCGCGCTGGGGCCCGGCTCCCCGACCGCCGGCGCCGGGGCCGCGGCGGGCGCGGTTGCCGAACAGGCCACCGAAGAGGTCGCCGAGGCCTTCGCCGTTGAACGTGAAGCCACCGGGGCCGCCCGGGTTTCCCTGGGCGTACGGGTTGCCCATGGGGCCGAGCTTGCGGACCTCGTCGTACTCCTTGCGCTTGACCTCGTCGCCGAGCACGTCGTAGGCGGACGAGACCTCCTTGAAGCGCTCCTCGGCGGTGGGGTTGCCCGGGTTGGCATCCGGGTGCAGCTCACGCGCCAGCTTCCGGTACGCCTTGGTGATGTCCTTCGGGACCGCCGCCTCCGCCACGCCGAGCACCTTGTAGTAGTCCTTCTCGTACCACTCCCTCTGCGCCGCCATCCTCACCCACCTCCTCTCGATGATCGCCGGGTCGAGCAGCGACCCGGGTTCAGCAGTTCATTTCAGCAACACCACAGGCCGCTAGCCCTTCACCTTCACCATCGCTGCTCGCAACACCTTCCCCTTCCACACGTACCCCGTCCGCAGCGTCTCCACCACGACCGGCTCCCCACCGTCTCCGGGCTCGTGCAGCACGGCCTCGGCGTGGGCGGGATCGAAGGTCTTGTCCTGCAGGTCGAGCGCTTCGAGACCCTGGCGCTGCAGGGCACCGATGAGCGCCGACCAGATCGGCTCGATGCCCTCCATCCCGTGGGTGAAGGCGGCCTCGCACGCATCGAGCACCGGCAGGAGGCCCTCGGCGATGCGACCGGTGGCCCGGTCGACCTCGATGTCGTTCTGGCTGGCGACGCGCTTGCGGTAGTTCTCGAAGTCGGCCTGCAGGCGCATGGCGATGTCCTTGTACTGGTCGCGCTCGGCCACCAGCGCGGCGATGTCGTGCTCGACGACCTCGGCGGCCTCGGAGGTGCTCTCCTCGGCGGCCTCGGCGGCGAGTTCGAGGTCGCTCTCGACGAGCTCGCCATCGATGATCTCGCCATCGGGCGACTTGTCGTCGTCCGCGTCCACCATCTCTGCGTCCATCACGTCACCTCCGCTCGATCGGGTCGCCGGTCACTTGTCGTCGACGATCTCGGCGTCGACGATCTCGTCGTCGTTGGGACCGTCGGCGTCCTGACCCGAGGCCGAGGTGCCCGTGGCGTTGGCGTCGCGGGCGGCGTTCTCGTAGAGCTTCTGGCTGAAGCTCTGGCTGGCGGCCATGAGCTTGTCGGTGGCGCTCTTGATGGCGTCGTTGTCGTTGCCGTTGAGCGCGACCTTCAGGTCGGCCAGGGGGCCTTCCACCGCGGCGCGCTCGTCGGCCGACACCTTGTCGCCCTGCTCGCGGAGGACCTTTTCGGTCTGGTACGTGAGCGTGTCGGCGTTGTTGCGGATCTCGGCCTCTTCGCGACGCTTGCGGTCTTCCTCGGCGTGGGCCTCGGCGTCCTTCACCATGCGCTGGATGTCGTCACGGTTGAGGGTGGACGATCCCGAGATGGTGATGGACTGCTCCTTGTTGGTGGCGCGGTCCTTGGCGGCGACGCTGACGATGCCGTTGGCGTCGATGTCGAAGGTGACCTCGATCTGGGGCACGCCCCGGGGGGCGGGCGGCAGGTCGACGAGCTGGAACTTGCCGAGCGTCTTGTTGTACATCGCCATCTCGCGCTCGCCCTGCAGCACGTGGATCTCGACCGACGGCTGCATGTCCTCCGCGGTGGTGAACACCTCGGTGCGCTTGGTGGGGATGGTGGTGTTGCGCTCGATGAGCTTGGTCATGACGCCGCCCTTGGTCTCGATGCCGAGCGACAGCGGCGTGACATCGAGCAGCAGGACGTCTTTGACCTCGCCCTTGAGCACACCGGCCTGGATGGCGGCGCCCACGGCGACGACCTCGTCGGGGTTGACGCCCTTGTGGGGCTCGGAGCCGGTCATGGACTGGACCAGGTCCTGCACGGCGGGCATGCGGGTGGAACCGCCCACCATGATCACGTGCTCCACGTCGCCCTTCTTCAGGCCGGCGTCCTTGATGGCGTTCTCGAACGGGATCCGGCAGCGCTCGATGAGGTCGGCCGTCATCTCCTGGAACTTGGCCCGGGTGAGCGACTCGTCGAGGTGGAGCGGGCCGTCGGGGGTGGCGGTGATGAACGGCAGGTTGATCTGCGTCTGCTGCACCTGCGAGAGCTCGATCTTGGCCTTCTCGGCCGCTTCCTTCAGGCGCTGGACGGCCATCTTGTCGTTGGCCAGGTCGATGCCGTGGGCCGACTTGAACTGGTTCACCAGCCAGTCCATGACGCGCTGGTCCCAGTCGTCGCCGCCGAGGTGGGTGTCGCCGTTGGTGGCCTTCACCTCGAACACGCCGTCGCCGATCTCCAGCACCGACACGTCGAAGGTGCCACCGCCGAGGTCGAACACCAGGATGGTCTGCTCCTGGCCTTCCTTGTCGAGGCCGTAGGCCAGCGCCGCCGCGGTGGGCTCGTTGATGATGCGCAGCACCTCGAGGCCGGCGATCTGGCCGGCTTCCTTGGTGGCGGTGCGCTGGGCGTCGTCGAAGTACGCGGGCACGGTGATGACGGCCTGGGTGACGGTGTCGCCCAGGTACGCCTCGGCGTCACGCTTCAGCTTCGAGAGCACCCGCGCCGAGATCTCCTGCGGCGAGTACTTCTTGCCGTCGATGTCGGGCGTGCGCCAGTTCTCGCCCATGTGCCGCTTGATGGAGCGGAACGTGCGGTCGGGGTTGGTGATGGCCTGGCGCTTGGCCACCTCACCGACGAGGACCTCGCCGGCCTTGGAGAAGGCCACCACCGACGGGGTGGTGCGGCCGCCCTCGGAGTTCGGGATGACCACCGGGTCGCCCGCCTCGAGGAAGGACACGACGGAGTTGGTGGTACCGAGGTCGATACCGACTGCCTTGGGCATGGGGGTTGCCTCCTGAAGCAAGATCCTGCGTTGTCTGCACTCAACCTAGAGGCCGCGGCATCGATCTGCAACGCGTCGGAGAGAAAGGTTGAGTGTTGTCGACTCAGGATTTGACCGGACGGACCCCCGCCTCCGTGGCCAGGTGGGTCATGGGCACGTCGTGGGCCTCGCGGGGCAGGTCGGCCACCACCAGCGCGGCGGGTACGACGCCCACCCGGGGCACCGTGGCGCCCAGTGCCGGCAGCAGGCGGTCGTAGTAGCCGGCGCCGTGACCCAGGCGCCCACCGGTGCGGTCGAACAGCACGCCGGGCACCAGGGCCACCGCCACCGATGCCAGCGGCACCGCGGGGGCGTCGACGGTGGGCTGCAGGTAGCCGTAGCGGTGTCGTTCCATGGGACGGTCGGCCGCGTGGACCGTGAGCCGGTGGCCCGCGTGGGTGCGGGTGACCGCGCACCGGTGGCGGGCGAGCAACGGGTCCAGGTCGAGCTCGCCCGGCATCGGACGGTAGGTGAGGACCCACTCGTCGCGACCGAGGGCGAGCGCGTCCAGGAACGCCTCGATCCCCCGCACGACGGCGGCGTGGTCGAGCACGACCCCGGCCTGCCGGCGCGCCGCCCACGCCCGCCAGCCCGGCTTGTCGGCGGGAAGCTCCTCGGCACCGGTCACACCCCCATGCTGACACCTGCGGGTCGATCTCTGTTAGGAGGTCGCCGGGCCCCGCGGACATGATGGCGACACCAACGAGCAAGGGGGGTTGCCATGGGGGGCGACACGACCAAGACGGTGCCGACCGCGCGGGGTCCGATCGAGACCAGCGCCTTGGGCAAGACGTTGATGCACGAGCACGTGTTCGTGCTCTCACCGGAGATCCAGCAGAACTGGCCCGAGGTGTGGGGCGACGAGGAGTTCCGCGTGGCCGATGCCGTGCGCCGGCTCACCGAGCTCAAGGAGGCGGGCATCGACACCATCGTCGACCCCACCGCCATCGGCCTCGGCCGGTACATCCCGCGCGTGAAGCGCATCGCCGAGCAGCTCGAGTTGAACATCATCGTGGCGACCGGGCTCTACACGTTCGACACGATGCCGTTCTTCTTCGGCAGCCGCCCGCCGGGCAGCGGCCCCGACGGCAGCGACCCGATGGTCGACATGTTCATCAAGGACATCCGTGAGGGCATCGCCGGCACGGGCATCAAGGCCGGCATCATCAAGTGTGCCACCGACGCGCCGGGCCTCACGCCCGACGTGGAGCGCGTGCTGCGGGCCTGCGCCCAGACCCACCGGGCCACCGGCGTGCCCCTCACCACGCACACCAACGCCGCCTACCGCCGCGGTCTCGACCAGCAGAACATCTTCAAGGACGAAGGCGTCGATCTGTCGCGCGTCGTCATCGGCCACTGCGGTGACACCACCGACCAGGACTACCTGCTCGAGATCATCGGCAACGGCAGCATCCTCGGCATGGACCGCTTCGGCATCGACTCGCAACTGCCCACGGCCGACCGCGTGAAGACCGTGGCCGAGCTGTGCAAGAAGGGCTACGCCGACCGCATGGTCCTGAGCCACGACTGCATGTGCTACATCGACTGGATCGAGGGCGAGATCCCGTTCAGCAACATGCCCAACTGGCACTACCTGCACATCAGCCAGGACGTCATCCCCGCGCTGCTGGCCCAGGGCGTCACCCAGGCCCAGCTCGACGAGATGCTCGTGCACGTGCCCCGCCGCTTCTTCGAGGTCCAGGGCGCCTACTGACGCTCGCCATTCGGCGGCCTCGGTCCCGGCGCGACGAGCCTCCGGGGCCGGGGCATGATGCGCCGATGACGTTCCGCACGATCATCGAGCCGTTCCGCATCCACTCCGTCGAGCCGCTGCGCATGACGACGCCGGACGAGCGCCGCGCCGCCATCCGCGCCGCGGACTACAACCTGTTCTCGGTGCGGTCCGACGACGTGCTCATCGACCTCCTCACCGACTCGGGCACCGGCGCGATGTCGCGCGACCAGTGGGCCGGCATCCAGCGGGGCGACGAGAGCTACGCCGGTTCGCCGTCGTGGTACCGGTTCCTGGAGAGCGTGCAGGACCTGTTCCCGTTCACCCATGTGATCCCCACGCACCAGGGGCGCGCCGCCGAGAAGATCCTCTTCACCGCCATCGGCGGGCCGGGCAAGGCGATCCCGAACAACACCCACTTCGACACCACCCGGGCCAACGTCGAGTACACCGGCGCCGAGGCCGTCGACCTGGTGATCGCCGAGGGGCGCGACCCGGCATCGCGCCACCCGTTCAAGGGGAACATGGACCTGGACGCCCTCGACGCGTTCCTCACGGCGCGCGCCGGAACGGTCCCGGTGGTGTTCGTGACGATCACCAACAACTCGGGAGGCGGCCAGCCCGTGTCGCTCGAGAACCTGCGCGGCGTGCGGGCCGTGTGCGACCGCCACCGCGTGCCGCTCTTCCTCGACGCCTGCCGCTTCGCCGAGAACGCCTGGTTCATCCGTGAACGCGAGCCCGGCCAGGGTGACCGCGACGTGCGCGACATCGTGCGCGAGATCGCCGGCCTGGCCGACGGCATGACCATGAGCGCCAAGAAGGACCCGCTCGGCAACATCGGCGGCTGGTTGGCCATGAACGACGGCGAGCTCGCCGCCCAGTGCCGCAACCTGCTGATCCTCACCGAGGGCTTCCCCACCTACGGCGGGCTCGCCGGGCGCGATCTGGAAGCACTGGCCCAGGGCCTGCGCGAGGTCGTGCAGCACGACTACCTGCGCTACCGCATCCGCTCCACCGCGTACCTGGGCGATGCGCTGGCCGCCGCCGGCGTGCCCGTGGTGCAGCCCATCGGCGGGCACGCCGTGTACCTGGACGCCCGGGCGCTGCTCCCCCACATCCCGCCGCTCGCCTACCCGGGCCAGTCGTTGGCGGTGGCCTTGTACGAGACGGGCGGCATCCGCGGGTGCGAGATCGGCACGGTCATGTTCGGGCAGCAGCCCGACGGCTCCGAACGCGAGTCGGCCATGGACCTGGTGCGCCTGGCCATCCCCCGCCGCACCTACACGCAGAGCCACATGGACTACGTGATCGAGGTCTGCACCGAGGTCGCGGCGCACGCCTCGTCGCTGCCCGGCTACCGCATCGTCGAGCAGCCCGCGGCGCTGCGTCACTTCACGGCCCGCTTCGCGCCGCTCTGAGAACGACGACGCGGGGTGCGAGGGGTCGCCCCCCTCGTGCCCCACGTCGTCGGTTCCGGACCGCGGCATCGGTCGTGAGCGCCAGGGGCCGTTCAGACCTCGTCCTGCCGGGGAGCTGCCCCCTCACCGTGCCTGCCCCCACGCAGAGGGCTGTGGCGTTCGGGTCGGCTGCTCGCCGTCTTGGGCGTGCTGTTGTCAGCGCAGTCATGCAAACGTCCACCGGGGGTGCGCGCGATGGTCGGTGACTTCTTGCCGACGTGGACGTGAGCGCTCGCGAGAGCAGCCCGAGCTCACCGCGGTGGCGTGCTCGGGCTGCTCGGGTGCGCTGCTGCTACTGCGTGAGGTCGAGGACGTCGACGAGCAGCACGGTGCGGATCGGGACGTCGAGGATGGAGAACACGACCGCGCCGTCGGTGCCGGGGACGTCGCCGGCGTAGAGGTGGTGGCCGCGTTGACCGCCGGGCCGATGCCACGCGAACGTGCTCACGCCGTCGAGGCCCGTCTCGGCGAGCTGGTCGATCCACTCCAGGACGAGGAGACGCCGGTGCTCGTCGTCGGTGACCCGGAGCCACGTCGTGAGGCTGCCGTTGACGTCCTGGACCGTGTAGCGCCGTGCCATGGGCTCATCGTCGCGCCGGTTCGCGCGTGGCGCGAGGACCCGCCCGGGCTTCTGATGTCCGCCAGGGCCGCCGATCAGGCGAAACGTGCGCGCAAGTCGTCGATGTCGAGGACACCCTGGCCGACCGGGACACGGCCTGCGTCGATGTCGTCGAGCATGCGGGCGGCCCGGTCGAACGTGCCAGCGGCGACCATGGCGGCCTCGATGCGGGCGCGCCGCTCGTCCGGCACGGGGATCCACGCGGGGGTCGGCTGCTCGCTCATGCCTTCAGCGTACCCGTGGGGGTCAAGCCCTACGCCGCGTGGGCTGGTTCGACCACTGCTACCACGAGCATGAGCGTGCCGTTGGAGACAGCATCGGTCGACGCCGTCGACGTAGATGCCGAGCACCTGGTTCCCGGGGAGCAGGCCCTGCTTGCCCTGCACCGCCTGGAACCTGAGCACGCCCGTGGTGGTGAGGGTCATCGTCTGGCTGATCCTGCTCTCGTTCCGCGGCAGTGCCGCGACCTGACGCCCCTCCGGAGCGCCCGCTCCGGGCTGCCGCTGACACGGCGAAGCACCGTCGCAGGATTGGCTCGTCACGGTGGCCGCCGATGCCCTCTCAGGCGTCGAACCGCTCGGCCAGCGCGGCCCAGGCGTCGAGCTGGCGCAGGTGCTCGGCGGCCGGGCCCGGCCAGAGCGTGAGCACGACCCGGGTGACTCCCTCGGCCGCCAGCTGCTCGATGCCGGCCGGGTCGTCGGTGGCGCCGAGCACGTCGACCTCGAGCGCGGCCGGCGCACGCCCGGCCGCCGCCCACGCGTCACGCAGAGGCCCCAGTCGTTTGGCCAGGCTCGGTCGGGCCGAGATCGGCATCCAGCCGTCGCCCCACTCGGCGATCGATGCGAACAGCTTCGGCCCCCACCCGCCGCCGAGGATGACGGGCGGCCCCGGCTGCTGCACGGGTTTGGGCCGCGCCCATGACGGCGGCACGTGCACGTGCTCGCCGGCGAACGACGCCTCGTCCTGCGACCACAGCGCCTTCATGGCCAGCACCTTCTCGCGCACGGCGGCGCGCCGGTGCGTCCAGTCGGCGCCGTGGCTCTCGGCCTCTTCGCGGTTCCAGCCGTAACCCACGCCCAGGGTCACGCGTCCGCCCGACAGGTGGTCGAGCGAGGCGACCTGCTTGGCCAACCAGATCGGGTCGCGCTGGTTCACGAGCGTGACCGCGGTGCAGAGCCGCAACGTGGTGGTGACCGCCGCGGCCATCGACAGGGCCACGAACTGGTCCTGCATCCGCCAGTAGTAGTCGGGCAGCGGCTCGCCGCTGAGGCTGCCGGGCCACGGGCTCTGGCGCGACACCGGGATGTGGCTGTGCTCGGGGAGCCACAGCGAGTCGAAGCCGCGCTCCTCCACGGCGCGGGCCAACGCCACGGGGTGGATGGTGTCGTCGAGGCAGAACGTGGTGATGCCGATGCGCATGGCCGCTCGTCGCCTACGCCAGCGTGAGCGGGGCGCGGTCGGTGCCGGCGCGCGGGTGGCGGCCCTCGACGGTGATCTCGGTGCCGACGGGGGCCCGCACCACCCAGGCCACGCTGACGCGCTCGGGCGTGCCGTCGTGGTGGTCGCCACCGTTGACGCGGAAGCCGGCGCGCCCGGCGAGCTGGCCGAGCTCGCGCCGGGCCGGTCCGTCGAGCACGGTCGCGCCCGACAGCTCGGCCACCAGGGGGAGGACGATGCTGTGCTTGGCCGCCCACTGCGTCACGTGCGTGGGCAGCCAGCCGACGTTGGCCAGGCCGGCGTGCACGCGCCACGTGTCGTCGCCCAGGCGCTCGGCCGACAGGTGGCGCACGGCCAGCTCGGGCGCGGCCAACGCCTGGAACACCGCGAAGTCGGCGTGGGGGGCGATCTCGGCGGCGAGCAGGTCGGTGGGCGGGTTGCCCCACACGTGCAGGAAGTCCCAGCCGCCGATCTCGACCGGGCCGAGCTGGGGGTGCTCGAACGGTCGCCAGTCCACGTAGTAGCGCCCGGGGTAGCGCTCGTCGGCCCAGCGCAGCACGGCGAGCTCGTCGTCGACGCTCGGGCCGGTGTACCAGACGTCGGTGGAGGCGCGGTGGTCGGTCACGTGGGCGATGACGTCCCAGAACTCGGTGGTCCAGCCGTAGACGCCGAGGTGCTCGTAGGCCCAGTCGTCGGAGGCGCCCGACATGGTGGACTCCTTGTCCCACGTGAAGTCCTCGTACACCGAGTGGACCTTGTAGCCCGAGGTCTCGGTGAGGCGGGCGCCGAGCTCCTTCCACGTCCACACGTCCAGGGCCGGCAGGGCGCCGTCGGCCTTCGTGCTCGAAGGCCGCAGGAGCACGCCACCGTAGGTGTGGTAGGCGTTGAAGCCGCAGATGTTGGGCCGAGCCGTCATGGCCCGCACCGCGGCGGCGATCTCGGGCTCGCTGGTGGGGAAGTCGCCGGCGCCGGTGATGCCGGTGCCCCAGCCGGCCGGGTAGTTGCGGTTCAGGTCGAGACCTTCGGCCGGGCGCGGGGTGGGCACCGTGAAGCCGTCGTGGTGGTCGATGGTGCCTTCGCCGAACATGCGGAAGAAGGGGCCGTCGTCGGGGCCGTCGTCGGGCCGGCGGGGCGCCATGAGGCGGGGCTCGTCGGCGTGGGGCTTCCAGGCGCCGTCGGGGTCGGGCACGCGCAGCGAGAGGATGCGACCGTCGCCGTCGATGTCGTGCTCGTGGAAGCCGGCGGGGCGGTGCCCATCGCGCCACGGCCACGGGCGCGTGCTCGAGCGCAGGTACCGGGGCGAGTCGGCCATGGCCAGCTCGGCCCCGTCGGGGTTCAGGCGGGGCACGACGTAGAACGTCCGCGTGGCGCGGGCGCGCGCCATGGTGGGGCCGGTGTCGGTGAGGAGCCGGTCGACGAGGTTCAGCGCGGCCACCGAGCCGGTGAGCTCGGTGGCGTGGATGTTGGCGTCGACCCACATCGCCGGCTTGGTGTCGTGGGCGCCGGTGGCGGCCTCGGTGATGGTCACCAGCCAGATGTCGCGGCCCTCGTGCGAGCGGCCGATGCTCTCGAGCGTGGCCAGCGTGGGGTGCTCGCCCACCAGGCGCGCCAGTTCGGCGGTGAGCTCGTCGTAGCGGAGGAAGCGGTCGAGGGGCACGGGCATGGCTGGACGGTACCCGGCGGCCCCGGCCGGCTCCGCCGAGTTCCTCCTACGATGCGGTCATGACCGGAACCCTCGTCATCCTCCGCCACGGCGAGAGCACGTGGAACCAGGAGAACCTGTTCACCGGCTGGCACGACGTGCCCCTCTCACCGAAGGGCGAGATCGAGGCGCGCCAGGCCGGCGAGGTGCTGAAGGCGGAAGGGCTGTGGTTCGACGCCGGCCACACGTCGTTGCTCACCCGGGCGGTCGAGACCGCCCACCGGGCGCTGAGCGCGCTCGGTCAGCCGTGGCTGCCCGCCGAGCGGAGCTGGCGGCTCAACGAGCGTCACTACGGGGCGCTGCAGGGTCTCGACAAGAAGGCCACGGCCGACAGGTACGGGCCCGAGCAGACCCACCTGTGGCGGCGCAGCTACGACGTACCGCCGCCCCCGAGCCCGCTCGACTCGCCCGAGCATCCGAGCCACGACCGCCGGTACCGCCGGCTGGCGCCCGACGTGCTCCCGGCCACCGAGTGCCTCCAGGACGTCGTGGCCCGGGTGATGCCCTACTGGCACGACCACGTCGTGCCCCAGCTGCGGGCCGATCTCAACGTGCTCGTGGTCGCCCACGGCAACTCGCTGCGGGCGCTGGCCAAGCATCTGGAAGCGATCAGCGACGAGGACATCGCCGAGCTGAACATCCCGACAGGTGTACCTCGATTTTACCGTTTCGATCCCTCCCTCCAGGTGACCGACGTCGGCTACCTGGGTGACGCTGACGCCATCGCTGCCGCTTCAGCCGCCGTTGCATCACAGAGCGTGGCGAAATAGCGGCAATCCACCGCGTATCGCGCGATTCGTGCGCTATCGCCGGTCGCTCGGCGGATCTTTGCCACGGAGAATGATTCGATCGACCCTTGCCGCAATCCTTTAGATGGTCTTTACTATTCCACGAGGCCCCCGAAAGGGGACCGACCATTCGGAAGCATCCGGAACGACCACGGCAAGGATCAAGATGAGCTTGGCGGAGAACCTGGCGGCGGTTCGAGCGGTCGATCGGGGCAAGGCGGGCGCTCGCCCCGTCCCGGTCATCGAATCGAAGAACCACCTGAAGTCGTTGTTGGTCGCCGGGGACAGCATTGCACTGCTGTTCGCCTGGTCGATCGCCGTGTCGGGCTGGAACCACGCGGCGCGGACGTGGTGGGTCTCGATGGTGATCGTGCCGGCCATGACCCTCATCGGCCTCTGGGTGCAGCACGCCCACAGCCTGTACCTGGCCCGGGTGTGCAACATCCGTCTCGTCGAGATGTCGAAGGTGATGCGCTCGGCGGCCCTGATCGCCGTGTGCGGCCTGGCCGCCTCCCGGATCTTCAAGGTCACCCTCCCCGGCCCCGAGGCTGTGGTCGGCGCCCTGCTCACTCTGCTCTTCCTGATCATCACCCGCTCGGCCTACCGGGCCTGGCTGGCGGCGGCCCGGCGCAGCGGCCGGTTCACCCGTGACGTGATCCTGGTCGGCACCAACACCGAGGCGGTCCGCCTGCACTCGCTGCTCGCCGATCATCCCGACACCGGGCTGCGCATCGTCGGTGTGGTGGGCGACCGCATCGCCGCCGTGTCGAACGGCGTGGGCGGCCTGTGGTGCGGCCCCGAGGAGACGGCGGGCGAGGTCATGGTGGGCAAGGGCGCCAACGGCGTCATCATCGCCGCCGGGGCGCTGGGCACCGACGAGCTGAACGAGATGATCCGCGAGCTGCAGACCCGTCAGGCCCACGTGCACATCTCCTCGGGTGTGCAGGGCATCGACTACCGGCGCCTGCTCCCGGCACCCCTGGCCCACGAGCCGCTCATGTACCTGGAGCCCACTGAGCTGTCGCGCTGGCAGTTGGGTGTGAAGCGGGCGCTCGACACCGCGGCGTCGGGCCTGCTGCTCGTCATCGCCTCGCCCGTCATGATCTTCGCCGCCCTCGGCGTGAAGCTCACCGACCGGGGCCCGGTGTTCTTCAAGCAGACCCGGGTGGGCAAGGACGGCCGGCTGTTCAAGGTCTACAAGTTCCGCTCCATGGTGGTCGACGCCGAGGCCCGCCTGAAGGCGCTCGAGGCCACCAACGAGCGCAGCGGCCCGCTGTTCAAGATGGAGCGCGACCCCCGGGTGACCCGCCTCGGGCACTTCCTGCGGTCGTCCTCCATCGACGAGCTCCCCCAGCTGATCAACGTGCTCCGCGGCGAGATGAGCCTGGTGGGTCCCCGCCCGGCCCTCCCGTCGGAAGTGGCCCGCTTCGACGATGCGCTGCTGAACCGCTCGAAGGTGAAGCCCGGCATCACCGGCCTCTGGCAGGTCGAGGCCCGCGACAACCCGGCGTTCTCGGCCTACCGTCGCCTCGACCTGTTCTACGTCGAGAACTGGTCGGTCACGCTCGACCTCATCATCCTGTTCGCCACGGCCGAGCAGGTGGTCGCCCGCCTCGTGCGCATCCTGCGCCGGAACAAGCCCACCGAGGCCGAGACCTCCACGACCGAAGCGGCCGCGGCGGCCTGACACCCTCTCTTCGCAACGGCGCGAAGGTCGGAGGCCCGGCTCCTCGGAGCCGGGCCTCCGTGGTTTTCGGCGGCGATGCTGCGGCGCCGGTGAAGTCCACGCCGCATCAGCCCGGCCAGGCCGCGAGCAGGTCGGCCGCATCGAAGGTCACGTCCGCACCGGCGCCGGTGGCCACGCCGGCGGGGCACACACCGACCAGCCGGGCCGCGCCGGCGGCGGGGATCGTCGAGCGGGCTGCGGCGAGGTCGCCGACCTCAGCCGCGGTGAGGCGTGTGCGCGCCCGCCACTTGATGGTCCCGATGGCGGCCACCTGGCCGCTGTTGGCGGCGACGAGGTCGACTTCGACGCTCTGGTCACGGTTCCACCACGCCCCGACCCGGTCGACGGTGGCCAGCGCCGGCGTCGACGGCGCCAGTCGAAGGACGGCCTCCCGGACGATCGGCTCGATGGCCACGCCCCGCCACGCAGGCCAGCCCGCTTCGAAGGCCCGCACCGCCACATCGCCCCGGCCTCGGGCGATGTTCGCCAGCTGCGGTGCGATGAATCGGAACCACCAGCGGAGGTACGGGTCGGTGATGCGGTACCGGCGCAAGCGCCCCGAGGCCCCCTGACCCACGGGAGTGTCGATGGCGATCACACCCTTCTGGTCGGCGAGCACCTTGAGCGCACGGGTGAGCGCCACGCTCGACGCGCCCAGACCATCGCCGAGGAGTCCGACCACGCTCGAGAACGTGGCGTGGCCGACCTCGTGCCCGCCGATCGCCGAGAGGACCTGCCGGGCCTGCGCCTCGGCGGGGAACTCGGCGTCGAGCGAGCGCTGGGCGACGACGACGAGATCCTCGTTCTCGTCGCTGCACCCGCGCTCGACGTAGGCGCGCACGCTTCCGGCCCGGGCGAGCTCGTCGACGAGCTTCGGGTAACCGCCGGTGACCAGGTGGGCGTCGAAGGCCTGCCACGCCGAGGTGTCCCCACCGAGGGCGGCGGACGTCTCCGCGGGGTTGAACGGCTGCACCACCTCCTCCCGGGCACGTCCGTAGAGGGGGCGGTCGTGGTGCGTCAGCCGCTCCATGGTGGTGACGTCGGACCCGACCAGCACGACCAGGATCGGCAGATGCTGCAGGTGGCGGTCCCAGGCGTTCTGCAGCTCGCCTTCCAGCGTGGGGGTCGACTCGCACGCCCAGGGAAACTCGTCGAGCACGACGACGAGCGGACCGGCGGCCGCCGCGAGACGGAGACGGGTGAACACCTCGGTCCAGCTGCCGGCGGCGACCGCGAACAGCGAGTCCGCGTCAGGGATGGCCGGTATCGCCCCGCGCGCCTCCCGCGCGAACGTGTCCAGCTGCTGGGCGGCGCCGGCGCTCTTCACGGCGGTGAAGTAGACGTGGCCGGTCCCTGACCGGGTGACGAATTCGGTCAGCAGGCGCGATTTGCCGACCTGGCGACGGCCCCGCACGGCGAGCATCACCCCGGTGCCGTCGTGGGCGACCCTGGCCAGGAGCGCGTCGAAGCGGGCCAGCGGGGCCGACCGACCGACGAACCGCATGCGGGAGCCTCCTCACGTACAGGCGAGTATGTTACATGCCCGTATGATATGCCGCTGTTTGTTCACTACCGCCGGGCAGGACAGCCACCGGCTCGGATCAGACGCGGATGGCGTGGGTCGTGTGGCTGATGATGGCGTCCACGATCACCGGCCACAGCGGCTCGGGCACGTCGTGGCCCATGTCGTTGAGCATCAGGAGCGCGGCGCCGGGCACGAGCTCGGCGGTGCGCTCGCCGCCGATGGGCAGGATCAGCGTGTCGGCCCGGCCGTGGATCACCAGGGTCGGCACCGTCAGTTCGCGCAGGCCGCCGTCGCGCGGCGCTGAGGCGCGGATGGCCGCCATCTGGCGCATGGCGCCCTCGGGGTAGAAGGCGCGGTCGTAGGCGGCGGCGGCGTTCAGGCGCTGGCGGGCCTCGTCGTGGTAGCGCGGGCTGGCGAACACCTTCACGTTCTTGGCGCTGGCCTCGATGAAACCCTCGCGGTCGGTGGGCGGCGGCGCCATGAGCGCGGCCATGGCCTCGGGGGCGGACTTGAGGTAGTCGGGCTCGCCGGTGGTCGACATGATCGACGTCATGGTGAGCACGCGCTCGGGGTGCTCGATGGCCATGGTCTGCACGATCATGCCGCCCATGGACGCACCGGCGATGTGGGCCTGGCCGATGCCCAGGTGGTCGAGCAGGCCGAAGGCGTCGTCGCTGAACGTCGACAGCGTGTAGGGCACGGGCGGCATCGGCGCGTCGGGGGGCAGCGCCATGATGGCCATGATGTCGACCATCTGACCGTCCAAGTGGGTCGACAGGCCGCAGTCGCGGTTGTCGAAGCGGATCACGTAACGGCCGCCGCCGGCCAGCTGCTGGCAGAAGCGCTCGTCCCACAGGGTCATCTGGGCGGTGAAGCCCATCACGAGCAGCAGGGCCGGATCGCCGGGGTCGCCGAAGGTGTCGTAACAGAGCTGGATGCCGTTGGAGGGTGCGAGTGCCATGCCCGCATGCTGCCACGCCCCCGCCGGTGCCGAGGTGCGAACGCGCCACGGCCCGGGGCTCGAGAGCCCCGGGCCGTGGCCATGTCAACCGGATCGGTCAGCTCTGGCTGCCGCTGAACTCCGGGTAGGCGACGACGCCCATCTCGGGCAGGTCGAGGCCGGCGACCTCGTCCTCCTCCGACGAGCGGATGCCGCCCTTGGTCAGCTTGTTCTGCAGCTTGAAGAAGCCGTAGGCGACGCCGAAGATGACGGTGCAGATCACGACGGCACCGAGCGCCTGGGCGCCGAGCTGGCCGGCGTCGCCGTAGAAGAGCCCCTTGACACCCTTCGAGTCCGACAGGTTCCAGCCGGCGCCGTACCGGCCGTTGGCGAAGAGACCCACGGCGAGCACGCCGAAGATGCCGTTGACACCGTGGACGGCGATGGCACCGACCGGGTCGTCGATCTTCAGTCGCTTCTCGATGAAAAAGACCGCTTCGATGACGAGCACACCGGCGACGATGCCGATGACGGCGGCCGCCCAGGGGGCGACGAAGGCACACGGGGCGGTGATGGCCACCAGACCGGCGAGCATGCCGTTGGCCATCATGCCGGGGTCGGGCTTGCCCGTGCGCTTGGTGATCCACAGGATGGCGACGACGGCACCGAAGGCACCGGCGATGGCCGTGTTGGCGGCGACCGTGGCGAACTGGGTGTCGCTCGATGCGAACGTGGAGGCGGCATTGAAGCCGAACCAGCCGAACAGCAGGATGAACGTGCCGAGCATGGCCATCGGGATGTGGTGGCCGGGCAAGGCACGGGGGTTGCCGTTCTTGTCGAACTTGCCGAGGCGGGGGCCGAGGACAAGCGCACCGGCGAGGGCGGCGGCGCCACCGACGGCGTGCACGACTCCCGAACCGGCGAAGTCGACGTAGCCGGCGCCGAGGCTCATGGACTTCCAGGTCTGGGAGAGCCAGCCGCCGCCCCACGTCCACGCCGCGAACAGCGGGTAGTAGATGGCGCCGCAGAAGATGCCCCACATCATGAAGCTCTTCCACTTCCAACGCTCGGCCATGGAGCCGGTCGGGATGGTGGCGGTGGTGTCCATGAACGCCGCCATGTACAGGAACAGGGCGAGCAGCGCCGGCGTGGCGTGATCACCGATGTGGGTCCAGCCCTGCCACAGGAAGGCCCAGCTGCCGCTGCCGATGAGCGGCTTGGCGTGCATCGGCGTGTCGAGGCCGAAGGCCGAGAAGCTGAAGCCACCGAAGGCCAGCGGGAACCCGACGAAGAAGAATCCCACGAAGCCGAGGCCGAAGATGGCGAAGTTCGTCGACACCACATGGGCTGAGTGCTTGGCCCGGCAGAAGCCGGTCTCCACGAGGGCGAAGCCCGCCTGCATGAAGATCACGAGGGCGGCGCCGATGACGACCCACAGGAGGTTGTTCGAGGTCACCGCCGCCTTGACGGCGACGTCGACCGATTCGACGGTGGGCGGGTCGTCGGCGGCGAAGGCGGCGCCGGCGGACAGCAGCACGCCGGCGCTGGCGACGAGGCCGCCGAGGGCGAGGCGTGACAGCCGACGTCGCGCGACGTGGCGCTCACGTACGTCGGATGGGGCTGATGCGGACAGCATGCGTCTCCTTGGCTCTGGGTGGGAACCGCTGGTGCGCCATTGGACCTGCGCGGTGGTTACGGGGGAACGGTGCGCACCGTACGGAGGCGTCATTTCTCAACCGTGTTGCGTGTGTGACGCGTCAGGAACAGCTCTCTGTCGTGCATCTGTCAGAAACCTCACATCGGGGGAACGCGAACGTGCCCCAGCGCGCGTGGCGTCCGGGGCACGTTCGATCGAGCGTTGGGGTGGTGTCCGCGTCGGCCCGACGCGGTGGGTCAGACGGCGTCGCCGCCTTGTTCACCGGTGCGGATGCGCAGGAGGCGACCGACCTCGAGCACCCAGATCTTGCCGTCGCCGATCTTGCCGGTCTTGGCGGCGGCGGCGACGAGGTCGACGACCCGGTCGGCGTCGCTGCTGTCGCACACGACCTCGACCTTCACCTTGGGGAGGAAGTCGACGGTGTACTCGGCGCCGCGGTAGGTCTCGGTCTTGCCGCCTTGGCGGCCGAACCCCTTCACCTCGGTGGCGGTCAGGCCGAGGATGCCTGCGTCGCGCAAGGCCGACTTCACGTCGTCGAGCTTGTGTGGCTTGATGATGGCGGTCACGAGGCTGAGCACCCTCGCCCTCCTTGCTTTCCTGGGTAGGTGGTTGGTTCGAGGATCATCGTTCGACGGTGAACATGATTCCTCAGGCTTCCTTGGCAAACGACGAGCAGCCCTCGAGGAGATATCCACGCGACCGCACCGTGCGGATGGCGAGGCCGACCTCCGTGAGACGACGACGCAGTCGTAGCACATGGACATCGAGCGCGTTCCGGCCGGGCGCGCCCTCGGGCCAGCCGGCGCGGGCGAGTGCCTCGCGACCGACCACGGCACCGAAACGATCGAGGAGGGCGCGGGTGAGGCGCGCCTCCACAGGGGGGAGCGAGACCCAGCGGCCGTGCCAGCGCAGCACGCCGTCGTCGTCGAGGCTGGGTTCTTCGTTGCTGGTGCCGTTGGGGGAAGCGGAGGCCCGGCGGCGGAGGGTCTCGATGCGGGCCCGGACGTCGTGGTCGGGTACCGGCACCCGGACCCAGTCCTCCAGGGGATCGTCCACGATGGGCGCGGGCACATCGGGAGCGACGAGGAGCAGGCGGGGCCGGCCGAGCGCGCTCAACCGGTCGCGCTCACTGCGCTCGATCGGCCATCGCACCACTACGACGTCGGGGTCCACGGATGCGACCGTAGAGAGACGACATTTCACAAGTGTTTCGGCGAGATGAAGCCAGCGCGTTCTTGTTTGGCGGACCGCCACAGCCCCGATCGGGGCATGGTCAAGGCCACCACCAGGTGATGCCTATGATGCCCACCCATGGCCAGCAAGCAGGACAAACTCGACCACCTTCGCAACGTTGCCCTGTTCTCGGGGTGCGCGGCCAAGGACCTCGCCAAGATCGCCCGTGCCGCCGACGAGATCACCGTCCCGGTCGGGCACATCATCTGTGATCAGGGTCAGATGGGCCGGGAGGCCTTCGTGATCCGCACCGGGTCGGCCACCGTGCGCCGCAACGGCAAGAAGGTCACGACCCTCGGCCCGGGCGCCGTCGTGGGCGAGCTGTCGCTCCTCGACCGGGGTCCCCGAACCGCCACGGTCACGGCCGACACCGAGTGCGAGCTGCTCGTGATCGACCAGCGCCACTTCGCCGGGGTCCTCCAGGACGTCCCCACCCTGGCCGCCAAGATCATGGCGGTCCTGGCCGGGCGCATCCGGGACTTCGATCGCACGATCTACGGCTGAGTAACGTCGGGGGGTGATGCACACCGACGCCTCCGACTCACCCGCTGCCGACACCGGTCCCAAGCGCGTCAAGCCCCACCAGGTCGTCATCGGCCTCGGCGTGGGCATGGCGCTGTTCACCGCCGCGTCGGGCCTGGTCCCGCAGTTCACCAAGTGGCACGACACGTCCAAGGTGTCGCGCGAGGTGTTCGGCGGCATCCCGGGCGCCCTGCAGATCATGTTCTACACGGTGATCCCCGTGCTGCTGGCCTACGGGGCGTTCATCTTCGCCCAGCGGGTGCGCAACTGGGAGCGGGGCGGGCCCGACAACCGGTCCACCACCACCCGCAACGTGAAGCGGCGCATGAAGGACTTCCGCGCCGGCGTCTACATGAAGACGCTGCTGCGCGACCCGGCGGCCGGCGTCATGCACTCGATGATCTACTTCGGGTTCCTGTTGCTGCTCGGGGTCACCACGGTGCTCGAGGTCGACCACCAGTTGCCCGAGGGCCTGAAGTTCCTGCACGGCCGCACCTACATGGCCTACGCCGCGGTGGGCGACGGCGCCGGTCTGGTGTTCCTGGGCGGCATCGTGTGGGCCGCGGTGCGCCGCTACATCCAGCGGCCCTACCGCATCCGCATCAAGTCGAAGCCCGAGCACGCCATCATCCTCGGCGTCTTCGGGTTGATCGGTGTCTCGGGGTTCGCGGCCGAGATGTTCCGCATCGCCGAGCAGGGCCGGCCCGGGTTCGAGAAGTGGAGCTTCGTCGGCTACCCGCTGTCGGGTCTCGTCGACGGGCTGGCCGAGAGCACCCTGCGCACGTGGCACCAGATCTCGTGGGTCGGTCACGTCCTCGCGTTCGCCGCGTTCCTGATCATGCTGCCGCTCACCATGCTGCGCCACATGCTCACCAGCCCGCTGAACATGTACCTGCGCGACAGGGAGCGCCCGAAGGGCGCCATGAAGGCCATGCCCAACCTGGCCGAGACCGAGCTGGAGACGTTCGGTGCGTCGGTGGTCGAGGACTTCACCTGGAAGCAGCTCATGGACACCGACGCCTGCACCATGTGCGGCCGCTGCACGGCCGTGTGCCCGGCCCACGCCACGGGCAAGCCGCTCGACCCGCGCGAGATCGTGCTGAAGACCGGTGAGGTCATGGCGGCCACGGCCACCCACGCCCACGTGACCCCGCCGATCGGGGTCGACCGGGAGATCACCATCTCGGCCAACTCGCTGTTCGAGCGGATCACGTCCGAGGAGATCTGGGCCTGCACCACGTGCAAGGCCTGCGACGAGAACTGCCCGGTGAACATCGAGATCCTCGACAAGATCCTCGACATGCGGCGCTACAAGTCGCTGATGGAGTCCGACTTCCCGGCCGAGCTCGGCAACGCCTACCGGGCCATGGAGAACCAGGGCAACCCGTGGGGCATCGACCAGGGCACCCGGGCCGACTGGGCCAAGGGGCTCGAGGTCGCCATCGTCGATCCGGGCCAGCCGCTCACGCAGGAGTACCTGTACTGGGTCGGCTGCGCCGGGTCGTTCGACGACAAGAACAAGAAGGTCACCCAGGCCATGGCCAAGCTGCTGAAGCGGGCCGGCATCGACGTGGCCATCCTGGGCCCGAGCGAGATGTGCACGGGCGACTCGGCCCGCCGGTCGGGCAACGAGTACCTGTTCCAGATGCTGGCCATGCCCAACGTCGAGATGCTCAACGGCATGGGCGTGCGCAAGATCATCACCCAGTGCCCGCACTGCTTCAACACCCTGAAGAACGAGTACCCGCAGCTCGGCGGCCACTACGAGGTGATCCACCACAGCCAGTTGCTGGAGCAGCTGATCTCGTCGGGTCAGCTCGACGTGTCGACGGCCACGCTCGAGGAGCGCGTCACCTACCACGACAGCTGCTACCTCGGTCGCCACAACGACGTGTACCTGGCGCCCCGCCGGGTGATCGGCTCGCTGAAGGGCGTGGAGATCGTGGAGATGGGCCGCAACGGCACGAAGGGCATGTGCTGCGGCGCCGGCGGCGCCCGCATGTGGATGGAGGAGTCCATCGGCAAGAAGGTGAACGATGAGCGGGCCCAGGAGGCGATCTCCACCGGCGCGTCGCGCGTCGCCACCGCCTGCCCCTTCTGCTACATCATGCTCGACGACGGCGTGAAGGCGCAGGGGGTCGACGAGAGCTCGGTGAAGGTGGCCGACATCTCGATGCACCTGCTCGAGGCCATCGAGAACGGTGAGCGGCTCATGGGTGCGCCGGACGCGCCGCTGGCCGTGGCGACGCCGCTGGCGTTCTCGTCGAACGGCGGGTCGGTGGCGGTGGCGGCCCCCGTCTCGGCGGGGCCCGACAACCTGAAGCTGATCGTCGGCGTGGGCCCGGCGCTGGAGCAGGTGCTGGTCGACGCCGGGGTGACCACCTTCGAGCAGATCGCCGGCATGACGCTGACCCAGCTGCAGGACATCACCCCCGACTTCCAGGACGCCCGCGTGGAACGCGAGGACTGGATCGGCCAGGCCCGGGCGTTGGCCGAGGCGAAGGCCGGCGGGGTCGACCCCGCCACCGTCGCCCGCGACGACCAGGTGAAGTAGCGCGGCCCGAACCCGGACCCGGGCGCTCGTCAGCCGATGACGTTGACGACCCGGAGCTCGACGACCTCGATGGGGGCGACCACGGTCTGGGTACGGGGCGCGAACTCGAACACGCGGCCCGCAGCGATGGCGGTGACGTTGTAGGTGATGGCGATCGTCACCGTGCCGTCGCCCTTGGCCCGCGGCGTCCACACGCAGTCCCGAGGAGCGAGCGGACGATCGGGCGGATCGAACCAGTTCGGCTCGGCCGTGAACCCCTCGGGCTCGCTCGGAAAGCGCGCACTGCCCCGCACGTACCGTTGCGCGGCGACATCGCAGGCGACCGCGTGGCGGGCGTCGCCCTGGTCGACCGTGAACGCCAACACGGTCGGCCGCACGGTGAGCGTGACGTCCCAGCCGTTGACGATCTCGGGAGGCGTGGTCACCGACCGCCACGACTCCGGCGTGACCGCCAGCCACGCCGGGTTGTTCACCTTCAACCACCCGAGCGGCCCCGGTTCCGGGAGCGTCACCAGCTCCGGGGTCGGGAGCGTGATCTGCCGGGTTCGCCCCTCGACCCAGACGCGGATGTCGAGCAGCGGATCAGTGATGCGCACCTCGACCGGCCGAGCGCCGATCGAAGTCCTGTTCTTGCCGTCGGGGTGCATGCAGTCGACCCAGAAGAACCGTATCTCACCGTTGTAGTCGTGCATGTGCGCCAGGAAGAAGGCGTTGAGCGCCTTCACCTCGAACCAATCCATCTCCGGGATCGGGAGCCGAGGCACGATGATCGGCTCGGTCTCCCGGTAGCGCAGCGTGCCAGTCACCGCTTCTCCCGGGTACGTGCACTCGGCATCCTTTCCCGACGTTGCGAGGGCCGAACTCTTCGGTATGTCACATCGTGTGCGAGCCATCGCGCCAAGACCCAGATCGACGCACGCCACCCGGTCCTGGACTACAGGCGGTTCGTCGAACGCGCTGCCCGCCGCTGCGGGCCGAGCCCCCACGGCAGCGCCGAGGAGCACCACAGCGGCGGAGACGATCAGCTTTCCGGATCGCATGGGCTCGTCAACTTCTGGAAGGCGCTGACGAACCAGGTGCCGCCGACCCGGCGCATCGTGGCCAGCATGTACACGGTCTTCACCTCGGCGGACTCTCCAACAACTGGTTGACCGCTGACTCGGTCGGCCCAGTAGCTCCCATCCCTACGGCAGTCCTGGATGATCTCCTCGTCCTCCGGCAGCTGCGCCTGGGTCGAACGCGGGTTGAGGCTCGTACCGAGGGAGGTGTTGAGGATCTCCCCACGATCGAAGTGGGCCTGTAGCGACGTACGAGCGTTGTCCCTGGACGGAGGGTTGACCAGCGCCAGGTACGAGTCCCAGTCGGGATTGTCGGGCGACTGACCGATCCTCAGATCCTCGGCGGCAAACTTGCGATAGACCGGAATGATCTCGTCGATGTCTGGCCGGAGCGGAACGGTCACCTGACAGGTTCCAGGGCCGGTGAGCGTGCGGCAGTCGGGCAGCGTCGTCGTCCCGGTGACCGGCGCCGTGGTCGCCACCGTGGTGGGCGCGATCGAGATCGTTGTCGTCGACGTGCCGACGGTGGTGGCCCCGGTCGTCGTGGTGCCGGCGACGGCCGTAGTCGTCTCGCTCGACGGCGAGAGCGAAGGGCTCGTCGTGCCGGCGAGGCCGGACTGCTTGACGCTGTGACCGCCACACGCGGTCAAGGTCACGACTGCGCCGACCAGGACAACGCGCAGTACTCGCATGTGTCACCTCCCATCACCACGACACGAAATCGTAGGTCAGACCGTTTGCGTGATTTCCTCGTCATCAACGGTCGATTGACCC
>JANMAT010000117.1:0-13349 GCA_031359995.1 Actinomycetes bacterium
AGCGACAACGCCATCGCCGCCGAGCTCGACATCTCGCCCCGCACCGTGCACGCGCACCTCCGCAGCGCGTACCGCAAGCTCGGTGTCAGTGGCCGCCACGAGCTCTGACCCGTCAGCCGGCGTCCGCCTCACGCGCCAGCCACGCCTCGTGGGTCGCGTGGACTCGCGTCCACAGCGCGTCGAGCCGCTCGACGGGTAGGTCGGGGAACGTCAGGCCGAACAGATCGCCGAGCGCGTCGAACCACTCGGTGCGGGTCGCCAGTGTCCGGCCCTCGCCCATGGTCGCCCCGACACGCCGCAGCACCTGCCCGCGCACCACGTCGACGCCGTCGGCGTCACGTCGTTGGGCCGTCACGGTGCGCACGAAGTTCGAGTCGGGCGAGGTCGACAGCTCCACGTGGCGTGCCGCGAAGTCGTCGATGACGGCCGGGCGCGACGAGAAGGCCATGCCCGTGAACGAGCCGAGCGCGTGGTGGCGCAGGTGCCAGTCGCCCACGCCGTCGTGCACCGGGGCCAGCTCGAAGCCGAACGGACCCTGGCGGTGCTGGCCGGCGCGCAGCGGCATCGGGTCGTGCAAGGCATCGCCCAGACCGGCATCGAGGTACCAGTCGCCGCCGGGGTTGTCGTCGCTCGGCAGCCCGTGGACGAGCAGCACGAGGTGGTTGGTCATCTCGGCCGCGGCGGGCCCGCCGGGGCCGTGCACGCCACCGACGTGCAGCGTCACCTCGTAGCCGAGGTCCTCGAGCACGAGGCTGAGGGCGCCGTTCAGGTGGAAGCAGTACCCGCCCCGCCGGCGGTGGGCGATGCGGTGGAGCGAGGCGGCGCGGTCGACCGTCCACCGCTCGCCCAGATGGATCCACGTGGTCTCGTAGGGCACCTGCTCCAGCTGCCGCCCGTGCAGCGCGACGAGGGCGCCGACCGACGGTGGTTCGCGCTCGAGTCCGAGCCGGCCGAGGTAGGCCGCGACGTCGTCGTGGTGCACGCGGCCCTCAGCGGGTCGCGCCGGCGGCGACGCGCTGTTGCAACGTGGCCGCCGTGACCACTCCGTGCTCTAGGAAGTCGCCCAGCACCGCGGCGAGCTCGTCGGGCACGTCGGTGGGTATGTAGTGACCGACGCGGCTGAACACGTGCAGCGTGGCGTTCGGGAGGCGCCTGTAGTCGTCCAGGTTGGCCGGGCACAGGCCGTCGGCCGCGCCGGCGATCAAGAGCGTCGGCGTGGTGATCTCACCCAAACGACCGGTCACCGAGAACGCCACCATCGAGTCCCACGAGCCCTCGTAGTGGCCCTGCGACACCGACAGGGCTCGGGCCACGCGGACGCGCGACGTGGTCTCGTCGACCCGTTCCGGGCGGGCCGCACCGACCAGGCGCTGGCGCACCAACTCGTCGGTGTCGCGCTCGTACCAGAGCCGGGCGTTGGCCTGGCGCACGGCCGCCGGCGCGTGGATGCCGCCCGAGCCGACCGGTGCGACGAGCACGAGGCGGTCGAGGCGGGCGGCGTGCTCGAGACCGAGCCACATGCCGATCCCGCCACCCATGCTGTGGCCGACGAAGGTGAACGAGGCGATGCCCAGCGCGTCGGCCATGCCGATCACGTCGGTGGCGTACTGCTCGATCGAGTAGCCGCCGTCGGGATGGGCACTGTCGCCGGCGCCGCGCCCGTCCATCAGCACACAGCGGAACCGGGCGCGCAGCTGCTCCACGATCGGGGGCCAGCTGTCGTGGCTGCCCGTGTAGCCGTGGTGGAACAGCACGACATCGCCCGAGCCTCCCGTGTCCTCGTAGTACAACTCGACCCCGTCGATCAGTTGATGCGGCATCGGATCCCCCTTGCGGTTGGGCTGGCAGGCACCGTAGCCCCCCGTCCCGATCCCAATGAGTGAACGCTCACGCCTTCGGGTCATCGACAGCTCCCGGTCGCCGTGCAATCGTTTGCAGTCGCGGTCGGTTGTGGTCCGCCGCGTCGAGCACAGAGGGATGCGCCATGGTGGCCGGGTCGGTGGAAGGGTGGCGCGCCAGGGCGTTGCACGAGGCAGGGCACGCGGTCGCCGCTCATCATCTCGGGGTGGCGTTCCGGTCGGTGGTGCTCCGCCACGACGAACCGTCGCTCGGGTGCGTGCTCATCGACCGGGCCCTACCCCGCCTCGACGGCCTGGAGCTGGCCTACGCCCCGGTCGAGGCGGTGTCGGCCCGGTTGCGCCGACGCATCGAGGCCCATCTGATGGTCAGCTGCGCCGGTCCGGCGGCCGAGGCGAAGCACAGCGGGGCGGCCGCCGGCCACTGCGCGGTGCACGAGGAGGACCGCGTGCAGGCGCTGCTCGATCTGGCCACGAAGTCGCCGGACGAGCGCGAGCACTTCCTCGGCTGGCTGCAGGCCCGGACCCGCACGCTGCTCGAGTGCGAGGTCACGTGGGCCGAGGTGACCGCAGTGGCCGAGGCGTTGCTCGCCCGTCGGGCGCTGACCCGCCGTGACGTCAGCGAGGTCGCGGCCGAGGGCGTGGACCGGTGGGAGCGCTCCCGGCTGCGTCGCCCTGCGGTCAGCGAGCCCTGAGCACCGCGTCGAGGGCTCTTGACCTCAAGGGCTCTTGATGTCCTAGGGTCCCTTGGCATGACTCCTGCACTGCGGTCGCCCACTGACGCGCTGACCGATCTGAACCCCCGCGAACTGGTGGCGCGGTGGGATGCCGACGGCTGGCGTGTCCTGTCGGATGCCGAGCTGGTGACGTCGGCGGCCCGCCGGCTGGTGGTGCCCCGCCAGGGTCCGGCCGACTCGTTCGTGCTGCACGCGCCGCTCGAGCTGATGGCCCGAGGTGCGCTGCTGCACCAGGTGGCCCCCGACCAGCGGGAGCGGGCCCGCCAACGACTGGTGTGGGTGGCCGCCACGTTCGAGCAGCAGCCGGCGGTCGACATCGTGGCGGTGACCGCGTCGGGGCTGGCGACCGTGGCCACCCTGCGCGCCGCCGTGGACGCCGGCGATCTCGACGAGGCCGATCGCGTCGCCGCCGGTCTGGCCGGCGCTACCAGCGCCGCCGGTCTGGTCGGCGCGCTGGCCGACCTGCTGGTGGCGCGGTTGTCGGCCGCCGGGCACGGGTCGATCTTCCTGTACCACCTGTCCCGACTCGCCGCCCCGGACGCGGCGCTGATGGTGCGCGGGCTGGTGCGTGAGGTGGCCCGCCACCCCGACTGGGAGCTCACCTGGATGAACGACCGCGACCGTCAGGGCACGCCGACGGGTGACCTGTTCGAACGCCTGCTCGACCATCCGGACGTCGGCGACCCGGGCTCCCACTTCATCTTCCCGACGATGTCGCTGGTGGAGCAGACGGGGCTGGCGGCCGCGCTGCTGGGACCGGCGACCGACGGACTGTCGGTACCCGAAGCGCGCCGCGACCTCGTGCGGGTGGCCGCTCTGGCCATGCTGCAGGACGACCCCGACCACGCCGCCTACGGCTGGTCGCACGCGCTGACCATGCCACAGGCCACGCTGGGCGCGGCGGCGCACGGCGAGGATCCGGGCCGTGCGGTGGCGGTGGCGGCGACCCACGTGCTCGGCTTCCGCGCCACGCTGGGGACGCGCCGCCTCGACCCGCAGTGGACGCCGCCGCCCCCACCGGCGGCGGTGGAGCCGGCCACCTTCCTGGACAGCGGACCCGACGGCGCCGCCGGGGCCATGTGGCACGCGCCCGACGCCGAACTGGCGGCGTACGTTCGCCAGCTGACGACGTACGCCGCGTGCCACTCGGACGCCCATCTGGCCAAGTACACCCTGGCGTGCCTGGATGCGACCCGCGACGACCCCGGCGCCGGTCGGCTGTATCTGGCCGCCGCCGGGTTCCTGGCCGGCTGGTGGCGCACCCGCGGCCACGATGACGACCTGTTCGCCTGACGCATCGATCACGCTGATCACGCCGGTCAGCCTGCGTGCCGGAGGTGGATGTGCTGGCCCTGGCGGCGGATCACCGTGCCTTCGGGTACGAAGTGGGTGACCGTGGAGATGACCTCGAGGTGGTCGTCGACCAGTTCGATGCGCTCGTCGTGGTCGAGGCCCTGGAACCAGCCGCCCCGGTCGAGTGAGTCGTACAGCGCCTGCCGCAGCATGTGGTGGTTGAACTCGGGCAGCTCGGCCACCACGGCCGTGGTGGTGGCCCGGCTGCTGGCCAGGCCGGCGAAGCCCCGGGCACAGCCGCACCGGTCGCTGTCGGAGCAGTCGGGATGGACCGGGGTGACCAGCTCGCCGTCGACCGTGAAGCAGTAGTCGCCGGCTTCGTCGCCCTGACCCTCGTGTGTGGCCACCAGCACCTTCATGATGCGCTCCTCTCGTGCTCCGGCGCGAGCCGGTCGGAGGGGAGCATGGCGAGGGGGTGTGGCAGGGTTTCGGCGGCGGCGGCGGCCGGGGTCGCGGTCTCGTCACCGCTTCAGTCGGCGCCCTTGGGCGCCACGATGGTGGCCGTGCCCTGGGCCACGGCCACGAGGCGGCCCTCGTTCTCGACGTCCACGCGCACCACGGCCAGGCGCTTCGACATCGTGATGATCTCGCCCCTGGCCCGGCAGGTGCCCTTGTTGACCGGGCGCAGCAGGTTCACCTTGAACTCGGTGGTGGCGGCCCAGTAGCCGGGCGGCATCACCGGGTACAGGATCACGCCGAGGCAGTGGTCGCACAGCACCGACAGGCAGCCCCCGTGGATGTTGCCGATCATGGTGACGAGCTCGTCGGTGACATCGAAGTGCGCCTCGATGCGACCGGGCTCCAGGGAGTCGACGACGATGCCCAGGTAGCCGTCGACACCGCGCTTGCCGCGGGCACCGACGACGCGGGTCACGAACTCCGGGTTCAACAGCTCGAACTGCTGGTCCATGACCGGCGACCGTAGCGGTCGCGGCTCGGTACTACGGTCCCCGGTCATGACCGCTGCCGAGGCCCTGGTGCTCACCTCGCCGCGTGCGCTCGAGCGACGCACGTTCCCGCTGCCGGCGATCGGTGACGACGACGGGCTGCTCCGCGTGGAGGCGTGCGGCCTGTGCGGCACCGACCACGAGCAGTTCACCGGGCACATCCGCACGCCCGGCGCGATCGTGCCCGGGCACGAGGTCGTGGGCATCATCGAGCGCCTCGGGCCGCGGGCGGCGGCGCGGTGGGGTGTGCGCGAAGGGCAGCGCGTCGCGGTCGAGGTGTTCCTGTCGTGCCGCTCGTGCGCGAACTGCCGGGCCGGGGTGTACCGCCGCTGCGAGCGGCATGGCACCGCCACCATGGTGGGCTTCGTGCCGGTCGACCGCGAGCCAGCGCTCTGGGGCGGGTACGCCACGCACCTGTACCTCGACCCCGATGTGATGCTGCTGCCGGTGCCCGACGGTCTCGACCCGGTGCTGGCCACGGTTTTCAACCCGCTGGGCGCCGGCATCCGCTGGGGGGCGACGCTGCCCGGCACGGGCGCGGGCGACGTGGTCGCCGTGCTCGGCCCGGGTCTGCGCGGCCTGTCGGCGTGCGTGGCGGCCAAGGAGGCGGGCGCCGCGTTCGTGATGCTCACCGGCGTCGGGCCGCGCGATCTGCCGCGCCTGGAAGCGGCCGGCGCGTTCGGTGCCGACCTCGTGGTCGACGTGGTCACCGCCGATCCGGTGAAGGCGTTGCGTGCCGCGGTGGGGCGCTTGGCCGACGTCGTGGTCGACGTGACGGCCAAGGCGCCGGCCGCCTTCGCCCAGGCGGTGCGCCTGGCCCGCCACGGCGGCACGGTGGTGGTCGCCGGCACGCGCGGCGACGGCGTGGAGGCGCCGGGGTTCCAGCCCGACCACATGGTCTACAAGGAGCTGCGCGTGCTCGGCGCGCTCGGTGTGGACCACCCGGCCTACGCCGCGGCGCTGCGCATCCTCGCGTCGGGCAAGTACCCGTTCGCGGACCTGCCGCGTCGTGTCGCCACCCTCGACACGTTGGAACCGCTGCTGCGCACCATGGCCGGCGAAGGCGACGCCGACATCCCGGTGCACGGGGTGGTCACGCCGTAGCGCCTATCCGAGGGGCGCGGCCATCTCGGGCGGGCGGGCCATGGCCCGCAGCCAGCGGCCGTGCGACGCGATGGCGCTCAGGAACCCGCGGTGCACCTTGTACGAGACGCCTCGCTCGCGGCAGGTGGTCCGCAGGCGTTGGGCCATCGCCGCGTACGCGGTGTGGGGCAGGCGGGGAAGCAGGTGGTGCTCGACCTGGTGGTGCAGGCCGCCGACGAACCACGCAACGAGCGCGCCCGTGCGAGAGGCGCCGGTGCCGACATCGGCGGTGGTGCGCAGCTGGTGGGCCACGAAGTCCTCACCGCGGCGCGGCCTCTCGCTCGACGTGAACGCCACGAGATCGTTGCAGTGGGCCAGCTGGAACACGAGGGCCAGCGCGAAGCCGATGAGCCAGGAGCACACGAGGTAGAAGGTCAGCACGACCCACCAGCGGTGGAAGGCCAGCGGGATCAGGAACGCCCACGAGATGTGCACGGTCTTGCCCGTGATGACGCCCGCGATCTCGCGGGTGCGCGACCGCGTGCGGCCGGGGTGGCGGTGACGCTTGGCCAGCTCGACGTAGTCGGCGTACAGGAACCACCGCAGGGCGAGGAAGCCGTACAGGAACCACAGGTACGTGTGCTGGTAGCGATGCCACCACTTCCACGGCTGCTCGGGTGTGAGCCGGCCGAACGGCGCCTGGTCGATGTCGGGGTCGACGCCGACGACGTTGGTGTTGCCGTGGTGCAGGTTGTTGTGGGTGAAGCGCCAGATCGACGAGCTGGCGCCGAGCAGGTCGGCGGTCCACGCCGCCAACCGGTTCACGTGCGCGTTGCGGGCGAAGGCCCCGTGGTTGGCGTCGTGCATCACGCAGGTGGCGGTGGCGAACAGGCCGAGCACCAGCGCGGCGGCGGCCGCCAGCTTCAGCAGCACGCCCCCGGGCGCCAGCACGAGGGCCCAGTACGACACGACCACGAGGGCGCCGACGAGGACGGCCTTGCGGTGCAGGCGGGCCCGGGCCCGAACGAGCTCACCCGGGGTGGGCGTGAGCTGCTCGAGCAGGCCGGCATAGGGCGACTCGACGACGGTGGGCATGGCACGGCGCTCCTGGACTCAGGGGTACCGGCCGGGGTCTGGAGCAGGTGCCATCCGGCAGATCCGGATCGCCCGTCAGCGTACCGGCGCGTCCGTCGGGAACGACGTCGGGTGCACCGTCATCGATCGTGCGTCAGGAGCTGTCGCGCAGGAACCGACGACCCTGCATGGTCACTTCGATCTCGGAGAACCAGGGTCCGGGCTGACGCGACCCACGCGACGCCCAGATGAGGGAGCGCTCCTTGGCCACCCGGAGGCAGTCGCCCGTCTGGCCGAGGTCCCACCCGAGCTTCTTGGCCAGGCCCTCGTTGTCCATCGGTTCACCCGAATCATCGGCCGCCAGCAACAGGCGCAGCGCGGCGACGAGCTTGGTGTCTTCGGTCTCAGGTTCCATCAGCAGCCCAACCCAGGAGGTGATCGCCGAGCGCCGTGAAACCCGCGGAAGCGGCGGCGTCGGACTCGGTCAACGTCAGCATCGGACCTGTCCCACTGACTTCACGGAACACCATCAGCATGCGAAAGCCATCGCGGTCGCGCACCTGGGCGACACCGATGTACTCCACCGCGAGATCGGAGTCCTTCGTGTAGTAGCTCGCGCCGATGGTGAGGGCATGCCGGCGGATCCACGCCGGTTCGTCATGCACGCTCCATCCTTGTCCCCAGCTCGCGATGCACGGCGCCTCCTCGGCTTCACGCGTGACGAGATGTGGACCCGAGCACGAGGCGTCGGCCGAACTCACCGCCGCTCGCCGGACCTTAACCCATCTTTGCCATGGTTGCTGGGCCCGGCCCAGGAGCGAGCGGCGCCGGCGCAGGTCACTTCGACAGCGTGGTGATCGCCTGGGCCCACAGCACGAACTTGTTCGTGGCGAGGTCGGCGATCGTCTTGATGCCCAGTGCCTTGGCGAGTGCCTCGCCGTCGGCCTCGGACACGCCCTGCAGCGCGGCCACCGGCGCGCTGGCCAGGTCGGCGAAGCTCATCTGCTCGTACGCCTTGTCCAGGAACTTGGTGATGTCAGCCATGGTCGTCTCCTACGTAGGTCGTCGTCGGACCATGTTCTACTCCACCCGATCGACGGGTCGGGTGAATGCCGGCCGGCTAGCTGGCGGCGCGACGCGGCTGGGCCAGTCGGGCGACGGCGTCGCACCGCCAGCACGGCTCGCTGCGGTCCACGGGCGAGGCGTGCACGGAGCTCCGGCGGGGATGGACCACGGGGCGGTCGGGCGCGAGTCGGATGCCGACGTCGTTGGTGTCGCGCGCCGCGATGACGGTCTCGACCACGCCGTCGATCAGCGTGAGCGCCTTGCTGTCGTCGTCGTGCAGCAGGACGTGATCGCCTGGCTCGAGGGCGTTCCAGTCGAACCTGAGCATGGGGAGGGCTCCTCGCGTGATCGCCGCGGGGACGTGCCTGCGATCGAGCGGCACCCGGGCCTGGTTGGCCCTGGCCGTACGCGGCGTCCCTGTTGGTCGATGGAAACGGTACCAGTCGGACACCGATCCGTCGCGTCGGGCGCGCATCGAGACGAACCCGGCCGAGGTGCCGGAAGGTGCTCGAGGCGAACGCGCCGGCCGATCGCCTGCGGCTCGGCGCCGTCAGAACACCGGGAACACGATGGCGGTGCGGCGTTCTTCGCGGGCCAGCGCGTGCAGCACCGCCCAGTCGCCGTGGAGCATGCGGGCGATGCCGGTGATGATGTCGATCACGATGGCCGGACCCTCGGGGTCGGTCTCGGGCCGGGGCACGCCGACGCTGGCCGCCAGATCGTCGACGTGGAGCAGCACCTCGATGAGGCGCGTACGGCAGAAGTCGTCGAGGGTGAGCATTCGTCCGCCGAGGGCGGCGACGAGCCGGTCGGCAGGCTCAGCCGAAAGGCGCGTGCGCATGGTGTCGGCGACCTCGCGACCGCGGGCCAGCACCTGAGCGTGCCCGGTCGACGCCTCGGTGGCCGACACCTCCTTGATGCGTTCGTGGATGGGCGAGTCGATGGCGGCGTGGAAGTAGGTGACCGGGGTCAGCAACGCCCCGTCGGGTCGCGTCGAGGGGTCGGTGCGGTCGAGGTAGGCCAGCACGGCGCCGGCGGCACGCACCAGGTGGGCCGAGAGAGCACCCACGGTCATGCCGGCCAGTGCGCTGGGCTCGTCCCAGCGGGCGACGACCTCGTCGCCGGCGATGAGGGCGGCGGCCGCGTCGGTGGCCTCGATGACGAGCCCGCGCACGCGGGCCGAACCAGAGGTGCCGGCTGCTCGCGTGGTGGCCATCGGCGGAGCGTAACCGGGGCGGGGGCCGGTCAGGTTGGCCCCCACGTGCCGCGCCGATACGGCCGTGGTGGCGCTCTGCGCTCGAGGAGGGGCTGCACCACGCGCCATGCCGCCTCGACGACATCGAAGCGGGTGAACGGGGTGTGGTCGCCGCGGCGGACGTCGTCGAACACGCGGGCGTACGGGCTCAGCGCGTCGCCGGCGCGGTACGACGCGTCGCTGACCATGTCGGCCCCGGTCGAACCGAGCGCCACCGAGGAGCTCCGGGCCCGCAGCGACAGGGTGATGGACTCCTCCGGTGACAGCACGAGCACGAACCGATTCGGTGCTGGCGCGGGGTCGTCGTCCGCTCCCGTGTGGCCCGACGCGGCGCGGAAGGTGATCTCGACCGAGGTGCACGTCTCGGCGAGGGCCTTGCCGGCCACGAGCGTCCACGCTGTGCCGCGCCATCGCGGGTTGTCGATGGTGAGCCGGGCCCGCACGTACGTGTCGGTCGTCGAGTCGGCGTCGACCCCCTCTTGGGACGTGTAGCCGTCGTACTGACCGAAGACGACATCAGCGGGCTGGAGCGGTGCGATCGCCGCTAGCAGCTCGCAACGTCGCTCGTTGACGTCGTCGGTCGACCCGGGGGTCGGCGGTTCCATGGCGAGGCCGACGACGATCTGGAGCACGTGGCTCTGTACGACGTCGCGGAGCGTGCCGGCATGGTCGAAGAAGCCGGCCCGACCCTCCACCCCGAACGACTCGGCCATCGTGACGATGATCGAGTCGATGTGCGCCGCGCTCCACACCGCTTCCAGGATCCGGTTGGCGAAGCGCACCACGGAGATGTTCTGCACGGCCTCCTTCTGGAGGTAGTGGTCCACGGCGTACACGCACCGCTCGTCGAAGTGCGCGGTGAGCCGCGCTTGCAGCCGCTCCGCCGACCGGAGGTCGGTACCGAACGGCTTCTCGATCATGAGGCGCACCCGATCCCGCAGGTCGGTCGCGGCCAGGCCGACGACGACGTCCTCGAAGACCGTGGGCGGCACGGCGAGGTAGCACAGCACGGCCGGGTGCTCGGCGAGGGCGCGCTCCAGCCGTCGGTAGAGCGCGGCGTCGGTGTAGTCGCCACGGACGTAGCTGAACCGCTCGAGGAATGCCGTGTCGGCGTCGCCTCCCACCGCGTCGGCCGCGGCGGCGCGGATGTCGTCGTCGGTCCATGCCGAGCGACCGACGCCGATCACGGGCACGCCAGCCCATCCGAAGTGCTGCAGCTCGTGCAGGGCGGCGAACGTCTTCTTCCGCGCGAGGTCGCCGGTGATGCCGAACACCACGAGGGCGGTGCAGGCCGGTTCCACGGCGTCGGGTCCGGGGCGTGCCCCAGCGGGGGAGGTGGTCGACATGCCCACTCGCTACCCGGACGCGGCGTTGGTCAGGCATCCTTGCGCACGGGCCCCCAGTGGCGGACCGCCCGTCCGGGGGGCGACGCGTGCGCCCGATCGTCACCCGACGACGGTTGTCGGCCGAGCCGCGCTACGTTCGCCCAATGAAAACACTCCAGTTCCTCGCTTTGTCCGTCGCCGGCGTCGGGATGCTCGGGGCGTGCGGCAGCTCGAGCTCCTCGTCCAGTGCCCCGAGCGCGGCAGGCGCGGCGGCATCGGCCACGACGGTGGCTTCCTCAGGTGGTGCGACGACCGCCGCGGCCGCCAGCAACGTCATCACCGTGAAGAACTTCGCCTTCTCGGCGGCCAAGGTGGCGCCGAGCGCGAAGGTGACGGTGAAGAACGAGGACACGGCCAAGCACACGATGACGGCCGACGACAAGAGCTTCGATGTGGCGATCGGTGCCGGTGCGTCCGCCTCCCTGACCGCGCCGGCCAAGGCGGGCAGCTACGCGTTCCACTGCTCCATCCACTCGTCGATGAAGGGCACGCTCGTCGTCGAAGGCTGAGCGAAGCGAAGCCGGGTGACCGATGAAATCGGACGGTCTGACCGGTCGATGACTGGGTAGGTTGTCTTGTCCCGTCGTCGGTGAGGTGTTGCGTGCCCGTGTTGGAAGCGATCGGTCTGGAGAAGCGGTTCGGGGAGACCCGGGCCCTCCGCGGCCTCGACCTCGCCGCCGAGGGCGGCTCGGTGCTCGGGGTCCTCGGACCGAACGGTGCCGGCAAGACCACGGCGGTGCGGATCCTGACCACGTTGTTGCGCAGCGATGCGGGGCGAGCCTTCATCGACGGCATCGACGTGGCCGAACGGCCGCACGAGGTGCGGGCACGCATCGGGCTCACCGGCCAGTTCGCCGCGGTCGACGAGCGGCTCACGGCGCGGGAGAACCTGGATCTGGTGGGGCGCTTCTTCCGCATGAGCGGCGGTCGGGCTCGCACGCGCGCGGGCGAGCTGCTCGCCACCTTCGAGCTCGAAGACGCCGCCGATCGTGTCGTGAAGGGCTTCTCGGGCGGCATGCGCCGCCGCCTCGACATCGCCATGAGCCTGGTGGCCCGCCCGAAGGTGTTGTTCCTCGACGAACCCACCACCGGCCTCGACCCTCGCAGCCGGCTCGACATGTGGGACCTGATCGAGCGCCTCGTGGCCGAGGGCACCACCACGCTGCTCACCACCCAGTACCTGGAGGAGGCCGATCGCCTCGCCGACCAGATCGCGGTGATCGATCACGGCGGCGTGATCGCCCGGGGCACGGCCGAGGAGCTGAAGGACGAGTTCGCCGGCGATCGAGTCACCATCGCGCTCGCCGGGGCGGTGGCCGACGATGCGCTCCTCGGTGCGCTGGGTGCCCGGGCCACCCATGGCGCCACCGTGCTCCGCGACGACCTGAGTGTCACGATCGCGGTACGGGTGGGCACCACCACACCCGAGCTCGTGCACGCGCTCGATGCTGCCGGCATCGTCGTGCACGACGTGGAGGTCTCCCGGCCCACCCTCGACGACGTGTTCCTCTCGCTGACCGGCCACGCGGCCGAGGAGGTTGCCCCATGACCGCGCTGGTCACCGACTCCGCGACCACCGACTTCACCGACTTCACCGAGATGCCGCGCAGCCTCGGCTGGGCGGCACGTGACTCGTGGAACGAAGCCGTGCGGCACCTGCGAGCCATCCCCCGCAACCCCGACCTGCTGCTGTTCTCGACGATGCAGCCGATCATGTTCGTGCTGCTGTTCCGCTACGTGTTCGGCGGATCGATCCGCATCCCCGGGATCTCCTACAACCAGTACCTGATGCCGGGGATCTTCGCCCAGACCGTCGTGTTCGGCTCCACGTTCACCAGCATCGGGCTGGCCGACGACATGCAGAAGGGATTCATCGATCGGCTGCGCTCGCTCCCCATCTCGCAGCCGGCCGTGCTGGTGGGGCGCACGCTCAGCGACATGGTGCGCAACGTGCTCACCTTCCTCGTGATGCTGGCGGTGAGCTTCGCCATCGGCTTCCGCTTCGAAGGCGGCCTGTTGCGCGGCGTGCTGGCCACGCTGCTGTTGCTCGCCTTCAGCTACTCGTTCAGCTGGATCCAGGCCTACATCGGGCTGTCGGTGAAATCGGTGGAGGCGGCGAACTCGGCCGGGTTCATGTGGATGTTCCCACTCACGTTCGTCTCGTCGGCGTTCGTGTCGACCGCGAGCCTCACGCCGTGGCTGCGCCGAGTGGCCGACGCCAACCCCTTCACCCTCGCCACGAACGCGGCCCGGGCCCTCTACAACGGCCGCGATCCGGGCGACAACGTGTGGCAGGCCATCCTGTGGGCCGTCGGCATCACGGTGGTGTTCGCCGTCCTGGCCTTCCGCCGCTTCGCCCGCACCGCCGACTGACCGGAGCGCACCGCTCGACCTGGCGCGGCAGATCGCGCGTCGGTGAACGGCGCGTTCGGAGGCGGAGCACCAACGCCGGACTACTTGTCGCGGACCGCCCGGGCGTCCTTCTTCGAGGCCTGCTTGGCGTTCTTGGCGGCCCGCTTCTCCATCAGCGACTTGCCCGTCTTCTTCGCCTCGGTCGAACCCTTGGATTTCTCTGCCATGGGCCACCGTACCCG
>JANMAT010000161.1:0-2632 GCA_031359995.1 Actinomycetes bacterium
CCGCGCCGCCATCCTGGACGGCCTGCCGTGGGACTGGCAGAGCTACGGCGACTACCTGGCCTGGCTCGACCGCATCCCCAAGGGCCTCAACGTGGGTGGCATGGTGGGCCACGTGGCCCTGCGCGTCGCCGCCATGGACGAGGGCGCCTTCGCCGACGGCGCGATCAGCGGCGACGACCTCGCCGCCATGTGTCGCCTGCTCGACGACGCCATGACGGCCGGTGCGCTCGGTGTGTCGACCAGCCGCACCTACATGCACGTCGTGCCCGACGGTCGCCAGGTGCCCGGCACCTTCGCCCTCGACGAAGAGGTCATGGCCTTCGCCGACGTGCTCGGCAAGCACGGCAAGGGCCTGTTCGAAGGCGCCATGCGCCTCGGCGAGCGCGACAACGACGAGCTCGACAACACCCGTCGGGAGGTCGCCATGATGGGCGAGTTCAGCCGCCGCTCGGGCCGGCCGGTGAGCTTCGGCCTGACCCAGTCCGACCGTCGCCCCGACCTGTACCGCAAGGTCGTCGACTGGGTGAAGGAGGAGAACGGTCAGGGTGGCCGCGTGCACCCGCAGACCACGGCCCGCGGTATCGGCGTGCTCTTCGGGTTGGCCAACCGCACGCCGTGGGATGGCCACCCGGCGTGGAACGAGCTACAGGCGCTGGCGCTGCCGCGGCGCCTGGAGATCCTGCGCGATCCGGCCCGGCGCGCCCGCCTCGTGAACGAGGTGAACGGCAGCCGGCCCCGCATGGAGGCCGAGCGCATGTTCGTGCTGCCGCCCGGCCCGGCCCGCTACGACTGCAACCCCGACGACTCGCTGGTGGCCCACGCGGCGCGCCGGGGCGTCACGCCGATCGAGGCGTTCATCGAGCTGTCGCTCGAGACCGAAGGTCGTTGCATCGTGAACTACCCGTTCCTCAACCAGCAGCTCACCGCGGTCGAGAACATGCTCGACGAGCCCGTCGTGACCCTGGGCCTGGCCGATGCCGGCGCCCACGTGGGCCAGATCATGGACACGAGCCAGCCCACGTTCTTCCTCGCCTACTGGGTGCGCGAGCGCCAGCGGTGGGCGCTCGAGGAAGCGGTCCGCCGCCTCACCAGCGACACGGCCGATCTGTTCGGCATCGCCGGCCGGGGTCGGCTCACGCCGGGCTCGTTCGCCGACGTGAACGTCATCGACCTGGAAGGCCTCACGCTGCACCAGCCCGAGTTCGTGCACGACTTCCCCAACGGCGCCGGCCGCTACGTGCAGAAGGCCACCGGCTACGACGCCACCATCGTGAACGGCCGTGTGTTCATGGAGCACGGCGAGCACGCCGGCGAGCTCGCCGGCCGGCTCATCCGCTCCTAGCCGGCTCGTCAGCAGCGGTGCCACCGCCCCCGCGCGGGCCTCTTGCCATCCTCATACTCCATGGTTCATGCTCACCCGTGTGACTGCTGTCCGTCGAACGATCTCCCTGCCTCCCGCCGTGGCTGCACGCCTCGACGCCGAGGCGACACGGCGCGGGACGTCGTTCTCGGCCGTCGTGACCGATCTCGTCGGCCGCACACCGCGGCGTTGCCCTACGCCGGGCTGATCGCCGATGACGACGACCTGTCGGTCAACGTCGAAGAGGTCCTGTCACGCCTGCGCCGCTGATCATCTGCGACACCGGGCCCGTGGTGTCAGCGATGAACCGGTCAGAGGGCCAACGCCACCGCTTCGCCGCCGAGTTGCTCGCCCGGGCTCGGTCGCCGGGTGGTCGTCCCGTGGCCGATTCTGACCGAGGTCGACCTGCTGCTGCGTACGCGGGGTCACGCGCCGGCCGCTCGCGTGTTTGCCGGCGCGTTGCACGACGGTGTCCATCTCCTCGACGCCCCGACCGACGACGAGCTCGCGACCGCACTCGACCTCGGCGAGCGCTATCCCGACCGCGGTGTCGACCTGCCTGACCTGGTGGTAGTGGCCATGAGCCACCATCGACATGCCCCAGTCCTCACATGGGACTTCCGGCACTTCCGATCAGTCGTGCTCCGACCCGGTCACCATTGGCCACTTGTCGTCGCCGAACACGAGCTCCCCACCCCGTAGCCAGCATCCGCGCGTGGTGCACGCCCCCCGTACATGTGCCAGCGATCGAGCATGCGCCGCGCCGGACGCACCTCACGGTGCGCGTAGCCTGCCGACGTCACGGTCTCGGGGGGAACGACATGAGCAAGCAGGCGATGGCGGCGTTGACGCAGGAGCGCGATCTGGTGCTGGCCCTGATCGACAGCCTCACGCCCGACGAGTGGACGGCGGCGTCCGACTGCGCCGGCTGGCGCGTGCAGGACGTGGTCGCTCACATGAGCGCGGTCTACAAGTCGATCACCGGTGGCCCGGTGGCCCGCGACGACGACCACCCCGGCGACGCCGAGCGCGGCGCCGATGCCGGTGTGAACGAGCGCAAGGGCTGGTCGGCGGTCGAGGTCGCCGCCGAGTACCGCGAGTGGGCCGAGAAGGGCCTGGGCGCGCTGGGCGCCATGAACGAGGAGCCCCTGGCGTCGACGGTGATCCCGCTCGGCAACCTGGGCGAGCACCCCATGCACATCCTCGCCAACGCGCTCGTGTTCGACCACTACTGCCACCTGCGCTGGGACGTGCTGGCGCCCCACGGCCCGG
>JANMAT010000237.1:0-6761 GCA_031359995.1 Actinomycetes bacterium
CGTGTCGCTGTGCGTACACGACATCGACGACTCGTTCGCGTCGGGATGGAACGTCACCGTGACCAGCCAGGCCCGCCTGGTCGATGGCGCGACGGCGCGCTGCCTCGACCGGTTGTTCCCCCTGTGGGGACGCTCGGGCGAAAACGACGGCCAGCTCGTGGTGCGGCTCGACACCGAGCGCATCGCCGGCCGCCTGATCCTCGGCTGACGGCCAGGACGCGACACGCTCCGCCTCGTGCGATCCTTCTGCCCGGACGCTCACACTCATCGGCATGACCGCTATCCGTCGTGGCCGCGACCCCGGTGTGGGCGCGGCTCCGACCGCTCCCCGCCGGGCGTTGGCGAGCCGGCTCGCTGTGGTCACGCTGGCCGGAGCGTTCGGGACGGTCGCGTGTGGGGCGCCGGACCACGCCGTCCCCACGGCCACCTCCGCCGCCGCCACCACCGTCGCGCTGCCGGTCACGGTGACGCCGACCGCGGGAACGCGTCCCGCCCCATCGGTGCCCGCTACCGGCCCGGCTGTCACCAGCGTGCAGGGCGTCCCCTCGGACTGGACGGCGGGCAGGGTGACCACGACCTCTGCGGCGGCGTGCACTGGCTTGTGGAACGGAGCAGACGGGACGTACTCGCCGACACTCGTGGCGGTCGACGCCGACGCCGGACGTCTCCGCTGGCAGTCATGTCCGGCGAGACCCGAATCTGGCTACGTCGCGGCCGTGGCACAGGACGGTCGTGGTCGTCGGCGACGCCACGACGCTGCGCGGGTTCGACGCGCACACGGGTCAAGAGGTCTGGCCGCGCCCAGGCGACCTCGGGCTGGTCACGGTGTCGGGCGGGTTCGTGACCCTGACCGTACGAGGCGACTCCCAGTCGTCGACGACGATCGTGCTCGACGCAGCAACCGGTACAGAGCGGTGGCGGCTTCCTGGGGCGGCCTTGCTCGTGACGGAGGCGGCAGTCCGCCCCAACGATCTGCGCCTGACGCGGGTGCCTGGTGCGCTGTCGGGCGCTCCCTCAGCTGGGGAACACGAGGATGGCGCGGCCCGAGATCTTCCCGGCTTCCAGTGCAGCGCAGGCGTCGTTGATCTCGTCGAGGGCGAAGCGCTCGGTGACCAGCGAGTCGAGGTCGAGACGGCCGTCGGTGTGCCAATCGAGGAACATCGGGAAGTCCTCGTCGGGCGAGCACGAGCCACCGATCGAGCCGATGAAGCGCTTCTCGTTGATGAGCATCTCGACCGCGGGCAGCTCTACCGTGGTCTGGGGAACACCGACCAGCACTGCGGTGCCGCCGGTCTGGCCTGCGAGCACGCCGGGGCGGGCGGCGGCGACGATCTGCTCCATCGTCGACTTCACGCCGATGCAGTCGAAGGCGTAGTCGACGCCGACCATCGGGGCACCTCGGAACGCGATGCGCGACGGGTCGGCAGTGAGGGCGCGGATCTGGGCCACGGCGTCGCCGCCCGAGCCGTTCACGCCGTGGGTGGCGCCGAACCGCTTGGCGAACTCGAGCTTGGCCGGGTCGAGGTCGACGGCGATGATCGGGTCGGCCCCCACGCTGGCCGCGGCGACCACCGCCGACAGGCCCACACCGCCTACGCCGAAGATGGCCACGCTGTCGCCGGCCCGCACCCCGGCGGTGTGCAGCACGGCGCCGGCGCCGGTCATGACCGCGCAGCCGATGATGGCGGTGACGTCCTTGGCGATGGTGGGCGCCACCTTCACCACCAGCGACTGGTCGGCCAGGGTGTGGTCGGCCCAGGTGAACACGTCGGACGTGACCGCGGTGACGCCGTCGCCCACGTCGAGCTGCAGGCCACCGTGCCACGCCTTGGCCTCGTCACGGTTGCGGGGCACCCACGTCACGAGCACCGTGTCGCCCACGGCCACGTGCGTGACCTCGGCACCGAGGTCCACCACCACACCGGTCGACTCGTGGCCGAGCAGCATGGGCTTGGCCCGCGGGCCGTGCAGCTGGTGCAGCTGGCTGTGGCAGATGCCGCTGGCGTACTGCTTCACCACCACCTGGCGAGGGCCGGGGTCGGGCAGCTCGACGTCGGCCACGTACATGGCGCCGGACGTGGCGGGTGCGACGACGATGCGGGCAGCGGTCGGCATGGTGTGCTCCTGGCGCTCGGGTCCGGTGCCCCGAGCAGAGCGGACCGATGTGGTGCACCTCCGTCTAGCACGTCGGCGCGGCGCGCCTCCCAAACGGTGAACGGGCCGCTCGTGGCGGGCGCTACGTTCGGCCCATGGGGGAACGCAAGTACTGGATCATGCTGCCGCCGTCGCGCTCGGCGGCCCGCACCGCGCAGTCGGCCATAGACGCCGAGCGGGCCGGGTTGGAAGGGGTCTTCTCCATCCAGCTCAACACCAACCCATGGGTGCCGCTGGGCGCCGTGGCCGCCACCACGTCCACCATCCGGCTCGGCACCGGCATCGCTCTGGCGTTGGCCCGGCCGCCGTTCGAGACGGCGCTCGCCGCGCTCGACCTCGACCAGCTGTGCGAAGGGCGGTTCACGCTGGGGTTGGGGACCGGTGTGGGCTCGGCCCACAGTGAGCACTACGGCGTGCCCTACGACCGACCCGTCGCCCGGTTGGCCGAAGCGGTGCGCATCATCAAGCTCGTCACGTCGGGCGAGGCCCGCAAGGTCGGCCGCTTCGACGGCGAGTTCTGGCAGCTCGACTTCTCGCGTCTGGTGCTCGGGGCCCCGCGGCGTCCGAACCTGCCGATCTGGGTCGCCGCGTTGCGGACCCCGCTCGTGAAGGTGGCCGGCGAGGTGGCCGACGGCCTCATCGGCCACCCGTCGTGGTCGCTCGACTGGGCCCGCCAGCAGGTGAACGGCGCCTACGCCAGCGCGGTCGCCGCGTCGGGACGCACGCGTGCCGATGTGGAGGTGAACCTGTGGCACGTGGTGGCACCGAACCCCGATGTGGCCGAGTCGGTGAGCGACGCCAAGCGCCACGTCGCCATCTACGGCGCCATCGCCCAGTACCAGCCGTACTTCGCCGCCCACGGCTTCGGTGACGAGGCGGGCCGGTTGGCCGAGGCGTCCGCCGCGGGTCAGCGCAACCTCGTCGATCTCGTGCCCGATGACATGGCCCGCACGTTCGTCGTGTGCGGCACGCCCGCCGACGTGGTGCGCCAACTCGAACCGATGTGGGACGTGGCCAACTCGATGTGCCTGCAGCCGCCGCCGGTGGCGGGCGAGCAGCGCCGCGCCTACGAGGCCCGCATCGCCGAGACGTTCTACAACTGACCAGCGGGCGTCACGCACCGTCGTAGAGTGCACGGCGACGACTGGGGGGTCGAAACATGAGGGCTGCAGTGTTGAACGAGTCGCCGGGGGCGCTCACCATCGAGGATCTGCGGGTCGATGATCCGGCACCGAACGAGGTGCTCGTGCGGGTCATGGGCGCCGGTCTGTGCCATTCGGATCTGCACTTCATGGAGGGCACGTTCCGTCAGCCGCTGCCGGCGGTGCTCGGCCACGAGTCGGCCGGCATCGTCGAGAAGGTGGGCAGTGACGTCACCTACTGCAGGCCGGGTGACCACGTCATCTGCTGCGTGTCGATCTTCTGCGGCCAGTGCAAGCAGTGCCTCTCGGGTCATCCGAACCGCTGCACGAACCCGGCGGCCACCTCGCGGCCGACCTCGGCGCCGCCGCGCCTCACCCGCAGCGACGGCACGGTGGTGGAGCAGATGGCCCGCCTGGGTGGCTTCGCCGAGATGATGCTCGTCCACCAGAACGCGCTGGTGGTCATCACGCCCGACATGCCGCTCGACCGCGCCGCCCTCATCGGCTGCGCGTTCATGACCGGCATGGGCGCGGTGTTCCGCACCGCCAAGGTCGAGCCCGGCGCCAGCGTGTGCGTGATCGGCGCCGGCGGCATCGGGCTGGCGGCCATCCAGGCGGCCCGCATCGCCGGTGCCGGACAGGTCATCGTGGTCGACGTCTCCGACGGCAAGCTCGAGATGGCCCAGCAGCTCGGTGGCACGCACCTGGTGAACGCGTCGACGGTCGACAACGTGGTGGCGGCGGTGAAAGACCTGAGCGACGGCGGCGTCGACTACAGCTTCGAGGCCATCGGTCTGAAGGCCACGGCCGAGCAGGCGTTCAACATGCTCGGCCTGGGGGGCATGGCCACCGTCATCGGCATGATCCCGCCCCGCCAGACGCTCGAGATCCGCGGCATCGACCTGCTGTCGGAGAAGCGGCTGCAGGGTTCGATGATGGGATCGAACCAGTTCCGCGTCGACATGCCCAACATGGTCCGCATGTACCTGGACGGGCAGCTGAAGATCGACGAGATGGTGTCGGCCCGCATGGGGCTCGACGACATCAACGAGGGCTACGCCGCGCTCAAACGGGGCGAGGTGGCCCGTCAGGTCATCGTCTTCGACTGACGGGCCGCCTTCGCGGGCGCTCAGTCGCCGTACCAGGTGATGCCGCCCCTGCCGGTCTGCCGCTGGATCTCGACCTGGGCCATGGTCAGCTTGGCCAGCTGACCCATGTGGACCTCATCGGGACCGTCGGCGATGCGCATGAGCCGACCCATCACGTACATCTCGGCGATCGGCGTGTCGCCGCTCACGCCCTTGCCGCCGAACACCTGCATGGCCCGCTCGGCCACGTCGTGGGCCAGCTTCGGCCCCACGATCTTCACCATCGAGATGTAGTCGCGGGCACCCTTGGCGCCGGCACGGTCCATCTCGGCCGCGGCCTTCAGCACGAGCAGGCGGGCCTGCTCGATGTTGCACCGGGCGCGGGCGATGTCCTGGCGCACCGACGAGTTCTCGCTCAGCTTCCGGCCGAAGGCCTCACGCTGGTCGGCGCGGGCGCACATGAGCTCGAGCATGCGCTGCGCCATGCCCACGTTGGTCATGGCGTACTGGAAGCGACCGGGCCCGAGGCGACCCTGGGCGATCGTGAAGCCCTGGCCCTCGCCGAGGATCAGGTTGTCGACCGGTACCCGCACGTTCGTGTACTTCAGCTCACCGTGGCCGGCGGGCGAGTGGTAGTTGCCGAACACCTCCACGCAGCGCACCACCTCGAGTCCGGGTGCATCGCGGGGCACGAGCACCATGGAGTGACGCTGGTGGCGCGACGCATCAGGGTTCGAGACGCCCATCGTCACCAGCACGCGGTTGAGCGGGTGCATGATGTTGCTGCTCCACCACTTGCGCCCGTTGAGCACGTACTCGTCGCCGTCGCGTTCGATGGTGAGCTCCATGTTGGTGGCGTCCGATGACGCCACCTGGGGCTCGGTCATGGCGTAGGTGGAGCGGATCTCGCCGGCCAGCAGCGGGCGCAGCCACTGGTCCTTCTGCTCCTGGGAGCCGAACTTGGCCAGCACCTCCATGTTGCCGCGGTCGGGCGCCGAGCAGTTGAACACCTCGAACGACCACGGCACGCGGCCCATGACCTCGGCCAGCGGTGCGAACTCCAGGTTGGTGAGACCGGGGCTCCACTCGCCGTACTCGTGGGGCAGGAACCAGTTCCAGATGCCCGCCTCGCGAGCCTTCGCCTTCAGCTCCTCCATCATCGGGGGCTGCTTCCACAGGTTCTCGGGCGCCATCACGAAGTCGTGGTGCTCGCGCTCGCGTGGGTAGACGTGCTCCTCCATGAACGCTTCGAGCTTCTCGATGTGCTCGTGCACCTTGGCGCTGTAGGCGAAGTCCATGTCGTCTCCTCGGTTGTGTCAGGTCATGCCGGTCGCCACAGCGGCAGGCAGATGCCGTGCTCGTCGGGCTCGTCCCACACCAGTTCCACCGGTGTGCCGATGCGCACCGCGTCCACGTCGCACCCGACCAGGTTCGTGGTGACCCGCGGGCCTTCGGCCAACTCGACGATGGCGATCACCGCCGGCTCGGCCCCCTCGAACGCGGGGTGCGTGGCCCGGCGGGCGACGGTGAAGGTGTGCAGCGTGCCGCGACCCGACGCGTCCTCGTCGGCCAGGTCGGTCGAGCCGCACGTGGTGCATGTGGGCCGGGGGTAGAACTGTGCGGTGGCGCAGGCCCGGCAGCGCTGCACGAGGAAGCGGTGCTCGGCGGTGGCGGCCCAGAACGACTCGGTGGTGGGCGACGGGGTCGGGTGGGGCCGCTTCACGGCGCCACCCCCAGCACCAGGGCGCACTCCTCGGACATGATCCCGCCGTTGCCGTTCACGAAGGCGAACTCCAGGGCGGGCACCTGCCGCTCGCCGCCGCGCTGCTGCACCTGGCGCACCGCCTCGGTCACGTGGCTCATGCCGCCGGCCAGACCGGGCTGGCTGAAGCTGAGCTGGCCGCCGTGGGTGTTGAGCGGGAAGTCACCGTGCCAGCGCAGGTCGTGCTCCTGCACGAAGGCGCCACCGGCTCCCTTGGCGCAGAAGCCCGCCTCTTCCAGCGTGACGAGCACGGTGATCGTGTAGCAGTCGTACAGCGACGCCAGCCGGATCTGCGCGCGCTCGATGCCGGCCTGGGCGAAGGCCCGGTCGGCCGCCGGCTTGATGGCGGTGTCGCTCAACGACGGGGCGTAGGTGATGGTCTTGTGGGTGACCGCCTCGCCCGCGCCGAGCAGCCACGCCGGGTTCATCGGCGCGTCGCGCACGAGGTCGGGGTGCACCACCACCACTGCCGCGGCGCCGGCCGAGGGCATCACGATCTCGAGCAGGTGGAGCGGGTCGGCCACCACGGGCGAGCTGAGCACGTCGTCGATCGTGATCGGCTGGCCGTGGAAGAAGGCGTCGGGGTTGGCGCAGGCGTTGTCGCGCTGGTGCACC
>JANMAT010000234.1:0-5198 GCA_031359995.1 Actinomycetes bacterium
CCGGCGAGATGCAGCGGCCGAGGTGCACGAGTTCGCGAACGCCCTCGGTGTTCAAGGGGCGCTGGGGACAGCCGAGCGTCCTCGCTCTCGACTCTCAGCTCCAGAACGGGCAACATGCTGGGATGGATGGCGGAGCCGATCGACTGGTGACGGTGGTGCTAACAAGTTCGGACTTTGACCGCTCGGTCGAGTTCTACGGCAACGGGTTGGGTCTCGATCTGCACGTCGATGACGACGACGGAGACGATGAGTGGACAAGTGGTCGTCACGCAGCCACGAGCTGGACCGACGGCGCCTTCATGCACTTCGCGATCTATGAGACCAAGGATGGGTCCTTCACCTCGGGAGCTCATCTGGCGTTCCGAGTCGGTGACATCAACGCCGTGCACCGGCGGGTCCAGGCCGCTGGGGTCGACGTGGTCCACGCGCCCAAGCCGCAGCCGTGGGGAACGTCGGCTCGTTACCGCGACCACGACGGCAATGTGATCGAACTCACTCAGCCCGGCTGAGGGCCGCGCCGAGCTGCTCACCCACCCGAAGTGCGCGCACGACAAGGCGAGAAGGTTGGCGCACTGTTCACCGTCGGGCCGCGACGGAGCCGCTCCGGTCACAGCGGGTGCCGGACCAGGCTCGTTCCAGAAGGGTTCGGCGACCGCCCGGTATCACCGGCCACAGCGATGACGCCGACCCGCCGTGAACCGGCGTTCCGTGCGGTCGGCGTGCACGGGATCGCCGCTCGTGTCGCGCTTACCGACGGCGGTCGTCCATGCGAGCCACTGGTATGGGTCGCGCGGCATCTCGTATTCCCTCCTGAGCCCTGGCGTCGCGTTGCGCCCAGCGCCGGCTTGGCTGCGCGGAGCTCGCCCGCGGTCATCCGTGCCCCTTACTTGCCATTCCGGGTGCGCTCCCAGAAGGGCCAGAGACCTCTGCGTTCGCGCCCGGGGCGCGTTCATCGGTCGGGGGGAGTTCGGCCCGAAATGGTCGGTCGCGCTCATGGACGAGGTCCGAGGACGGCTGCGATGCCGGCGTGGTTTTCGAGCGCTCGATCGCTGCTACGGTTCATCTTGAGGCCGACTGCTCCTCATGCACCCGAGCGATCAGTTCGCTCCGCTCCCGGGGCGGCTCGAGGCGGCAGAGGTCTCTCGACGATGGGGGATCGCATGAGCGTGACAGTCGTTCTGGAGTTCCAGACCCAGCCTGACAAGGTGGATGCGGTCAAGGCGTTCTTTCGAAAGGTTCTACCGGACACCCGGGCCTACGATGGCTTCGAGAGCCTGACGGTCCATCAGAACCAGGAGGACCCAACCGCGTTCCTGGTGTGGGAGCTTTGGGCGACACGCCAACAGTACGAAGCCTATTTGGCGTGGCGGACCGAGACCGGCGCACTCAACGACCTTGTCGCGATGCTCACCGGCCCGCCGTCGTTCCGCTTCTTCGATTTCGTCGGCGTCTGAGGTTCAACGCCTCCTGGCAGGAGGGCACCGTCCCGGACCGAAGCCCCGGCCCTTCTCGTTGATGTAGGCCCAATGGTCGCCACCGCTGCGAACGCCCACCTGTGGCGCCGTACGCGCGCATGGCGCGGCGAAGGCGGTGCGCGTAGACGCCGCCCGTCGCCATCGGTCAGTTGCGCGAGCCCCACCCCGTCACGTCCGAAGCGCGCTCACAAACACCCAGGGCGGGCCACCCGGTATCGCCGTCCTCGACAAGGCGACGGACCCGCCCGACTTCCGTCGAAGTCTGGCGCTGGCGCCGCTCGGTATCGGCGAGCCGAACACGACGGCCAGCGGTTGGCGAGGGAGTGTCGGCCAGGGGGATCGGTTGCCCTCGAACGGCACCTCGGTGGCGGCGGCTCAGAGGTGCGCAGCCAGTCGTCATGCTGAGCTTCGTGTCTCCGGTCGCCGGGATACGGACGAGCCGCGAGGTGGGAGAGAATGCCGGCATGCATGTCTCCATCGTCGGCACCAAGCTTCCTGGTCGCACTTTCTGCCGACCGGACGGCACCGCGATGAACAACGTCCACGTCGGCATCCAGCGTCGACGTGACCCCATCGAGCTCGTGAGAGCCGATGCCGCCGAGGCGCGATGGGAGGTCACCGTCGATGTGGTCGACCGAGATGGTTCGATCGACTTCCGAGGGCCGGAGGTCCAAGGCAAGCCGGGTGAACGATTCATCTACCTGACGTGGGGCCAGGTGGGACCGGTCCACGAGTTCGAGATGTTCCGGCGAGCCAAGGTGATGCTCAACCGGGTTGCACCAGACCTGATCGAGTCGGCGCGGACCTCAGGCACCCTCGTGGCCAGCATCGACCTCACCGGCGATGACGGAAGCCCACGATGTGCCCGGGTGGACCCACCGGCGATCACGTGGACGCTCGCCAACGACTGACCAGAACGCGCCGAACGCAGGAGCCGGGCGCACACTTCGCCAAGATCACTGCGGCTCGACCGGCACGCATCTCCGGCGGTCTCGTGCGGATGAGCCGCGCCAGTTCCAACCTTGGCGGCAGGCTCGGACTCAGCCGACATTGGGGTGCGTCCGCCGGGATGATCGGCAGGGCCGTGGCCATGTCGGAGAACCGTCTCGTGGCGTCCGTTGAGGTCGTTATGCTCCGGCGATGCGAGCGGTACGTGTTCACGACGGTGCTGCAACCACAACTGAGGTGCCTGCGCCCACGGGGGATGGTGTCGTGGTCCGCGTTGCGAGCGCAGGCATCTGTTCTACCGACCTGCATCTCCTCGGGTTCGGGCTCATGGCAACGCTCGGGCATGAGTTCGCCGGCTGGCTGCCCGACGGCACCCCGGTGGCGGTTGAGCCGTTGGCGCCGTGCGGGACTTGTCCCGCTTGTTTGGGTGGCGACTACCACCTCTGCGTCGCTGGGCTCAGCATGGTCTACGGGATCGGCCGCGATGGCGGGATGGCGGAGTCCTGCCTGGTGCGCGAGGCGGCGATCGTTCGGCTCCCGGCCGGCGTCGAGCCACGCAATGCCTCGCTGGTCGAGCCCCTCGCCGTCGCCGTCAACGGAGTGCGCAGAGGAAGGGTCACGTCCCAGCACCGGGTCGGCGTCATCGGTGGCGGTTCGATCGGGCTTTGCGCAGCGGTCGCTGCGGCGGCCACCGGTGCTCGCGTCGATCTGGTCGCCCGCTATGAGCATCAGCGGGCGGCGGGTGAACGGCTCGGCGCTTCGCTCGAGGTGTCGGATGGCTACGACGTCGTCATCGACGCCGTGGTACCTCATCGTCAGTGGAGCAAGCCATCAACCTGGCGCGGGCCGGTGGGCGCGTGGTCTACCTCGGAGGCAACTGGGAGGGGCTCACCATCGGCCCCGCGACTCCATTCGCGTTGAAGGAGGTCGACCTCGTCCCATCGATCGCGTATGGACGGGTTGGCCCATCGAGAGACATCGACGTCGCAGCGAGCATCCTTGCCGAGCGGCCCAGCATCGCCGAGGTCTCATCACGCACCGCTTCCCCCTCGACTCGGCCGGAGAAGCGTTTGCGGCGGCGCGCGATAGAGCATCTTCGAAGGCGATCAAGGTCGTTGTCGAGCCCTGAGTGCCAACGACCACGCCGCTGCCGAGACGCGCCGAGCCTGACGGCGGTAGACGCTGGCCGGCAATAGGGTCCCTTCGACAAACGCAGTCCCGGCATGCCGACCGACGCCGCCGAAAGCTACCCGGTATCACTCACCGACATCGACGGCGCCAGCACCCGGGAACCGGCGGAGTCCCGTGTACGTCGTGCTCGGGATCGGCGGGCAGTACGTGCTCACCGCTCGTGCTGTGGGTGTGGTCGGGACCGAATCGGCGCGGCTCGCAACCGCGAACAGACGGTTCCCGTGGCCTCCCCGCTCGTGCATGGGGACACGATCAGGCCCGACCAGCGCCGCGCCCGCAAGGTTCCTTGCCAAGGCGCCGTCGGCAAGCTAACTTGTATAGGTGGACGCTCCGCTGATCGCCACGAGCGCCCGCAAGCACGGCATCGGTGACGACGACATGATCCACGCCTTCAACCACCCGATCCTGGTCGATGACCTCGACGACGGCTTCACCATGTTCATCGGGCCCGACCACGCGGGCAACCTGCTCGAAGTCGGCGTCGTCGACAGCGACGACGGTCCGATCGTCGTGCACGCCATGGCCGCCCGAGCGAAGTACCTGAGGTGACCGTCATGCCCCGCACCACCCAAGAGATCCTCGACCACGCCGACGAACTCGCGGCCCGCTTCGAGCAGTACGAACCCACCGATGAGGCTGGGCGCGACGCGTCGGCACTGGCTGTGGTGCGCACGGCGTGCCTTGCTCGTGCCGCGGCGGAACGCCAACTCGTCGACGCGGTCGTCATGGCACGCCAGCAGGGCCATTCGTGGGCAACGATCGGGGCAATGGTTGGCACGTCGGGCGAGGCGGCCCGTCAGCGTTACGGCCAGGCCGTGTCGACTCGGTGACGCCAGTTCCCGGTCGCCATCGACTTCCATCGAAGTCGAGCCCATCGCCCAGGCGCGACGCGCACTCGATCACCCCTCGCTCAAGCGCCGCACATATCACTCATTCCAACCCGACAAGCGACCGCTCGATACCCGGCGAGGTGCAGCGCGGTCATCGCTCGAACACGCCGCTCGTATCGCGCTCACCGTCAGGTGCACGCGATCGAGTCGGCGAGCGCTGCGGGCGGCGCGCGCGTGGCGCTGTTGTCGAGGGGCCGTTTCCGATTCGTCAGCCTGACGAGCAAGGTCAGGGCTTGGACACCCGAGAGAGGTTCGGGAGTTCGCGTTGTAGGCCGCCTCAGCGGTCGTTGAGCCGGGCGGCCAGGCGCTTGGGGGCGATTACTCGGTAGGCGTCCTCGATGATGGCCGCGACCTCACCCCAGTCGAGGTCATAGTCGCCGGTATCGTCGAGGAACACGCCAAGCCAGTCGCTGAACACACCGCGCGCCGAGGTTGCCGGCCGGTAGAAGCGGCCTGGCTCGGCAGCGACCAAGGCCTGTGCGACGCCGGGTCCCGCAGGGCACATCAGACTCACGCGGGCGCGGTCGTCGAAGTCGTCGTCATGGAAGTAGCACAGTGGTCGCTGGTCGCGAACGAAGAAGCATGGGGCGCCGTGGCTCACGCGCTCGTTGACCTCGGGCAGCGCGAGGGCAATCTCGCGTACCCGCTGCAGCTCGATCTCGCTCACGAGCATCAGCTTCGCGCTCGCTGGAGT
>JANMAT010000024.1:0-24749 GCA_031359995.1 Actinomycetes bacterium
TTCCACTTCACCCGCTCTGTGAGCTCCATGCCCGCGCCGAGGATCGCGCTGCGGAGGGCTTCGATCTCGGGCTTGCGGGCGTGGTCCATCCCGGCGAGGAAGGTGCGGACCGGGTCAGCCATGGACGCCGTAGTGGAGGTGCACGACGCCGTTGCCGAACCGTCGTTCATCGAGCAGTTCGAGGTGAGTGCGGACACCGTCCGACAGGGCGCGCTTGCCGCCACCCACCACGATCGGGCTGAGGAACAGGTGGCACTCGTCGACCAGGCCGGCGCGGAACGCCTGACCGGCGAGCTCGGCACCGCCGATCGAGATGTCGGCCGACGACGACTGCTTGAGCCGCGCGACCACGTCGGGGTCGAACTCGCGCTCGAGGCGCGTCTTCGCGCTCGACACCGCCGGCAGCGTGCGGGAGTACACGACCTTGTCCGCCGCCCGCCACAGCTGGGCGAAGTCCGAGAACACGGCCGGCTCGTCGGTGTCGTCGCCCCCGGTCTCCCAGAACACCATCGTCTCGTACATCCGGCGCCCGTAGAGGTGGGTGCCGATCGGCCGTTCGAGATCGTTGACGAACGCATGGACCTCCTGGTCCGGCACCGACCAGTCGAAGCTGCCGTCGGCGTCCTCGACGTACCCGTCGAGGGATGCGATCGCCGCGTAGATCAACTTGGCCATCCCGGCTCCCCATCACTCGTCACGACGCAACCTCCACGGCCACGGATGCGCAGACCGCCACCCGCCGCCGGAATCATCGGTCGACCCGGCGACGTGTGTCGAGCACGCGGCGCGAGCGAACCGGGCCCCACGTGTCAGGCGCACGGAAAGCGGGTACGGCCCGGCATGGACATCATCCGGCATCCCGATGGCTCGCTGACCGTTCCGGTGGTGCCCGGTCGCCACGACAGCGACGGCATCGAGGAGGTCCTGCCCTCCGAACCCGGCACCCGCACGCTGCGCCCGGGTGAAGGCGGCTATGACGAGGCCCTGGTGGAGTGGGACGCCCAGCAGCACCCCGACCACACCGAGGCGGTCTCCACGCCCTCCGGTCGCCAGGAAGCGATGGCGCTCGTGCACGCGGTGGCCGACGACCCGGCACACGTGGCCGAAGCAGTCGAGGCACTGGACGATCCCGAAGCCAGCGCGGAAGCGTTGCGTCACGTGCTCGTCGGCGGCACGCCGTCGGTCCAGGCGTTCGCCGACGAGGTGGCCGACGCCGAAGGCGGTGAGGCGCTGCCCGCCCACCGGGCGACGAAGGTCATCGGCGAGGTCCTGGCCGAGATCGACGAGCGGGCCTGACCGCCCGGCCGGGTTCGACGGCGGGACCGATGAGATCCCGCCGTGCCTGCGGTCTGCACGTGGTCCCCACCCGACGATCACAGCAAGGAAGCGCCGATGCGACCGCTCCGCTACGCGATCAACGTCACCCTCGACGGCTGTTGCGACCACCAGGTGGGCATCCCCGACGAGGAGTCACACCGGTACTGGGCCGCCCAGCTGGAACGAGCCGACGCCATCATCCTCGGCCGGGTCACCTACCAGATGATGGAGGAGGCCTGGCGGCGGCCGGCGACGAGCACGTGGCCCGAGTGGATGCAGGACTGGATGATCCCCTTCGCCGAGACGATGGACGCCATGAAGAAGTACGTCGTGTCGAGCACCCTGCACCACGTCGACTGGAACGCCGAGCTCCTCCAGGGCGACCTGGCGCAGGCCGTGCAGCAGCTCAAGCAGGAACCGGGCGGAAGCCTGGCCGTGGGCGGCCTCACCCTGCCGCTGGCCCTGGCCGATCTGGGGCTGATCGACGAGTACGAGTTCCTCGTGCAGCCGGTGCTCGCCGGTCACGGCCCGACGCTGTTGGCCGGCCTGCGCGAGCGCACGGAGCTGACGCTCGTGGGCCGTCACGAGTTCCGCTCGGGAGCGGTCGCGCTGCGCTACCAGCCGGGGCGCGTCACGGCCTGAGGCCGAGCGACACGGCGGCCTTCACGGGGCGAGGAACGTCCGCAGCGCGGCGGCGGTGGCCTCGGGGGCTTCCTCGGCCACGAAGTGACCGCACGGCAGTGCCTCGCCGCGTACGTCGTCGCACCACCGCTGCCACGCGTCGAGCGGGGTGCCCCGGCCGAGCGAGCGTTCGCCCCACAGCGCCAGCGTCGGGCACGCGATGCGGTGTCCGGCATCCCGGTCGGCGCGGTCCAGCTCGACGTCGATGCCGGCACCGGCGCGGTAGTCGTCGCAGCTGGCCCGGATCACCTCGGGCGTGAACGCCCGCACGTACTCGTCCAGGTCGAAGCCGTCGCCGGCCCACCCGGCGCATACGGTGCGCAGCCAGTACTCGGGGTCGGCACCGATCAGCCGCTCGGGGAACGGTGCGGGCCGGGCCAGCAGCATCCAGTGGAAGGCGCCGATCGCCGCGGTGCCCCGCAGGCGGTCCCACTGCTCGACGGTCGGGATGATGTCGAGAACGGCGAGGCGCGTCACGACCTCGGGGTGGTCGAGCGCCATGCGGTACGCCACCCGGCCGCCGCGATCGTGGCCGACGACGGCGAAGCGCTCGTGACCGAGCTGCGCCATCACACCGACGAGCTCGGCCGCCATCGTGCGCTTGGCGTAGGCCTCATACCGATCACCGGCCGGCGGGGTATGGCTCTGCCCGTAGCCGCGCAGGTCGGGGCACACGACCCGATGGCCGGCGGCGACGAGCACCGGCGCCACGTGACGCCACATGTGGTGCGTCTGCGGGTAGCCGTGCAACAGCAGCACCGGCGGGCCATCGCCGCCGGCGCGCAGGTGGATGCCATCGACGCGTGCGGTGTCGAACCCCTCGAACATGGGGCCGACCCTACCTACGTTGGGCGAGCACGGCCCGATGCGGCGAGGAGGTCGCCCCACCGGTCGTCGCTGTGCCCGAGCTCGTCTCCAATGCGCGTCCAGATCGGCCACGGACGGGTGTGCTCGCACAACCGGTGCACCAGGCCCGCCGGCGGCTCGGGAAGAGGATCGAGCGGACGTCGGCGTCGGTGGCGCGGACCACGGCGACCAAGATGCGCGTGGCGATCTGCAGCGACTCCACCAGCGCGCCGGGCGCCGCCGATGCGCCCAGGGTCAGGTCGCCGCCGGCCGTCGGATACGCGTCGGTGCGGCGGGCGGCGAGAAAGAACGTGGGGGCCTACACGCAGTCGACGGCATGGTCGGCCGTGGCCAGGCACGACCACTCGAGCGTGCCCGCCGGCACCGACCAGTCGCGGTCCGCTCCCGCGGTCCAGGCGTCGGCCGCGATGGGCGCGTCGAACGGTTCCGGCTCGGGCGGAACGGTGCGGCGCAACACGCAGAACTCGTTGCCCTCCGGATCGGCCATCACCACCCACGAGGGCGAGCCCTGGCCGATGTCGATGCGGGTGGCGCCGAGCCCCTCGAGCCGGGCGACCTCGGCCTGCTGGTCGTCACCGGTCGGGGACAGGTCCAGGTGGAGCCGGTTGGGGTTGGCCTTGGGCGGACCATCGAGGTCATCGGTGCGGACGAACAGCAGGCTGGGCCGATCGGGCGCGCCCATGATGGCCACGCCCTCGTCGTCGCGGGCGATCACGGGATAGCCCAGCGCCGCCGACCAGAATGCGGCCATCACCTCGGGGTCGACCACGTTCACGCAGATCTCGCTGATCCGTGACCCCATGGTGCCTCCCTCGTCGTCCATCCACGTCCTGACGTCCGACCGAGGCGCGCTAGTCGAGGGCCGTGCTCCACCATGGTGGCACGCGGGGCGGAAGGGGCGGTTCAGCCGCCCGGCAGGGCGGCGAAGTCGCGCTTGGCCTGCTTGTACCAGCGCATGCCGGCGACCGGGTGCTTCCACCGACCCTTCATCTCCAGCAGGGCCGTCGCGTGGCTGGTGTCGCCGGCGGCCACCGCGTCCTTCAGGTGACGGTCCTGCGCCTTGATGATCTCGTCGGCGGTCGCACCGTGGTGCTCGAAGCGGCACGGACCACCCAGCTGCTCACAGGTCACGATCTTCATCGGTACCCGTCCCCTCTTGTCGAACCCGCACCACGTCCATCGTCGCCAACACCTCGGGGTCGGCGATCAACTCGATCTCGCGCACCAGGCCGCCGTCGGCGTGGAACACGAAGGCCACCTTCACCTCGCTCGCCGCGATCCACGCGGCGCCGAGCTCGCCGTCGATGGTGACCGGTGCGGCGCCCTTGGCGCCGTTCATCCGCTCGGCCACGGCGACCGCGCCGTCGTAGACGGGGCTGGTGCCCATCTGCTGGCCGACCAGGTCGGCCCGCATCACCGCGTCGGGCGCCAGCAACGTCAACAGCGTCGTCATGTCGCCGCCGCGAGCGGCCTGCAGGAAGGCCTGCACCACGGCACGGTTCTCGGTGCGCGCCGCCTGCTCAGCCGGCGTCTCGGGCGCGCCCTGCACCTTGCGGCGGGCCCGGCTGGCCAGCTGGCGCACGGCGGTGCCGGAACGACCGAGGATGGCGGCGATGTCGTCGAACGGGTAGCCGAACACGTCGTGCAGCACGAAGGCGGCCCGCTCCACCGGCCCCAGGGTGTCGAGCACCACGAGCATCGCGTGGCCCACGCGCTCGGCCAGCACCGCGTCGGCCTCGGGGTCGGCGACGGGCTCATCGGCGGGCGCCGCCCCTTCGGCCGCGGCGCGGGTGGCGCGCTTGCGCAGGTGGTCGAGGCACAGCCGTGTCACCACCGTGGTCGCCCACGCCGGCGGGTCGTCGATGCCGTCGGCCGCGGCGAAGCGCAGCCGAGCCTCCTGCACCACGTCGTCGGCGTCGGCCGCCGAACCCAGGATGCGGGTGGCGATTGCGGTCAGCCGTGGTCGTTCCTTCTCGAACTCGGTCAGATCCATGGTCACCGTCCGTTGACGTACCCCGGCGGGAAGATGTGACAGCCCACCGATGTCACAGTTCGGGCGCCGGGTCCGTCAGCATGGCATGAGCACGAACGCGTCCCCTTCCGTCACCCGTCCGATCTGATCGACCAGCGCATCGCCGATCTCGGCGGCTGGCGGGGCACCACGCTGGGGCACGTCCGCACCCTGATCCACACGGCCGCCCCCGACGTGGTCGAGGAGTGGAAGTGGCGGGGCGTCCCCGTGCGGTCGGTCGACGGCATCGTCTGCACGGGCGAGTCGTACAAGACGATCGTGAAGGTCACGTTCTTCAAGGGCGCGGCGCTGCCCGATCCGGCCGGCCTGTTCAACTCGAGCCTCGACGGCAACACCCGCCGAGCCATCGACCTGCACGAGGGTGACGTGCTCGACGCCGACGCGTTCCGAACCCTCGTCGGCGCCGCGGTCGCGGCGAACTCGGCCAAACCCGCCGGCAAGCGGCGGTCGTAGGCGGGATCAGCGCGACGGGCTCGCCACCAGCGCGGTCAGGTCGGGGCACGCCATGCTCGTGGACACGGCGACCTCCACGAACTCCTCGTCGCCCGGCGCGCTGAAGCGCAACCCCTCGTAGCCGTGCGGATGGTCGGGACAGTCGACACCGACGTACAGACCCGGCACGATCTCGGCGACGGCGGTGCCGCCCGGCTTCAGGTAGCCGCCGTCGCCGCCCGCGGGCAGGCGCAGGAACGTCGACTCGCCGGCACGCGACCACAAGTCGGTGGTGACGCGGAAGTCGACGGTGCGCGGGCGCTGGCCGTCGAGCGCGCACGGTATGGCCGACGTGTTCGTGACCACCAGGTGCGTGGCGTCGGAGGCCTCCGCTTCCAGCTGCGCCGCGTCGCACAGGTCGAGCCCCACGGTCCGGTCGCGCAGGGCACGCAGGCGCACGACCTCGACACCGTCGGTCGCCAGCAGGTCGCCGCTCACCGTCCGTACGAGCACGCTCTCGTTGCCCACGGTGACCGGGCCGAGCTCCGACCAAGCGCCCGACGCCTGCCGGTAGGCGGTCGAGCGACCGTTCGTGCCACCGCCGCCCGTATCGATCACGAGATGCCCGTCGACAGGCCACAGATCGACGACGGACGTCTGGCCGGCCGACGGCACCACCGTGAGCCGCTCCCATTCGGTTGCGCCCGGTGCGAGCCGCCACAGCGCCGACCCCTGGTCGACCAGCACGACGTCACCATCGACCACGCGCACCACGGTGCCGTACAGCCGCACCGGTGTCGCCGGCAGCGGCGTGGTGGCCCCTGTCTCGGGGTCCAGGGCCACCACCGGGTTCGCCGGTGCGCGGGGCGCGTCACCGCCGTCGACCGGTCCGACGGCCAGCAGCAGTTGGGTGCCCGTCCACCAGGCGGCGGCCAACGCCGTGGCTCCGGGCCAGTTCGGCATCGGCAGCTCGCGCCACACGTCACCGACCCGGTCGAGCGCGGCGGGCGGCGGGATCAACGGGCCGTCGGCCGACGGGTTCACGACATGGGCGGCGTTCACCCCGCCGAGCAGATAGAGCGAGGACGGCGTGGCGACCAACCGGGCGACGGTCCGGAACGGCGCCGGCGGACGCGCCAGCGTCGTCCACGTGTCGAGCGCGGGGTCGTACCGCATGGTCGTGTTGCCCGCCACCACCAGCAGCACGCCGTCAGCGACCACCGCCGCGCTCTCGCGTCCGAGCGGCGCCGGCGCGTCGGGCAGCTTTCGCCACCGGGTGCCGGCGGCGTCGAGGACGGCACCGTCGACCCGGTCGCTCATCGGGCCCGTGTCCTCGGGGCCGTGCCCGCCGACGACGACCAGTGCGTCGCCGAGCGCGACCACCAGCGGTGAACGGCGGGGCGGCAACGGCGGCGACGGCAGCTGCTCCCACGCGTCGGACACGACCACCGGTGCCACGGTGTTGTCGGCGGTGCCCGCGCCCGGATCGGCCGGTGCCGCCACCGTGCTCGACCGCACCACCGACGTGCCGACCACGACAGCCGGTGCGCCCCCGCCCCGACACGAGGCCGCCACCAACGCCGCGCCCGCGATGGCCACGCCCAACGCCCTCGCCCGACAGGACCGACCGGTCACGGGCTCAGTAGAGCACACCCCGACCCGACGGCTCCGCTCACGCCTGCACCCACCGCTGCATCCACTCGACCAGCGCCTCGTCGTGGGCCAGGCGCAACGGCACCGGGCCGTAGGTGGAGCCCTCGTGCGAGCCGCCCGGCAGCACCAGCACCTCGCTCGGGGTGCCCACCGCGTGCAGGGCCCGGTGCATCTCGAACGCCTGCGACGGTGGGCAGCGACGGTCCTCGCTGCCCACCACGAACAGCACGGGCGTGCGGCACTCGTGGGCGTGCAGCAGCGGCGACCACCGCAGGTACGGCGTCGCATCCTGCATGGGGGTGACGCCGCCGAGCTGGGCCGGTACGAACAGCGCGCCGATGTCGCTGGTGCCGTACATGCTGAGCAGATCGGTGGCCGGGTTCTCGACCACGGCGGCGCGAAAGCGCGTCGTGGTGCACGCCATCCACGACGTCAGGTAGCCGCCGTAGGAGTTGCCGGTCATGCCCAGGCGGTCGCCGTCGACCCAGCCGAGATCGATCGCGTGGTCCACCACCGCCAGCACGTCGCGCACCGGGCCACCGCCCCAATCGTCGATGACCGCGTGGGTGAACGCGTCGCCGTAGCCGGTGGACCCGTGCGGGTTCGTGTAGAGCACCCCGAACCCGGCCGCGCACAACGCCTGGGCGTCGAGCGAGAAGCACTCACCGAAGGCCGCCATCGGCCCACCGTGCACCATCAGCACCGTGGGCAACGGTCCGCCGGCCTCGCCCGGCGGCGCGAGGAAACCGGCACGGCTCGGTCGCGCTCTGCGCCGCCACCACCAGCCGGCCGCCCCGCACGCCGACCGGCGTCACACAGCGCTCGCCACCGACGACCTGTGTCCACACGGGCGGTTCGTCGGTCAGGCCGACCCGGGCCACGCCCAGGCGGCCGCCGTCGGTGACCCGTACCCACGCCGTCGCCCCGTCGACGGCGAGGGCGGCGTCGTAGCCATCGCCCAGCGCGGCGGGCGAGTCGCCGTACACGTCGCCGCCCGCGCCGAAGGGCACGGCGGCGGTCAGCTCGCGGACGCCGTCGGGGCCGATCACGTGGAGCTGCCCCTGCGAGCCGAGCTCGCGGTTCGTCGGCTGCACCACCAGCACGGCCAGCAGGCCGAGGGCTGACCAGTCGTGCACCACGTACGCGCCGCCGGGCACCGGGGGCGCCTCCCACGAGCCGTCCAGCTGCACCAGCCGCATGTGCTGGCCCCGCCGGTGTCCGGCGGGGTCGTGCGACACGCGCACCGCGAGGGTGGTGCCGTCGGGCGACCAGCGCGGCCGCGACCAGCGCCACTCGTCGGCGGTGAACTGCTCGACGGCACCGGTGTCGAGGTCAACGATCCAGAGCTGGGGCGGGTCGTCGAGCGGCCCGATGCCGTCGCCCCACGGCACCGCCCGCGTGATGCGGTACGGCCGGGTGCGGTCGATGCTGCGCCCCCGGGCTGCGACGAAGGCCAGCCGCCCGGGCGGCCCGCCCGGTCACGAACGCCAACCGGTCACCCGCGGGCGACCACACGGCCGAGCCGTCGCCGTCGACCGCGGCGGGGCAGGCCCGACACCTTGCCGTCGGCGACCGACACCACCGCCAGACGGGTGATCTCGTCCTCGGTGCCCCGAGGCACCCGTACGGTGGTGACGGCCAGCCGCGAGCCGTCGGGCGACAGGTCGGCGTGCACGGGCGCGGGCAGGGCGAGCCAGTCGCCCGTGGCAGGGGGAACGGCAGCCATGAGCGCCGAGTGTCGCGCCTCGTGGCTCCCGACCGCCGCCCCAGGCCCGGTCGGGCGCCGCCAGCCCACGCAGCGCAGTCGCGGGTGACCTCGTTCAGAAACAAGTTGGTGGCAGGCGACACGCACCCGAAAGATCCCTCGCATTCCGTCGGGCCTCATGTCACGATGCCCCGAAGGGCAGGTCGGGGGGCTCACGGAGACCCCTATCTGCGCACGCGGCGAGGCGAACGCCGCACCTACGGAGGGCGGCGCAAAATGGGCGAACGGCAGGCATCGGGTCGGGCGGCGCAGCGACGGCTATCACGCGCAGCACGCAACGTGGCTTTGGCGGCACTCAGCACGGCAGCAGTGACGGTCGGGCTGGTGCTGCCGGCGCCGCCGGCGTTCGCCGCCACCACGTTCGTGGTGACCAGCTCGGGCGACAGTGGGGCCGGGTCCCTGCGCGCCGCCCTCCTGGCCGCCAACACCACCCCCAACGGCACCAGCGGCCCCGACCGCATCACCTTCGCCATCCCCGGCGCCGGGGTACGCGAGATCCGCCTCGCCACCCCGCTGCCTGCGGTCACCGACGCCGTTGTGATCGACGGGTTCACCCAGCCGGGGTCCACACCCAACACCCTCGCCGTCGGGTCCGACGCCGTGCGCCTGGTGGCCCTGTTGGGCGACTTCATGAGCACGAACGGGCCCGGCCTCGACTTGAAGAACGCCACCGGCTCCACGGTGTCGGGCCTCATCGTCGACGGGTTCACGTCGAGGGCCGTGGTCACCGGCCCCGGCACGAAGCTCACCGGCAACTTCATCGGTGACGACCCCACCACCACGACCAGCAAGCGCAACGGCGTCGGCGTCTACGTCGACCACGGTCCCAGCGTCCGCATCGGCGACGTCACGCCCGCCGGACGCAACGTCATCTCGGGCAACGGCATCGGCGTGGAGGTCGAAGAGAGCACCGGCACCGTCATCGTCAACAGCTACGTCGGCACCGACGCCGCCGGTGCCGCCGCCGTGCCCAACGGTGACGGCATCCGCCTCGGCGAAGAGACCCGCAGCACCCAGATCGGCGGTACCGATCCGCTCGGCGGCAACGTGATCTCGGGCAACACGGGCAAGGGCATCCGCATCAGCGGTACCAGCGCCACCAACACCAACATCCGCAACAACGCCATCGGCACGAACGCCGGCGGCCTCATCGCCGTGCCCAACGAGGACGGCGTGTTCATCGGCAACGGGTCGATCACCCGACCGGTGCTCGACACGCTCATCGGCGACGGCACGACCGCCGGCCGCAACGTGATCTCGGGCAACCGCGGCGAGGGCATCGCCATCTGGGGCGCGTCGGGCCGCACCGTCATCCGCGGCAACCACATCGGTGTGGGCCGCGACGCGGTCACGCCGCTCGGCAACGACCTGGCCGCCGTGGCCGAGAAGTTCGGCGGCATCGTCATCCGCAACTTCTCGAACGACAACGTCATCGGCGGCAACAACCCGAGCGACGGCAACGTCATCGCCACCAACGGCGGCGACGGCGTGATTGCCTTCTCCGGCACCGGCAACCGCATCGTCGGCAACCGCATGTTCGACAACGTCGGCTTCGGCATCCACCTGTCCGAGGGCGAGACCAACGACCCCGGCGACATCGACGGCGCCGGCAAGGCCAACCGTCTGCAGAACTTCCCCGTCATCGGGCTGGCCCGAATCATCAACGGCACCCTCGTGGTCGACTACTCGCTCGACACCTCGGTCGGCGCCAGCGACACGCCGATCCAGATCGACGTCTACGTCGCCGACGCCAGCGGCGAGGGCAAGACCTTCGTGGCCCGCACCGAGCTGGCCACCGCCGGCGGCAGCGCCAGTGCCGTGCTCGGCGCCGCCGCCACCCTGGGCGTGACCGCGGGCGACCGCCTGGTGGCCACCGCCACCGACGCCAAGGGCAACACCTCCATGTTCTCGGCCGCGGCCGACGTGTTCGAGAGCGACGGCACCGTCACCCTCACCGTGAACGACACCGGCGACACGGCCGACGCGACCCCGGGCAACGGCGTGTGCGCCACGGCCACCGGCACGTGCACGCTGCGCGCCGCCATCGCCGAGGCCAACGTGCTGATCGGCAACGACATCATCGACTTCGCCCTGCCCGTGGGCGGCGTGCGCACCATCACGCTCCAGTCGGCCCTGCCACCGATCGTCCAGAGCCTCGTCATCGACGGCACCACCCAGACCGGCGCCAGCTGCGCCGGCGGCCCCGGTGGCGCGCTGGTGCAGCTCGACGCCAACGGTGTGGCCACCGCCATCGACGCCTCGGCGCCCGGCGTGGCGCTCACGCTGCGCGGCCTCGTCGTGAACGACTACGCGGCCAACGGTGTGGTGGCCAACGACGCCCGCATCGAGTGCAACATCATCGGCGCCGATGCCACCGGTACCGCCACGGTGCGCACGGCCACCGGCGCCGGCGTGGTGCTCGGCGCCAACTCGTCGCTCGGCGGGCCGTCGCCCAGCCAGCGCAACCTCATCGCCGGCAACCAGGCGTACCACGTCGACCTCACCGGTAGCGCCAGCACCGTGCAGGGGAACTTCCTCGGCACCGACCTGAGCGGCACCGTGGCCCTCGGCACCGGCGTGCTCGCTGGCGTGCGCATCGGTGGCGCCAACGACACCCTGATCGGTGGCGCCGGCGCCGGCGAAGGGAACCGCATCGTGGGTGCCGCCGTCGGCGTGCTCGCCCAGGCGGAACCGGCGGGCACGGGCAACCGCATCCGCGGCAACACCATCGCCGGCAGCAGCACCCTGGGCATCGACCTCGGCGGTGACGGCGTCACCCTGAACCACCTCGGCGTGGCCCCGGGCCCGAACCGCTACCAGAACTTCCCGGTGCTGTCGGTCGCGCTGTCGAACGCCGCCACCACCCGCGTGGCCGGACGGGTCGACGGCACCGCCGACGTCGCCTACGACATCGACGTGTTCGCCAACACCGCATGCCATGCCACGTTCTTCGGCGAGGGCCGCCAGTACCTGGGCACGTTCCGCGTGACCGCCGACGCCAACGGTCTCGTGTCGTTCGACCAGACCCTGCCGGGCGGGGTGGCCGAGCCCGGCGGCATCGCCGCCACCGCCACCAACGTGGTCACGGGCGACACGTCCGAGCTCTCGTACTGCCGCCCGGTGGCGTCGCCCAACGTCACGTGGGTCGGCGCCCAACAGGTGGCGTCGAGCGCCACGCAGTACATCACCGACAACCTGCAGGAGAAGTGGTTCAAGTTCTCGGTGCAGCCCGGCGAGACGGTGAAGGTGCAGCTCACCGCCCGGCCCGGCAGCGCCGTGAGCCTGCATCGCGACCCGCACCCCATCTACGACGCGCTGACGCAGCCGGCCAACTCGGCCGTGCTCAGCGCCGAGGCGGCCGACACCGCGTTCCTGCCCAGCGGCTTCCTGCCCAGCGGCTTCCTCCCGTCGGGCTTCCTGCCCAGCGGCTTCCTTCCGAGCGGGTTCCTACCCAGCGGCTTCCTACCCAGCGGCTTCCTGCCGTCGGGCGCACTGCCCTCGGGCGCACTGCCGAGCGGCTTCCTGCCCAGCGGCTTCCTGCCGTCGGGCTTCCTGCCCAGCGGCTTCCTGCCCAGCGGGTTCCTCCCGAGCGGCTTCCTGCCCAGCGGCTTCCTGCCGTCGGGCTTCCTGCCCAGCGGTTCACTGCCCACCGTGTCGCTGCCGTCGGGCTTCCTGCCCAGCGGGTTCCTGCCGTCGGGCTTCCTGCCCGCCGGCTCCACCGACGCCTACTCCAGCGCGGCGCGCCGCAGCCTGCTCGGCATCTCGATGGACCCGGCCGCCGCGGTGCAGACGATCGAGCGCAACACCTACGACCTCAACGAGGACCTCTACGTCCGCGTCGTCGGGCCCCTCGACCTCGTCACCCCGTTCCACCTGACCGTCACCGTCACCGGTGGCGTGTGCGGCACCGTCGAGTCCATCGCGACGGGCTCGTCGGTCAACGGTGCCGCCCTCACCGACACCGGCCGCAAGACGGTGATCGTCACCGACACGAGCCGCCTCGTCGGCACCACCGCCGAGAAGGCGACGGCGCTGGCCGACCTGCAGCGGTTGGCCGCCCGGGCCGACGTGGTCGGTGTGATCGTCGACCTGGCCGACACCGCCACCTACCCGCGGGTCGCGGCGGCCAACGCCCAGGCCGATGCCAACCCCGCCTGCCCCTCGGCCAAGAACATCGTGGCCGACGAGATCAAGCACGTGATCGACGCCTACCGCGCCGCCAACACCCCGCCGACCGGTCGGTCGTCGGTGGCCTACATCGTGCTGGCCGGCGGCGCCGAGGTGATCCCGTTCCACCAGACCCAGGACGTGGCCGGGCTGGCCGCCGAGAAGGAGTACGTGGCCCCGGTGGCGCCGAGCACGCCGTCGGATGCCGGCCTGCGTTCGAACCTGGTGAAGGGCCAGGACTTCTACGGGTCGCAACTTGACCTCTCGATCGCCGGCCGCACGCTGGCCGTTCCCGGCCTGGCCGTGGGCCGCCTGGTCGACGGTGCCGCCGACGTGAGCGCCGCCGTCACCACCTACATCAACGCCGACGGCGTGGTCACGCCCCGCTCGTCGGTCACCACCGGCTACGACTTCGTCGGTGACGCCGCCGCGGCGATAGCGACCGAGATGACGAACGGCATCGGCGTCACGTCCGACACGCTCATCCAGCCGCCGGGCGAAGCGCCCACCGGTCCGAACGCGTGGACGGCCGATCAGCTGCGGGCCAAGCTCTTCGGGCCGAACACCGACGTGGTGACCCTGACCGGGCACTTCAGCGCGGGCGACCTCGTGGCCGCCGACTACACGACCACGCTCACGTCCGCCGAGCTGAGCCGCACCACCGCCGACCTCACGAACGCCATCGTGCTGGCCCTCGGCTGCCACAGCGGCTTCAGCATCCCCGACACCGACGTGCTCAACGGCGCGTCGCCCGACCCCGATTGGGCCAAGGCCTTCCTGCGCAAGGGCGCGGCCACCTTCGTGGCCGCCACCGGCTACGCCTACGGGGACACCGAGCTCACCGAGTACGGCGAGAAGCTGTTCCTGCAGCTCGCCCGCCAGATGCGCACCGGCACCGGACCCATCGCCATGGGTGACGCGCTCGTGGCCGCCAAGCGCGCCTACCTGGCATCGACCGCGCAGGTCACCGGCATCGACGAGAAGACCGTCGTCGAGATGACCCTGTACGGCCTGCCGATGATGAAGGTGAACATGCCGGGCACCCGGCTCACCGTCGCGGGCACGCCGTCGGCCATCACGACCGCACCGGCGCCCGTGGCCGCCGGGCCGGGTGCGGGCTACGGCCTCACCAGCACCACGGCACGGATCAACCCGACGCTGACCGAGCGCACCAAGGCGCTGGCCAACCTGGGCGCCGACGCCGCCACCAACCCCACGATCGCCACCACGTACTTCGAGGGCCGAGACGGCGTGGTCGCCAACCCGTTCGAGCCGCTCCAGCCCAAGCAGATCGACGACGTGTCGGTGTCGGGTCAGGTGCTGCGCGGTGTCGCCTTCCGCGGCGGAACCTACACCGACCACAACGGCATCACACCGCTCACCGCGGCCCCCACCACCGAGACGTCACGGGCCCACACGTCGTTCACCGCCGACGTGTTCTACCCGAACCAGATCTGGTCGCCGAACTTCTACGACGCCGTCGACGGCGGGGCCACGCGCCTCGTGTCGGTGCCCGGCCAGTTCCAGTCCGGCGGCGTCGGCTCCACCACGGGCACGCTGCGCACCTACGGCAACGTCGACCTGGCGCTCTTCTACCTGCCGGCCGACTGGACGGCCGCCGGCGCGCCCGCCACGGTGAAGGCCGCCGCGGTCAGCGCCGCCCCCGTCGTGTACGGCGCCCGGGCGACGGTGAACGGCACGCAGCTGACGTTCTCGGTGAACGTGCAGGCCGACAGCAGCGCCGGCGTGCAGTCGGTGTGGGTGCTGTACACCGGCCTGACCGGTTCGCCCCTGCACGGCCGCTGGGCCCCGCTCGACCTGACGCCGGCGCCCGGTGACCCGACCACCTGGAGCGGCACGCTCGACCTCGGCACCGCCGCGGCCAGCAGCGTGCGGTTCATGGTGCAGGCGGTGAACGGGGCCGGTCTGGCCACGCTGGCCACCAACGAGGGCGCCTACTACTCGCTCGACAACAGCACGGCGGCCCGCACCGCCACGGCGATCGCGCTGGTGAGCCCCCCGACGGCGACGACCTTCCGCACGAGCACGTCGTTCACCGCCCGGCTCACGTCGGCCGGCGTGCCCTTGGCCGGCCAGCCGGTGGTGTTCGACATCGGCGGTCAGCAGGCGCTGGCCACCACCGACGCCTCGGGCGTGGCCACGGCGAGCATCAGCCCGGTGGTGACCCCTGGCCCGTACACCGTGCAGGCCAGCTTCCGCGGTGCCGCCGGGTTGCAGGCGTCGTCGGCGGCGGCGCCGTTCACGGTGGACCGCTCGGCCACCGCGGTGCTGCTCACCCCGGCGGCGTCGACGGTGTCGCTCGGGCAGACCACGCCGGTCGTGGCCCGGTTGCAGGACGCCGCCGGCAACGGCCTGGGCGGCAAGCCGGTCGCCTTCGTCGTGAGCACCACCGGACCGTCGCCCACCATCGTGGACGTCCGCTTCGTGCGGGCCGACAACGTGGGCGGCGCCCGCCTGGGCACCCTCGGTCTCGGCTACGGCACCTACACCGTCGACGCCTGGTTCGACGGGCACATCCCCCTCGGCGGTGGCCGCTTCCTCGACCTCGACGACGACACGTACACCGCGTCGCGAGCGACCGCACCGGTCACGGTGACCATCGCCGACACGACCAGGCCGGTCATCACCGCCAGCGCCACCGCGGGCGGGCTGGCCTACGCGGCCGGCACGTACGCGAACAAGGACGTGACCGTCGCGTTCACCTGTGACGACGGCCCCACAGGCAGCGGCATCGCCAGCTGCGGGCCCACCCAGATCGTGGCGGCCGAGGGCACCACCGCCGCGGTCACCGGCACCGCGGTCGACGGCGCCGGCAACACCCAGACGGCCACGTTCGGGCCGATCCGCATCGACCGCACCGGGCCCACCATCGTCATCACCACGCCGACGGCCGGCGCCACCTACAAGCAGAGCAGCGTCGTCACCGCCGCGTACGCGTGCACCGACGCCGGCGCCGGGCCGGGCCCGTGCACCGGGCCCGTCGCCAACGGTGCCCGCGTCGACACCACCACGCTCGGCCTGAAGTCGTTCACGGTGAACGCCACCGACGCCCTCGGCAACACCTCGGTCAGCACCGTCACCTACACCGTGGTGGTCGCCAACGCCGCGCCGGTGGTGAAGGCCGACATGGGTGTGGCCGGGCTCGAGGAGATCGGCTTCCAGACCAACGTGGTGGCCCTCGTCGGGTCGTTCGCCGACCCCGACGGCCCCGGGCCCTACACCGCCGCGGTGCGGTGGTCGGCCGGTGCGGCGTTCACGCAGCTCATCCTGAACAACAACTCGCAGTTCGTGGCGGCGTTCATCTACCCGTCGGCCGGTGCCCGCACCGTCACGGTGCGGGTGTGCGACGCCGCCAACGTGTGCGGCACCGACGACGTGACGGTGCGCAGCGGGGTCACGACCAAGGTCATCCCGGTGAAGCAGTGCGTGCTCGACCGAGGTGCCGCCGCCAACCCGCGCTACGCCGCCCGCTTCGGCTACACGAACCCGGCGACGTTCCCGATCGCCATCCCGATCCTGCCGGCCACCGAGAACTTCGTGACACCCAACCCGGCCGGCCGCGGCCAGCCCCAGGTGTTCCTGCCCGGCACGAACCGCACCGGGTTCTCGGCCGACTTCAACAGCGGCACGGTGAGCTGGAAGCTGAACGGCACCACCGTGTCGCTGACCACCGCGTCGCTACGCTGCTGAGTGCCGTGGAACACTGGCCGGCGACGTGACCGAGTCGCTGCTCGCCTACATCCCGACCGATCGGCGCCACGCCCTGGCGCGGGGCGCCGATCTGCCGCGACGCACCACGGGGGCCGCGCTCTTCGCCGACATCTCGGGCTTCACCCCGCTCACCGAGGCGCTCGTGGGCGCCTTCGGCCCGCAGCGCGGGGCCGAGGAGCTGCTCGTGCAGCTCAACCGCATCTACGACGCGCTGGTCGCCGAGGTCGACGACTACCGCGGCAGCGTGCTGGCGTTCAGCGGCGACGCCATCACGTGCTGGTTCGACCGCTCGGGTGACGGCGGCTGGAACGGCGACGCCCCGTCGCCGGTGCGACGGGCCACCACGTGCGCGCTGGCCATGCAACGGGTCATGGCCCGGTTCGCCTCCATCGAGATCCCGGGTGGCGATCCGGTGGCCGTGGCGGTGAAGGTGGCGGTGGCCGCCGGGCCCGTCGTGCGCTTCGTGGTGGGCGATCCGGCCATCCAGTCGATCGACGCCCTCGCGGGCGAGACGCTGCAACGGCTGGCCGCCGCCGAGCACCGGGCCGAGCGGGGCGAGGTGGTGCTCGACCGCTCCGCCGTCACCGAGCTCGCCGAGCCCGACAACCTCGTGGCCTGGCGCAACGACGACGAGACCGGCGAGCGGTTCGCCGTGGTCGCCGGCGTCAGCGTCGCCGCGCCGCCCGACCCGTGGCCGGTGCTGGCGCTCGACGCCCTGGGCGACGACGCGACCCGACGGTGGCTGCTCCCGCCCGTCGCGAACCGGTTGACGACCGGCATGGGCGAGTTCCTCACCGAGCTGCGACCCGCCGTCGCGCTGTTCCTGCGCTTCACCGGCATCGACTACGACGGCGACGACGACGCGGGCGCCAAGCTCGACGCCTACATCCGGGCGGTGCAGGTGATCCTCGCCCGCTTCGAGAGCTACGTGCTGCAGCTGACCATCGGCGACAAGGGCAGCTACCTCTACACCGCGTTCGGCGCACCCATCGCCCACGAGGACGACGCCGTGCGCGCCGTCACCGCCGCCCTCGAGATCCGCGCCCTCGATCTGGCCGGCATCGACGCGATCCAGATAGGCGTGGCCCAGGGTCGCATGCGAACCGGCGCCTATGGGGGCGTCACCCGCCGCACGTACGGCGTGCTCGGTGACGACGTGAACATCTCGGCCCGGCTCATGCAGCACGCGGCGCCGAACGACGTGCTCGTGGAGCAGGCGGTGCGCCGGTCCACCCTCGACGACTTCCTGTGGGACGACGTCGCGCCCATCGCGGCGAAGGGCAAGACCCAGCCGGTGGCCGCCACCCGCCTGGTGGGCGCCCGCCCGCGCGATTCGGTGCGCCTGCACGAACCGCACTACGCCCTGCAGATGGTGGGCCGGCGCGACGAGCTCGCCCTGTTCCAGGAACGGCTCGACCGCGCCCGCGCCGGGCAGGGTCAGCTGGTCGGTGTCGTCGCCGAGGCGGGCATGGGCAAGTCGCGCCTCATCGCCGAGGTGATCGCCAGCGCCCGCGGCAGTGGCGTGGTCGGCTACGGCGGCGAGTGCCAGTCGTACGGGGTGAACGCGCCGTACCTGGTGTGGCAGAACATCTGGCGCACGTTCTTCGGGCTCGACGCCGCCGCCGGCGCGGCCGAGCAGATCGGGCGGGTCGAGACCGTGCTGGGCGACATCGATGCCGCCCTCGTGGAGCGCCTGCCGTTGCTCGGGCCGGTGCTGAACCTGACGATCCCCGACACCGCGCTCACCGAGACCTTCGACGCCAACCTGCGCAAGGCTTCGCTCGAGTCGCTGCTCGTCGACTGCCTGAGGGCGCGGGTGCGCGTGCACCCACTGCTGCTCGTGCTCGAGGACTGCCACTGGCTCGACCCGCTGTCGCGGGACCTGCTCGAGGTGCTCGCCCTCGCGGCCGTCGACCTGCCGGTGCTCATCGTGTGCGCGTACCGTCCCGCGCTCGACGCCGTCGTCGGTGTGCCCCGGGTGGACCACCTGCCCCACTTCACCGGGATCGCCCTCGGCGACCTGCCCCTCGCCGACGTCGAGCAGCTCGTGCGGGCCAAGCTCGACCAGGTGTACCGCGGCACCCTGCACCCGAGCCCCGAGCTGGTCACCGAGCTCAGCGCTCGGGGCCAGGGCAACCCGTTCTACATCGAAGAGCTCCTGAACTACCTGAACGACCGCGAGATCGATCCGACGCAACCCGGGGTGCTGGCCCACATCGATCTCCCCGACAGCCTCTACAGCCTCATCCTCGGCCGCATCGACCGGCTCACCGACAACCAGCAGACGCTGATCAAGATCGCCAGTGTCATCGGCCGCTTGTTCCCCGTCGCGATGCTGTGGGGCGTCCACCCGTCCCAGCCCGAGCGCGACCGGCTGCTCGACGACCTGAGCACCCTCAACCGGCTCGACCTCACCGCGCTCGACTCACCCGAGCCCGAGCTCACCTACCTGTTCAAGCACGTGCTCACCCAGGAGGTCGCGTACGAGACGCTGGCCTTCGCCACCCGCGCTCGGCTCCACGGCCAGATCGGCGCGTTCATCGAACAGCGCCACGCGGACACCATCGAGCAGCAGCTCGACTTCCTGGCCCACCACTACGACCGCAGCGAGGACCTCGACAAGCGCCGCCAGTACCTGCGGCGCGCCGGCGAGGCGGCCCGCGCCGCCTCGGCCAACGTGTCGGCCATCAGCTACTTCGAGCGCGTGCTGCCCTTGCTCGACGGGCGCGAGCGGGTGGAGGTGCTGCTGCTGCTCGGCCAGGTGCACGAGCTCGTGGGCGACTGGCACGCGGCGGGCGCCATCGACCGTGAGGCCCTCGACCTGGCCCGGTTGCTCAGCGACGAGCACGGCCGGGCCACCGCCGAACAGGCCCTCGGGTGGCTGGAGCGCAAGCAGGGCGACTACGCCGCGGCCACGTCGTGGATGGCGCTGGCCCGGGCCACGTTCGAGCGCATCGGCAACCTGGCGGGCGTGAGCCACGTGCTGGCCGACATCGGCGAGGTCCACCGCCTGCAGGGCAGCTACGGCCGCGCCCGCGTCTACTACGACCAGAGCCTCGGCCTGGCCGGCACGCTGTCCGATGCCGAGGAGCGCGCCCGGGCCCGCGCCCACGCCCTGCGCGGTGCCGGCACGGTGGCCGCCTACCAAGGCGACTACGTGGAGGCCCGCCGCCTGAACGAGGAGAGCCTCCAGATACGGCGCACGCTCAACGACAAGCCCGGCGTGGCCGTGCTGCTCAACAACCTCGCCATCCTCGCCCGCTTCCAGCACGACCTGGTCGCCGCGCGCGCCATGAACGACGAGAGCCTGGCGCTGTCACGCGAGCTGGGCGACCGCTGGGCGCTGGGGCAGCTGCTCAACAACCAGGCGTGCGTCGCCGCCGACCAGGGCGACCACCCCGAGGCCCGGGCCCTGTTGCACGAGAGCCTGGCCATCCGCCGCCAGCTCGGCGACCGTGCCGGGTTGGCCCTGTCGCTCAACACGCTGGCCGACGTCGTCATCGACGAGGGCGACCACCACAGCGCCCGACCGCTGCTGCAGGAGAGCATGGCCATCAACCGTGAGCTCGGCGACCAGACCGCCATCTGCTACCTGATCGAGGACTACGCCGGTGTCGCCGCGGCAGAGGACCGGCCGGCGTCGGCCCTGCAGCTGGCCGGGTTCGCCGCCGCGCTGCGCGACGCGATCGGCGCGCCGTTGCCGCCGGGCGAGGCGGCGCGGGTCGAGCGCATGATCGCCCCGGCGCGCAACGCCCTCACCGAGCGGGTGGCCGACGCGGCGTGGAACGCCGGCCGTCGCCTCGGCCTCGACCTGGACGTGGCCGCCATCCTGGAAGTGGCCTGAACGGCGACGCCGGCGCCGGCTCGCTCAGTCGTGCGGACGGTTCGAGGCGCGCAGGCGCTTGGCCAGCACCTCGATGAGGTGCACCGCGATCGACGGCTCCTCGAGCAGGATCGGGCGGAAGTTCCACGACGCCAGGCTGGCCAGCACCAGATCGCTGGTGGCCACCACCGTGGCCGAGCGCGGCCCGCCGTCGAGCAGGCTCATCTCGCCGAAGTGGTCGCCGGCCGTGAAGTCGGCGACGGGCCGGCCGTCGATCTCGGCGCGGGCGGTTCCCTCGACCACGACGTACATGCGGCCGGTGTTGCCGTCTGTGTCCTCTTCCAGGACCGTGGCACCGCTGTGGTAGGTGTGCTCCTTCATGCTGCGCGAGATCATCGTGAGGGACTTCTTGGGCAGCCCCTGGAACATCTCCAACTTGCCGATGACGCTCGCCCACTCATCGTCGGACTTCACACGTTCCCCCTCGTCTGCCGCGCCCCTCGGCGCATCCCCCCAACCGTAGCGGGCGCTGTCAACGGCCGCGGCCGTTGCCTGCGCCCTCACGCCCGCGGCGCCCGCCGCCACTCGGGCACGCGGTCCGACAGCACGCCGTCGGCCACGAGAGCGTCGATGCGCTCGTCGGTCAGGCCGAGCAGCCCGCGCAGCACCTCGCGGTTGTGCTCGCCCCGGAAGCCGAGCGTCGGGATCACCCCGCTGTCGGCGTGGCTGAAGCGCCACGGCGCCTGGGGCACCACGACCTCGTCGCCGGCGCCCACCGGCACCACCACGAACGCACCGCGCTCGGCGGCCCACGCCGACGCCGCCAGCTCGGGCACGGTGCTCACGTCGGCGACCATCAGATCGGTGCGGCCGATGACAGCCACGAGCGCCTCGGGCGAGTCGAGCCGGGCCACCCACCGGCCGATGCCGGCCTCGAGCGCGGCGCGTTGTTCCACGCGACCCTCGGTGGTGGCAAAGCGCGGATCGGCGGCCCACTCGGCCTGCGGGAAGGCCGCACACCACACGGCGTACCCGGCGTCGGTGGCGCCGTCGAGGGTGATGCTCACGTGACGACCGTTCGCCAGACGGAAGACCGGTGACCAGTTCTGCCCCGCCCGGAAGCCGACCTCGGGCTCGACCCCCGAGAGCTCGATGCTGGCCAGGTCGTTGGCCATGAGCGTCGACTCGGCCATCGACACCTCCACGGCCTGGCCGCGCCCGGTGCGATCGCGCATGTGCACCGCGGCGAGCAGCGCGGCCAGCGCGTGCAGGCCGCCGTACACGTCGGCGTGCGGCATCGGGTCGTTGCGCGGCTCGTCGGGCGTGCCCCGGCGGCGGGCCACCATCTCGGTCACCCCGGTCTCGGCGTGGATCACCGACGCGTAGGCGCCGTGACCCGAGCGCGAGTTGTCATGGCCCCACCCGCTGATCGACGCCACGATGATGCGCGGGTTGCGCGTCGCCATCGCCTGGTAGCTCAGGCCGAGCCGGGCCATGACGCCGGGCCGGTAGTTCTCCAGCACGATGTCGGCCTTGTCGACCATGGCCAGCAGCAGGTCACGCCCGGCCGGCGTGGCCAGATCGATCGACACACATCGCTTCCCCGCGTTGTACTGCGCGTAGTACACGGCCATGCCGCCCACGCGCGGCACGATCGAGCGGGTCAGGTCGCCGTCGGGCGGCTCGATCTTGATGACGTCGGCGCCGAGGTCGGCCAGCAGCCGGCTGGCGATGGGGCCCGACAGCGCACGCGTCAGATCGAGCACCAGGAGATCGGAGAGCGGGCGGTCGGCCACGGCAGCGCCGCTCAACGGCCAGTGAACGTCGGGGCCCGCTTCTCCTGGAAGGCGGCGACCGCTTCCTTGGCGTCGGCGGTGTGGAAGCAGTCGCCCTCCATGGCCAGCGACAGCGGCAGGATCTGGGCGGCCTGGGCCCGGATCCAGTGGTTGATCGGCACCTTCGACGCCGAGATGGCGGCGGCCGGACCCGACGCCAGACGGCGGGCGATCTCGAGCGCACGGTCGAGGGCGCCGCCGTCGTCGGTCACGAACGTGACCAGGCCCAGGCGCTCGGCCTCGTCGGCCACCAGGCGGTCGCCGGTCATCAGGTAGTACTTGGCCCGGTTCACGCCCATCAGCAGCGGCCAGATCACTTGCCCACCGTCGCCGGCACCCACCCCCATGTTCACATGGGTGTCGGCGAACACGGCCGAACGGGCAGCGACGACCACGTCGCACAGCAACGCCACGGTGGCACCGAGCCCCATGGCGTAGCCGTTCACCGCTGACACGACCGGCTTGCGGCACTCGAGCAGGGCGTCGACGATGCGGCGCGCCTCGGTCCACATGGCCGGGTTGCTCGCCGCCGGACCGTTGCCCGAGAAGTCGCCGCCGGCGCAGAACGCCCGGCCCGCGCCGGTGATCACGAGCACGCGCACGTCGGGGTCGATGTCGGCGTCGGCGGCCAGCGTCGACAGCTCGCGGTGCATCACCGCGTCGACGGCGTTCAGGCGTTCGGGCCGGTTCAGCGTGGCCACTGTGACGCCGTCACCGTGCTTGTCGATGGCGATGGTCTGGTAGGCCGCAGGATCGAGCACGATCGTCCCCCTCGCTGTGCGCCCCGACACGGAGCGCGTTCCCCGCCGCGGAGCGTACCGCCGTGCCGTCACGGCACCGGCCTCAGCGCCTCGTGGCGACAGCTCGCGTCCCGGTCCCGTGCTCACGACGGGTGGGCATCGGTGTCCTCGTCGCTCGTCGCCGGGGGGCCGCCGGCCGAGGCGATGCGATGCCGGCGTTGGTAGAAGACCACGGCGCCGAACCAGACGAGCATCGCCCCGATCGGCACGATGTACCACTGTGCGCCCGTGCCCTTGTCCCGGGGTGCGACCGCGCCGGCGCCTGCGGCCGTCGGTGAGCCGTCACCCGTGGTCGGTGCCGCGGCGCCCACCGGCGTGTCCGCAGGCGCAGCGCTCGCGTCGGGCGCGGGACTCGACCCTGCGACGTCGGTGGACGGGTCGTCGACGGTGACCGCGATGGACGAGGTCGTCGAGGCCGGAACGCTCGTCCCGTTGATCACCGCTCCGTCGGACGGTTTGGCCGTGGAGAAGTCGAGGGCCACGAACACGTCGCTCGTGGTGTTGTCGAGCGCATCTGGTGCCACGCGCAGGTAGCACGTCGTGTACGCCTTCACGGATTCCTTGGTGCTCGGCCCGCAGGACACTCCCGAGCCGGACGGTTCCTCGCCACTGAAGACGTCGAAGTCCAGGTCGCCTTCGGCCGCCGAGGTGACGCCCAGCGTCTGGTTGAACGTGGAGCAGACGGTGGCGACGTCGAACGTCGGCCCGTCGCCCTGCCAGCACTGTGACAGGTAGAGCTGCCCGTTTGGCGTGGCCCCGCGATAGCGGACCAATACGGTGCGCCCGGACGCGAACGACGTGCCGCCGTCGACGGTGACCGAGACCTCGGCGCTGGCCCGGCCGGCCGGACCGAGGGCGGCCGACACCCCGACGAGGACAACGAGAGGAACACGCCATGTGCGGAGCATGAAGATCATCACCTTGGGCCACAAGCTACCGAACAACAGGCGTCGTCTGCGGGCGCCGTGGCCACCGGGTCGTCGATCCACCCGGGTTGTCGATCCCTGGACGGGGAACCGTCAGCGACCGCTGACGCGGGCGGTTCGCATCTCCCGAACGGCATGCGGCGATCTAGAGGTACTGGTGGAAGCCGGAGCCGCCGTGCTCGGCGTCGGGCGACGAGGCCGAGCCGACGCCGCTCACCACGTCGGTGGTCGCCAGCCCGCTGACCGCCTCGGTGCTGCCGGAGCCTTCGACGCCCCCGGGGCGGTGGTGGTCGGCGATGCGCAGCGCGAGCCGGGCGGTGGTGGCGTTGTCCACCGGCGGTGGCATCGACGACGCGATCGACTGCTGGATCGTCGACAGCAGCGTCGAGGTGCTGGCCCCGCGCGACGACGACACATCCAGCAGGCTCCGACCGCTGTCGAGGGCCGAGCGCAACTGGTCGCTCGTCATGCCGACGAGCTTGGCCACGTCGTCGACCACGCCGGTCGCCGTGCGCCGGGCCGCCACCACGCCCACGGGCCGGGTGGCGGTGTCCGGCGCCGTCATCGCGATCCGGGTGACACCCGCCGATGAGGTTGCGTTCACGTCCATGGCCGACTCCTGGTGCGACAACTGCCGCTCACCCAGCGCATCGGCCGCCACGGCGCCGGTTCGAGGCTCCGGAACGTCTCGAGACCGAACCGTGACGGGACCCAGACGA
>JANMAT010000035.1:0-36393 GCA_031359995.1 Actinomycetes bacterium
CGCCGGTTCCCCGTCACCCGTGACCGAACACCCGCAACGGTCTCAGGGCGCGTGGCGGTCGAGCAACATCGCGTCGCCGAAGCTGAGGAAGCGGTAGTGCTCGGCCAGGGCGGTCTCGTAGAGGCGGCGCCAGCGGGGGCCGACGAAGGCGTCGATCATCAGCAGCAACGTGGTGCGGGGCAGGTGGAAGTTCGTGAGCATCACGTCGACCACCTGCCAGTCGTAGGGTCGGCGGATGAACAGGTCGGTGCGGCCCGACGGGCCCCGCACCGCGGCCGACTCCAGCGCCCGGGTGGACGTGGTGCCGACCGCCACGACCCGGCCGCCGGCGGCCTTGGTGGCCCGGCATCGATCGAGCACCGCGGGCGCCACGTGGTACGCCTCGGTGTGCATGACGTGCTCGTCGGGGTCCTCCACGACCACGGGGCGGAACGTGTCGAGGCCCACGACCAGTTCCACCCGGGCCATGCCCACGCCCATCGCACCGAGGCGGGCCAGCACGTCGGGCGTGAGGTGCAGGCCGGCGGTGGGGGCGGCGGCCGAGGCCGGCCGGGTGGCGTACACGGTCTGGTAGCGCTCGGGGTCGGCCAGCGGCGTGGTGATGTAGGGCGGCAGCGGGGCCGAGCCGTGATCGGCCAGGGCCACCAGCGGGTCACCGTCCACCAGCAGGCGCACCTCGCGCACGCCGTCGTCGTCGAGGCGGGGGCCGAGCTCGACCGCGAGGTCACCGTGGGTCACCACCTCGCCCACCTTCAGCTTGCGGCTCGGGCGCACGAGTGCCTGCCACGAGCGCCCCTGGGCGTCGCGCTGCTCCAGTAGCAGCACCTCGACGGCGCCACCGCTGGAGCGCCGCAGGTGCAGGCGGGCCGGGATCACTCGCGTGTCGTTGACGACCATCAGATCGCCGGGCTGCAACAGGTCGGGCAGGTCGCGCACATGTCGGTGCGCGGGCGGCTCGTCGTTGCCGCGGTCGACCAGCAGCCGAGCCGCGTCTCGCGGTTCGATCGGGGTCTGGGCGATGGCCTCGGCCGGCAGGTCGTAGTCGAGGTCGCTCATCCGCACGGCCGGCCAACCTAGGCGACGGCGCACGGCGGCACGGGCCCGGTGCCGGCGCTACGGCAGGGAGTCGAACAGGCCGGGTGGGCGCTGGCCCACGGTCGGCGTGGTGATGCCCAGGTGGTCGTAGGCGGCGGCCGTGACCACGCGGCCCCGGGGCGTGCGCATGAGCAGACCCTGCTGGATGAGGAACGGCTCGTACACGTCTTCCACCGTCTCGGGCTGCTCGCTGACCGCGATGGCCAGCGTGGACAGGCCCACCGGCCCGCCGCCGAACTGCTCGGCGATGGAACGCAGGATGGCCCGGTCGACCTTGTCGAGTCCGCGCTCGTCCACCCCGAACAGGGCGAGGCCGTCGCGGGCGACGCGCAGGTCGATGGCGCCGTCGGCCCGCACCTCGGCGAAGTCGCGAACGCGGCGCAGCAATCGGTTGGCGATGCGGGGCGTGCCACGCGAGCGGCCGGCGATCTCGATGGCGCCGTCGTCGGTGATGGGCACGCCGATGATGCGGGCGGCGCGCAGCACGATGGCCCGCAGCTCGTCGTGGTCGTAGTAGTCGAGCCGGGCCACGAGGCCGAAGCGGTCGCGCAACGGGCCGGTGATCAGGCCCGTGCGGGTGGTGGCCCCCACCAGGGTGAAGGGCGGCAACGTGAGACGGATGCTCGACGCCGCCGGCCCCTTGCCGACCACGATGTCGAGCTGGAAGTCCTCCATGGCCGGGTAGAGGATCTCCTCCACGGCGCGGGGCAGCCGGTGGATCTCGTCGATGAACAGCACGTCGCCCTCTTCGAGCTTCGTGAGGATGGCGGCCAGGTCGCCGGCCCGCTCGAGCGCTGGGCCCGACGTGACGTGTAGGACCACGCCCATCTCGGCGGCGACGATGGCCGCCAGCGTGGTCTTGCCCAGGCCGGGCGGCCCGGCGAACAACAGGTGGTCGACGGCCTGGGCCCGGCCGCGCGCCGCGTCGAGGATGACGCCGAGGTGGTCCTTCAGTTCGCGCTGGCCGACGAACTCGTCGAGGCGCCGGGGGCGCAGCCCGACCTCGACCTGCTCTTCCTCCGACGCCACGGTGGGTTCGAGCGACTCATCACGCACGACGGGCCCCGAGCACCTTCAGCGCGTCGCGCAGCAGCGTGGCGGCGTCGCGGCCGTCGGCCGACAGGTCGCGCAGGGCGTCGCGCACCTCCTCGGGTCCGTAGCCCAGGCCGGACAGCGCCTCGCGCACGTCGGACAGCACCGACCCACCCCCACCCGCGCGGCGGGCGCCGCCGCCGTGGATGGCGGCGACGAGGTCGAGCTCGGGGATGTCGAGGCGACCCTTCAGCTCCACCAACAACCGCTCGGCCGTCTTCTTGCCCACGCCGGGCACGAGCTGCAGCGAGCGCAGGTCGGCCGACGCCACGACCTCGCGCAGCCCGATGGGCGAGTGCACCGACAGGATCGCCAGCGCCAGCGACGGGCCCACGCCGTGGGTGCCGAGCAGCACCTCGAAGCAGACGCGCTCGTCACGGCTGAGGAAGCCGAACAGGGTCTGGGCGTCCTCGCGGATGTGGTGGTGGACGTGCACGAACACCGAGGCGCCCGGCTCGAGCTCGGCGAGGGTGCGGGGGGTGACGGCGATGCGGTAGCCGACCCCGCTCACCTCGAGCAGCACCTCGCCGTCGCCGGTGCGTTCGAGCACGCTGCCCCGTAGCGAACCGATCATGCGACGCTCCCTCTGGCGTGGTTGACGGCGGCGGCGACCCGCGCCTGCATGGGCACGAGGGCCAGGTGGCACAGCGCCAGCGCGGCCGCGTCGGCCGCGTCGGCCGGCTTGGGCAACGTGGCCAGCTTCAGGCGGGCCTGCACCATCTTCTGCACCTGCGCCTTGTCGGCCGACCCCGAGCCGGTCACGATCTGCTTCACCTGGTTCGGGGTGTACTGGACGACCTCGCACCCGCGCGACGCCGCCTCGGCCAGGGCCAGCCCCGAGGCCTGCCCCACGCTCATGGCGGTGCGCACGTTCACCTGGAAGAACACGTGCTCGACCACGACCACGTCGGGCGCCAGTTCGGCCATGAGCGCGGCAAGCTCACCCCGCAGCTCGGCCAGGCGTTTGGGCAACGGATCGGTGGAGGCGGTGCGGATGACGCCCATGGCGACCGGCTTCACCCGCTGGGGACCCTCGGCGCGCAGGCAGGCGTAGCCGCAGCGCGTGAGGCCCGGGTCGATGCCCAGGACGACCAGCGGCGCGGCGGAGCGGGCGAACACAGGTTCGTACCGTAGCGCGGGTCGGGTCGGGAGCTGCGGATCCCAGCGCTCAGACCATCGCGACGGGCGCCTCGACCCCGCGCAGCTTGTCGGGGTTCACGACCACGTGGACGCGGCGCACCACGCCGTCGGCCACCTCGGGCACCACGACGAAGCGCACGCTCGCGCCGCGTCGCACCACGAGCGCGGGCGTGCCGTTCAGCAGCATGGCGGCGACCTGGGCGTCGGGTGGCAGCCTGCGGGCGAGGTACAGCACGAGCCGGGCGACGCGGCCGGGGCCCCGCACCGGGCGTCGCGCGGCGTGGTGGTCGGCACCGCCGTCGCTGACCAGCACCACGTCGGGCGCCAGCACGCGCACCAGCGCGTCGGTGTCGCCCCCGGCGCAGGCCAGGGCGAACGCCCGCACCACCGGCTCGACGTCGGCCAGCGGGGTGCGCGCCGGGCGGGTCTCGTCGGCCAGCTTGCGTCGTGCCCGCGACACCAACTGGCGCGACGCCACCTCGTTGGCGCCGAGCACCTCGGCGGCCCGGCGGTGCGGCTCGGCGAACACCTCGGTGAGCACGAAGGCCACGCGCTCACGCGGTGACAGTCGCTCCAGCAGGTGCACGAACCCGAGCGACAGCGAGTCGGCCACGACGACCTCGTCGGCCGGGTCGGCGCCGCTGTCGATGGCGACGGGCTCGGGCAACCACGGGCCGACGTAGTGGTCGCGCTCGCGTTGGCGGGCGCGGAGCCGGTCGAGCGCCAATCGCGACACGGTCGTGGTGAGCCACGCCGCCGGGTTCACCACCTCGGCCTGGTCAGCACCATCCCAGCGAAGCCAGGCGTCCTGCACCACGTCGTCGGCGTCGGCCAGCGATCCGAGCATCCGGTAGGCGAGGCCGATGAGACGGGGGCGCTCGACGGCGAACACGACGGCACCCGGGTCGGCGGCCCGGCCCCGACCTGTCGACGACCGGCGGGCGACCACGGTGCTCATCGTGCCAGAGCCGGACGACAGGCGGCGGCGAGCAGGCCGGCGGCCTCGCCGCTGGCCAGGCTGGCATCCACCAGCCAGCCGGCGGGACCCACCCAGTCCCCCGCCACGAACAGGCCGTCGGCGTCGGCCACGGCCACGGGCGGGCGACCGGCCAGACCGGTGGCCGCCGTCGGCATGGCGTGCAGCACGGTCATGCGGTGCAGGTAGCGGGCCCACAGGACCTCGCCGTCGCCCAGCCCGGCGCGAGCGGCGTGGGCGTCCAGCTCGGCCCGGTCGGCGACGGGGTCGCCGGGCTCGTCGGTGGCACGGTAGCGGGCGACGGCCACGACGGCACCGCCGTCGGGCGCCAGCCGGGCCGGCGGGCAGTGGGTCGACAGGTACAAGGGCCGGTCCACGCCGAACAGCACGGGCGGCGTGGGCTCGCGCGTCACCGCGAGGTCGAGGCAGGCGGCGGTCACGTCGGGCCCGAGGTCGCACCACGCCGGCGGCGTGTCGCCGAGCAGGCGTGCCGCGGTGCGGGGGCCACCGGCGGCCAGCACCACCGCGGGCGTGGTCAGCGTGCGGTCGGCGGTGGTGACGATCCAGCCCCCGTCGCTCGGACGCACCGTCACGACGGGCGCGTGGGTGATCCGCGTGACGCGGCGGGCCTCGGCCCGGGCGACGAGGCCGTCGACCATCTGAGCCCACCCGCCGTCCAGGTACAGCACCCCGTGCTCGGAGCTCAGCTGGATCTGACCGACCGCGATCTCGGCCGGCAGGCGGTCGAGGTCGCTGCTGTAGGTGGCGATGCGGGCCAGCATCCCGACGAGGGCCCGGGTGTCGTCGGCCAGGTCGAGCCGGTCGAACCAGTCGAGCGTGCTCAGACCCCGCAGCTCGGCCGGGCGCAGGCGCCCCAGCGTGGCCAGCAACCGGCCGGCCTGCAGCCGGCTCCTGGCCCGCAACAGCGGAGTGCGGGCCAGGCCCACGGGCCCGCGAGGCAGCGGGACCAATCGGTCGCCGAGCAGCAGCTGGCCCCGCCCGATCGACGGCGCGCCGCCGGTGAGCCGGAAGCCGAGCCGTTCGAGCACCTGCCAGCCCTCACCGCCGCGGTACACGGCGTGGGGTCCCTGGTTGAAGCGGAAGACGCCATGGCCGTCGACGGCGCGCTCTGTGGTGGCACCCCGTCCGCCCGGCTGGTGGCCCTCGATCACCGCGACGCGGGCACCGCCGCCGGCGGCGGTGACCGCGGCGGTCAGGCCGGCGATCCCCGCGCCCACCACGATGACGTCGAACTGGTCCATGAGCTGCTCCCTCGTCTCGGTCGTTGCGACGACTCGACGACGGGGATGGGGAAAACGTGACCGGCCTCGACGGTGACGTCGGTCACCGTGCGGCGACGGCCGCGGTATCAGACGAGGGCGCGCAGGCCGCTGATGAGCCGCTCGACCAGGCTGATGTCGGGGTGGTCGCCCGCGACCTCGGAGCGTCCGAGCCAACCGCTGTCGACGAGGTCGCCCACCAGGATGCGGGCCACCCCGAGGGGGATGCGCAGGTGTGCCGACACCTCGGCCACTGCCGAGGGCACGGTGCACAGAGTGAGGATGTCGCGCGCCTCGCTGCTGAGGCGGCCGCCGTCGCTCAACGGGCGGAGGGTCGCAACCACCGTCTCGATGGGCAGCGTCGAGCGCGTCCGGCCCTGCGTCAGCAGGTACGGACGGACGACGACGTCGTCGTCCTCGAAGTGGTCGAGGCCATCGGTCATACCGTGATCAGGTTCTTCAGCTCGGTGATCAACGCCGGCGTGAGCACCGCGCCGGCGCGTTCCACGAACAGCGTCATCTCGTAGGCGACGAGCCCGATCTCACAGTCCTTCTCGGCCAGCACGCCCAGCGAGGAGCCGACGCTGATCGTGGTGACGAACAGGTAGCCCTTGCCGAGCTCGACGATGATCTGCTGCACGCCGTCCATGTCGAAGCAGCGCGACGCGCCGGTCGTGAGGCTCTGCAGGCCCGAGGTGATGGCGGCGAACTGCTCGGCCGACGGACGGGCCAAGCCGGCCGATGCCGCCAGCAGGATGCCGTCAGCCGACACCGCGATGGCGTCATGGACGCCGGCGGTGGCGTTGGCGAACTCGTTCAGGAGCCAGTTGAAGTTCTTGGCCGCTGCGCTCTGCATCACTCATCGTCCTCCGGGGAAGGGTCATCGACAGCAGTGGTGGCGGCGGCGAAGCGCTTGCCGGCACTGAAGCGATCAAGGCGGTCCTTCATGTCCTCCGCCGACCGCTGACCGGTCGGCGGCGTCTTGGCGTCGAAGCGGTCGAAGTCGACCGGGTCAGCGGTGCGGACCCGCTTCTTGAAACCCGACCCCGTGGCGTGGTCGGCCACGGGCGCGACGGGAGCAGGCGGGGTCACCAGGGCCGGCTGTGCCGGCGGCTGACGCAGGGCACCGGCCGACAGGTCGAGGGCGGCGACCTGACGGTCACCCTTGGTTGCGGGCACCCGACGGGACGGCAAGGGCGCCTCGAGCGGCGCGGCGAGGGCCGCGGGGGTGGCGGCGTGCGGGGCGGGCAGTGCCGTCGGCGCGTCGGCCGGCGGCGCCCACCGCGCGTCGACCGGGTTCGTCGATGGTTCGGCGACCGCGGGCGCGGGCGGTACCGGGGCGGCCACCGGGGCCGCGGGCACGGGAGCGGGAGCGGCGATGGCCGGGACGACCGGCGCGACCGCCGGGACGGCGAGCTGATCGGCGCGGGCGGCCACCTCGAGCCGACGCAGGGCGCTCACGGCCTCGCTGTGGTCGTCGCCCTGCTCCTTGTCGTCGATGGCGAGGGTCGTGACCGGCAGCCGGACCCAGGCGGTCAGCCCGTCACCCTCGGGGCTCTCCAGGTCGACGGTGATGCCTTCCCGGGCGGCCAGGCGGGCCACCACGTACAGGCCGAGGTAGGCCGTGGGCACCTCGTCGAGGCGGCGGGACACGTGCAGGCGCGCGTTCGTGCCGACCAGCGCCTCGGGCGCCATGCCCAGGCCACTGTCGTGGATGCCGAGCAGGTAGCCGTTGCCCGTGTCGACGCCGCTGATGGCCACGTCGGCGTCGGGGGGCGAGAAGCGCGCCGCGTTCTCGATGAGCTCGGCCAGCAGGTGGGTCACGTTGGCCACCGACGCGCCCTGCACCTGCACCTCGTCGAAGGTGCCGATCTTCACCCGCCGGAAGTCCTCGATCTCGGCCATGGCCGCCCGCACCACGTCGTACAGGCGTACGGGTTTGCGCCAGCGGCGGGGGGCCTCGACGCCGGCGAGCACCAGCAGCGACTCGGCGTTGCGGCGCATCCGGGTGGCCAGGTTGTCGAGGCGGAACAGCTCGGCCAGGCGGTCGCCGTCGGTCTCGGTGCGTTCCAGCGAGTCGATGAAGCGCAGCTGCCGGGACACCAGGTTCTGGTTCCGTCGGCCGAGGTTCACGAACATCTCCGACGTCTGCTTGCGCATGATCGTCTGCTCGCCGGCGAGCCCGATGGCGGTGCCGATGACGGCGTTGAACGCGTCGGCCGCGTCGGCCAGTTCGTCCCTGGTGCCCAGGTCGACCGGTTCGAGGGTGTGGCTGGCCAGCGCGTCGTCGTCGGCGTGGCGCAGCTGTTCCATGACCCGGGGCAGGTCTTCGGTGGCGGCCCGCCGCAGGCGGGCGATCGAGCGGCGGATGGTACGGGAGATGACGAGCCCGAGCAGGAGCGACACGAGCGCGGCGAGCACGAGACCGCCCACGAACACGATGGTACGGCTGCGGATGGCGCCGGCGACCGAGGCGCGCTCGGTCTTCTCGTACTGGCGGGACTGCTCGATGACGGTGAGGATCTGCCCGCGGTGCTCGTTGAACACCGGCACGAGATCGGCGGCCACGATGCTCGGCGCGCTGTCGTCGTCGCGCTGGATGGCCGGGATCACCTTGGTGTCGATGATGGCGAAGAAGCGGGTGGCCGAGTCGTAGGAGTCCTCGAGCAGCGAGGTGCGCAGCTCGGCGGGCAGCGCCCGCGCCATCCACTTCTCGTGGTTGGCGCTGTACTCCTGCTTGAGCGACGCGTACTGGGCCAGCAACTCGTCGCGGCGGGCGGCGTTCTCGGGTTCGGACGCCAGGGAGATCACGAGGAACGGCTCCACCACGAACAGGGGCGGCGGGAGCACGTCCTCGACCACGCTGTGGGAGTCGACCACCCGCTGCTCGGCGGCACCGCCGACCTTCACCGCGTTCAACGTCGTGGAGGCCAGCACGGCCAGGGCGGCCATGGCGAAGAGCGGCACGATGGCCACGAGGGCCAGCTTCGTGCGGATGGAGAGGCGGTTGAGCATCGGGGGAAGGCTCCTCGGTCCGCGCCGGACCGTCAGTGGGTGAGCGCGTCCGCGGGGCGGGCGCGCAGGTGGACGAGCACGGTCTCCAGCAGGGTCAGCAGGGCCCGGCGGGCGTGCTCAGCGGATCGGGCGTCGATCCGCACGATCGGGATGACCGGGTTGATGTCGAGGGCCTCGCGCACCTCGTCGAGGTCGGCGGGGCGGTCGCCTTCCCACTGGTTCACGGCGACCACGAAGGGCACGCCGCGCGACTCGAAGTAGTCGATCGCCGGGTAGCAGTCGCCGATGCGTCGCGTGTCGACGAGGACGAGGGCGCCGAGCGAGCCGGCGACGATGTCGTCCCACATGAACCCGAAGCGGTCCTGGCCGGGGGTGCCGAACACGTACAGCACCACACTGCGGTCGATGGTGATGCGGCCGAAGTCCATGGCGACCGTGGTCGTCGTCTTCGTGCCCACCAGGCTGGCGTCATCGACGCCGGCGGCGGCCTCGGTCATGGACGCCTCGGTCGTGAGCGGCGCGATCTCGGAGACGGCCGCCACGAGCGAGGTCTTGCCGACGCCGAAGCCACCGGCGACCACGACCTTGGCTGAACGCGGCGGAGCCTGTCCGGTGGTACCCATGCACAGCAGGTTTCGGCGCCGACGAAGCCGTGTTCAGGTGATGTGCCTGCGCTTGCAGAGATCTTGACCTTACGGCGTCAGCTTGCCGTCAGATCACGGCGCGTACGGCGGTGGTGATCTCGTCGGCCGGACGGAACGACAGCCCGGCGATGGAGCGGTGCGACCACCGCACCACGCCGTGGGCGTCGATCACGAACACCGACCGGCGCGGGAAGCCCATCGGCCCGAGCGTGCCGTAGGCGGCGGCGACCGCCTTGTCGGTGTCGGCCAGCAAGGGGAACCGGAACCCGAACTTCGAGGCGAACCGCTCGTGGCTGGCCACGTCCTGCGGCGAGATGGCCAGCACCTGGGCGCCGACCGCATCGAACGCCGCGAGGTCGTCGTTGTAGCTGTTGAGCTGCCTCGTGCACACGGGCGTGTCGTCACCCGGGTAGAACACGAGCACGACGGGGCGGCCCCGGAACTCCGACAACGTGTAGCCACGCCCGCCCGTGCCGGGCAGGGTGAACTCGGGCGCCGGCTCCCCCACCGCGGTCACGCGTCGACCTGCTCCATCACCGAGTCGGGGATGTCGAAGTTGGCGTACACGTCCTGCACGTCATCGTTCTCCTCGAGGGCGTCCATGACCCGCAGCACCTTGCGGGCGTCGTCGGCCGTGGTGACCTCGATGAGGGTGGACGACACCATGGTGGAGTCGGCCGAGCTGACCTTGATGCCGGCACCATCGAGGGCGGTGCGCACGTCCTCGACATCGTTGGGCGGGCAGGTGACCTTCCACTCATCACCGTCGCGCACCACGTCGCTGGCGCCCGCCTCGAGCGCGGCCAGCATCACGTCGTCCTCGGTGGCCTTGCCGTCGGCGTAGATCACACCGGCCCGGCTGAACTGCCACGACACCGCGCCCGGCTCGGCCATGGAGCCGCCGGTCTTGGAGAAGATCGTGCGGATCTCGGCACCGGTGCGGTTCCGGTTGTCGGTGAGCACGTCGACCATGATGGCCACGCCGCCGGGCGCGTAGCCCTCGTAGGTGATGCTCTCGTAGTTCACACCCTCGAGCTCACCGGTGCCGCGCTTGATGGCGCGCTCGATGGTGTCGATGGGCACCGATGCGCCGCGGGCCTTGGTGTACATGGTGCGCAGGGTGGCGTTGCCGTTGAGGTCACCGCCGCCGGCGCGCGCCGCCACCTCGACCTGCCGGATGAGCTTGGCGAAGAGCTTGCCGCGCGCCTTGTCCTGCGCGCCCTTCTTGTGCTTGATCGTTGCCCATTTGGAGTGGCCGGACATGAGGCTTCAGACCTCCTGGAGGAAGCGTTGGTGGAGCCGCACATCGCGAGACAGCTCCGGGTGGAACGACGACACGAAGACGGTGCCCTGCTGCACGAGCACCGGGGTACCGTCATGGCTGGCGAGCACCGTAGCGCCGTCACCGACGCGGGTGACCACAGGGGCGCGGATGAAGATGGCGTGGAACGGCGTGGCGAACCCGGTGACGGTCAGATCGGCCTCGAAGGAATCGACCTGGCGGCCGTAGCCGTTGCGCCGCACGCCGATGTCGATGACGGCGAAGCTCTGCTGGTCGGGGCGCCCGTCGGTGACCTCGGCCGCCAGCAGGATCATGCCGGCGCAGGTGCCGAAGGCGGGCATGCCGTCGGCCAGCCGCTCGGCGATGGGCTCGCGCAGAGCCGACGTGTCGAGCAGCTTCGACATGGTGGTCGATTCGCCGCCCGGCAGGACCAGGGCGTCGACCCCGTCCAGGTCATGGGGAAGGCGCACCTCGTGGGCCCGCACACCGAGCTCAGCGAACGCGGCGAGGTGGGCGCGGAAGGCTCCCTGCAGGGCGAGCACGCCGATGCGCGTCACCTGGGGGCCTCCCCCGTGAGCCCATGATCGCCACTCACCAGCCCCGGTCGGCGAGCTTGAGCATGTCGTCCATGCCGATGCCGGTCATGGGCGTACCCAGCCCGCGGCTGACCTTGGCCAGGATGTGGGCGTCACGGAAGTGGGTGGTGGCTTCCACGATGGCCTTGGCGCGCGGGGCCGGGTCGCTCGACTTGAAGATGCCCGAGCCCACGAAGACCGCCTCGGCGCCCAACTGCATGGCGAGGGCGGCGTCGGCCGGGGTGGCCATGCCCCCGGCGCAGAACAGCGGCACGGGCAGCCACCCGGTCTCGGCGATCTCCTGCACGAGCGGCAGGGGCGCCTGCAGCTTCTTGGCCCAGTCGAACAGCTCGGCCGAGTCGGCCTGACCGATCTTGCGGATGTCGCCGATGATCGACCGGAGGTGGCGCACCGCCTCGACGACGTTGCCGGTGCCGGCCTCGCCCTTGGAGCGGATCAGGCAGGCCCCCTCGGAGATGCGACGTAGGGCCTCGCCGAGGTTGGTGGCGCCGCACACGAACGGCACGGTGAACTTGAACTTGTCGATGTGGTGGGCCTCGTCGGCCGGGGTGAGGACCTCGGACTCGTCGACGTAGTCGACGCCGAGCGCCTCCAGGATCTGGGCCTCCACGAAGTGACCGATGCGGACCTTGGCCATGACCGGGATGGTGACGACGGCCTTGATGCCCTCGATCATGTCGGGATCGCTCATGCGGGCCACGCCACCGTCACGGCGGATGTCGGCCGGGACGCGCTCGAGCGCCATGACCGCCACCGCGCCGGCGTCCTCGGCGATCTTGGCGTGCTCGGGGGTGACGACATCCATGATGACGCCGCCCTTGAGCATCTCGGCGAGGCCGCGCTTCACGGTCATCGAACCCGTGGTGCGAGCCGAAGAGAAGGAGGGGTTTGCCTGGTCAGCCATGCCGTCAAGTGTAGGTCGGGCCGTGCCCGATGCGCCTCTCGGCGCGGCCGGGCCGGGCCGGTCGGCGCCGGCGGTCTCAGGGGTTGACGAGCTCGCCGCTGTCGGGCTCGGCCAGCTCCACCCAGGTGCGCCCCGGGGTCAGCTTGATGGGGTTGCCGCCCTGGTCGGTGAAGGTGAAGGGGTCCTTGTCGACGCCGTGGGTCCAGGTGCCGGGCACCACCACGCCGTTGGTGAGCACCCACGCCGGGCCCGTGCCCAGGCTGACCGACTCGGGCGAGCGGGGGTCGTCGAAGGCCCGCCGGTACTCGGTGAACATGAACACGACGTTCTCCGGCGCCACCTGCACCCGGTCGAAGTCGAGGTGAGGGGTACCGTTCTGGTTGCGGAGCCAGACCTTCTTGGCGCTGTCCCAGGCCCAGTCGACGAGGTAGCCGTTCTTCGTCCAGCGGATGCCGGCCGGCGTGGAACCCGTCGGGGTCGCGTCGGTGGGCTTGCGGTAGGAGAAGATCGGCGTCGGCGCCCCCTGACCCGCCGGCGTCATCTCGTCGCGGGCCTTCACCGTGGAGATGAAGAACTCGGTGTAGTCGGGCAGCAGCCGGCCGCGGTCGTAGAGCTCGGAGTGCTTGCTGTAGCCGATGTCGGTCACGTCGGCGTCGCGCACGACCGGGGTCAGGACCTCGTTGGCGCCCGACCAGGCGAACAGCGGCTTCGACAGCGATCCGAGGATGGGGAGATCGCTGGCCCGGGCCGAGCGGATCGAGCCGATCTTCTCGGAGTCCTGCGACTGGAAGACGGTCAGGAAGCGGGTGATCGACGTACCGATCTTCTCCTCGAAGACGACGTCGGCCTGATTGATGCCGTGCTGGGGTCGGGCGCTGGCCACGTTGTTGACCTTCACCACCATGGCGGGCCGGTTCAGCTTGGTGGCGTCGTCGGCCGGGAGCCCGGTGAGCGGGTACGTGGGCGCCGGCACGGCCGTGGTGGTCGTGGCGGCGATGGTGGTGGTCGTGGCCGCAGCGGTGGTGCTCGTGGTCGCCGTGGCCGCCGTGGTGGTCGCGGCGACCGTCGACGTGGTCACGTCGGCCTTCTTGTCGCCGCCGCCGCTGCACGCGGAGGCCACGGCCACGGCGACGAGGGCCACCGCAAGGGCGCGACGGAACGAACGGGACTTCGACATGGGTTCTCCTACAACTCGCGCAACGCGGCGATGCGCTCTTCCAACGGCGGGTGGGTGTCGAACATCTTGTTCAGCCAGCGCAGCCGACCCTCTCCCTCTTCGCGAGGGGTGGGCTGCTCGATCCACATGTGGGCGGTGGCCCGGCTGGCGGAGTGGGTGATCGTGTTGTCGGCCTGCAGCTTCTCGAGCGCCGAGATGAGACCGGGCGGGTAGCGCGTCATGTGCACGGCGGAGAAGTCGGCCAGCGACTCCCGGCGTCGGCTCACCGCCAGCTGCATCACCTTGGCGGCGATGGGTGCCAGGATCAGGATGACGAAGCCGATGAGGGCCAAGGGGTTGTTGCTGTCGTTGCGGTCGCCGGAGCGGCGGGTGCGCCCGCCGTTCCACCACATGGTGCGGATGACGAGGTCGGACACCAGGGCCACGGCGCCCACCATGGTGACGGCGAGGGTCGACACGAGGATGTCGTAGTTCTTCACGTGCGACAGCTCGTGGGCGATGACCCCTTCGAGCTCGACACGGTTCATCATCGTGAGCAGTCCCGAGGTGACGGCGATGGACGCGTGCTTCGGGTTGCGGCCCGTGGCGAACGCGTTCGGGGCCGGGTCGTCGATGATGTACACCTTCGGCTGGGGCAGCCCCGACGCGATGCACAGCCCGTCGACCAGGTTGTAGAGCCGACGGTACTCCTGAGGGTCGGCCGGGCGGGCCCGCGACACCGCGAGCGCGATGCTGTCGGACTTCCAGTACGAGCCGAAGGCCAGCGCGCCCGAGATGACGAGGGCAACGACGATGCCGATCGGCCCGTAGCCGATCACCCAGCTGATGGCCGCGCCGACGAGGGCGAGCAGCACCACGAAGCCGGCGATGAGCGCGGCCGATCGCCGCTTGTTGGACGCGATCTGTTCGTACATCAGTGGGGGCGGACCGGGCTCAGAACTGGACCTTGGGGGCGGCCTTGGCGGCCTCGTCGACCTGGTAGTACTCCCGGACCTTGAACCCCATGCCACCAGCGAACAGCGAGCCGGGGATCTGCTGGATCTTGGTGTTGTACGTGGTGACGGCGTCGTTGTAGGCCTGGCGGGCGTAACCGACCTTGTCCTCGGTGGCCGTGAGCTCTTCCTGCATCGCGAGGAAGTTCGTGTTGGCCTTCAGGTCGGGGTAGGCCTCCGCCAGGGCGAACAGCTTGCCGAGAGCACCGCTGAGCTGGGCGTCGGCGCTCGACGCGGCGGCCGGGCCCGAGGCCGACACCGCGGCGTTGCGGGCCTGGATGACGGCGTCGAGCGTCTCGCGCTCGTGGGCGGCGTAGGCCTTGACCGTCTCGATGAGGTTCGGGATCAGGTCGCTGCGGCGCTTGAGCTGCACGTCGATCTGGGCCCAGCCGTTCTCGACGCGGTTGCGCAGCCGCACCAGCCCGTTGCGCACGACCACCACGTAGAGGGCCAGCAGCACGGCGATGACCAGGATGATCAGGAAGATGGTCATGGTGGGGCGATGGGAACCTTTCTCTAGCCGCCGGACGTGACCGGCCGGCCGGACCGCCACGAACGGGCGGTCACCGGCGGCCAATCATACGGGAGGCGGCCCGAAGCACACCGGCGCCACTGCGGGCGGGCCGGCGTTCCCGGGCGATGGCCCGGTCGTACAGCTCCTCGTAGCGCTCGGCCAGCGCCTCCATGGAGAACAGGCGGGCCCGCTCGGCACCCGCCGCCACCAGCCGCTCGGCCAGCGGTGGCTCGGTGAGCACGCGCCGCAGCCCGTCGGCCAGGGCGTCGGGGTCACCCGGCGGCACGAGCACGGCGTCGATGTCAGGGCGGGCGACCTTGCGGTAGCCATCCAGGTCGCTGGCCACGATCGGCGTGCGGGCCGCCATCGACTCGAGCAGGATCACCCCGAACGACTCGCCGTGAAGCGACGGGGCGCAGAACACCGACGCCCCCCGCCACCGGGCGATCTTCTCGTCCTCGGACAGCCGGCCCAGCCACTCGATGCGGGGGTCGCCGGCGTGGGCGACCTTGAGCTCAGCCGTCTCGGGCCCGTCGCTGGCGACCCAGACCCGCACGTCGGGCGGCAGGCGGGCGACGGCGGCCAGCAGCACGGCCAGGCCCTTGCGGGGCTCGTGGCGACTGCAGAAGAACACCGTGGGACCGTCGGCCTTGGTCGGCTCGCCGCGCTGGTAGCGCTCGACCTCGACTCCGTTGAACAGCATCTCGTACTCGCCGCCGAGGTAGCGCGACGCCAGCAGGCGGGCGTCCTCGGAGACCGCGCACCGGATGTCGATGCGCTCCGCGGTCATGCGGGTCCACGGCCGCAGCAGCCGGTACGAGGTCGAGTCGCCGGCGGCGTGGAACGTGCCGACGATCGGCGCCGGGTGCATGAACACCGCGGTGAGCGGAGGGCCCGGGCTCAGCGGCTCGTGGCAGTGGAGGATGTCGAACTCCTCGTCGCGCAGGGCGCGGATGGTGCGCAGCGCGCACGCCGGATCGGGCGCCAGTGGCGCGACCGACCCGTTGGCCGCCGTGGGGATCGAGTTCCCCAGGGGCGTCACGAACGGCTCGGGCGGCGGGCCGTCGCACGGGCCGAGCACGCGCGCCTCGTGGCCGCGGCTGCGCAGTTCGCGAGCGAGACCGAGGACCTGGGATTGGACGCCGCCCGGGAGCGTGAGGCTGTACGGGCACACCAGCCCGATGCGCATCGGTCCACCGTAGCCAACATCCGGCGCGGTCACCCGTACGGCTCGTCGGTGGCGGTCGGCGGGTGACCGTCGGTGGTGCGGACGCCAGCTACGTTGCCGGCATGGTCGCTCCCGCCCTTCCCGCCGTGTCCCTCATCGCCAGCCCCACGAAGCGCACCGCCATCCTGGACCTGGCCACCGAGCTCGATGCCCGCGGCTTCTCGGGCCTGGCCTGTCCCAGCCTGGGCAGCGCCCTCAGCCTGTGCGTGTCGATCGCCCACGTCACCCACTCGATCCGGTTCTGGACCTCGATCCAGCCGATCTACTTCTCCCATCCGTCCGAGACCGCCGGCACCGCCGCCCACCTCCACGAGGTCTCCGGCGGCCGGTTCTCGCTCGGTCTCGGCGTGAGCCACGGACCCGTGCACGACCGCCTCGGCGTCGGCGTCGGCAAGCCGCTGGCCGACACCCGGGCCTACGTCGAGGGCGTGCGCGCCGCGGCGCGCGGCGTCGGCGAGCTGCCGCCCATCATCCTGGCGACGCTGCGGGACAAGATGCTGGCACTGGCGCTGGAGGTCTCCGAGGGTGCGGTGTGGGCCAACGCGTCGCGCTCGGCCATGGCCGATCAGCTCGGTCGGGTGGTGCCCGCGGACCGCCGCGGGTCGTTCTTCCTCGGCAACATGATCCCGACCGTCATCGACGAGGACCGTGCCGCCGCCCGCAACGTGCACCGCAAGACGCTCACCGGCTACGTGTCGCTGCCCAACTACCGCAACTACTGGAAGGCCGCCGGCTACGAGGACGAGATGACCGCCATCGAAGCGGCCATCGCCGCCGGCGAGCGCGACAAGCTGCCGGGGCTCATGACCGACGCATGGGTCGACGACTGCACGCTGTCGGGCTCCGCCACCCAGGTGCGCGACGGCGTGGAAGCGTGGCGGGAGGCGGGCATCACCACCCCCATCCTGGTGATGTCGTCCACCACCGGCGGCCAGGTCAAGGCCATCAACCAACTCATGGAGGCCTACGCCTAGCCGACGAGCAGGGCCGGCGCGGGGTCATCGCTGCGGTCGCGCCAGAAGGCGGGCAGCAGCAGGGCCACCACGATCACGCCGAGCACGCAGGCGACGCCACCGATGAACAACGTGGGCCGCGCGCCGACGGCGTCGGCCATGAGCCCGCCCCGCAACTGCCCGAGCATGGGCCCGAGCGAGTACGACAGCATCTCCACACCGGCGAGCCGCCCCCGGTAGGCGTCGGGGATGGTCTCGTGCCAGATGATGCCGCGGAACAGTCCACTGAGCTGATCGGCCACGCCGCCGGCGGCGAAGCACACCAGGGCCAGCCACACCGACGGCATCACGCCGGCCAGGCCCACCGCCGCACCCCAGCCGACCGCGGCGAGCACCACGACGCGCCCCCGGCGGCGTACGTGGCCGGTCCAGCCGCTCGTGAGCGTGGCCGCCAAGGTGCCCACCGTCTCGGCCGCGTAGAGCAGACCGAGCGTGCCCTTCTGGGGGAACACGTCGAGGGCGAGGGCGGGGTACAGCGCCAGCGGGTAGGCCAAGGTCATGGCGGCGAGGTCGATGACGTACGTGCCGAGCAGGTCCTTGCGCCCCAGGGCGTAGCGCAGACCGTCCACGATCGACGCCACCGAGGCCCGTGGCCCGCCCGCTTCGGGCGGATGCGGGTCGAGCCGGCTGAACAGCCACGTGGCCGCGGCCAACCCCACGAGGTCGACGGTGAACGCCCAGCGCACGCCGGCAGTCACGGCCAGCACACCACCGATCGCCGGTCCGAGGAGCTGACCGACCTGCATGCCGAGCGACGAGAGCGACACCGCCGCCGCGAGCTGCCCACGCTCGACGACGCGCGGGATGAGCGCCTCGCGGCTCGGTCGTTGCAGCGATGACAGCACCACCGCCAACGGTGCGGCGGCGAACAGCACCCACACCTGCGGATTCCGAACCGACGCGTTCACCACGAGCATCAGCGTGAGCACCACCTGCCCGGCACCCGTGCGCACCAGGAGCTTGCGCCGGTCGAGGTGGTCGGCGAGCGCGCCGCCCCACAGGCCGAAGACGATGATCGGCAGCACCTCGAGCGCAGCGATGGCGCCGACGGCGGCGTTCGACCCCGTGAGCACGCGCACCTGATAGGGCACCGCGGCGTAGGTCATCATCTGGCCGATGGAGAAGACCGTGCCGGCGCTGCACAACAGGCGGTACTCGCGTGAAGCGCGCCACGGCGTGAGATCGATGCGCATCCGCCGGCGCGATGGTGCCGCCGGTGCGTCGGGTCCGTCCACGGGGCGGCACGCTACGCACGTGGCTGGTGGCGGCCGGACCGATCAACCGTCGGCCTTGCGGGCCCGGCTCGGCGCCACGCGTGGCGGCTCGTCGGGCATCTTCGGGTACACGGGCGGCCACGGGGCATCCATGAGACCGCCAGCACGGTCACGCTCGTGCCGCGCGAGCAACGGCTCGAGCGACTGTGCCCGGTCGTCGTCGGGCACCCACAGGTCGCCCAGGGCGCGGACGCGCTCGGGCACCGTCGCCATGATGAACGCGTCGGGGTGCACGCCATCGAGCTCGTCCCATGAGAACGGCGTGGACACCTGCGCACCGACGCGCGCCCGCACCGACCAGGCGCCGAACATCGTCTTGTGCGGGGCGTTCTGGTTGAAGTCGACGAACACCCGCGTGCCGCGCTCCTCCTTCCACCACGCGTCGGTCACCAGCGCGGGGTGGCGGCGGGCCAGCTCGCGCGCCAGCGCGACGGCGGCCGAGCGCACCTGGTAGGCGTCCCACCGTCGCTGCAGGCGCACGTAGATGTGGATGCCACGGTTGCCGGTGGTCTTCGGGCGCCCCACCATGCCGAGCTCGTCGAGCAGCGCGTGGGTGTGGTGGGCCGCTTCGCGCACCTGCTCGAACACGACGCCCGGCGTGGGGTCGAGGTCGATGCGCAACTCGTCGACGTGGGCCGGATCGTCGGCGTGGTACGGCCACACGTGGAAGCCGAGGCAGCCGAGGTTCACCGCCCACACGACGTGAGCGAGATCGGCGACCACCAGCGCGTTGGCGGTGGTGCCGTTCGGCGTCTCGACGATGGCGGTCGTGAGCCACTCGGGCGCGTTGTCGGGCACGCGCTTCTGGAAGAAGCTCGGGCCCGCGGCACCGTTGGGGAAGCGCTGCAGCAGCACGGGCCGGCCGCCCATGGCCCGCAGCAGCGGCTCGCCGACGGCGAGGTAGTAGCGCACCAGGTCGAGCTTGGTCTCGCCGCGTTCGGGGAAGAAGACCTTGCCCGGGTTGCTCACGACGATCGTGTGGCCGGCGACCTCGATCGGTTCGCCGGGCTCCGCCTGCTTCGGCACGTCCGCACCGTACCGCTTGACGATCGCGTGACGGCGCGTATCCGGCAGCGGCCACGCGGCTCACGATCGGTCGAGGGTGTCCGGAGCAGCCAAACCCACGGATGCTCACCCTCCTAGCTACGGCGGCTGTCTCCCGCCGACCACCCGAAAGCGAAGGTACTTCCCATGGCCACTGGCTCCATCCAGGTCCCGCTCGGCTCCCCGTCCGGTTCCATCTCGAGCTTCGTCCACGACAACGATCAGCAGCCCACGAGCGTGCTGGAGGCGACCAAGCCGTTCCAGATGCACGTGAACTTCAGCATCGACGCCGTCCTGGCGTCGATCCTGGGCCCCGGCCCGAACTGGCGGGTCGAGGTCTACGCCGATCAGCTCGGCGGCGGTCTCGATGCCCTCGTGGGCACCGCAACGGTGAACCACAACCCGACGCAGACCAACTACACGCTGCACGTGCAGTGCGGGCCCCTCGGGATCAACAGCCCCGGTGCCGGTCAGTCGAACCTGTACAAGCTGGCCGTCGTGCTCACGTACGCCAACGGCGGCCCCGAGTACATCACGGGCTTCACCGAGGAGATCCTCGTCCGCACGATCTGATCCTCGTCCGACCGACGGCGATCACCCTCTCCCCCAGACGGCGATGCCCGGGCCCCCGGCCCGGGCATCGGCGCGCGCGGGCTCAGGGCATGGACGACCCGACGACGACGCTGAGACCACCCTGGTGGGTGGCCAGCTCGTCGCCGCGGCGCAGCACCGTGCGGCCACCGCCGGCGTGGAGCACGACGGTGCGGTCGCACTCCTCGTGGGTGCAGGTGAACACGGTGACGTGCTCGTCCCGGTCGGCGCACCGCATCTCGTGGCCATCGATGGTGCTCATGGGGTCCTCCCGCTCGTCAGGACTGCTGCCACGCTACCCGGCCCGTACCCGTTCACCCGTGCCGTGTGCTCGTTGACCCGTGGAGGTCAGACACGACGTCGAGCCAGAGCTGAGTGGTGAGGCCGAGTGAGGTCACGTCGATGCGCTCGTCGTTGCCGTGGAAGCGGCGGGCGAAGTCGGCGGCGTCGACCTCGGGGCTGAACAGCCCAGCGCCGTAGGCGACCGCACCGAGCTGGCGGTAGATTCGCGAGTCGGTGAACCCCACCACGAGCTGGGGCGACAACCGCGAGGCGGGGAAGGGCCGAGCCACGGCGCGACCCAGCGCGTCCCACAGCGGGGTGTCGGTGCGGCTGATGCTGGCCGGGTCGTTCATGACGATCTCGACCTCGACCTCGGCGGCCAAGGGGCCCAGAGCGGCCTCCAGGTGGGCCTGCACGTCGTCGGCCGTCTCCCCCGGCAGCGTGCGCACGTCGACCCCCAGGTCGATCAGGTCGGGGATCACGTTGGTCTTCATGTGGTGGCCTTCGACCACGTTGCACGAGAAGGTCGTGTGGGTGCAGGCGTGCAGGTGGCGGGCGGCGGCCGGGTTGGGCATGGCGTCGAGCACGGCGTCGATGCGGGCCGGGTCGAGCAGGGCGTCGCGGATCTCGTCGTCGAGGTTCATGGTGGCGACCTGGCCGCGCCAGAGCTCGTGCATGCGAGGCGTGGGCCGGTAGTCGGCCAGGCGCGCCACGATGGCCGCCGCCTTCACCAGCGCGTTGTCGGTCTTGTACGGCGCCGAGCCGTGGCCGGGCGTGCCCTTCACCCGCAGCCGGCGCCACGCCACGCCCTTCTCCCCCACGCACACGCTCACGAACGGGGCGTCGGCCGGGCCCGAGTGCAACCCACCGCTCTCGGTCAGCACGTAGTCGGCGCGGATGTCGGCGGCGGCGTGGTCGGCCATCCACTGGGCGCCGTGCACACTGCCCGACTCCTCGTCGGCCACGGCGAAGTAGATGAGGTCGCCCAGGGGCCGGAAGCCCTTGGCCGCCAGATGCCTCACCGCCACGGTCATGGAGGCGGTCAGGTTGAGCATGTCGACCGCACCGCGACCCCACACCTCGCCGTCCACCAGCTCGCCGCCGAACGGGTCGCGGCTCCATCCGTCGGGGTTCACCGGCACGACATCGGTGTGGCCCATGAGGCACAAGCTCGGTGCCGCGGGGTCGGTGCCCTCGATCCGCGCCACCAACGAGACGCGTCCCGGCGTGGGCTCGTAGCGCTGCATGGTGATGCCCGTGGGTTCCAGGTACGCCTGGATCGTGTCGGCGTTGCGCACCTCGTCGCCCGACGATGCCGTGCCATCGTTCACGCAGCGGTTGCGGATGAGGGTCTGGAGCAGTTCGACGGTCTGCCCGGTGAGGTCATCGGCCATTGCCGCAGTCTGGCAGGCCTACCCGTGCTCGGGCGCACCGTCGAACAGGCCGCGGAGCGCGGCCCGCTCGGTGGGGTCGAGCTCGTGCACCATCTGCGTGACCTCGGCGGCCCGCTGCTCGAAGTGCAGCTGGGCGCGCCGGCCCTTGGCGGTGGTGCGGATGATGCGCGCCCGCCGGTCGTCGGTGTGATCCTCTACTTCATCGGCGCCCTCGTGTTCCACGTCCGGGCCAAGGACAAGGAACTGGCGCCGGCGGCCGTGCTCATGCTCGTGGCCGTGGCCGCGTTGGTGCTGCGCCTCGCCACCGCCTGATCGCGCCGCTCCCGGCGTCAGGCTGCACCGGGACGCACCGGAGCACCGTCGGCCGGCGCGGCGGTACAGGGTGTCCACGACCTCGTGCGCGGCCAGGGCGACGGTGACGTCAGGGAACGCCGGGCGTCCCTCCGCGACCGCGGTCACGAACGCGACGTCGGGATTCAGGCCGCCGAGACCGGCCGGCGCGGCGTGGGCGATGCGCTCGGCTTCGACCACGAGCGCCTCACCACCCGGGCTCGTGGTGGAGCCGTCGCTGTCGGTCCAGGTGACCGGACCGAACCAGTCGTCACCGTCGAGGGCGATCCACCGGTTGCGGCAGAAGATCTCGACGCGTCGTCGGCTCGAACGGGCCAGGTTGTCGTGCCACACCGACGTGAGGGTGCCGGTGGCTCCGCCGGCGAAGCGCAGGTGGGCGCTCACCACATCCTCGATGCCGTCGTGCCCCTGGGTCGGGATGAACTGATCGTCGCGGAACGTCACCGTCATCACCTCGCCGGCCCGTGGGTCGCTGATCAAGTCGTGGGCCAGCAGGTAGGCCGGCGACCGGCGCAGGATCAGCCCGACCTGGTTCGCCACGCCGGCGGCCACCACGCCGTCGGTCAGCGCCCGCGCCGCCGCCAGGTCGGTGGCCAACGGCTCCTCGCAGAACACGGCCAGACCGCGCGCCACCGCCGCGGCCACCAGCCGCGGGTGCTCGGCCGTCCACGTGCACACGTAGACCGCGTCCTCCCATTCAGCGTTCGTCGAACAGCAGGATGCGCCCGTCGTAGCAGGCCACGAACAGCTGGCTCGTCTCGCTGTCGTAGGTGATGCCGATGGGATGGTGCACGGTGGCCACGGTCTGCACGACCACGAAGTCGTCGATGCGGATCTTGCTGGCCGTGGCCGACTCGTAGTTCACGACGTACAAGTTGCGCCCGTCGGCGGCCAGTGTGGCGCTGCGCGGCTCGGCGCCGGTGCCGACGCGGGCCACCACCTGCAGCGTCGTCGTGTCGACCTTCGTCACCGCCGCCTCCTCGTTGAGCGTGACGTACAGCCAGCGACCGTCGGGCGACAGGTTCAGATGGCGAGTGCCACCGCCGATGCGTTCGCTGTAGCGCACCGCGCCTGTAGCGAGATCGATCATGGCCAGACGGCCCTCGCCCATGAGGGCCACGTAGCCCATCGTCGAGTCGGCGGTGATCGCCAGACCGCGGGGGTAGCGGCCCACGCGGACGCGGCGGACCTCGGTGGCGGTCGCAACGTCCACGATCGAGACATCGTCACCGCACCAGTTGCTGACCACCAGCCAGCGACCGTCAGCGCTGGCGGTCAGGAACTTCGGTACCCGACCCACCCGGATCACCTGGTCGATGGTCAGCGTGGCCACGTCCACCCGATAGACCGTGCTGTCGGCCACGGCGTCGCCGGGTGTGCACTCGTCGAACCCTTCCGGCCCGGCGCCGGGGCCGTACATGGAGTAGTTGCTGACGTACATCGAGCGCCCGCCGGCCGCCACCGCCGCCTCCACCGGGGCGCCCTGCTGCACCGTCGCGCCCGCCCCGTAGCGGGCCAGATCGACCCGGTCGGGGATGGTGGCGACCAGCCCGCCAGCGCGGTCGTAGACCGTGATCGTGTGGGTGTACATCATGTTCTGGGCGAACACCAGGCCGCCGCCGGTGGCCACCACCGACTTGGGCGAGATGGCCCCGCCGATGGCGCCGGCAGCCACCAGCACGCCGTCCGACGACGACCGCGCCGCCGCCGGTGGGTCGAGCGGCACATCGGGGTCGGGTGCCACCGGCGCACCGGTGAACCAGCCCAGCACGTCGGCCACCAGGTGCCCCGTGTGCTGGGCCACGACCGACACGGCCCCGCCGGTGCCCAGGGGCACCACCACCAGGTTCGGCACCGTCTGCCACGACCGCTCCGCGTTCAGGTTCGACGCCAGCGGCTGCATGGTGCCCCGCGGATGGACGGTGACGAAGCCGGGCAGTGAGGTCTCGGTCGCGGTGGCGTTGAGCATGACGGCGCCGACACCGTCGGCGGGCACACCTCCGTGCCCGGCAATCGACAGATCCGTGCGGCGCCCACCCGCGAGGCGGACGCCGCCGAGGCGCTCGCGGGTGTCGACCACCCGGGTCGGCGTCGACGGCACGAACAGCCCGTCGGTGCCAGCCGGGGCGGCCACCCCGGTGAACACGCCGGCCACGTCGATGACGAGGTCGAGCGGGCCGTGGCTGCGCACGGCGATGGCGCCGTCGTGCACCGGCACGACGGCCAGGTTGGCGACCGTCTGCCCGGCGTGGTCGACGTTCACGTTCGAGGTCGTCGGCGCGGTGGCGCCCGCCGCCCACGCCGTCACGAATCCCGGCCCGCGCGCGTCGACCACCGTCAGGTTCACCACCGCGGCGCTGGCATCGGCCGCGCCGGCGCCCAGGCTCACGGTGCGCACCTCGTCGGGCGCCAGCGGGGCGCCGTTGCGCGTGTCGAGCACCCGCTGGGGTCGTTGCGCCACCAACCGCCCGGCGGTGGCACTGCTCGCAGGCACGAACGCGCCGAGGAGGTCGACGACCACGTGGGTCGACCGCTGGGCGAACACGGCGACGTGGCCGTCGGCGCTGAGAGGTACGACGGCGAGGTTGGCCACCGTCTGCGCGGCCCGGTCGACGTTCAGGTTCGACGCCAGCGGCGCAGGACCGTCGCCCGACCACACGGTGAGGAAGCCCGGTCCTGTGGTCTCGGTGGCGGTGACGTTGAGCACCACCGCGGTCGCGTCGGCCGGCACGCCGGCGACGCGCGCCGCCACGGCCAGCACGCCGCCGTCGGTCACCGCCGCACCCTGCCGCGTATCGGCCAACCGCGTCGGGGTCATCGCGACGAAGCGCGTGGTGCCGGCGGGAATCGCGAGCGGTGCAGCCTTCGCCGACCGGTCCGGCGGCGGCTCGGCCGCCAGGAGCCGCGGTCTGCTCGCCGACCGCGGAGCCGCCTGAGCGCCCACGACGGCGGCGGCAGGCGCCACGCGCCCCACCCCGTCCGGTGCCGTGGCCGCCGGCCCGAACACACCGACCGCGACCGCCACTGCGCCCACCAGGAACTGGCCCCCTGCCAAGATGGGAACCCTATCCGGGTGAGTGCACGCGAGCGCGGCTACTTCACCTTGATCACACCGTTCCAGTGGACGCGGGCCCCCTCGTGGCCGGTGTGCACGACCCACATGGTCGAAAGGGCCGACAGCGGCACCGCCGCCGCCGCACACCCGAACAGCAGAGGTGACCGCTTGGTCGGCGCCGCGCCGTCGATCGGGGCGCGATCGACGCGTCGGCCCACCGCCCACGGTGCGCCGGTGCCCAGCAGGAGCAGGAAACGTGAGCAGCCGGGTGGTGCGGGCCAGCCGGGCGTGCTTCACCGCGGTGCCCAGATCGATGGCCCGGTCCAGCGCCTCGCCGGTGTTCACGGCGAGCAGGATCATCGGGAACAGCACCAGCGTGGCTGCGGGTTGGCTGGGAGCAGCTCGCGAGCGCGCCACCTCCTATGCTCGAACGACGTGACGTCGAGCACCTTCACCAGCATCCCCGTCGTGTCGATGGCCGGCTGGCGCGGATCGGGCGCCGACCGCGCCGCGTTCGCCGACGAGCTCCGGCGGACCTGCCACGAGGTGGGTTTCCTGATGCTCGTGGACCACGGCATCGAACCCGACTTCATGGGTCGGTACTTCGCCGCGCTCGAGGCGTTCTTCGCACTGCCCGAAGACGTGAAGGCCACCATCGACAAGGTCAACTCGCCCCACTTCCGCGGGTGGGAGCGCGTCGGATCCGAGTACACCGATGGCAAGGTCGACCATCGGGAGCAGCTCGACATCTCGACCGAGCACCCGGCGCGCGCCCGCGGCGTCGAGCCCGCGTACCTCCGCCTCGACGGCGACAACCAGTGGCCGGGCGAGGACGTGCTGCCCGGGTTCCGGGCGATGGTGCTGGAGTTCATGGCCCGCATGGGCGCGCTGGCCGACGAGCTGATGGGGGTGCTCGCCGCCGGCCTCGGCCTGCCGGCCGCCACGTTCACGGAGCGCTTCGGCGAGCGGCCGCTGTCGCTCACGAAGCTCATCAGCTACCCGCCCACGCCTCCGGGCGCCGCCGGTGTGAACGGCCACCACGATGCCGGCTTCCTCACGCTGCTCTGGCAGCACGGCGTGGGCGGGCTGCAGGCGAGGAACCCCGATGGCGAGTGGATCGACGTCCCGCCGACGCCCGGTGCGATCGTGGTGAACCTGGGCGAGATGCTGCAGTCGATGACGGGCAACTACTTCGTGGCGACCATGCACCGGGTGATCGCCACCGACGCCCGCTTCTCCGCCGCGTACTTCCACGGACCCGACCTGCGGGCCAGCCTCGCCCCGCTCGATCTCGATCCCCGCTTCACCGACGCGGTGGCCGCGAGCCCCCGCCACCGCGGGGCCGGCTTCATGGCCAAGCGGGACGAGCTCCTGGCCGGCGCCACGGGCACGTCGAGCACATCGGTTCCGGTGTACGGCGAGCAGCTCTGGAACTACTACGTCCGCAGCTACCCGGCCAACGTCGCCCGCCACTACCCCACGACCTGACGGCGCGGTCGGGCGCCACCACACCGCGCCGGCGGGCGGGTCGTAGTCTCGGGCCATGACCACCGACCTCACCATGGAGACCGTCGAGCTCCTGCAGGCGCTCATCCGCAACGGCTGCGTGAACGACGGAACGCCCGACTCGGGCAACGAGACGCGCAACGCCGACCTGCTGAAGACGTATCTGGAGGGCGCCGGGCTCGACGTCGAGACGTACGAGTCGCGTCCGGGCCGCGGCTCCATCGTGGCCCGCATCGAGGGCAGTGACCCGACCGCGCCCACGGTGTGCCTCATGGGCCACACCGACGTCGTGCCGGTGAGCCCTGCCGGCTGGCACGAGGACCCCTTCGGCGGCGCGCTGATCGACGGTGAGGTCTGGGGTCGCGGTGCCATCGACATGCTGAACCTCACGTCGTCCATGGCGGTGGCGTTCAAGCACCTGGCCCGCACCGGCTGGAAGCCGAAGGGCACGCTGCTCTACTTCGGCGTGGCCGACGAGGAGGCCGGCGGTGTGTGGGGCGCCCGCTGGATGGCCGACCACCACTGGGACGCCATCAAGTGCGACTACGTGCTCACCGAGATGGGCGGTTGGCCCCACGGCAACGGCAAGTCCGTCGGCATCTCCATCGGCGAGAAGGGCATCGCCTGGCGCCGCCTCACCATCGGGGGCACGCCGGGCCACGGGTCCATGCCCTTCCGCACCGACAACGCCGTGGTCACCGCAGCCGAGGTGGTCACGCGCCTGGCCGCCTTCCAGCCCAAGGCCCGCCTGGACGACCTGTGGGTCCAGCGCGTGCACGCCACCGACCTCCCCGAAGAGGTCAAGGGCGCCCTGCTCGACCCGTCGAAGCTGATCGACACGCTCAACGCGCTCCCCGTCCCCACGGCCAAGCTGCTGCACGCCTGCACCCACACGACCATCTCCCCCAACGTGGTCCACGGCGGTGTGAAGTCGAACGTGATCCCCGACAAGGTACAGATCGACGTCGACATCCGCACCCTGCCCGGCATCACCGGCGACGACGTGAACGCCATGCTGCGCGAGGCGGTGGGCGACCTGGCCGACCGCATCGAGATCGAGGCCATCTTCAACGACGAGGCCTCCCAGTCGTCCACCCGCAACGCCATGTACGAGACGTTGGAGAAGCACACCCAGGTCGTGTACCCGGGGGCGTCGCTCCTGCCCGAGCTGATCGTGGGCGCCACCGACTCGCGCTTCTTCCGTGAGAAGGGCACCGTGGCCTACGGCACCGGCCTGTTCAGCCCGGGCGTGAGCTTCGCCCAGTTCGCCAGCCGGTTCCACGGCCACGACGAGCGCATCGACGTCGACTCGCTCGGGCTGTGCACGAACTACTGGCTGGGCGTGGCCCAGGACTTCCTGGGCTGAAAGGAGTCGCCATGATCGACACCGCCGGCCAACGTGTGGGTCGACGTGGTCGACGGCGAGGTCCGCGTGAAGAGCAAGTTCTGGGTGCCCTTCACCCGCGACAGCCACCGGCCCAGGCGCTGGTACGGGGGCGACTACGACGACGTCGTGGTGCGCACGGCCGACGGTTGGCGGTTCGCCCGCCGCACGTGCACGGCGCGCTGGCAGTACACGGTGGACGACGCCGGCGACCCCTCGGTCCCCGAGGGTCGCCGCACGTTCTAGGGCCTCAGGCCCGGGCCACGGCCAGCTCGGGCACGAGCGCACCGTCCACCACCACGGGCCGGTTGTCGAGCAGCACGGTGTGGCCGCGCGTGGGCAGGTCGAAGTGCCCAGCGGTGAAGCGGCCGGCGTTCTCGTTGGCGCCCGTCGAGTACAGGAAGTTGCCGGCGAACGCCCGCGCCTCGGTGCCCCAGATCTCACGCTTGTCGTAGAGCTCCAGGTAGTCCCATCGGGCCGCGGGGTTCATGCCCCACCCCACGTGACTGGTGGCGTAGCTGGCCCGGTCGCCGAAGGCGGCCAGGTACGAGCGGAACAGCTCGGCGTCGAGGCCGTCACCGTCGATCGACTCGATGTGGTCGTCGACGATGGTGAGCCGCACCGCCGACTCCATGTAGCGGTTGAACGTGAGGTTGATGTCGCCCGGTGCCAGCACCACCGTGCCCGACACCGTCCCGGCCGCCGGGAACGCCAGCACGAGCCCGCCCGGCCAGTGGGCGATGGAGCCGGGGCCGGCGGTGAGCCCGGTGGAACCGGCGGTGAACGCGCCGGCGAGTTGCACCGTCAGGTCGGTGCCGTGAGGACTGGTGGCCCGCATGACGGTGGCGGCGCGCAGCCACGCGTGACCGAGCGCGACGCGGCGGGGCAGGTCGTCGTCCCACGTGAGGCGGTCGAAGGTGTCGGGGTGCTCGTTGCTGATCATCAGCACGCGGGCGCCACCGCCCAGGATCTGCCCCAGCTCGGGTGCGTGCAGCAGGCCCTCGACGGTGCAGTCGAGCACCAGATCGGCGGCGGCCAGGCCGGCGATGACAGCCCGGTTGTTGGCCAGCGCCTGGGAGGCGCCGGTGGACCGGACGGGCACCGGATGGACCGAGTGCGGCGTGGGCACGACCACATCGAAGACGCGGGCGCCGCTCGACTGGGCGGCCAGCCGGGCCGTCTCGACCAGCACGGGCCGGCTCTGGGTCTCGCTCAACACGGCCACGACCTCACCGGCGTGCAGGCCACAGCGGGCGAAGTGGGCCTGGAAGGCTGCGAGGTAGCGCCACTCGGTCATCCCCCCACCCTAGCGAGGTCAACGATGTTGACAGCCATGTTGACACGGGCGGCGGAACGTCGCACGATGCCCCGATGACCGCCACCGCCGACCGCCCCGAGCCGGCCGCCGACCGCGACGAGCTCGTCGCCCGCGTCCGCTCCCTCGGCCCCGTCATGCAGGAGCGAGCCGTCGTGTACGACCGCGAGGCCCGCTTCCCCACCGAGAACTTCGCCGACTTCCACCGGCTCGGCCTCCTGAGGGTGTGCGTGCCGGCGCGCTACGGCGGCCTCGGCGCGTCCTATGCCGACTACGTGCGCGTGAGCGAAGAGGTCGGCCGCCATTGCGGTGCCACCGGCCTCACGTTCAACATGCACAACGCCACCATGTTGTGGTGCGGCGAGGTCGCCGACCTGCTGTCGCTCACCGACGACGAGCGGGCCAGCCACGAGGCGATCCGCGCCGAGATGTACCGCGGCGTTGTCGAGCACGGCCACATCCACAGCCAGCCGTTCTCCGAGGGCCTGGCCCCCGGCGCCACCGCCGGAGTGGCCACGAAGGCCGTCCCGGTCGACGGCGGCTGGCGGGTGAGCGGGAAGAAGATCTTCGCGTCGCTGTCGGGCTCGGCCGACTTCTACAACGTCACCTGCGCGGTGCCGGGCGACGAGGAGATCCGGCTCCTCGGTGTGCCGGCGACCGCCGATGGCGTGGAGACCATCGACGACTGGGACCCGCTCGGCATGCGCGGCACCGTGTCGCGCACGCTGCTGTTGCACGACGTGTTCGTACCCCACGCCAACGAGTGGATGCCCACCGGCAGCTACAACCAGGCCGCCAACCGCTACCCATGGCTCTTCCTGTCGCTGTGCCCCAGCTACCTCGGTCTCACCGGCGGCGTGCTCGACGCCACGGCGAGCTACCTGCGCGGCGAGCTGCCCGGCCAGGTCACCGGGGCCCGCCGCGACCACCCGGTGAAGCAGCTCGGCTGGGCCCAGATGCAGCTGCGCCACCAGCAGTCTCGCGCCCTGCTCTACCACGCCGTCGACCACGCCGTCATCGACCCGACCGAGGAGCAGCTCGTCACCGGATGGGCCGCCGCCGTCACGGTCATGGAGCACGCCGCCGAGGTCGCGTCGATGGCGATCCGCGTGTGCGGCGGGCAGTCGATGCAGAAGACGATGCCGCTCGAACGTCTCTACCGCGACGCCCGCCTGGGCTCCACCATGCTGCCGTGGAGCACCGAGGTGTGCCTGGGTCGCATGGGTCAGGCCCGGTTGTACCCCTGAGCCGAGCCGATACCCTGCCGCGGTGGCCCGACGGACGCTCTCCCGACAGCTGATCGTGGCCACCTGCATCGAACTGATCGATCGCGAAGGCCCCGATCGGTTCACGCTGCGCAGGCTGGGCGACGTGCTCGGCGCCGATCCGACCGCCATCTACCGTCACTTCCGCAACAAGGACGAGCTGACGCGCGCCGTCGGCGACGAGATCCTCCGGCCGCTGTGGGACGACCTGCCCGGCGACGAGGCCGGCTGGCGCGCTGTGCTGCGCGAGCTGTGCCTTCGCCTGCGGGCCGCGTACCTCGGCCACCCGGGGTTGACCGCGCTGGTGGCCGCCGGACCGCCCATGCAGGAGAACGAGCTGCGCCTCACCGAAGCCATGCTGCGCCAGCTGCAGCGGTCGGGGCTGGCCCCCGCAGACGTCGGTATGGCCTACCACGCCGCCATCGAGCTCACCCTGGGCGCCGCCGCCATCGACGGCACCATGAGCTTGGCGCCCGTCGACGAACGCCAGGCCGCCTACCGACGCTTCCGCGCCACCTACGCCGCGCTCGACCAGCAGCAGTTCCCTGCCTCGGTCGCCTCGGCGGCGAGCCTGTGGGTCGGCAGCGCCGACGACCGCTTCGCGTACGCCCTTGACCGTCTGCTCGACGGTATCGAGCACGGCGCCACCGCCGGCTGAGGTGCCCACCGGCACTGCATCACGGGGCACCCGCCGCCGCTCTGTGGATGCACGAGCGGAAATTCGTCCGCCCGAGCCCGACCCGATGGCGAAGGATGACCTCGTCAGCAGTCCGGACAGCGAGACCGGAGGGAGTGATCGACCATGTTCCAGTTCATCGGCGCCATCGTGGCCATCGTCGTCATCGGTGCGGTCTTCTCGCGTTGCTTCGTGGAGATCGTGCCCGAGGGCCAGACGGCCGTGCTGGTGCGCCTCGGGCGCGTGCGCCGCACCCTCGGCCCGGGCCCGAAGCTCGTCGTGCCCGGCATCGAGGAACTGCTCCTCGTCTCCCTGGCGCCACAGCACCTCGACGTGCGCGTCGCCGGCCACACCAGCGACGGTGCCGCGGTGCAGGTGCGCACCGCGGTCGTGTACCGCATCGTCGAGCCGCTGCTGGCCCTGCGCAACGGGCGGTCGTTGGGCACCCAGGTCGGTGACGGCGTGCGCGCCGGCGCCGCTCAGGCGATCAGCGGCTTCACCCTCGAGCAACTGCATCGCAAGCAGGGCGAGGTGGCCGACTCGGTGGCGCTGCAGGCCAGCGACGCCGTCGAGTCGATCGGGGTCACGCTGCAGTCGCTGCGCATCACCGCGCTGGCGTTCACCCCGGTCGTCGCCGACGCGGTGGGCCGCGCCGTCGTCGCCCAGCTCCACGGCGAGGCCGCGCTGATCGACGCCCGGGTGCGGGCGACGGTCAGCGAGATCGACGGTCGGGCCCGGGTGGCGGCGCTGCGCTCGCTCGACGCGGTCGCCCGCCGGGCCCATGCCAACACGCTCGAACTGGAGCGCATCGCCGCGCTGCAGCACGTGCTGGCCAACGACCGGGCCACGGTGGTGACGGGCCTCCACGATACGGCGTGGGCGTTGCTGCCGGCACCGCAAGCCGTTGACCGTCTGGGCTGAGCGCCCGGGCGGTCACCGCTCCGGCGGAAGGACCCGCACGCATGGATCCGCCATACGAACCCAGCTAGCCTCGGGCGCGTGACCGACGCCCTCGACCGTCCCGACCTGCGTGCTGCGGCGATCGAGATCGACCGGTGCTCCATCGCCGGCGCGCTCGAGGCACTGGGCGACGTGTGGTCCATCCTGGTGCTGCGCGAGCTCTTCTTCGGCGTGCGTCGGTTCAACGAGATCCAGCGCGATCTCGGCATCTCCCGCAGCGTGCTCACCGACCGGTTGGGCCGCCTGGTGGAGCTCGGTGTGGTCCGCACCGAGGACTACCAGGAGCCGGGCGACCGGGTCCGCAAGCAGTACCGGCTCACGCGCAAGGGCGTGGGCCTGCTGCCGGTGATGGTGTCGCTCATGTCGTGGGGTGATGAGCACGTGAACGAGGGCGAAGGTCCGGTCACGCTGCACGAGCGGTCCACGGGCGAAGCGGTGCGGCTCGAACTGCGCACCGAGTCGGGCCGCCCGGTGCAACCGAACGAGATGGAACCCCGGTTGGCGCCGGGGCGACGCCGCGTCCGCGCCCCGGGCTGAGGAAGAGACCGCCGGCGACCGCCGGAGGCGACGCCCTCACGATCCCGGTGTGGTCGATCCGGCGCTCGGGTTCAGGGGCGAGTGGACGATGCCGCGGATGTGACCCACGAACGGTCCGGCGGTGAGGCGCCCGTCGCCGAGGGTGTAGGAGACCTCGGCCGGGAAGGTGTTCTGCTGCTCGGCCGTCACCGTCGCGCCGTCGACGCGGGCCACGACGAGCACGTGACCGGCGTGGTCGCTCGGCGTGATGCCCCGGTTGATGATGATCATGTCGCCCGGCACCACCGACGTGATCGTCCCGTCGGGCGTGGCGAGCATGCCCATGTCGTCGGCCCGGTCATAGATCTGGAACGCGAGGTCCACGGGGAACACACCGCTCCACCAACCCATGTTCCCGTACACGCGCTGGGCGAACTCGACGCACTGCCAGCGGCGACCGGTGACCCAGCCCTTGGTGCCCTGCCACACGCCACCGACGTTGGCCTGGCCACCGCATGTCGAGCGTGCACCGTCGCGGCCCCGGTCACCGGAGTTGGCGCAGACCGTCGTGACCACACCCGACAGGTCGACGCCGCCGACCGGCGCCGCGGCCGAGGTGGACGCACGCGCCGCGTGCACCACCGGTCCGAGCAACCCGGCCGCACATGCCACCGCGATCAGCCCGCGCGTCGCCTTGTTCCTGTTCCACCCCCGCACGAGGGTGAAGGTAGGTGCCGGCTCCGGTCGGGCGCGCTCGAAGCCCGAGTCCTGACCATCCGTTGGATGTTCCCGAACGGGCCGTTGTCCGCGATGTGGCGTGCCGCTCGGGTCTCCGCGGCAGCGTGCGCCAACCGGGCCCGCCAACGCGCCTTCCGGGAGCGGCACCTCAGACCTTGAGCCTCGTCCACTCGCCGGTGAGGCTCGTGACGGCTCGCGCCGCAGCAAGGTCGTTGACCAGACGAGCCAGGCCGGCACCGGCGCCCACGATCGTCACGGCGTCCTCGGCGTCGTAGGCGACGGTCAGCTTTCGTGTACCGAAGGCCTCCCGTACGGCGACGTCGATCGCGGGCGTGAAGCAGTGGGTCGAGAACGGGGCGCCGGGCAGGTCCTCGTCGCCGCGGGCGCAGGTTCAGAGCCACCACGTTCCCGACGACGCCAAGTCGGACGGTTCGCGCAGCAAGTCCCGGAGCGCAACGACGAGGTTGCCTGGATAGGCGCGCGTGGCGCGGTTGAATCGCTGAGGGCTGGTGAAGACAAGGCCGGCGTGAGCTCGGCCCTCGGTGACCCAGCGCGCTGCGATCGCGGCGAAGTCCACCACGTTCTCGGTCACGATCACGAGCCCCTCGCCGGCGGCATGCACCAGCAGGTCCTCGTCGGCGACGCCGCGAAGGCCAGGGACTGCGGCCACAGCGAGAACGTCATGGCCCTCGGCGCGCAGGACCTCAGCGACCGAGGGCGCGTGCATCTCGTCGAGCAGCAACCTCACCGTTCGAGCAACGCCCGCTGACGCCGCCAGGCCGCTTCCATCTCCTCGGCTCGACGTTCACGCTCGGCCAACAGACCGTCGATGTCGTCGGTGAAGTCGGCGTAGTACGCCAACGCCGCGTCCACCAACGCCACCGGCAGGCCGAGCAGCTCGGCGGCGCGTTCGCGGCGCTCATCGGCCGGGACGTCGCCGCCGACGATCGCACCGATCACGTCGGCCACCTCTGGACCCCCGACCAGGACGGGTCGGCGCCCGCCAGGGCCGGGTCGGAAGATCACCATGGGGTGCGCCTCGGAACGGAGACCCTCGTCGATGAGACGCTCGGCCAACGTCGACAGGGCAACCCGCTGGCGGCGGGCGACTTCACGCAGCCGATCGTGCACCGGTTCGTCGGAGAAGCGGATGGACACCACACCCATGACGACAGTGTAGCCAGTTGTCGCCATCCACGGGCAGTGGGATCACGGGCTCGCGACATACGTAGATTCAGAGGCCATATCCGGGGTCGGATGGCCAGTTGGGCTGGAAGACGGTCCTGGGGTTTTGCTGAGCTGCGGTTTCGCGAAACATGCCCGTTCACCTGGTGTTTCGCGATTCGCCTCGTGTCGCTCCGTCCGCCTGGTGCCGCCAGAAAGTCCCCCTCGTGGTCCCCCTCGCCAGGAAGAGGTGCCATACGATCGCGGGCGTGAAGCAGTGGGTCGAAACGGCTCCGGGGGGATGGAAAGCGCGGGTGCGCTTCGATGATGGCCGGGGCCGCTCGAAGACGTTCCCGACGCAGCGCGAAGCGCGCGCGTGGCTTCGCCGCACCATCACCGAGATCAACGACGGGACCTTCGTCCCCGACGCCCACGGGCGTGTCCGCCTCGCCGACTGGGTGGCCCAGTGGGAGCCCACGACGCTCGACCTCGCACCGACGACCCGCAACCGGCGCACGAGCGACCTGCGCAACTGGATCCTCCCCGAGTTCGGCGCCCGTCCGATCGGCTCGATCACACAGCTCGACGTGAAGACGTGGGTAGCGTCGATGGCCCGCCGGGGCGCCAACGCCGGCTCGATCAAGCTCCGCTACGAGACCCTGTCCCGCTTGATGCAAGCCGCAGTCGACGCCGACCTCATCAAGCGCTCACCGTGCTACCGCGTGCCGCTCCCCCGCTACGAGCGCGACGAGATGCGGCTCCTGACCATCGGCGAGATCGTCGCCCTCTCAGAGGCGATCCATCCCCGCTACCGGGCGCTCATCCTCCTCGCCGGCACGGGCGGACTGCGCATCGGCGAGCTCGGCGCGCTGCGCGGCAGCCGGGTCGATCTGGCCCGCGGCACGGTGTCAGTCGTGGAGAACCTCGTGCTCGACAACGGCACGCCGATCATGGGACCGCTCAAGACGAAGGCGAGCAAGCGCCAGGTGCCACTGCCCCGCCAGACCGTCGAGGCACTCGGCGAGCACCTGGACGAGTACGGGGTCGGGCGCGACGGACTCGTGTTCACGTCGGTCGGAGGCCACGTGCTGCGCCCGTACCAGTTCCGGCGCCGCTACTTCCATCCGGCGACCAAGACGGTCGGGCTCGCCCCGCTGCGGCCACACGACCTGCGGCACTCGGCCATCTCGCTCTGGATCGCCAGCGGCGCCAATCCGAAGGTGGTCCAGGTGAAGGCCGGCCACTCCTCGATCAAGGTCACCTACGACCGCTACGGCCACCTGTTCCCCGACTACGACACCCGCACCACCGAACACCTCGAGAACCTCTGGGATGGTCTAGAAACACCAAGCCTCGTCTACATACGGGCTCGGCAGAACGGCTGACGCTTGCGTGTCCAGGCCTTCCGCACGGACGCCGGATTCTCCGTGGACGATCTCAGGGAGAACCCGGGGGGCTGACGGTTGGACAGTCGCAGTCTTGGCATAGGCAATATGCCACGGCCGCGCGGATCAACTGGTGGCAGCGAGTCGGACCTCTTTCTAGGTTGACAATTCTCACCCGGGCGCGATGATGGAGTTCGGGCGAGTAGGGTGCCCACAACGGCACACACGCTGGGGGCGTCATGTCGAACGGAAGCCGGTCGCATGCGAACGATCGTCGATGCACTTTCAGGACGCTTCTAAAGCGCATGACAGCGAACATCGCGGCGATCCTCGTGTTGTTTTCTGCGTTCGCCACCCCGGCATTCGCGTCGAACTTCGGTTCAACTTCTTGCAGCGGCGCGCCTCGCAACTGCGTGAGCCTCAGCTGGTACACGAGCGGTCTGTACCGCATGAGGATCAACTCGGATGTTGGTGCAAACATGGCTACCGAGTTGATCTGGCAGATGAATTGGGACTACGTCAGCTCTGCAACGCACCTGGAGATG
>JANMAT010000049.1:0-3537 GCA_031359995.1 Actinomycetes bacterium
CACGTTCGGTCTGACGCAGACCGAGCTGGCCGGCGCGCTCGGCATCAGCCAGGCCAACGTCGCTCAGACCGAGCAGCGCGGCGACATGCTCGTGTCCACCCTGCGCCGCTACGTCGAGACCATCACCGGCGGAGAACTGCGCCTGCTTGTCACCGTCCCGGGCCGCGCTCCGCTCGAGTTCAACCTGATCGAGGTCGAGGACGCAGAACGGGCGGCCGATCGCCTCCGTCAGCGCAGCGACGACATCCGGGTGATGATCGTTGGGTCCTCGGTGTCAGCTGACTTGGAGGTAGCGGCGGAGTGCTTCGCGGATGACGTCCGAGGTGGTCACCCCATCTTGCTCGGCGCGTGCTGCGATCTGGTCGTTGAGCTCGGGGTCGAGGCGGACTGATTCGACGGTCGATGGTCCCGCGCCGCCCAGGGTGGGTCTGCCGCGCTTGCCGCGTCGTCCGATGAGTTCGGCGGGGTCGTAACCGCGTTCGGCCTCGTCGGCCAGGGCTTCGATCTCAGCGTCGGTGATGGTGCGTCCGTTCGAGGTCCGTGGTGTCGTCATGGTTCGAGCAGCTTCCGGTACTTCGTTCTCATCGGCATGGCGTGGATGACGAACTCGATGCCGTCGCTCGAGACGAGCACGACGATCGTCCACGCCGTGGCGTCGAGCCGATCGATGGATCTCCACACGCCCAAATCGTACTACGAAATGTGCGACGTCGGCCAGTTGTTGCTTGCTCGCCAGCCCGAGTGGGCAGAGGCTTGTTCCGTTGCGCCGTATGGGGGTGGTCCTCGTGGCCGGTCGCTTGTTCCACCGAGCGAGGCGCGATCGATGCAAAGGACCCGGCGCTGATGCCCACACACGCGGCGGGTCGCTAGGTTGGCGGTGGTGAGGGTGACGGTGCGGGCGTTCCAGCCGGGTGACGCAGCGGCGGCTTGGTGATTCAGCCGAGACGGCCGCCGTCGATCCGGAGTTTCGCCGGGAGCGGATCCACGCGTCGCTGATCGAGCTGCTTCGTCCCGTGGTGACCGAGCCGACCGTGCTGGTCGTGGAGGACATGCATTGGTGCGATGAAGCGAGCGCCTCGCTCCTCGCCGCGCTCGCCGTCGCCGATCTCCCGATTCGATTGCTGGTCACTCGTCGGCCCGGGAGCACGCCGTTCGAGTTGGCTGAGGACGTTGCCGAACGGGTGGTGCAGGTCCCCGTGCGGCCACTGGATGCGAGTCGGACGCGCAAGCTGATCCGGTCGTGGGCGGGTGGTCGCCCGTTGGCCCCGGCCGATGTCGACGTCGTCGTTGCTCGCGCCGATGGCAATCCGCTGTTCGCCCGCGCAATGGTCGGTGAGCTGATCGAGGGACGCTCGATCGACGCGGTGCCGCTGCAACTCGAGCAGTTGCTACAGGCCAGGCTGGGCCGTCAGTCGGCGGACGACCGACTCCTGCTGAGCGTTGCAGCCGTGATCGGCCAACGAGTGGACGTGTCCCTGCTCGGATCGCTGGTCGAGCAGTCCGAGGATCAGGTGCGAAGTCGTCTGCGCCATCTGCCGGATGTCATCGAGCTCGTCGCGCCGGACGCCAGGTTCGTGCATGCCTTGGTGCGCGACGCTGCATACGACACGTTGCCGTTCCGTAAACGCGAGCGCATCCATGCAGCGATCGCGGACGAGCTGGCGTCCCGGCCGCACCCGCCGGTCGAGCTGCTCGCGATCCACAATCCTCGCGCCCATCGATTTCGACTGGCCGGTGAGCAGTTGGTGGTTGCGACGCAGCGAGCGCTGGATGTGTTCGCCATCGACGAGGCGCTTCGCTTCTGCGCCGACTCGATTCTGGCGTTGCGGCGCGGTGGCGCGGTCCACGACCCTGCCCGTCGAGAACTGCTCCTCGAACAGGTCGTGATCGCCGCGGATCTGCATCGACGGGCGGGACGAATGGACGCCGGTTTGGCGTTCTGCTCGCGCTGGGGGCGGGCGGATCTGCCCCTCGACGTGCGGGCTCGCCTCCGGCTTCATCGTGCCCGCCTTCGGGGTGATCTCGGCCGATACGGCGCGTCGCTGCGCTCCCGTGCCACCGTCATCAGCAACCTCGATGTCGACCCGGTCATTCGGGCACAGGCCGCCATCGACCAGGTGGCGACGCTGCGACAGGTGCCGCGGACATCGGCGGCGCTCGCGCTGCTCGACCGGGTGTCGGACACGCTGTCGTTCACCGAGGTCCAGCGCCAGCAGCTGGGTTTTCAGCGTGCGCTCGCCCTCGGAGAGGCCGGCGACCCAGGTGCGATCGAGGCGACACGAGCCGCGCTGCAGTCGACGACCGATCGCCGGCTCCGCGCGCAGTTGCACAACAACCTCGGCGTGGAGCTGTACTACCTGGGGCGGTGGGGCGAGGCGACGGCCGCGTACGCCGAAGCTGTCGACGAGCTGGAGGCGGTCGGCGACAGGCTGGAGATGGCCCTGGCCCGCAACAACCTCGGCGAGATCGCGCTCGACCAGGGTCGCCAGGATGACGCCGGTGCCGCGCTACAGGACTCGTTTGACGTGTTCCTGGCGGCACGGCGAGCTAATGGCATCAGGCTCAGCGGTTGCTCGCTGGCTCGACTCCAGGTTCGGCTCGGTGACCTATCGGCCGCGTCCTCGACGATCGCGCTGGTCCGGTCGCAGCTCGGTGGGTCCGTGTTCAATCTGTCCGAGCTCGACGGTGCCGAGTGCGAGCTGCTCCTCGCGGACGGTCGCCCGGCAGAAGCGGTACTGCTGTCGGCCGCGGCCATCCGGGCAGCGACCGCTCGACTCACCCCGGGTGCCGTGGTCGCTCGCCTCCACCGGCTGCACAGTCGCGGTCTGCAGCCGACCAATCAGGCCGGCGCGATCAACGATCTGATCGCGTCGATCGGCGTCGCCCGTCGCCACGACGCCGCCTTCGAGGCGGCGCTGTCGGTGATTGCGCTTGCCCGGCTCGACCCCGGTCGGATCGCCGGTGCCGACGTCGATGCTGCGGGGCAGGTGCTGGACCGGCTGGAGGTGCACACCGATGTACGCACGGCGTGAACCGGTGCCGCCAGTCGAGGCAGACGCGGGCGAAGCAGGCGCATATGTCCTGAGCAGGGCATATGCGCCAAAATGCTTGTGGAGCTGGGGGGAATCGAACCGTCCCGCGTCCTCGGGCGTCACACCTGCTCAGGCGTATCGTCGCTGGCCAGAGTGGGTTTCCGAGTGTCCTGGAGTGTCCGCCAGTGACCTGGAATGGCCTTCATTTGACGCCCTTCTGCCGCCCCGTCCGCCCTTTTCCCGCCCTCCTGTCACCCTCCGACGCGCGTCAGGGAGGGCGGGAGGTGGCAAGCCGCCCTGCCGGCGGGGCGGCGTGACCTGGCTGTTCGGCGGGCGATCCGTGTTCACGATGTCGTCCTCCTCGCGAGGGGTGTCACCTGTCTGCAGAGCCACGATTCCCCCACGCGAAGTACGAACAGCTCGGTCGACCGCAGGTGTTCAGGCGACGTGGAGGTACCGGCGGAGGGCTTCGCGGATGATCTCGCTGGTCGTGGTGTCGTCGGCG
>JANMAT010000052.1:0-78301 GCA_031359995.1 Actinomycetes bacterium
CAGCGCGGCCAGCAGCAGCCCGGCCACGATCGTGAACACGAAGACGCCGATCTTCGAGTGGATCGCGTTGCTGACCGCGCGCCCGAGCGCACCGACAATGCTCGACAGGAAGGCACCACCGAGCAGGAAGGTCGGGAGGCCGAGCGCCTTCGACTTGAAGCCGCCCTCGACCTGCACGGCGTTGATGCGCGCCCGCCGCAGCATCACGTGCTCGGGGCTGGCCCACACGCTGTTCGCCTCCCGCCGCTCGTAGAGCTTGCGTACACGGTCGATCACAGTGTTCTGGTGGCTGCGCACGATGTAGCGCGTCACCTGTTGCGTGGCCCACTCGGCGACGGGTTTCAACGGACCCATTCTCGGCATGCGCGCGTTGCGGGCGCCGTTGCGGTCGAGCACCTCGAGCGAGCGCATCGCGACGCGGTGCGCCTCTTCGAAGCGATCGGGCCGCCACAACGGACGGATCTTCGCGAGCTGGTCGACGATGTCCTGCTCGGGCTTGCCGCGCCCGCCGAGCTCCTCGAGCACGCGGCCCGCCTCGTCGGGGTCGTGGGCTCGCAGCACGCGCAGAGAGTCGATGCGATCGGTGAGGTCGTCGATCGTGAGCCGGCCGTCGCCCTCGTGCGCGCGCGCCGCGCGTTGGTCGGTCGAAGTGTCGTCGGTCGATGTGGGCGTATCGCTCATCGCGGCCGAACTGTATTCGCGACTGGCGCGCGCGTCGGGCGCCGACTCGTGGCGCACCCACTGACAACGTCGTCGACGTTGGCGCACATGGCCGCTCGCACGCTCGCGCCGTGCTTCAATGGTGCGCCAACCGGGCTTCGTCGGGGGCGAATCGAACCGGTACCCACGGCAACAACATCACCACCACACGGAGGAAAGTCTGCAATGGCAGAGAAGAAAGGCTTGATCCAGGAGTTCAAGGAGTTCATCGCCACCGGTGATCTCGTGAAGATCGCGGTCGCCTTCATCCTGGGCGGCGCCATCAGCGCCGTGGTGGCGTCCTTCGTCAAGAACATCGCGATGGGTGTCGTGGGCTTGTTCGTGAGCTGCAAGGACATCGTCGACGCGAAGGGCGAGGTCGTCGGCAAGAACTGCTCCGGCCTCGTCGGCAAGGGCTGGCGCAGCGTGCTCTGGGGCGACTTCCTGAACGACCTCGTCGGCTTCGTGCTCATCGCCATCGTGATCTTCCTGCTGGTGAAGGCCTACCGGAAGATGGTGCCGGAGAAGCCCGAGGCGCCCGCCGGCCCGAGCGAGGTCGAGCTGCTCACCGAGATCCGCGACTCGCTGAAGTCGCGCTGACCCATCGGACGCCTCGGCGTCAGATGACCGCTCGTACCTCACCCACCGGGCGCCCGTGACCGAGCACCGGTGGGTGGGCGAGCTCCGGCAACGACGAGATGTCGACGCCGAGCTGGGCCAGGGCCGCCAGCAGCACCGGCGGCCGGGCGCGGCCGGCGCCGTCCTCGATCTTGAGCACGACGGTGCGCCCGTCGGGCAGGGCGGCGGCGTACACGCCTTCGGCCCCGTCCTTGGCCACGATGCCGGGCAGGGCCCGCACGAGCTGCGTGACGTCGCGGCCGCGACCCCCGAGCATCTCGGGTTCGGTGCGCATGGCGTCGGCCACCAGCCCCTCGGGCGTGCCCGCCTCGCCCAGCGCGATGGTGCGGAAGGCGCGGGCCAGACCGATGAGGCTGAACGCGTGCACGGGCGCGCCGCAGCCGTCGACACCGATGGCCCGCACGCCCTCGCCGGCCAGCTGCTTCACGTACCCGGTGATGATGCGCTGCAGCGGATGCTGCTCGTCGAGGTAGCCGTCGGTGGGCCACCCGTTGGCCACACACGTGGCCAACATGCCGGCGTGCTTGCCCGAGCAGTTCTGCGTGAGCGACGACTTCTTGCCGCCGCCGCGCACGTAGGCGATCTGCGTGGCCGCGTCCAGGGGGAGATCGGCCGTGTTCTGCAGCTGGTGCTCCGACAGCGAGTAGGTGGCCAGGATGCGACGCACGCCCTCCAGGTGGCGGGGCTCGCCCGAGTGGCTGGCCGCCACCAGCGCGAGCAGGTCGGGCGGCAGGTTCAGGCCGGCGTAGACCATGGCCACCGCCTGCAGCGGCTTGTTCGACGACCGGCCGTACACCGGCCCCTCGACGTCACCGATGGAGATGGCGGCCGTGCCGGCGCTGTCGAGGGCGAGTACGGAACCGTGGTGGACGCTCTCCACCAGCCCTGAGCGCGTCACCTCGGCCACGATCGTCACGGCCGGGAGCATACGGGCACCCCATCGCTGTCACACGGAAGGCAGCGTGCGCACCGCTAGCGTCACGCCGGCGACCACCAGCGCGGTGGCGGTCACGAACGGGGCCACCCGCAGCGTCGTGGCCAGCCAGCGCGAGCCGAACCAGTGGCGCTCCAGCCAGCCCTGGAGGCGCACCAGGGCCACGCCGGCGGCCAGCAGGGTGCTGGCCATGCCCACGCCGTACACGGCCACCAGGAGCACGCCGAACCAGGTGCGCCCGAGGGCGGCGGCACCGAGCAGCACGACCAGCGCCGACGGTGTCGGCACCAGACCACCGGCCACCCCCATGGTCACCAGCCACCGCCGCGTCACCGGACGGGTGTGATCGACCGCGTCACGATCGTGCCCGTGGTGCTCGTGGTCGTGGTCGCTGTGGGGTTGACCGTGAGCGTGGTGGCCGTGATCATGCGATCCATGATGCTCCTCGTGGTGCTGGCCGGTCTGATGGTCGTGGTCGCCGTGGTGGCTGTGGCCGTGGTGGTGGGCGTGAAGCGGTCGTCCGCCGCGAAGACGGGCGGCGGCGAAGGCCACGCCGGTGGCGACCAGCAGCGCCCCGCTGGCCAGGCTCAGCCACGGTAGGACGCGATCGGGTGCCACCGCCTGCGACGTCCAGATGGCGGTGCCCAGCACGAGCACACCGGCGGTGTGGGTGATGGCGACAGTGGTGCCGATGGTGAGCACCTGACGGGCGGCGGCGCCGCGGCGCGCCAGCACCGTGGCCGCCATGAGCGTCTTGCCATGGCCCGGTGCCAACGAGTGGATGCCGCCCAGCACGAAGGCGAGCACGGCGGCCAGCACCCCGACGCCCACGCTGAGCTCGTGGTCGCCCACCAGCCGGTTCATGCGCCGGGTCAGGGCATCGGCACCGCGGGTCGGGCGGCCGGGCGTCGCCATCGTGACGCCCCCGGCGAGGAGCGGCCCGCCGGCACGCACGGACGCCGTCGCCTCGCGCTGGTGCGACGGCGACGACGCGGTCGGGTAGGCGGTGAGGCCGGCGCTCGGGCTCACGGCGGGTGCGTCGCTGGCGGTCAGCGTCACGCCGTCGCCGCGCACCACCACCTCGCGCCAGCCGATGCGGTCGGTGTCGTTGGCGTCGGCCACGGTGATGGTGCGGGCCGTCCCGTCGACCGTCAACGGCGTGGTGAACGAGCAATCCAGCCGCAACGTGGGCAGCCCACCCTGGCCGTCGGGGAACGTCAGGACGGGCGCACCGGCGGCGGGGGCCACGGCCCGACCGTCGATGGTGACCTTCGACGCGATCGACGCGCAGCGCGCCGCCGCCCATGCCGACTGCTCCGTCGGGCTCAGCGCGCCGTCGTGGTCGGTGTCGATGTCCTGGCGGGCCGGCACCGTGGGCAGCTCGGCCAGGTCGACGGTGTAGCCCACGTCGGCGCGCTCGACGCGCACGATCACGTCGACGGCAGCGTTCACCGTGAGGTTACCGAGCGGGTGGGCGTCGGCGGCGCGCGGGGCGAGCACACCCAGCGCGACGAGAGCGAGCGCGACGAGCGGACGACGGGACATCACAGCCTCCACATCGGGGGAACGGGTACGGCGAGGGTGGATGCGAGCGGCGCGGCGACGGCCCGCAGGTGGAACGCCGGCCACGGCGAGAGCGCGAAGGCGGTGCGCAGCGCGGCGGCGGCCAGGTCGGGCTGGCCGTCGGCGGCGAAGGTCACCGCGGCGTGCACGTGCAGCGCGGCGTTGGCGGTGCCCAGCGCCAGCGATTCGCGCACGTACCAGAGGGCGTCGGCGGGCCGCCCGGCCTTCGTGAGTGCCCAACCGAGGGCGTCGGCGGTGAACACGGTGGCTCGGGTGTCGTGGGCGCGCTGGGCGAGCGTGACGGCCTGCTCGGGGTCGCCGTGGTCGGCGGCCTCGAGCGCGGCCTCCAGATCGACGGTGACGCCCGACGCCACCGCCAGCTGGGTGTTGGCGGTCAGAAGGGCGCGGGCGCGGCCGGCGGCATCGGTGTCGCCGGCGGCATCGGCCAGGTCGGCCACCAATGCGGCGGCGGCCGGCTGGGGCGAGCGGTCCACGACCGCCTGGGCGGCGCCGCGGGCGCCGGCCAGGTCGCCCTGGGCGAACTGCACGCGGGCTCGACCGAGCGATGCGCCCACGTGGCCGGGGCTGAGCGCGAGGGCCCGGTCGAAGGCGGCGGCGGCGGCCGCCAGGTCGCCGTCGGCCAGGGCGATGTCGCCGGCGTAGGCGGCGATGCCGGCCCGCTCGCCGGCGGTGCCGGCGGCCTGCTCGGCGCGGGCCATGGTGGCGCGGGCGCCGGGCAGGTCGCCGTGCAGCTCGCGCAGGTACGAGGCGCGGGCCAATGCCGGTGCGGCCGGTTTCACGTCGAGCAGGCGCTGCAGCAGGGCGGCGGCGTCGTCGTAGTGGCCGAGCTCGACGGCGGCGTCGACCGCGGCGGCCAGCGCATCGGGACCGATGGGGTCGGTGGCCAGCGCGGCGGCGGCGTCGGTCGCCGCATGGGCGAAGTCGTGCACGCCGAGGGCGACGATGGCGCTCGCCACCGACGTGCGGGGATCGGCCGGGGCCAGCCGGCGAGCGGTGTCGGCGGCCCTCCGGGCGAGGTCGTAGTAGGCGGGATCGCCGCTGGCGTTGGCCCGGCCGACGTAGGCGCCGGCCAGCGCTTGCCACGAGCCGGCGTCGTCGGCGTTGGCGGCGACTCGCCCCTCGAGGGTGGTGATGGGATCAGCGGTGGGAGCGGGCGCCCCGGCCCGGGGCGAGCCCGGACCGGAGCGACCAGCGGTGAGGAAGCGGCCGACCGCACCCGCGGCCAGCGTCACGACCACGACGGCCACGAGCACTCGCGTCCCCCGCCGATGAGGGCGGGGCGACACGGTGGTGACGGCGGTCGAGGGAAGGGTCGGCGCGCTCATGGCTCAGACCTGGTTCGGGGCGGCCAGGTAGGGGAACGTGGCCGACAACGGGTTGTCGTTGGCGTTCACGCCGTCGCCCAGGTCCTTGTTGGGGGAGATGTTGAACGCCGGGCTGAACGGCGTGGCACCGGCCACGACCCGCAGCGCGGTGTCCACCACGTCATCGGTGAGGTTGCGCCCGTTGGGGAACGAGCTGGCCGCCACCGACGTGTTGATGCGCAGCATCTCGGCCGGCTTCACGAACGACGGCTTGTTCACACCGGGGATGCCGGTGAGGAAGATCGTCGCCAGGTCCTCACGCCCGCCGAGGCCGAGACCGGCATCGACGTTCGTGGGCACGGTCACGCCCGGGTACAGCACCGGGATGAGCGCACCCAGCTCGGGCTTGAGCACCGAGCCGGCGAACTGGTCGTCGAAGTTCGGCTTGGTCGCGTTGAACTTGTCCTTCATCGCACGGGGGATGACGACCTCGTTCACGAGCGGCATGCCGAGCCGCGACACCTGCACCCAACGGCCTTCGTTGCGCACCGTGCCGTTGCCCGAGAGCACCCGCTCGGCCCGCCGGAACGTGCTCGCCCACACGCCGACGACGGGGTCGCCCTCGAGCAGACGGTCCACCGGCACTTGCAGCACGATCGAGTGGATGTTCTTGCCCGCCAGGTAGTCCTCGCCGGCTTCGGCCGGGCTGGGCACCAGGTGGGCGGGCAGGAACGGCCCGAGACCGCCCAGGTCGAAGATCTGGCCGAGGTCGGCGTAGAAGGGATCGTCACGCGGGCCGGCGAAGACCGTGAGCCCGCCCGTGATCGTCTTCGTGGCCGGGGCGGCCAGATCGGCGTCGTAGTTCGGCATCGAGCGCGGCCCGACGTTCACCGGCGGCACGGGCAGGTTGGCACCCAGCAGCTTCGATGTCGTGCGGCCCTGCGGGTCGCGCGACACCTCGGTCACCGAGTACGTCTGGCGCACGTTCAGATCGGGATCGTCGAGCGACGTGACCTGACCGGTGTTGTACAGGAACGTGTTCCCGTTGCGTGTGGTCGTGGTGAAGCGGAACTGGTACTCCTTGTCGGCCACCGCGTCGCCGTCGGTGTCGACGTTGAGCTGGTACAGCACGTCGTCGCCGAACTTGTAGAAGTTCGGACCACCGGCGGGGTCCTCGAACGGGTTCACGTTGGCGACGAGCGTCAACGTGCCCGCCTTGTCGGGGCTCATGAACGCGTAGACGTCGGTCAGATCGGCGACCGGGTCTTCGGAGCTCATGGGTGCTTCTCGATGGCTCGAGGCGTCTGCCGGCGCGACGAGGCCGACGAACAGCGCCCCGGTGAGCCCGATCGCCGGGAGTACCCGGCGGGCGAGCTTGCCCTTGGTGCTCATGGATGGTTTCCTTCCGTCACGGCCGACGGGTCGGCCTGTCTGGTCGTTGGTGCTGGACACACCGCCAGGGGGGCCGACCCGCCGTGCACCGCACGTGGACCCGTCCCGCCGGCGCTGGGGCCAACGGCGCACCGCCGGTGGCGGGCGCGGTCGTCGATTCAGCGCGGTGCCTGCACGCCCACCACCTGCCATGCGTCGCCCAGCGGCGCGGTGAGCACCACCAGACGCGGGGCGCCGCTCACGGGCACGGCCCGCACGAAGCGCACGGCATCGGCGCCGAAAGCGTTCACGGCCACCTGGGGATCGGGTGCGGTGTCGAGCGGCGCGGGCGTGCCGGCGGTGAGCGAGGCGGAAGGGGCGAGGCCGTCGACCAGCCTCGGCTGGCCGAGCAGGTTGCCGGCGTACTCGCCGGTCGCCTCGCCGTGGCGGCGTCCGTCGAGCCAGGTCTGCACGGCGATGCGGGCCGCGTCGTCGGGCGGGAGCAGCGCCGTGACGGTGGTGCTGCTGGGCGCAACGGCCCAACCGCCGCCGCGTCGTACCGGTCGCCACTCGATGCGGGCGTGGGCGGGTACGAAACCCGTCTCGTCGAGGCGGGGGGTGAGCGCGGTGTCGGTGACCACGGTCGAACCGTCCACCGTCACGTCGGCCAGCGACACCAGGGGCAGGCGCGCCTCGGCCTCGTCGATCCACGCCGCCAGCGAACCGACGCGGGCCCGCTCGTCGTCGCTCAGCAGCGACCAGCTGGTGGTGTGGTCGCCGCTGGCCTCGGCGGCCACGTAGCGGGCCACCGCATCCTGCGGGCTGGCGGCCGATGCCGGCGCCGGGTCGGCCGCCGCCGTGGTCGTGAAGCTGGCCGGCTGCCCCTGGGGCGCCGGCACCGTGGGCACCGTGTGGGCCGCCCGCTCCGCGGAGGAGCAGCCCGCCAGCGCGGCGATGGTGAGCAGGACGGTGATCGGTAGTGCTGGGCGGCCTCGCATGCCTCCCGTCCGCCGCCGCCGGCCGCGCGGATCACGGCAAGTTGAGGGTTTCCTGAGCGACCTCCGGCGCCAGGGCGTCGGCCAGCCGCCCCAGCGCAAGCCGGATGCGCGACTTGGCCGTGCCCTCGGGGATGCCGATGGTCGCCGCGACCTCGCGGAACGTACGACCCTCGAAGTAGGCGAGCACGACGCAGGCCCGCTGCTCGGCCGGCAGACCACCGAGGGCCGCCCGTACCCGTTCGGAGGTCAGGGTCTGCAGCACCACGTCGTCGACCGGGGCCGGCGCGCCGGGCCCGCGCCGGTGGTCGCGGTCCTCGCGCGTGCGGCGCGACTCCTCGCGCCGAACCCGATCGACGGCGCGGCGATGGGCGAGCAGACCGAGCCAGGTGCGCACCGACGCCAGCGACGGCTCGTAGGTGTCGGCCCGCTCCCACACCTGCACGAAGACCTCCTGGGTGATGTCCTCGGCCATCGTGCGGTCGCGACAGACGCGCAGCGCCAGGCTGTACACGTAACCGGCGTGCGCGTCGTGCAGCAGGCCGAGCGCCGTCTCGTCGCCGGCGACCAGCCGGGCGACCAGCCGACGCTGGCGCGCACCCTCGTCTGCCCCGACGTCCACGGGCTCACGGTAGCGGCGAGCCGTCGACCGCGACATCGGGCCCATCTTTCCGCCCGGGATGTTTCTGAGGTCGCGGCCCAAGCCACTACCGTCCGGACCATGAAGGTGCCGCTCACTGTCATGGACTTCCTCCGCCGCGCCGAGCTGGTGTACGGCGATCGCATCGGGCTGGTCGACGAACCCGACCAGCCCGCACCCAGCTGGGGTTCGCTCACGTGGCGCCAGGTGGCCGAGCGGGCCCGTGCCCAGGCGGCGGCCCTCGACGCCATGGGGGTGGAGCACGGCGAACGCGTGGCCATGATCAGCCACAACTCGGCCCGCCTGTTCACCTCGTTCTACGGGCTGTCCGGCTATGGCCGCGTCCTCGTGCCCATCAACTTCCGGCTGGTGGCCGAAGAGGTGCAGTACATCGTCGAGCACTCGGGCGCCGACATCCTGCTCGTCGACCCCGAGCTGGAAGACGCCATGGCCGCGGTGAAGGTGAAGCGCAAGGTCGTCATCGGCACCGACTACGACGAGGAGTTCTACCGCTTCGGCGTGGAGCCCCAGCCGTGGGCCCCCGACGAGGACGCCACCGCCACCATCAACTACACCAGCGGTACGACCGCCCGCCCGAAGGGCGTGCAGCTCACCCACCGCAACCTCTGGGTGAACGCCACCACCTTCGGCTGGCACATGGGCGTCACCGACCGTGACGTGTACCTCCACACGCTGCCGCAGTTCCATTGCAACGGCTGGGGGATGGTCTACGCCGTGACCGGCATGGGTGGCGAGCACATCATCCTGCGCAAGGTCGACGGCGGCGAGATCCTGCGTCGCGTCGACGAGCACGGCATCACGCTCCTGTGCGGCGCGCCGGCGGTGGTGAACATGATCCTCGACGCCGCGGCGGCGAACCCGACCGAGGTGCCTGGTCGCGACCGCATGCGCATCGTGGTGGCGGGGGCCCCGCCGCCCACGCGCACCATCGAGCGGGTCGAGACCGAGCTGGGTTGGGAGTTCGTGCAGATCTACGGCCTCACCGAGACGGCGCCGCTGCTGACCATCAACCGCACCCGCGCCGAGTTCGACGCCCTGTCGCCCGCCGATCGGGCCCAGCGCCTCAGCCGGGCCGGTGCGCCCGCCCTCGGCGTCGACATGAGAGTCTCGGCCCAGGGTGAGGTGCTGGCCCGCAGCAACGTGGTGATGGGTGGCTACTGGAACCAGCCCGACGCCACCGCCGAGGCCATCCACGCCGACGGCTCCAGCGGCCCCGACTACTTCCACACCGGTGACGGCGGCCTGGTCGACCACGAGCAGTACGTCACCATCTCCGACCGCAAGAAGGACGTCATCATCTCCGGCGGCGAGAACGTGTCGTCCATCGAGGTGGAGGACGCGGTGTTCAGTCACCCCGACGTCATCGAGGTCGCGATCATCGGCGTGCCCGATCAGAAGTGGGGCGAGATGGTCATGGCGCTCGTGGTGAAGGCGCCGGGCTCGGCCCTCACCGAGGACGAGCTCATCGCCTACACCAAGCACAAGCTGGCCGGCTACAAGTGCCCCAAGCGGATCGAGTTCCGCGACGAGCTCGCCCGTACCGCCACCGGCAAGCTGCAGAAGTTCAAGCTGCGTGAGCCGTACTGGGTCGGCCACTCGCGGCAGGTGAACTGAGCATGCCCTACGACGACTACGAGGCGCTCACGGTCGACCTGGTCGAGGGCGTCGCCACCGTCACCATCGACAACGGGCCGGTCAACCTCTTCGACCGCGTGCTGTACCCCGAGATGGCTCGCGTCGTGGGCGAGCTGGCCGCCGACGACGACGTGCGCGTCGTGGTGCTGTGCAGTGCCAACCCGAGCTTCTTCATCGCCCACTTCGACGTGGCGCTCATCGTGCGTTCGGCATCGTCGGCCGGTACCCGCCCGGCCCCCACCATGATCGGTGACTTCCACCTGATGTGCGAGCGCCTGCGCACCATGCCGAAGGCCACCATCGCCGTCATCGAGGGTCGCGTCGGTGGCGGCGGCAGCGAGCTGGCGCTGTCGTGCGACATGCGCTTCGCCGCCGCCGGCCGGGCCGTGTTCAACCAGCCCGAGGTCGCTCTCGGCATCATCCCGGGCGGGTCGGGCACCGTGCGCCTGCCCCGGCTGGTCGGTCGGGGCCGGGCCCTCGAGGCGATCCTCGGGTGTGACGACATCGACGCCGTGACCGCCGAGGCATGGGGCTGGGTCAACCGGGCGCTGCCCCCGCCCGAGCTGTGGCCGTTCGTGCGCAACCTGGCCGGCCGCATCGCCGGCTTCCCGCCCGTGGCCGTGGCCGAGGCCAAGGCCAGCGTGGTGCGGGCCGAGGCCGACGTGAACCGCCACCTGCTCGATGAGGCCGCCGCCTTCGCCCGCACGCTCGCCGACCCGCGGGCCACCGCGGCCATGGAGGGCTTCCTCGCCAACGGCGGTCAGACCACCGCCGGCGAGTCACGCCTGGGCGAGCTCTGCGGCGAGCTGTGAGCTACGCCCCCAGGTCCATCGTCCAGTAGGCAGTGCCGTCGGCCGAGTAGGCCACCGCCACACCGATGGAGGTGAAGGCGGCGTTGAGGATGTTGGCCTTGTGGCCGGGCGAGTTCATCCAGCCGTTCATCACCGAGTCGGCCGAGCCGTAGCCGGCGGCCACGTTCTCGCCGGCCGTGCGCCAGGCGAATCCGGCGGCAGAGAAACGTTGGCCGAGGGTGGACCCGTTGCTGCCCGTGTGGGTCATGTGGTTCTGAGCGGCCTGGTCCTTGCTGTGGGCGGCCGCGGCGGCCGTGAGGGCACCGCTGGCGCTGACGGGGCCGAGACCGGCCGCGGCGCGCTGGGCGTTGGTGAGGGCGATGACCCGGCCCGCCACGCTCGTGTCGACGCGCACGTCGGCGGCGGGCGCCGGCGCCTCGGTGACCGCGGTCTCGGTGGCCGGCGGCTCCTCGGCGGGGGCGGGGGCCGGGATGGTCTTCGGGGTCTTCTTGCGCTTGGCCGCGGTGGTGTCCGGCTCGGCCTCGGGCTCGGCCGGGGCGTCCTCGGCCGGCGCCGCCTGCTCGGTGGGAGCGGGCTCGGCCGGGGCGGCGTTGCCGGCCGGTGCGGCGGCGGGGGCGGGCGCCTCGGTGGCCACGGTGGTCGTGTCGGCCACCGTCGTGGGCGTGGTGGTGGTCGCCGCCGTCGAGGTCGTGGTGGCGGCGGTCGTGGGCGTGGTGGCCGCGGCCTCCACCCGCTCGGTCAGGCGCCGGGCCTGGGCGAGCTCACGGGCATCGTTGTCGCAGCTCAGCCGGGCCCGTCCGGGCGCCGGGCAGATCGACACAATGTGGGCGGCCGGCTCGGCCGTGGTCATGCCGCGGGCGCCGCAGGTGGTCAGCACCAGGGCCGCGCCGCCTGCCGTGGCGAGGAGGCGCAGTCGTCGCGTCCCATTCACCGTTCCACCTGTTCCAAGGGTACTTCTGGCCATCGTGGCCCCCTCCCGTTTCCGCCCACGGTCGCCGAAGTGCCCAAGCTACGGGCACATCTGCGAACATCGGCCGCGAACGGGTGCACCTTTACCATTTGGTGACGGAACGATGTCACCGACCTTGGCCGCGGACGGGTACCGGTGTGGCCCTACCCGCCGCATCCGAGGGCGTCGGCGAGCACGGTGCACGCTTCTCGCAGGCGGGAGGCGCTCAAGACGGCCACGCGCCGGCGGAACGCGGTGCGCGCCAGCGTGTGGACGTTGTCGAAGGAGACCACGCAGTCGCGACGGAGCCCGTCGTCGGCCCCGAGCCGTAGCTCGGAGGTCAATCCTCGAATGGTGGTGGTCAGGTGGGCGACGACGACCGCGTCGATGCGGTCGGCGACCGGATCCCGGGTGAGCACGAGCACTGGCCGATCGCCGCCCCGGCCCGTGTCGACGAACCAGATCTCCCCCCGCTTCACCCGCCGAACACCTCGGCCCAGTCGGTCCCGGCCTCGTCGTCGACCCAGGCCTCGGTGGCCCAGCCCGCGGTCTCTACGCTGGTCAGGGGTTGTTTCGCGTACACCTCGGCGTCACGTTCGCAGCGCAACCGGTACAGCAGCTCCCGCAGCGCCTGATTCAACAGCTCGCTGCGGCCGACACCGGCCCGCGCCGCCTCCGCGTCGAGCGCCGCGGCCAACGGCTCCTCCGTCCGGAAGCTCAGCATCGTTGTCATACGCCGAGCATACCGGGAGTATGACGACCCGGGGAACGCCCGGGCCCGTTCAGCGGCGCAGGGCGACCGGGGAGGACCGGGCGACCTCCTCGAAGAAGTCGTTGCCCTTGTCGTCCACGATGATGAAGGCGGGGAAGTCCTGCACATCGATCTTCCAGACCGCTTCCATGCCCAGTTCGGGGTACTCGAGCACCTCGACGTGCTTGATGCAGTCCTGGGCCAGGCGTGCGGCGGGCCCACCGATCGAGCCGAGGTAGAAGCCGCCGTACCTGGCGCAGGCGTCGGTGACCTGCTTGGAGCGGTTGCCCTTGGCCAGCATCACGAAGCTGCCGCCGGCGGCCTGGAACTCGTCGACGTAGCTGTCCATGCGGCCGGCCGTGGTGGGGCCGAACGCGCCGGAGGCCATGCCCGCGGGCGTCTTGGCCGGCCCGGCGTAGTAGACCGCCATCTCCTTCAGGTACTCGGGCAGACCGTGGCCGGCGTCGAGGCGTTCCTTCAGCTTGGCGTGGGCGATGTCGCGGGCGACCACGAGCGGGCCCGACAACATGACGCGGGTCTTCACCGGGTACTTGCCGAGCTCGGCGCGGATCTCGCTCATCGGCCGGTTCAGGTCGATGCGCACCACGTCGCCGCCGAGGTCGTCGAAGGACGTCTCGGGCAGGTAGTGGGCCGGGTCGGTCTCCAGCGCCTCCAGGAACACGCCCTCGGCGGTGATCTTGGCCAGCGCCTGGCGGTCGGCCGAGCACGACACGGCGATGCCCACCGGGCAGCTGGCACCGTGGCGGGGCAGGCGGATCACCCGCACGTCGTGGCAGAAGTACTTGCCGCCGAACTGGGCGCCGATGCCGAGCTGACGGGTCAGCTCCAGCACCTTGGCCTCCATCTCGACGTCACGGAAGCCGGTGCCCAGGTCGTTGCCGGCACGGGGCAGGTCGTCGAGGTAGCGGGCGCTGGCCAGCTTGGCCGTCTTCAGGGTGTGCTCGGCCGACGTGCCGCCCACCACGAGCGCGAGGTGGTACGGCGGGCAGGCGGCGGTGCCGAGCTTGGGCAGCTCGCGCGCCAGGAACGCCATGAGGCTCTTCTCGTTCAGGAGCGCCTTGGTCTCCTGGTACAGGTAGCTCTTGTTGGCCGAACCGCCGCCCTTGGCCATGAACAGGAAGTGGTACTCGTCGCCGTCGACGGCGTTGATCTCGATCTCGGCCGGCAGGTTCGTGCCGGTGTTCTTCTCGTCGTACATGGTGAGCGCGGCCATCTGGCTGTAGCGCAGGTTGTCGGTCAGGTACGTCTCGTAGATGCCCCGGGCGACGGCGGCCTCGTCGCCGCCGCCGGTGAACACGTACTGACCCTTCCTGCCCTTGGCCAGGGCCGTGCCCGTGTCCTGGCACATGGGCAGCACGCCACCGGCCGCGATGCACGCGTTCTTCAGCAGGTCGAGGGCGACGAAGCGGTCGTTGGGCGACGCTTCGGGATCGTCGAGGATGGCCCGCAACTGGCCCAGGTGACCGGGCCGCAGGTAGTGGGCGATGTCGAACATGGCCGTGCGGGCCAGCAGGGTGAGCGCGCTCGGCTCGACCCGCAGGAAGCGCCCGGCGGGCGTCTCGAACGTGGACACGCCCGCCGCGCTCAGGAGGCGGTACGGCGTGTCGTGGTGGTGCCCGGCGGGCAGCAGTTCCTGGTACGCGAAATCGGCCATGACCACCACCGTAGGCGGCGCGTCAGCCGACGGCGGGGCTGCCGGCGAACGGCGCCGGGTCGCCCGCCGCGGGCAGCACCGGACGCGACCAGGACGTGGTGGTGGCGATCACGTCGGCCACCTTGCGCCAGGCGACCGGATCCCAGCCTTCGGCCGAGGCGGTGACGACACCGTCTTCCTGCACGAAGACGAACGCCGGGAGCTGGGCCAGGCCCAGCGCCTTGACGACGGAGCGATCGGGGTCGGTGAAGACCAGGAACTCGTCGGCCAACGGTCCGAGGAAGGCGCGGGCATCGTCGGCGTCGGCCGTGACGATGAAGTTGACGCGCGCCGCGGCGTCCTGGAAGGTGCGCAGGACGCGCGCCGCCGTCTCCAGGATCCAGGCGCTCTCGACCGTGTACGGGTCGATCACGACGGACGCGAGGTGGAAGGTCGTCAGCCACTCCTCGAGCGGCCGAGCGGACCCCCTGAGGGGTTGGAGGCTGAGTTCAGCAGGCGGATTGCTCACCACGGCAGGCGAACCTACCAAGCCGGGAGTAGCGTCACACAGATGCATCCGATCGAACGGTTGCGCTACGTCGCCCGGGCGTCGGGCGCGGACCAGGCTCTGCTCGTGCGAGAGACGGCCTCGGCCCTCGCCGGACTGCACGTCGAGCCGGCCGGACTGGTCACCGCCTGCCGCCGGATCGTCGACCGCCACGTGAGCTCGGCGCCTCTCTGGTGGCTGTGCGCCCGCATGCTCACCGCCCCCGAGCCCCGAGCCGAAGCCCGACGGGCGGTGGCGGAGATCAGCGACGACCGCACCGGTCGTGAGCTGGCCATGGCCCTGCCCGAGGACGCCACGGTGTGCGTGGTGGGGTGGCCCGACGTGGTCGGTGAGGCGCTCGTTCGCCGCGGCGACGTGCAGGTCCTGGTGGTCGATGCGCTGGGCGAGGGCTCGGGTCTGGCCCGACGTCTGCGCCGAGCCGAGATGGAGGCCACCGAGGTCCCGCCCAGCGGCCTGGGCAGCGCGGCGGCGTCGGTCGACCTCGTGCTGCTGGAAGCGTCGGCCGTCGGGCCCGACGGCTTCGTCGCCGTGGCCGGGTCGCGTGCCGCCGCCGCCGTCGCCTACTGCTCCGGCATCCCCGTGTGGCTCGTGGCCGGCACCGGCCGGCTCCTGCCCGGGGCCATGTGGGCGGCGCTGGTGCGTCGGCTCGAGGACATGGGTGAGCCGTGGGACAGCGACGACGAGGTCGTACCGCTCGGGCTGATCACCCACGTGGTCGGCCCGGACGGCGTCGAAGACGTCGATGCCGCCCTGCGCCGCACCGACTGCCCGGTCACGCCCGAGCTGTTCACCACCACCGCCTTCTGAACGCCGGCGCGCTCAACCCGCCCACAACGACGAGACGGGCGCGGCGACCAGTCGGTCACCCAGGCTGAGCACCTGGGTGCCGGTGTGGAGCACGACGCCGAGCTTGAAGCGCTTGCCCACATCGTCTCGGATGTACGCCAGGTGCTTGGCGTGTTGGGTCGTGGGCGTGGCGGTCGCCTTCACCTCGATGCCGACGATGTCGCGTCCACGCCCGAGGATGACGTCGATCTCGCGTTGATCCCGGTCCCGATAGTGGCTCAGTTCTACGGGCTGCTCGGCCCAACCCGCTTGTTTGGCGATCTCACCGACGACGAAGGTCTCGAGCAGCGGCCCGAACCACGGTGAGTCGATCGCCGCGAGTTGTGCGGCCGTCGTCCCGAGGAGGTGGGCGGCCAGCGCGGTGTCGATGAGGTGCATGACCGGCCGACGTTTGGCCCGGTTGGTCCGGCTGGTGGTCCACGCCGGCAGGAGCCGCACGAGGTAGAGCGTGGTCAGCACGTCGAGGTAGGACCGCACGGTCGATTCGTCGATCGCCAGCTCGCGCGCCAGATCGGCCACGATCACCTCCCCGGCGGATCGGGCCGACACCTGGCGGAGGAGGTTGGCGAGGTGCTCGGGGCGGCGCACGTCGGCGATCTGCTCGACGTTGGTGAGCGCGGTGACCGTGGCGATGTACGAGGCGCACCAGGCCGTGCGAAGGCGGGTGGTCGCGGTCCCGAGCACAAGCTCGGGAAAGCCACCTTTGGTGATCGCCTGCGCGTAGTCGGCGCGCTGCAGGCGCTCCGGGTCGGTGCCTGGTATCTCGCCATCGAAGACGCGTTCGACGAAGGTCTCGGTCGAGCCCCTGATCTCGCCGGCCGAGAGGGGCAGGAGCTCGATGATGCCGATCCGGCCGGTGAGGGTGTCGGAGAGCCGCCGCGTCGTCAGGAACCGGGTCGAACCGGCGAGCACGAACTGGCCGGGGCCCCGGTTCGCATCGACGGTCGCTTTCAGGGCCAGCAGCAGCGGGTCGCCTCCCCGTTGGAACTCGTCGATGGCCGCTCGGGGAGGGAGTCCTTGGACGAAGCCGTTCGGGTCGCTGAGCACGGCATCGAGCAACGACGGATCGTCGAGATTCGCAATGGGCCCACGCATCCGTTGGACATGACGCACCAGGGTGCTCTTGCCGGCTTGTCGAGGTCCGTTCACCACGAGAGCCCGAAAGCCTGTGAGCAGCTCCTCGGCGATGGGCGTCAGACGCCGCTCGATGTCGTCCATGTTCGCATCGTAGAGGCGTGATCGGTGTTTTGGCGACCTTCTAATCGGCTTTTTGCCGACCCCCTAGTCGGCCTTTTGCCGAACGGCACACGGCGGTCCTGCCGGGCTGCCGCGCCCGGTCGTCCGGTGGGCGACCCCGGGGTCGTACAGTCGCTTCATGGCCGAGCCGAGCATCTCCATCGCCCCCAACGGTCCGTACCTGGTGAGCGGGGCGCCCCTCGTGGTGCGGGTGCCGGTGCACACCGTCGAGGGCGAGCCGATCGCGTGGGAGAAGGGGCCGGTCGTGGAAGCGGGCGACCGCTACGCCCTGTGCCGCTGCGGGGCAAGCGACCGCAAGCCGTTCTGCGACGGCAACCACGCCACCGTCGGATTCGACGGCACCGAGACGGCCGGCGGCTCCTTCGACGAGCGGGCCCGTGAGCTGCCCGCCGCCGGACTGGTGGTGCGCGACGACCGCAGCATCTGCGTGCACGCGGGCTTCTGCGGGACCGTGGCCACCAACGTGTGGAAGATGACCGGCGACAGCGCCGCCACCGACGTTCGCCTGCAGATGCTGTCGATGATCGACCACTGCCCCTCGGGCGCGCTCACCTACCGCTTCGACGGTGCCGACGCCGACAACGAGCCCGACCTGCCCGCGCAGGTGGCCGTCGTGCCCGATGGCCCGCTCTACCTCACCGGCGGGGTGCCGGTCACCCGCACCGACGGCTCGGCGCTGGAGCGGCGCAACCGCGTCACGTTGTGCCGCTGCGGCGGGTCGGGCAACAAGCCGCTGTGCGACGGTACCCACAAGGAGAACGGCTTCCGGCACACACCCTGAGCGGGGCGCCGCAGGATCGCAGTCAGAGCGCGGTGTGGATCCCGTAGGCGATGAGCAGCGAGACGATGAACACCAGGTTGCCGACCAGGGCCACTGTGGCGATGCGGCCGAAGGTCTTGTCGTCCACGGCGTCCTCGTCGATGGTGGGGGTGAGCACGGCGCCCGCGGGCGCCAGGTGGGCGACCGTCACCGGGCACCGCCGTCGCGCACGGCCCGGGGGCTGGTGGGATCGTCCGACAGCACGAGCGTCCACAGGTCGGCATCGGCGAGGGCGGCCGAACCGACCTTCAGCACCGTGCCCGGGGCGTAGCTGGCGAGCAGCGCCCGGGCCCCGGGCGACAGCTCGTGGCGGGTGATGCGGGGGTTGCGAGCGGACACCACGGCGCCGTTGCCCACGGTCGCCAAGCGACGGAGGTGCACCCGGCGTGCACTCTGGCGATGGTTCGTCGTGGTCGGCATCGTGGTGTCCACCTCGCAGTGCGGCCGACCCGGCGTCGGCGCCCCACGATCGTGCGACAGCGGCGGCGAGCCGTGAACACGACGCGTGGCTGCTTGATCTGTTCCAGAACAACTTCGGCACCTTTGCGCGCGGATGGTGGTGAGCCAGGAACCGGCGGCGCGACCGTGTCGCCGGCCGCCGCCACCGGGGTCGTCGCTACGGCACCGCACCGTCGGCGCGGGGCGGCCCCCACGGGCCGTCGTGGCGCGGGGGCCACGCCAGGTCGCCGTGCTCGCCCCGCTGCACCTCCACGATGAGGGCATGGGCCCGGCGCTGATCGCGGCGCGCCGTCATGACGCGCGCCATCGGGCGCAGGTGCTCGCGGGTCGCCTGGCCCGAGGCCTCGGCCAGCACCTGGCAGGCGATGCCCTCCTCGGCCAGCACCGCGCGCAGCATCTCCGACTGCCACAGCGCCACCAGCGCGGCCTCGACGGTCTCGTCGGGATCACCGATCGGTTCGGTGCCGCCCAGCTTCGTCACCAGCCAGTCCCGGAAGGCCATCGCGGCGATCCTACGGGGTGTCGGACCACGGTGAAGGTTGGCGCACTCGGCCGACTACCGTCGCCGGGCATGGGTGAGATGATCACGTTCACGTCCAACCTCGAGGACGGCGCCGACCGCTTCGCCGCCGAGGGCTTTACCGCCCTGGCGCCCGACCAGGACCGCGGTCAGTCGTCCACCGAGCCCGACGCCACGGCCTGGGCGCCCACGCTCGAGCTGTTCCGCCCGGCGTCGTAGCCCCCGGCATGACGGCACCGTTCGACGCGGTCCTGTTCGACGCCGGTGGGGTGCTGGTCACGCCCGACCCGGCCCAGACCGCCATCACCCTCGCGCCGTTCGGCGCCACCACCGACCACCACCGCCACGTGCGGGCCCACTGGGCGGCCATCGGTGCGCTCGAAGACGAACTGCTCGCCGCCGGCGACGCGACCACGATCGACGTGCCCGACTGGACGCTCTACCGTCAGGCGTTCTGTCGCACGGTCGGGGTGGCCGACGACCGGCTCGATGCCGCCGTGGTGGCGCTGGCGGCCATCTTCTCGTCGTATCTCTGGACGCATCCGTTGGCCGAGTCGGTGAGCGCACTGGCCCGTCTGCACCGCGCCGGTGTGCCCATCGGTGTGGTGTCGAACGCCAGTGGCCAGATCGAGCACACCCTGCGCTACCGCGGGGTGTGCCAGGTGGGCCCGGGCATGGGCGTGCCCGTGGTGTGCGTGGTCGACTCCGAGATCGTGGGCGTGGCCAAACCCGACCCTCGCATCTTCGACAGCGCACTCGCCGCGCTCGGGCTGCCCGCCGAGCGCGTGGCCTACGTGGGCGACTCGGTGATCAACGACGTCGGAGGTGCCCGCAACGCCGGTCTCCAACCGATACTGATGGACCCACACGGCGACCGGGCCCACCTCACCGGCCTCACCCGCATCGCCTCCCTGCACGAACTGCTCGACCTCCTCGCCTGAGCGTCCCGGCCGCCGGCCCCCGGCCGTCGCCCGGTCGTCCGGTCAGCACGGCTAGACATCGGGGGTGGACGAGACCCCGAACGTGATGCCGCGGCACGCGGTGGTGGTGCTGCTCGACAGCCTGAACCGGCACCACGTGGGGGCCTACGGCGGCACCGAGTTCGACACGCCCCACCTCGACCGCTTCGCCCGCCGGGCCCTGCGCTTCACCAACCACCACGCCGGGTCGTTGCCGTGCATGCCGGCCCGTCACGACGTGCTGTGCACCACACCGAGGTCACCGGATGGTGGTACGAGCGCGGTCACGAGGACGACCCGTGGCGCACGGTGGAGGACCCGTCGGCCGTCGGCGCGCCGAGCCTGCCCGCGGCCCGCCCGGCGGCGATCCACCGCCACTACGACACGTCGCGCTCGTGGTTGCGCACCGAGGACGACTTCCCCGGCCCGCGTACGATGCAGGCTGCGGCCCGGTGGTTGCGCGACACCGCCGGCCGCCACGATCGCTCGCTGCTGTTCGTGGACGAGTTCGATCCGCACGAACCGTTCGACACGCCCGAGCCGTGGGCGTCGCGCTACGACGACTCGTGGGAGGGCCCGCGGCTCATCTGGCCTCCGTACGTGCGGGCCTCGCGCCCGCCGGGCAAGGGTCCGCTGGCCCAGACACCGCCCGACGAGCGCGAGGCCCGCCAGCTGCGGGCCAACTACGGCGCCAAGGTCTCGATGATCGACCACTGGTTCGGTCGCGTGCTCGACGAGCTCGACGCCCGCCACGCATGGGACGACACCGTCGTGATCGTCACCACCGATCACGGCCACTACCTCGGCGAGCACGGCAACTGGGGCAAGCCGGCGTCGCCCGTGTTCGGCACCCTCGGGCACATCCCGCTGCTGGTGTCGTGGCCCGGCGTGGCCGCGCGCGACGTGGACGCCCTCACCACATCGGTCGACGTGTTCGCCACCCTCACCGAGGTGTTCGGTGTGACGCCCGAGCACCGCACCCACGGCCGCTCGCTGGTGCCGCTGGTCGATGGTTCGGCCACGAGCGTGCGCGACTGGGTGCTGACCGGCGTGTGGGGCCGCGAGGTGCACGTGGTGACCGACGCGGTGCGCTACGCCGCCGCGCCGGTCGGCGACAACGCCCCGTTGTCGATGTGGTCGAACCGGTGGTCGACGATGCCCGTGCATGCCTTCCCCCAACTGCGCCTGCCCCGACCCGACGGGCGGGCGGTGCTGGCCCGCATGCCCGGCAGCGACGTGCCCGTCATCCGCCAGCCGTTCGTGGCCGGTGACCTGCTGCCGTTCTGGGCGGCCAGCGGCTTCGAGGGGAACCACTGCTACGACCGACGTGAGGACCCGGTTGAGGCGCGCAACGCAGCCGGCGGGCGCCTCGAGGCCGACGCCCGTGAGCGGCTGCGCGCCGCCCTCGTGGAGGTCGAGGCGCCCGACGACCAGTTCGTCCGGCTCGGACTGGTCTGAAGCGGCGGTAGCCTGGCGTCCAGGGCAACCGCCGGGGGGCGGTCCGAAGGGGGTACGGCGTCATGGCCATCGCAGCACGTGAGAACGGGCGGGTTCCCGATCCGGTGAAGCTCGACGAGATCGACCTGGGCACGTGGGAGTTCTGGGCGCGCGACGACGACTACCGCGACGCCGCCTTCCTGACGCTGCGCCAGGAGGCGCCGATCAGCTTCCACGGCGAGCCCACGCTGCCGGGCTTTCCCGACGGTCCCGGCCACTGGGCCCTCACAACCTACGACGACGTGTGGCACGTGAGCCGGCACCCGCAGCTGTTCAGCTCCTACCCGTCCATCGTCATCGGCGACTCGCCGCCCGAGGTCGCCGAGCTGTTCGGCTCCATGATCGTGCTCGACGATCCCCGCCACTTCCGCCTGCGCACCATCGTGCAGAAGGCGTTCACGCCCAAGATGATCACCCAGGTCGAGGACTACGTGCGCCAGCGGGCCCGCAAGCTGGTCGACGCCATGATCGCCGACAACCCCGGCGGCACCTGCGATCTCGTGCCGTCGTTGTCGGGCCCGCTGCCCGTGCAGGTCATCTGCGACATGATGGGCATCCCCGAGGAGGACCACGCCAAGATCTTCCACTGGACGAACGTGATCCTCGGTGTGGGCGACGAGGACATCGCCGCCACCTACGAGGAGTTCGAGCAGGTGGCCAAGGACATGGCCGCCTACGGCATGGCCCTGGCCGACGCCCGCCGCTCGAAGCCGGCCGACGACCTCACCACGAACCTGGTGCAGGCCGAGGTCGACGGTGAGCGCCTCAGCGACCTCGAGATCGCCTCGTTCTTCATCCTGCTCGGTGCGGCCGGCAACGAGACCACGCGCAACGCCATCAGCCACGGTGTCACCGCGCTCACCCGCTACCCCGAGCAGCGGCAGGCGTGGTTCAGCGACTTCGACGCCCACGCCAAGACCGCCGTGGAGGAGATCGTGCGCTGGGGCTCGCCGGTCATCTACATGCGGCGCCGCGTCATGGAGGACACGGTCGTCGGCGGCCAGAAGATGGCCGAGGGCGACAAGGTGACCATGTGGTACAACTCGGCCAATCGCGACGAGGCGAAGTTCGATCAGCCGTTCAGGTTCGATGTGCTCCGCGACCCGAACCCGCAGGTCGGCTACGGCGCCGGCGGGCCGCACTTCTGCCTCGGAGCCAACCTGGCCCGACGCGAGATCACCATGGCGTTCGAGGAGCTGCACCGCCAGCTCCCCGACGTCGCCGCCACCGCCGAGCCGGCCATCCTGGTGTCGCCGTTCATCCACGGCATCAAGCGGCTGCCGGTGGCGTGGGACCCGGCCACGGCCGGTGGGGCGAAGTAGCGCTCAGCTCCGCAGCGCGGCGGCCTGGGCCGGGTCGAGGTACTCGTCGATCCGGGTGATCCGGCCGTCCGCGCAGCGGATGCGCAACATGGCCGGCACGGTGATCTCGGTGCCGTTCGGCGCCGTGGCCCGCAGCACGTGCTGCTGCACGAACCCGTCGGCCAGCACGACGCGGTCGATCTCGGTGTAGCGCAGGTTCGTCGCCTTCGAGTGCATCCACGACAGCGTCTTCAGGTTCAGGTCGCGGTTCTGCGTGACCATGTCGAAGTTGTGCCAGACCTCGACATCGTCGGCGTAGATGGCGCGCAACGCCTCGACGTCGCCGGCGGTGATGGCGGCGAAGATGCGGTCGGCGAGCTGGTCGATCTCTGCGGGCGTCATGGGGCGGACGTTACTGCGGCACTCAGTCGGTCGAGGATGTTGCGGGTCACCTGCTGCACCAGGGCGTCGCCGCCGGCCACGCCGTAGGACCAGTCGGTGCAGCCCGTGGTCACGACCGTGCCGTTGCGCTCGTAGCAGCCGAGCACGGCGTTGCCGTGGGCCACGCGGGCCACGTTGGCGGGCGACGCGTCACCGAACAGGACATGGGCCACGCCCTCGAGCTCGCCGACGGCGCGCATCGCCTGCAGGCTCGTGGTGTACTCGTTGATGCCGAGGGCGGCATCGACCGACCAGAGCCGCGCCGGCGCCGAGCCGAGCACGGTGAACGTGTCGGGGCTCCCGTCGGCGTGGGTGGGCACGGGCAGGCCGTCGCGCAGGGTCAGCTCGCACCCGTCGCACTCGTAGCCGACCACCACGTGCTCGGCGCCGAGCACGTCGCCGTAGCGCAGGTCGGTGCCGGCGAACAGCCAGTGCCGCGGTTGCCAGATCGTGTACCCGCGCTGGCCGCGCGGCGTGCCGCCGGCGATGCGGGCGTAGCCGCCACGCGTGAACGACACGCCGGTCATGAGCGACTCGGGGCGTCCGATGATGGGGTCCGACCACATCGACGTGAGCAGATGCGGATCGGTCTTGCGGCGCGGGTCGGCCCGGCGGGCGCTGTCCTTGTAGCCGATCATGGTGTCGCCGCCGTCCTCCAGGCGCACCTGCCAGAACGAGGTGTTGCCCGACAGGAACGCCACGTTGCCGCCGCGGCCGATGAACGCCTCGACGGTGTCGCGCATGGGCGACGACCAGTACTCGTCGTGGCCCACCGAGAGCACCATCGGGTAGGCGTCGACGATGCCCGGCCGCTCCTCCAGGTCGCTGTTCACGGCGTAGTCGAAGGTGTAGCCGGCGGCCTCGGCCCATGCCACGAACGGGGCCTCCCACGTCGGCCAGCCGGCGCAGGCCGACCACGAGCAGATCGAGTGCCTGCGCCAGTAGGCCGACCACGCGTCGCCGCCCAGGTCGGGCTCGTCGTTCGTGTTGGCGTTGCGATGCTGCAGGGCGTCGGGTCGGGTGAGCAGCCCGTGGGCGAACGGGCGCCGGAACGACACCTGGGTGCCACCCGTGTACAGGTTCGGTCCGCCCCAGTCGTTGTAGGCGTTCCACGTGTTGGTCGACAGTTCCAGCAGGATCGGCGCCGTCGGCCCGCCGGTGCGGGCCCGCACGACGAAACCGGCCAGTCGCTCGACGGTGGAGCCGTCGGGGCGCTCGGCCCGCAGCACCACCTCGTACCAGCCCGAGCGCCAGTCGTCGCCGACCGTGATGGTGGTGGTGACCGGCCAGCGGGCCCCGTTGGCGGCGGCGTCGGCGGGGATCTCGTGGGGTTCGGCGATCATGCCGTCGAGCCGGGCCACCACGTCACGCCGGGCGCCCACGCGGGCGATCTCGATGTCGACGGCCAATGCGGTGTCGGCGGGCGCGACACGACCCGACCGGTGCGGTCGGGTCGTGGCCAGGTGCAGGTCGACGACGTCGCCGGGCTCGTAGGAGAGCCGCCCGGCATAGCCCTCGACGGCGAGTGGGTTCGGAGGTCGCTCGGTCACGACGCGGACGCTAGCGCCGGCCCGGTCGCCCCGACCTCAGTGCCCGCGGCGGATCCACTCCTCGAGCTGGGGGGCCTCGGCACCGATGGTCGTCGAGTCGCCGTGGCCGGTGTGCACGATGGTCTCGGGCGGCAGGCTGAGCAACTGCTCGCGGATCGAGGTGACGATCGTGGGGAAGTCGCTGAAGCTGCGCCCGGTCGCGCCGGGGCCGCCACAGAACAGCGTGTCGCCGCTGAACACCACCCCGCCGGCCACGTTCACGAAGCAGCAGCAGCCGGGGGAGTGACCGGGCGTGTGCAGCACGCCCAGCTCGAGCCCGCCGGCGGTGAGCACGTCGCCCTTGGCCAACGTGCGGTCGGGGGCGCGGTCGGGGTACACCGCGTCCCACAGCATCCGGTCGGCCGGGTGCAGGTAGATGGGCGCGTCGACCTCGTCGGCCAGCGCGGCGGCGGCGTTGATGTGGTCGTTGTGCCCGTGGGTGAGGACCACGCCGGCCACGCGCCGGCCGTTGATCGCCTGCAGGATGGGGGCGGCGTCGTGGGCGGCGTCGATCACCATGACCTGCTTGTCGCTGCCGACGAGCCAGATGTTGTTGGTGACCTGCCACTCGCCGCCGTCGAGAGCGAAGATGCCTTCCGTCGTGACCAGTTCGACGGTCACAGCACCACCACGCTGCGGAGCACTTCGCCGCGCTCCATCTTGTGGAAGGCCTCTTCGACCCCGTCGAGGGTGATCGTCTCGGACACGAAGCGGTCCAGGTCGAGGCGACCCTGCAGGTACAGCGAGATCAGCATCGGGAAGTCACGGCTGGGCACGCAGTCGCCGTACCAGCTCGGCTTCAGCGCACCGCCGCGGCCGAAGAACTCGATCATCGGGATGTCGGGGAACTTCATGGTGGGCGTGGGCACGCCCACCTGCACGACCGTGCCGGCGAAGTCACGGGCGAAGAAGGCCTGCTCGAGCACCTTGGGGTTGCCCACCGCCTCGATGCACACGTCGGCGCCGAAGCCACCGGTGGCGGCGCGCACCGCCTCGACCGCATCTTCTTTGCTGCCGTTCACGGTGTGGGTGGCGCCGAACTGCTTGGCGATGGCCAGCTTCCGGTCGTCGAGGTCGACCGCCACGATGGTGGTGGCACCGGCCAGCTTGGCGCCGGCGATGGCGGCGTCACCGACGCCACCGCAGCCGAACACCGCCACCGAGTCGCCGCGTTGCACGTTGCCGGTGAGCATGGCGGCACCGATGCCGGCCATGACACCGCAGCCGAGCAGACCGGCGGTGGCTGCGGGCGCCGCCGGGTCGACCGGCGTGCACTGGCCGGCGGCCACGAGCGTCTTCTCGGCGAAGGCGCCGATGCCCAGCGCGGGTGACAGCTCGGTGCCGTCGATGAGGGTCATCTTCTGCGTGGCGTTGAACGTGGCGAAGCAGTACTGGGGCTTGCCCTTCAGGCAGCTGCGGCAGTTGCCGCACACGGCGCGCCAGTTGAGGATGACGAAGTCACCCGGCTTCACGTTGGCCACCCCGGCGCCGACCGACTCGACGATGCCGGCCGCCTCGTGCCCGAGCAGGAACGGGAAGTCGTCGTTGATGCCGCCCTCCCGGTAGTGCAGATCGGTGTGGCACACGCCGCACGCCTGGATCTGCACCACGGCCTCGCCCGGACCCGGGTCGGGGATCACGATGGTCTCGACGCTCACCGGCTGACCCTTGCTCCGGGCCACGACTCCACGAACCTGCTGCGCCACGATGGCTTCCTCCTTCGACGAGATCGACCGGAGGATCGTAGTGACCCGGGCCGCCGGCCGCCGCCCCCAACCGGGCGTGGAGCGGTCAGAACCAGCTGGCCGACCAGGGCACGACCGCCGAGTGGAACGCGGCCTCGGCCGCGGCCACCGCGCCCGCCGAGTGTTCGTCGACGCCACCGGTCGCGTGCAGCACCCACCACGACACCGAGCCGAACAGCACCGCGCCCACCGTCGCCACCGGCACGGTCAGGTCGGTGGGCCCGGTGGCCGCGGTGACGGTGGCGGGGCTGCCGCCGCCGTCGGCCTGCACGCGCCAGCGACCGTCGCTCAGACCGAGCGGGTCGACGACCTCGATGGTCGTGTCGAGCGGGGCCGCGTACGTGCGCCCGGCCAGGCAGGCGGCCACGTCGAGCGGGCGGGCCCACAGGAAGTCGGCCCGTTCGGTCTGGATGGCGGCGCGACCGTCGGCCAGCCAGTGGGGGAGCAGCTCGGTGACCCGCCGGTTTCGGGCGACCACCTTGCGGGCCCAGTCGATCTCGCACACGTACCGCCACAGTCGGGCCTCCGCCGCCGGGCTGGCCCCGATGAGGATGTCGACGGTGACCACGCCGGCGGGCCGGCGGCCGTCGAAGGTCGAGTCGATCTTGTACTGCACGAACCCGCTGACCGCGCCCGCATCGTCGCGGCACAGGGCCTGGAAGCCCTTCCACGGTTCGCTCGGCAGGCCCCGCAGGTAGCTGCTCCAGACGAAGTCGTCGCGCTCCAGTTCCGACGGTGACCGGCGCCGGTGGGCGTCGTAGGCCGGCCGGGCCTCGGCGACGAGCTCGTCGAGGTCGACCTGCTCCACCTCGCCCTCGCCCTGCGTGAGCCAGCGCGCCGCGCTGGTGGTGATCTCGACGGTGCCGTGCTCGGTGGCGGGGCCGTACCCGAAGCGCCCGTAGATCGGCCACTCGGCGGCGATCAGCGTGGTCAGCGGTTCGCCCCGCTCGCGCCCGTCGCGCAGGGCCGCCACGAGCAGCTGCTGCATGAGGCCGCGCCGTCGGTGGGTCGAGCGCGTGGTCACCGAAGTCACGCCGCACGAGGTGAGCTCGCCCCCGCCGACCATGGTGGTGCTGAGCGGCATGGTGCGCACGGTGGCCACGATGCGCCCAGCGTCGAACGCCCCCTGCCAGCGCCCTGGGCGGAACTGCGCCGCACGGGCGACGACGTCGCGTTCGTCGACCGCGGCGACGTGGAAGCCGTGGTAGGTGGCGCGCTCGTAGGCGTCCGCCTCGTCCTGGCGGGCCGGGCGCGTCTCGTTGCTCATGACCGCCACGCTACGCATGGCCTCGCCGGCTCCCCCGGGCGATTAACCGGCGTGATGAGCGACGGGCCCGTCAGGCGGTCGACTGCTCGACGAGGCGGCGGGCGATGACCTTCAGGCAGAGCGTCTCGTCGGCGCCCTCGAAGATCGACAGCACGCGGGCGTCCACGAACAGACGGCTGACCGTGTACTCCTCGGCGTAGCCCATGCCACCGTGGATCTGCATGGCCTCGCGCGTGACCCACTCGGCCGCCTTGCACACGTAGGCCTTCACCATCGACGCCTCCATGGCACCCTGGCCCTTGGCCATGAGCGTGGCGACCTCGTAGGCGAACTGGCGCGCCGCCTGGATGATGATGGCCATGCGGGCCAGCTTCACCTTGGTCAGCTGGTACTCGCCGATCGGGTGGCCGAACACCTTGCGGTTGGCGGCGTAGTCACGGGCCGCCTCGTACGCGGCCTGCATCACGCCCACGGCGCGCGCTGCGGTCTGCAGACGACCATTCTCGAAGCCCTCCATCTGGAGGTAGAAGCCCTTGCCCAGACCGGCCTCGCCGCCGATCAGGGCATCGGCGGTCACCCACCAGTTCTCGAAGGCCAACTCGTAGGAGTGCATGCCGCGGTAGCCGATCGTGTCGATCGGGCGGCCCTCCATGCGGCCGCCGCCGGTCTGGTTCTGCACGAAGCCGTGGCCTTCGCCGCGCTCTTTGGGCACGAAGAACATCGACAGGCCCCGGTGGGTCTTCGAACGGTCGGGGTCGGTGCGGGCCAGCACGAGCAGCACGTCGGCGCGCGCCGCGAACGTGCACCACGTCTTCACGCCGTTGATGACCCAACCCTCGGCGCCGTCAGCGCCGGCGGCGCGCGTGGCGGTGACCTTCAGGCCGGCAACGTCGGAGCCGTAGTCGGGCTCGGTCACGGCGACGGCACCCATGACCTCGGCGGTGGCCAGCTTGGGCAGCCAGTAGTGCTTCTGCTCCTCGGTGCCGCCCTTCACCAGGGCGCGAGTGAGGATCTCGGGGCGGGTGATCAGCGAGCCGCCGATGCCGAGCGAGGCTCGGCTCAGCTCCTCGGTGGCCACGACCATGCCCATGTAGTCGCCGGCGCCGCCGGTGGCGTAGCCGCCGTACTCCTCGGGCACCGACAGGCCGAAGGCGCCCAGCTCGCCGAGGCCCGCGATGACCGCTTCGGGCACGTCCTCGTTGTAGCGGTGCACGTGCTCGGCCGACGGGCGGATGATGTCGTCGGCGAAGCGGCGGAACGTGTCCTGCACCATCTCGAAGTCGGGGTCCAGGTGCCGGGGCGCGTCGATGTCGGCCAGGGTCGCCAACAGCTCGGGGTCGCGGTAGTGGGCGACGAAGGTGTGGGCTTCGGCCAGCGGGTCGCGCTCCAGGCCCCACGATGACTCACGGCCCACGAGGCGGGCCGAGAGCTCGGCGGCGGCGTCGGCGACGAAGGCGCAGGTGAGCACGCCCTCCACCTCGCCCTTGGCGCCGTAGTCGAGCAGCGAGCGGGCCGTCTCGACCGCGGCCGACGCGTGGGCCAGGTCGTAGGCCAGCACCTGGTGGGCGTCGGGCCCGCCGTTGGCGGCCAGGTGACGCACTCCCTTCCCGACGATGCGCGAGCACAGCTCGACTACGGACGCGGCGGCGGTGAGATCGAGGACATCGGCCATGGGCGTAGCGTAAGTCGGCACCGTGACGAGGCCAAAGCGAAGCGCACGCCGGGCGAGCGACATGCGACACTGCCCCCGTGCAGGTGTGCGTCTACTGCGGTTCCAGCTCCGGCTTCGATCCTGTCTACCGCCAGGCCGCCCACGAGCTGGGCACGGCCCTGGCCCGGGCCGGTCACGGCCTCGTGTACGGCGGCGGCGATGTGGGGCTCATGGGCACGGTGGCCGACGCGGTGCTCGGCGCCGGCGGCCCGGTCGTGGGTGTCATCCCCCAGGCGCTGGTCGACCGCGAGCTGGCGCACCAGGACCTGACCGAGCTGGTCATCACCGGCTCCATGCACGAGCGCAAGGCCATCATGGTGGAGCGGGCCGACGCCTTCGTGGCCCTGCCCGGCGGCTACGGCACCTTCGACGAGCTGTTCGAGACCCTCACCTGGCTGCAGCTCGGCATCCACGCCAAGCCGATCATCCTGTTCGACGTCGACGGGTTCTTCGCCCCGTTGCTCGCCCTGGCCGACCAGGCCGTGCGGGCCGGGTTCCTGAAGCCGGCGCACCGCGACGCCGCCGTCCACGCCGACAGCGTCGCCGCCGTGCTCGCCGCGCTCAGCGCTCCACCGGCGTCTCCCGTGCCCAAGTGGCTCGACGACCGACCGACGGGTGTGACCCCGTGACCACCGACGCCTGGCCCGGCGCCGAGTGGGCCACCGGGCGGGCTCCGGCGCGCGCCGCGGCCTGCATCGACGAGGCCGTCGACACCTGCCTGGCCGATCAGGCGCGCTACGGGGTGCACCTCGGGCTCGTGGTGATCCACCGTGGTCGGCTGGTGGCCGAGCGCTACGGCCCCACTGCCGATGCCGACACCCGCCTGGTGTCGTGGTCGATGGCCAAGAGCGTCGTGCACGCCATGATCGGGCTGTGCGTGCGCGACGGCCTGCTGCGGCTCGACCAGCCCGCACCCGTGGCCGAGTGGGCGGGCGACGAACGGTCGACCATCACCATCGACCAGCTGCTGGCCATGTGCGACGGTCTCGCGTTCCGCGAGGAGTACGTCGACCGTGAGGGTTCGGACGTGATCGACATGCTCTTCGGCCCCGGTGCCCCCGACGTCGCCGGCTACGCCCGGGCCCGGCCGCTCGTCCACACCCCCGGCACCGTCTGGAACTACTCGTCGGGCACCTCGAACGTGCTGGCCGCCGTCGTGGGCGACGCGGTGGCGCCCGACGCCCGTTCCCCCGAGGAACGACGCGACCGCACCGAGGCGTGGCTGCGGCGCGAGCTGCTCGACCCGCTCGGCATGGCGTCGGCCACGGCCCGCTTCGACGCCGCCGGCACGTTCGTCGGCTCGTCGTTCCTGTACGCCACCGCGCGCGACTTCGCCCGGTTCGGGCTGCTGTACCTGCGCGGCGGTTGGTGGCGCGACCGCCGGCTGTTGCCCGAGGGCTGGGCCGCCCACGCCGCCACCGCGGCCATGGCCCCGGTGCCGGCGGAGGAGGGTTCATACGGCCGCCACTGGTGGTTGTGGGACGTCAGCGGCTTCCCCGACACGTTCGGTGCCCACGGCTACGAGGGCCAGTACACGATCGTCAGCCCGGCGCGCGACCTGGTGGTGGTCCGTCTGGGCAAGACGCCGGCCGAACTCCGGCCGAACCTGTTGCCCCTGCTCAGGACCATCATCGCCGCCTTCGACTGACGACAAAGCCGCGATCGAGCGGTTCGCGGACGGTAGAACGTGGAACGATGTCCAACGTGCCGGTCGCCGCTGAGCAGCGCCTCGCGCGCCGTCGGCGCTCGTCCCAGCCCAAGGCGGCCAAGCCGCTGACGGCCAAGCGCGTGGTCTGGCGCACCGTGAAGCTGGCCACCGTGGTGCTCGTGGCCATCCTGGCCGGCCCGGCGGCGATCCGCACCGGTCGGCAGAAGATGACCCAGCTCGCCCAGGTCAACTTCTGGCTGCTGCTGCTCGGTCTGATCCTCGAGCTCTCGGCGCTGGTGTCGTACTCGTTCCTGACCCGCGCGGCACTGCCGCGCAACCGCGTGTCGGTGCCGGTGCTCGTGCGCATCCAGTTCGCCACCAAGGCCCTGACCAACGTGGTGCCCGCCGGGAGCGCCGCCGGCTCGGCCCTCGGCTACCGACTGCTCACCACCGCCGGTGTCGCCGGCTCCGACGCCGGCTTCGCCCTGGCCACCGTGGGCCTCGGCTCGGCCCTGGTGCTCAACGCGGTGCTGTGGACGACGCTGCTCATCTCGATCCCGCTGGCCGGGTGGAACCCGCTGTACGTCACCTTCGCCCTCGTGGGCCTGTTCCTGTTCATGGTGTTCGGCGGCGTCATCTTCGGCCTCATGCGGGGTCAGGCCCAGGCCGAGCGGGTGCTGCGGGCGGTGTCGCGCCGCATCCACCTCCTCGACGAGGACCGCATGGGCGAGCTCGTCGGGCGGCTGGCGCGCCGGCTGCGCGAGCTGCTGGCCGACCGTGAGCTCGTGCGGCGGCTGGTGGGGTGGGCGTTGGCCAACTGGCTGCTCGACGCCAGCGCGCTGTGGGTCTTCTTCCGGGCGTTCGGCGTGGCCGTGCGACCCGACGCCCTGCTCGTGGCGTTCTGCGCCGGCAACGTCATGGCCGCCATCCCGATCATGCCGGGTGGCCTCGGCGTGTTCGACGGCACGCTCCTCACCCTGATGGGGTCCTTCGGTTACGGCGGCGTGGCGGGGGTGGCCAACGCCACGTACCGCGTGGCCCAGTACCTGGTGCCCATCCCGATCGGTGGCGTCTCGTACCTCACACTGCGGCTGGGGCCGTGGCGGATCGACCGGGACAACGAGCTCGGCCCGCTCAGCGGCGAGGCGGCCACCGCGCTGGAGACCGGCGAGAGCGTCTACGACTGGGCTGAGCGCTACGGCGTGCGCGTGCCGGTGCCTCCGGTGGCTGCCCCGTCACCACCCCCCGTGAACGACCCCGCTCCGTAACCGTTCGGTCGCTCTGCGCAATACGTTGGGTCGTGGGGCGGCGAACATCGGCCGACCCGTTCCACCGGGCATCTCAGCGAGGGCGAGGCGCATCTTCCCATGACCACTTCGACGCGCCCGCGACACTCGCAGTTGCGGTTGCTGTTCCTGTTCGCCCTGGCCAGCCTGGTACCGATCGTCGGCCTCGGGTACTGGCTCGTGGGCGAGCTGCGCCAGTCGGGTGAGCACCAGGCGCTGCGGGCGTACCAGCACCTGTCGATGTCGTTCCTCGATCCGATGGTCACGCCGACGAACGGCGAACCGATGGACCTGGACCACCTCGGCGACGCCGACCGCAGAGCGCTCGACGAGGGCGTCACCGCGGTCAGCAGCCTGCTGCGCGTGCGCTTCATCAGCACCATCGGTCACATCACCTACTCGACCGAGCGCGGCGAGATCGGCACGGACCTGCCGGGGGCGTGGGCCAACGACCTCGTGATGGGCGGCACCGGTCGCCGCTTCGTCGCCGCCGACCGCGTCGCCTACACCAAGGGCAGCGGGCGGGTCTTCCAGTACGCCCTGCCCCTGCGCCTGGCCGGGCAGGACCAGGACTGGGGCGTCATCGAGGTCACCGGGCCCACCGCCCTGCTGGCCGACGCCACGCCGGCGGTGCGCGACACCGAGGCGCTGTTCCTGACCACCGGCCTGTCCCTGCTGTGGCTGCTGATGCTCCCGATCTTCTGGTGGGTGTCGCTCAAGCTGAAGCGTCAGGTCGACGAGAACGAGCGCCTGGCCCAGCACGACGCCCTCACCGGGCTGCCCAACCGCACGCTGCTCGCCAGCCGGCTCACCGACGCGTTGACCGAGTCGGTGCAGCAGCACTCGGTGGTCGGGCTCATGCTCATCGACCTCGACGACTTCAAGGACGTCAACGACACCCTCGGGCACCACGCCGGCGACGTGCTGCTCCAACACGTCGCCGATCGCATCAGCTCGGCCGTGCGGCCCGGCGACACGGTGAGCCGGCTCGGCGGTGACGAGTTCGCCGTGGTCGTGGCCAACGCCCAGCACCCGAGCGTGATCAGCGGCGTGGCCGAACGGCTGCTCGATTCCCTGGAGCGGCCCGTGCAGATCGGTGAGGTCCTCGTGACGCCCGGCGCGTCCATCGGCATCGCCCTCGCGCCCGACCACGGCACCACGGTCGACGTCCTCATGCAGCGCGCCGACATCGCCATGTACGCGGCCAAGGCCGGCGGGCTCGGGCGGCGCACGTACTCGCAGACCATCGACTCGCACAGCCCGTCGCGCCTCGGGCTCACCTCCGAGTTGCGCACGGCCCTGCGCAGCGAGGACCAGATCGACCTCGTGTACCAGCCCATCGTCGACAGCCGCACCGGCGAGGTCGTGCAGCTGGAGACGCTGGTGCGGTGGAAGCACCCTCAGCGCGGCGAACTGCTGCCCAAGGACTTCCTGGAGATGGCCGAGCGCAGCGGGCTCGTGGCCCAGCTCACCGAGCGCACGCTGGCCGTGGCCCTGCGCCAGCTGCGCACCTGGCTCGACGCCGGCCTCACGGTGCGGCTCGGCGTGAACCTGTCGTCGGTGGTGCTGCGCGACCAGACGCTGCCCAGCCAGATCTCGACCCAGCTCAACCACCTGCGGGTGCCGGCGTCGCTCCTCGAGTTCGAGGTCACCGAGACCTCGCTGCTCGAGGAGCCCGAGAGCGTGCTCGTGCTGCTGCGCCAGCTGCGGGCGCTCGGCGCCAGTGTGGCCCTCGACGACTTCGGCTCGGGCTTCTCGTCGCTGGTCCACCTGCGCAGCCTGGAAGCCGACGTGGTGAAGATCGATCGCCAGTTCGTGGAGCACATCCTCACGCGCTCGGCCGACGCCAAGATCGTGGGCGCGGTGATCGACCTGGCCCACGAGCTCGGCATGACCGTCACCGGCGAGGGTGTCGAGACCGAGGGCCAGGCGGTGAAGCTGGCCGCCATGGGCTGCGACCGGCTGCAGGGCTACTACCTGGCCCGGCCGCTACCGGCCTACGCCGCCACCGCCCTGCTGCGGGAGCGTTCCCGGCTGGCCGCCGCCAACGCGGCGGCGGCCGCGGCGGCCATGTCCGCCTCGGCCGGCGCCGGCGCCGCCTGACGGCGCACGGGTGCTTTCGGGTCGTCAGGACGCGTGGGTTAGCGTGAGCGACGCCCTGATCGACCTGCCCCCAAGGACTGCGCCATGACCGTGCACGAACGCCCCTTCGGTCGGTACCTCGAGGACTTCGCCGTCGGTGACGTGTACAAGCACTGGCCCGGCAAGACGATCACCGAGTACGACGACCACCTGTTCTGCATGATCACCATGAACCACCACCCGTTGCACACCAACGCGTGGTTCGCCGAGCACGAGAGCGTGCAGGGCCGCAACGTCGTGGTGGGCAACCTCGTGTACTCGCTGGCGCTCGGCATGAGCGTGCCCGACGTGTCGGGCGCCGCCATCGCCAACCTCGAGGTCGAGACGCTGCAGCACAAGCACCCCACGTTCCACGGCGACACCATCTACGCCGAGACGAAGGTGACCGACGTGAAGGAGTCGGGCTCCAAGCCCGACCGCGGCATCGTCACCGTGGAGACCAGGGCGTTCAACCAGGACGGCGAGGAGGTCTGCTTCTTCCGCCGCCGCGTCATGGTGTGGAAGCAGGGGCAGGCCCCGCCGCGGCGCCGGCCCTACGACGGCACCGATCCGTGGAGCGCTTCCTGACGTTGCCCGACGCCCTGCTCGGCTGGGGCCGGCCCCGGCTCCGCGACCTGCCGTGGCGCCGCACCCGCGACCCGTGGGCGGTGCTGGTGAGCGAGCTGATGTTGCAGCAGACCCGGGTGTCCCGCGTGCTGCCGCGTTACGGAGTGTTCCTGGAGCAGTTCCCCACGCCGGCGGTGTGCGCGGCAGCCGGCGTGGCCGAGGTGATCCAGGCGTGGGCCGGCCTCGGCTACAACCGCCGCGCGGTGAACCTGCACGGCGCGGCGGTGGCCGTGACCGGGCTGGGGCGGTTCCCCGACACCCTGGAGGGTCTGCTGGCCCTGCCCGGCGTCGGTCCGTACACGGCACGGGCGGTGCTCGCCTTCGCCTACGAGGCCGATGCGGCCGTGGTCGACACCAACATCGCTCGCGTGCTGGCGCGCGTCGCCGGGCACCGGCTCACCGCCCGACGGGCCCAGGCGACGGCCGACGACTGGCTGGAACGGGGCGAGTCGTGGGCGTGGAACCAGTCGCTCATGGAGCTGGGGGCCACCGTGTGCACGGCGCGCTCCTGGGCCTGTGCGTCGTGCCCGCTGACGTTCACGTGCGCGTGGCACGGGGCCGGGCACCCGGAGCCCGACCCGGCCGTCGGGTCGGCCGGGGTGAGCGGCGGCCAGAGCCGCTTCGACGGGAGCGACCGCCAGGGCCGGGGCCGGCTGGTGGGTGCGCTCCGGCTCGGGCCGGTGGAAGCCTCCGATCTGGCCGCGGTGACGGGCTGGCCCGGCGACCCCGATCGGGCACGCCGCGTGGCCGACACCCTCGTTCGGGACCACCTGGCGTGGCGCGATGGCGCCGGGATCTACCGGTTGCCCTGAGCTTTGGCAATCCGCTCAAGTTCCCGCCGGATGAGGCCGAAAGTCCCCTCGCACGAGGAAAGGGCCTCTCCACCATGTCGCATCAGCGCAGGTTCCGGTTCGCCGACGTCGGCATCGCCGCCAAGGTCTTGAGCGCGGTCGCCATCGGCGCCGTCGCCCTCGTGATCGTCGGGGTCGTGGCCGTCTCGCGTCTCGGCTCCGTCCGTGACTCGGCCGACGCGCTCTACGGCAAGGGTCTGGCGCGCATCGACGCCATTCGCACCGCCCAGACCAAGATCTTCGAGATCCGTGGCAACGTGAACCACTCGGTGCTGTCGGACGGCCCGGTGGCGATCAAGGCCGACATCGACAAGACGACGGCCGCCGAGGCCGGCCTGGACGAGGCGTTGAAGACCTACCAGGCCACCTATGGCGGGGCCATGAGCGGGACCGACCAGGTGCGCTTCGACGCGGTGGTCACCGCCAACGCCGCACGACACAAGGTCCTTGCCGAGCAGCTGATGCCGCTGCTGGAGAAGGATGACGACGCCAGCGCCGAGGCCGTGGTGAACGGTGATCTCGCCGGCACCCGCGCCGCGCTCGCCGACGCCATGGACGCCATCGTGAAGGCCGACGAAGATCAGGCCGCCGCCCTCAACGCGGACGCCCAGAGCACCTACCGCTCCGGGTTCATCACCCTCGTGGCCGTGATCGTCGTCGGCGTGCTCGCCGCCGTCGCGCTCGGGCTGCTCATCGCCCGCATCATCGCCCGCCCGTTGCAACGGGCCGCGGTCGAACTGCGCAAGGTGGCCCAGGGCGACCTCACCATCGAACTGCTTGCCGATGGCCACGACGAGGTCGGCGAGGTCACCGATGCCATCAACACCGCGGTCGCGTCCATGCGGTCGGCACTGAGCGAGGTGGGCACCACCGCCCGCTCGCTGTCCACGTCCAGCGAAGGTCTCACGTCGGTGGCCGGTGAGATGTCGGCCATGGCCCAGCAGACCTCGTCGCAGGCGGTGGAGGTCTCGGCGTCGAGCGCGCACGTGACCTCCAGCCTCCAGTCGATGTCGGCCGGCGCCGAGGAGATGGGCGCGTCGATCCAGGACATCTCCCGCAACGCGACCCAGGCCTCCAGCATCGCCACCGACGCGGCCGCCTGCGCCGAGCACGCCGGCGCGGTCATGCAACAGCTCGGCGCGGCTTCGAACCGGGTCGGGCTCGTCGTGCGCACCATCACCGCCATCGCCGAGCAGACGAACCTGCTCGCCCTGAACGCCACGATCGAGGCGGCGCGTGCCGGCGAGGCCGGCCGGGGTTTCGCCGTGGTGGCCAACGAGGTGAAGGAGCTGGCCCAGGCCACGGCCAAGGCGACCGCGGAGATCGAGGACACGGTCAAGAACATCAACGACCAGGCCCTGGAAGCGATCGACGCGATGGAGCAGATCCGTCAGGTGATCGAGCGGGTGAACGACGCCCAGAGCATGATCGCCGCCGCGGTCGAGGAGCAGTCGGCCACGGCCAACGAGATCGTGCGCTCGGTGCACGAGGCGGCCAACGGTTCCAACATCATCTCGGAGAACATCGACGGGGTGGCCCACGCCGCCACGACGAGCTCGGCCGCGGCCGAACAGACGCTGGGCACGGCCAGCGACGTGGCCGCCAACGCGACCCAACTGCTGTCCCTGGTGGGTCGCTTCCGCGTGTGACCCGTCGTGGGTGCGGGCCGGGCGAACCGACCCGCACCCACGATCAGCGGTGCATCACGCCGTGCGGGCGAACCACGCACCACCACCGCTGGTCACGAAGACGATCGGGTTGGCGCACATGGACGGCAGGGCCACCTTCGCCTCGAACTCGGCCGTGCCCGTGGGGCCGCCGGCCACCGCGGGGGTGCTCACGTTCACCACGCCGCTCATGGTCTCGCAGCTCACGACGACCTTGAACGTGGGGGCCGGGTTGGTGCCGCCCAGGTTGAGGGCGATGGCGGCCGGGTCGTTCGGATCGATGAGGAGCCCCTCGACCTCGACGTTGACCCGGCCGTCGGCGCGGACCTCGCCCTCGGCCTCGGCGACCACCCATGGCAGGCCGCCGGCATTGATGCCGCGGACCGCGCCGGCGGCTCCGACGGCCGGGCGGGCGTTGCCCATCATCGACTCGAACCGGATGAGCCGGTGGCCCCCGTCGTCGGCGCTGGCCGCGGTGCTCGACAGGGTGAGCGCGGTGCCGGCCATGACGGTGGCGGCGGTGAGAGCGAGGAACTTGGAACGCATGCAGATGCTCCTTGGTGTACGAGCGCGGCGGGACCGCCGAGCCCCCGGTGTGTGCTACCCCAGTTCCTACGAGGGCGTGCACCGGTTGGGTTTTGGCAAATGGTCGTAGTCCATTCGTCCAGGTTCTCGCCGAAGGTAAAAGGTGATCCGATCGTGGTGGCGGCACGAACACCTCGTGTCCGGCGCGCACTATGGTCCGGCTGGGACGCACCACGATGACCGAACCCTCCCTCCCCGACGAGCTCGACGAGTTGCTCACGGCGTACGCGCTCGGCGCGCTCGACGAGGTCACCCGCGTCCGGTTGGAGGAGCTGGCCGCCACCGAGCCGGCCGTGCGAGCTCGGTTGCGGCGCTTCACGACCACGACCGCTCAGTTGGTGGAGCCGGCGGCCACACCGCGCCGCGCCCGGCACGGGGTGCTGGCCCGGGCGCTGCGCCACCGTTCGGGCGGACGGTCCTTGCTCGAGCCGTCATCGCGGCCGGGGGTGGCCGCCATCCATCGCGGGCAGGCCGTTGCGCTGTCGGCGCTCGTGGCCCGTCTCACCGATCGCGAACTGACCCGACCGACGCGCCTCGGCCATCCGGTCGGCGCCGTGCTCGCCCATCTGGTGGGCCAGCTCGAACGCACGGCCACCGCGCTGGGCGACGGCTCGTTCGAGGCGCCGCCAGAGTGCGACTACGAGCACTGGCGCGCCACCGAGCCCTACGTGGAGCGGTTCGCCGGTGTGGGTGCGGTGCCGCTCGACGCGGTGCTCACCGACGTGAACCGGCGCATCGTGGCCCGGCTCGACGCGCTGGGCGAGCAGCCCCTCGGTCTCGACTCCCCGTCGGGTCAGGCGCTGGTGAAGACGTTCGAGACCTGGATGCACGCCGACGACGTGCGCCTCGCGCTCGGGCGTGCCGTCTCGGTGCCCGATGCCGGCAGCCTGCACGTGATCTGTGCCTTCGCGGTGGGCGCTCTGCCCGTGACGCTGGCGTTGGCCGGCGTGCCCCATGCCGACTCGGTGGCGCGCGTGGTGCTGACCGGAGCCGGCGGCGGCGTGCACCGCGTGGTGCTGGCCCCCGACGGCCCACCCGACGACGGGCGCGAGCCGGCCGTGACCGTGATCGGCGAGGCGCACCAGTTCTGCCGCCTGTTCCATCGCCAGCTCAGCGTGGCCGAGGCCGACATCGAGATCGCCGGCGACGCCACGGTGGCCGCCGATGTCATCGCCGCCATCGGCGTGCTCGCCGAGAGCACCTGAGCGGCGCCCTCAGCGGGCGTCGAGCTCCACTTCGATCTCGACGGGGTCGTCGTCCAGGACCGACGCATCGTGCTCGCGGGGCGAGCGGGCCACGACCTCCACGATCGTGCGGCGCCACCGCTGCCACGTGCCCATCACCCCATCGGGAGCGAAGAGGGTGACCCCCACGAGTGCACCGCCGAAGATGAGCGACGGGTTCAGGCCGACTCCGAGGGTCGTGAGCAGCACCGGCAGCCAGGCGATGACGACGCCGCCGAGCACCGAGCCCGAGAACGTGCCGATGCCGCCGACGAACACGGCGGTGTACATCTGGAGCGAGAGCGTGAGCGAGAACCGACCCTCGCCCACGAACGGCGCCGGCAGCACCAGCAGGGCACCGGCCACACCGGTGATGCCTGCCGAGACGCCGAACATGGCCGTCTTCAGCAGCACCACGTTGATGCCGAACGTCTGGGCGGCCAGCTCGTCGCCCCGCATCGCCTCGAGGGCCCGACCGACGCGGCCGCGCACCATGTTGGCCATGACGACGTAGACGGCGACGGCGAACGTGGTGACCACCAGGTACAGCCACACCCGCTCGGCCTGACGGGTGGTCCCGAACCAGTGGGGCGGGGCGACGATGTCGGTGCTGCCCTTGCCGTTCGTGCCGTTGGTGAGCCACTCGAGCCGCTTCACGACGGGGCCGAAGGCCACGCCGACCGCCAGGGTCAGCAGGGCCAGGTACAGGCCGCGGAACCGTAGCGCGGGCACGCCGATGAGGAAGCCGAGCACGAAGGTGACCGCGAACGCCGCGGGCACCGTGGCGACCAGGGGCCAGCCGTGGTCGGCGTTCAGGATCACCGTGGTGTAGGCGCCCACGCCCACGAACGCGGCGTGCCCGAGCGAGATCTGCCCGGCGAAGCCCACGATCAGGTTCAGCCCGAGCACGGCGACGGCCCACGCCGCCATCTCGGTGGCGATGGGGAGCTTCAGGGGCGGAAGCACCACCGGCACGAGCACCAGCACCAGCAGCCCGACACCCCGAGCGCCCCACACCCCGGCGCGGTGCTCGGGCGACCCGGCCAGGACGCGGCGCGCCGTCACAGGCGGGCCACCCGGCGGCGCCCGAGGAGACCCTGCGGGCGCACGGCCAGCACCACCAGCAGGATGGCGATGGCGGTGACGAGGCTGAGGTCGCCGCCGATGGCGGGCACGTAGCCGCCGAGCAGCGTCTCGGCCAGGGCGAGGAAGAACCCGCCGATCACCGCGCCACCGGGCGAGTCGAGCCCGCCCACCGTGGCAGCGGCGATGGCGAACACCAGCATCTTGCTCATCATCGAGGTGTCGACGTACACCGACGGCGCCACCAGCACGCCGGCGATGGCGCCCAGGGCGCCGGCCATGCCCCAACCGAGGGCCAGCGAACGGCCGACCCGGATGCCGGCGAGGCCGGCGCTCACGCGGTTGGAGGCCACGGCGCGAAAGGCGAGGCCGGTGCGGGTGCGCTGGAGCACCACGCGCAGGACCACGAGCACCGCGAGCAGCACGAGCGCGGTGCCGAGCGTCTCGTAGCGGAGCTTGGCGCCGCCGATGGTGACCGCGTCGGCCGGCCGGTGCGGGAACGGCGACTTGAAGGCGTAGAACCCGGCCCCGAAGATCTGCGACGCGGCGCCGTTCACGAGCAGGCCGAGGCCGAGGGTGGCACCCACCACGGCCATCGTGGATCGCCCTTCCACGCGGCGGATCAGCACGCGCTCCACGACGGCGCCGAAGACCAGGGCCATCACCACCACGGCGACGATGGTCGGCACGATCGGCCACGGCGTGTGCAGCACGTTGCGGGCCCACGTGGTGCCCTTCAGGCGCGGCGTGGCCGGGGTGACGAGCACCAGCGCCAGGAACGTGGCGAACATGGAGCTCTCACCCAGGGCGAAGTTCAGCATCCCCGAGCTGCGGTACACGAGGGTGAGCGCGACGGCCAACGACGCGTACACCGCGCCGTTGCCGAGAGCGTCGAAGAGGCGCTGCAGGAAGAGCTGCACGCCTCAGGTCCAGTCGGTCAGGCCGTGGCGGCCACGATGGCGGCGACGATGTCGTCGAAGGACTTGTCGGCCAGCTCGCGCATCTCGTCGTCGGTGCGATCCTGGATCGGGTGCGCGACGAACACCCGCGCCGCGGGGAAGCCCAGCATGGTGGCCTGCGATTCGGCGGCGACCACGAACTCGGCCGACGCGACGAACACGCCCGGGATGCCGCGGGCTTCGAGATCAGCGATGTCGTGCACACTGCACGACGTGCAGCTGCCTCAATCGGCGAGCGCTTCGATCACCACTTCGCACTGTGTGGCGATCTCGTGGCGCAGGTCGACGGGTGCCGGCTTGGTGAACGTGGGTTTCTTGTAGCGGCGCACGATGGCGCCCACGCCCACGAGGCGCTCCTCGAGCCGGTTCAGGAACACGTCGCCGCGCGGTTTGGAGATGTCGAGGAGCCCGACGGTGCGGCCCGCCAGGTCGGTCGGCCGCTCGAGCAGCGTGCGCGTGGCCACGGTGCGCTCGGCGGTGGGGTCGAGGATGATCGTCATGGCGTGATCTCCTTCGTGATGGGCTGGCTGCCGGTGGTGCCGTTGGCCCACCCGGCGATGATGGTCGAGAACAGGCCGGCGCCGCCGCCCGCGTGCACGAGCAGGATGCCCTGCTCGCGGAACTTCGGCAGGGTGGTGTCGCGGAGGTGGGCGGGCACGCCCTCGGCCATGCCGTGGGCCCCTTGCACGATGTCGGCGCCGGCCAGCTGCAGGTTGGCGTGGAGGGCGGCGAGCACCTGCTCGCGCGTCCAGCCGGCGTCGGCGAAGACGCGGGCGTGGTCGGGGCCGATGATGAGGATGGCGTCGAACCCGAGGGGCAGCTTCGGGTGGTGCACGGTGCGCAGGCACGCCGCCAGCGACACGGCGAGCTCTTCGGGCGTGCGGGCCTTCTGGTCGACGGCGCAGCGGGGCCCCTCGCCCGGGAACACGGTGACGGTGGACGTGGTGGCGTCGAAACCGCGGGCCACGTGCAGCGGGGTCCACGGCGAGCCCTCTTCGTCCTCCGGGAAGCAGAACGACAGCTTGCCGGGGTTGCCGTGGGTGGCCCGGTCCACCTCGCCGGGGCGCCCGCCGCCGACGTTGCGGATGACGAGCTGCAGGGCGCGGCCGATCGTCATGTTGGCCCGGTTGCCCTGCCCCAGGACGTTCACGCCGCTGTTCATGCCGATGGCCCGGCGAATGGGTCCGTTGATGATGAGCACGGGCCCGACCGGCATGGTGGTGGCGAGCACGCCGTGGATGTTGAACTCGTCGTTGCACACCGCTTCGACGGCGGCGATGACCACGGGCAGGTACTCGGGCTTGCACCCGGCCATGACCGCGTTGATGGCGATCTTCTCGACCGTGACCGGTTCCAGGTTCGGCGGCACGACGGCCACGACCTCGTCGGGTCCGCGAGTGGTGCCGGCGAGCATGCGCAGCACGCGCGCCTCGGTGGGTGGGACGACGGGCAGGCCGTCGGTCCAGCCCCGCTCGAACAGCGCCTCGAACTCGTCTTCCAGCGTGGCCAGCTCGACCCGGCGGGCGTGCAGCACCGAACCGCCGTAGCGCACGGCGAGCACGTCGGTCATGGACGGATCGACGCTGAGCGACCCGCAGCCGGGCCGGAACACCGGCAGCTCCCCACCGAGGTCGTGGCGACCCGTGAAGACCCGCCACTCTTCGCGGTTCCAGCCGACGATGCGAGCCTGCTCGATGCCGTCGACGACGCGGATGACCGTCGGGACGGTCTCGATCTCGTGGTGGTAGCTGACGTTCAGGTCGGTGTCGTCGTGGGGCGCCAGCCCGGCCGGGAAGCTGGGATCGTCCTGGGAGTACACGGTGAGCGGCTCGGCGGAAGCGGCCAGCACCGCCAGCGCGGGCACGACCAGCCGGCACGTCGCGCAGTCCTGCTTCACGACCACCACCAAGCCGTCGGGCAAGGTGGGGGCGATCACGGTCCCCATGAGGGGAACCGTAGTACCCGCGGCTGAGAATTCCGTCACCCACCGTTTACAGGACGTTGCTTTCTTCGTACCGTTCCGATCCGTGCACCTGGGGGCCATCACGTGTTGAACGTCGCGTTCTATGGAGTGCGCGGCTCCACGCCGGTCAGCGGACCCGACGTGCTGCGCTACGGCGGGAACACGTCGTGCGTGGTGCTCACCGGTCCGACCATCGATCCGATCGTGCTCGACCTCGGCACCGGACTGCGGCGGTACGGCGTGGCCTACGGGCCCACCACGCCGTTCAAGGGCACCGCCCTGGTCAGTCACCTCCACTGGGACCACGTGCAGGGCCTGCCGTTCTTCGCCCCCGTCTTACAACCAGGCGCCCACCTCGAGGTGTTCGGCCCGTCGCCCGTGCAGTACGCCAACCTGCGCGACGCGTTCGACACGTTCATGCAGCCGCCGTTCTTCCCGGTGACCATCGCCCAGCTCGCCGGACAGATCGACGTCATCGACTGCCCCGACGGCGACTTCAAGGTCGGCGGCGCCCACGTGCTGGCCCGCGAGGTCCCCCACGTCGGGTACACGCTCGGCTTCCGCATCACCGTCGGCGGGGTCACCATCGCCTACCTGCCCGACCACCAGCAGCCCACCGACGGATCCATGGACGTGGCCGACAGCGTGCTCGAGCTCGTCGAGGGCGTCGACCTGCTCATCCACGACGCCCAGTTCCTGCCGGAGGAGTTCGCCCGCAAGGCCGACTGGGGCCACTGCACCACCGAGTACGCGCTCATGGTCGCCAGGCAGGGTGGCGCCAAGCGCCTGGCCCTCTTCCACCACGATCCGCTCCGGTCCGACGCCGATCTCGATCACCTCGGTGCGTGCAACCGTCTCGCCGGCCAGCGGCTCGGCATCGATGTCATCACCGCGGCCGAGGGCCTGCAGGTGGCGTTCGACTAGCGGGAACTGTCTAACCTGCGGGGCCATGTCCGGCATCGACTCCGCTCGCTTCCGCAAGGTCCTCGGCCACTTCCCGACCGGTGTCACCGTCATCACGGCCGCAGGGCCCGACGGGCCGGTCGGCTTCACGATCGGCTCGTTCGTGTCGGTGTCGCTCGACCCGCCGCTCGTGGGCTTCCTGCCCCAGCGCACATCGGCCACGTGGGCGCCCATGGAGGCCTCCGGCGGCTTCTGCGTGAACCTGCTCACCGCCGAGCAGGGCGAGCTGTGCTGGCGGTTCGCCAAGGAGTCCGAGAACAAGTTCGTCGATGTCGACTGGTCGCCGGCGCCGCACTCGGGCGCCCCGCGGCTCGCCGGCGCGCTGGCGTGGATCGACTGCAGCATCGAGTCGGTGAGCGAGGCGGGCGACCACCTGTGGGTGATGGGCCTGGTGCACCACCTCGAGGCCGACGACGGCGCGCCGCAGCTGTTCTTCAAGGGCAAGCTCGGGACGTTCACCGAGACGTGAGCGCCCTGGGCACCACCGCCGCCGTCGTGGTGGGCGCGGCCGTCGTGGTCGCCGGCGTGAGCAAGCTGGCCAAGCCGTCGTGGGTGCGCGAGGCCGCCGGGTTGGGCGTGCCCGTCGCGCTGGCCCGCCCGGTGCCGGTGTTCGAGATCGTGCTGGGTTCGTTGGTCGTGTTCGACGTGGGCCGGCCGGTGGCGGCGTGGGCCGTCGCCGCGCTGCTGGCGGCGTTCACCGGAGTGCTCCTACGACCGCTGTTGCGGGGCCGGCACCCCGTGTGCGCCTGCTTCGGCACGTGGTCGGCCAAGCCGATCGGCCCGGCCAGCGTGGTCCGCAACGCCGTGCTGATCGCCCTCGCCGTGGTCGCGGCGATCGACGGTTGAACACCCGCGTGCAGGGCGCCCGTCGCTACCCCGGGGCGGCCTCGGCGCCGACGTGCACGAGCACGAACGCCAACGTGCGGGCCTCGTCGCGCCAGGCGTCGTAGCGGCCCGACGGGCCGCCGTGGCCGGCCTCGAGCTCGGTGCGCAGCAGCAGCGGCCCCGATCCGGCGGCGCCGGCGACGGCGCGCAGCTTGGCGACCCACTTGGCCGGCTCGTGGTAGCTCACGCGGGGGTCGTTGAACCCGGCCGTCACGTACAACGACGGGTAGGCGACGGCGCGCACGTTGTCGTAGGGCGAGTACGCGGCCATGATCGCCTCGAACTCGGGACCCCGCGGGTCGCCCCACTCCTCCCACTCGGTGATCGTGAGCGGCAGGGTCGGGTCGGACATCGTCGTGACCACGTCCACGAACGGCACCTCGGCCACCGCGGCCGAGAACAGGTCGGGGCGCTGGTTGACCACCGCGCCCACCATGAGCCCGCCGGCCGACCCGCCCCGCAGGGCCAGCCGCCCGGGTGCCACGTAGCCGGTCTCGTGCAGGTGCACGGCGCAGGCGATGACGTCGTCGAAGGTGCGCTGCTTGTGCTCGAGCTTGCCGTCCAGGTACCAGCGGCGGCCGAGCTCGCCCCCACCGCGGGGGTGGGCGAGGGCGAACACCACGCCGCGGTCGAGCAGCGACAGGCGGGCCACCGAGAAGTAGGTGGGCATCGAGATCTCGTAGGCGCCGTACGCATAGAGCAGGCAGCCGGCGGTGCCGTCGAGCGGCGTGTCCACGTGGTGCACCACGTCGAGGGGCACGAGCGTGCCGTCGACCGACGGCGCCCACCGTCGCGACGTCACGTAGCGCGCCGGGTCCCAGACGCCGAGCACGGGCGTCTGCTTGAGCAGTCGGCGGTCGCCGGTGCGCACGTCCTCGTCCATCACGCACGCCGGCGTGGCCATGGCCTCGTACCGGAACCGGTAGCGCGCCGCGCCGTAGTCGAGGTTGGCGTCGGGCTTCACGTCGTGGGCCTCGGTCGCGAACGTGAGCACGCGCTCGGCGCCGTCGGCGAACAGCACGCGCAGGCGGGGCACGCCGTGCACCCACTCGTGCACGACGAGGTAGCCGGCGAACGGGTCGACGCCCATGATGCGCTGCCCGGGTACGTGGGGCACGAGCTCGCGCCAGTGGGCCTGCCCGGGCGTGGCCGACGGGGCGGTCATCACCTTGAAGTCCTCGGCGCCGTCGGCGTTGGTGACGATCACGAGGCCGTCGTCCCACTCGTCCACGTCGTACTCGTGGCCTTCGACGCGTGGCTCCACCAGCACGGGCGGCGTGTCGGGCGCATCGGCGGGCACGAGCCATGCCTCGGCCGTGGTCTTCGAGGCGATCGACAGCACCAGGTAGCGGCCCCGGCGGGTGCGATCGACGTCGAGCCAGAAGCGCTCGTCGAGCTCCTGGTGCACGCGCACGTCGTCGGTGCCGGGGGTGCCCAGGCGGTGGCGCCACACCTCGAACGGGCGCTTGGCCTCGTCGTGGCGCACGTACAGGAACGTGGGCCCGTCGCTGGCCCAGGCGCCGCCGGCCGACACGAGCTCGATGCGGTCGGCCAGGTCGACGCCGGTGGCGAGGTCGCGGAAGCGGAGCTCGTAATCCTCGCTGCCGTCGCGATCGGCCGACCACGCGATGAGCCCGTGGTCGGGGCTGATGGCCAGCACACCGAGCTCGAAGTAGTCGAGGTCGCCCGCCTCGACGTTCTCGTCGAGCATGACGTGCTCGGGCGCCGTGGGGTCGTCGAGCGCCCGGCGGCAGTGGATCGGGTAGTCGAGGCCCTCCTCGGTGCGCACGTAGTAGTCCCACGGGCCGTAGGGCACGGGCACCGACAGGTCGGTTTCCTTGGTGCGGGACCGGATCTCCTCGAACAGGCGCTCGCGCAGGGGTTGCAGCGGCGCGAACCACCGCTCGGCGTAGGTGTTCTCGGCCTTCAGGTACCCGATGGTGTCCGGGTCGTCACGGTCCCGGAGCCATGCGTACGGATCGACCACCGCTCCGGCGTGGCGGGCGAGCGTGACGGGGACCTGCTTGGCGACGGGGGGGTGCACGCGGGGGGAGGCTATCGGTGCCGGCGCCCGGCCCGGCGGCGGAGCACCCCGAACCTCACCGGGCACGGCCGGAGGGCGACGGGCCTCAGCGCACGACGGTGGCGACCGGGGTCATGGCGACGCGGTCGTTGCGGGCGGCCTGCTCGGCCCACGCCTCGACGACGCGGTCGTCGGTCAGGTAGACGACCTGCACCATGTCGGCCAGGCGGTCGATGGCGTCGAGCAGATCCCACGTGGCGCTGGACACCAGCCCGATCAGCGGCTCGTCGAGCACGGCGAGGGAGCCCTGACCGCGGCCACCGGCGTTGCGGGCCCGGCCCATCCAGCCGATGATGCGTTCGATCAGCTGGGGCACCGACGGCACCTCGACGGCACCGTTGACCCCGGCGCGGAAGCCCAGGTCCACCGGCTTCACGTGGGTCATGCGGGGCAGGTCGGCCGGTCCGGGCAGGGGCGAGTCGCCCGCGCCGCCGCGCTGCCAGGCCGACACCCGGCGGCGACCGCCGGTGCGCCGCACCAGCAGGGGCCGGCCGAGCTCGTCACGGTAGCGGAGCTCGGTGCTGCCATCGGTGCCGGTCATGGCCCGGTGGAGCGTCTCGACGAACTCCATGCGCACCCCGTTCCCCAGACCGGTGAGCACGGTCAGGCGGTGATGGAACGGCACGGACAGCAGGCCGTCGGGTTGCAGCACGATGAGTTCTTCGATCCTCATGGGGGGAACTGTCGGCAGCAACCGGGTCAAGCTGAAGTCAAAAGCGTTTCCGGCTCCCTCGTTCGCGCCAAGGGGCGGATCGTCCGCCTCGGGTCCCGGGCCCGGTCTTGGCTAGCGTCATGGTCGTGCGGGTGTGGATCGATCAGGACCTGTGCACGGGCGACGGCCTGTGCCTCGACCACTGCCCCGACGTCTTCGTGCAGTTGGAGGACGGCATCGCCTACGTCGCCCAGGACGGCCAGCCCGGCAACGACCCTGGTGGCTCGGGCAGCCTGGCGGTGGTGCCCGGCCGGCTGCACGGCGCGGTGGTCCTGGCCGCCGACGACTGCCCAGGGGAGTGCATCTTCATCGAGATGGACTGAGGAGGGGGTCGTGCACGACGACGACCCGTTCGGGTTCGACTCCCTCGATCTCGGTTGGCTCCGCGCCAAGCAGGGGGTGAAGTGGCACCGGTCCCGGGGTGAGCTGCTGGCCGCCTGGGTCGCCGACATGGACTTCCCGGCCCCGACCGTGGTCACCGACGCCCTGCGGGCCTACGTCGACCGTGCCGACCTCGGCTACGCCGACTTCCGCAACGGCACCGGCCTGGCCGAGCTGTTCGCCGGGCGCATGGCTGCCCGTCACGGCTGGGCGCCCGACCCGTCGCTCGTGCACGACGTGTGCGACGTGGTGCAGGGCGTGCGCATGGTGCTGCACCTGATGACGCAGCCGGGCGACGGCATCGCCTTCCACACCCCGGCCTACCCGCCGTTCCACGCCACCGTGGCCGACATGGGGCGCCCGCTCACGCCGATCTGGGGCGAGCGTGACGGCACCGGCTGGCGGTTCGACCTGGAGCGCTTCGAGGCCGACCTGACGACGGCCCCTTCGCGGCGGCCGTGCCGGGTGCTCGTGCTGTGCAACCCGCACAACCCGACGGGGCACGTCTTCACCCGCACCGAGCTCGAGGCGCTGGCGCAGGTGGTGCTGGGCCACGACCTGCTGGTGATCAGCGACGAGATCCATGCCGAGCTCACCTTCGACGCGCGCCGCCACATCCCGTTCGCGTCGCTGGGCGACGACGTCGCCGCCCGCACGGTCACGCTCACGTCGGCCACGAAGTCGTTCAACCTGGCCGCCATCCGCTGCGCGGTGCTGCACGCCGGCGCGCCCGCCGTGCACGCCGCCCTGGCCGCGCTGCCCTCGCACCTGTTCGGCGCGGTCAGCCCGTTCGGCGTGCTGGCCACGACCGTGGCGTGGACGCAGGCCGACGACTGGCAGGCGGCGGTGGTGCGCCGGCTGAGCGAGAACCGGCACGTGCTGGCCCGCCTGCTGGCCGAGCGCCCGGCGCTGGCCGCCATCGACTACGCCGTGCCCGAGGCCACCTACCTGGCCTGGCTCGACTGTCGCCCGCTCGGCCTGGCCGAGGAGCCGGTCGAGGTCTTCCGGGCCGGCGGGGTCGAGCTGTCGCCCGGCCCCGACTTCGGCGAGCAGGGGGTGGGGTTCGTCCGCCTGAACCTGGCCACGTCACCCCCCGTGCTCACCGCCATCGCCGACGCCATGGCCGCCGCCGTCTGACCCCGCCGCCCGGCGGCGGGAGGATCTCAGGTCCCGTGGTGGCGACGGGCCGGGGAATTGTTACTATCTGCGTAGGGGAAATCCCCGCCCACCCCCGGAGGACCTGATGTCCGTCTCCGATCTCGACCTCGGCAAGTACAAGCTCGGCTGGAGCGATGGCGACGAGTTCGCCTTCCGCCCCGAGAAGGGCCTGAACGCCGACGTCGTCGAGCAGATCTCGCGCTACAAGAGCGAGCCGGAGTGGATGCGCAACTTCCGGCTGCGCAGCCTGCGGATGTTTGATCGCAAGCCGATGGCCAAGTGGTTCGCCATCAACATGCCCGATCTGGACTTCCAGGACATCTACTACTACATCAAGCCCACCGAGGGCGGCGTGGTGGACGAGTGGGACGAGCTGCCCGACCGCATCAAGGCCACCTACGAGAAGCTCGGCATCCCCGAGGCCGAGCGCAAGTACTTGGCAGGCGTAACGTCACAATATGACTCCGAGGTCGTCTACCACAAGAACCGCGACGACCTGGCCAAGCAGGGCATCCTGTTCTGCGACATGGACACGGCGCTGCGGGAGTACCCCGAGCTCGTGCAGCAGTACTTCGGCTCGATCATCCCGCCCGGTGACAACAAGTTCGCCGCGCTCAACTCGTCGGTGTGGAGCGGTGGCTCGTTCATCTACGTGCCGCCGGGCGTGAACTGCGAGATGCCGCTGCAGGCGTACTTCCGCATCAACTCCGAGAACGCCGGCCAGTTCGAACGCACGCTGATCATCGCCGACGAGGGCTCGCAGGTGCACTACATCGAGGGCTGCTCGGCCCCGGTGTACACCAAGGACGCGCTGCACTCGGCCGTGGTCGAGATCGTGGTGAAGCCCAGCGCCCGCGTCACCTACACGACCATCCAGAACTGGTCGCCGAACGTCTACAACCTCGTCACCAAGCGGGCGCGGGTCGAGGCCGAAGGCCACATGGAGTGGATCGACGGCAACATCGGCTCGAAGCTCACCATGAAGTACCCGAGCGTCTACCTGGTGGGCCCCAAGGCCACCGGCGAGGTGCTCTCGGTGGCCTACGCCGGCCCCGGCCAGCACCAGGACGCCGGCGCCAAGATGGTGCACGCCGCGCCCGAGACCACGTCGAAGATCGTGTCCAAGTCCATCTCGAAGGACGGCGGCATCACCACCTACCGCGGGCTCGTGCGGGTCGAGGAGGGCGCCTACGGCTGCAAGAGCCATGTGCAGTGCGACGCCCTGATCCTCGACGAGCAGTCCACGTCGCGGACCTTCCCCTACATGGAGGTCGGCGAGCAGGACGCCGAGATCGGCCACGAGGCCACCGTGTCGAAGGTGGCCGACGAGCAGCTCTTCTACCTGATGAGCCGCGGCCTCACGCAGGAGCAGGCCATGGGCCTGATCGTGAACGGCTTCATCGAGCCGATCACCCGCACGCTGCCCATGGAGTACGCCGTCGAGTGGAGCCGCCTCATCGAGCTCCAGATGGAAGGCAGCGTCGGCTGAGCGGCCGATCGGCGGCCACTGGCATACCCTGTGCTCGTGGCCATGCGCGAGGAGTGCAAGAACTTCGAGAGCCGGACGTACGGGAACGGCGAGACGGTCCGCAAGTGCGGACTCGAACTCGCGCCCGACGCGCCGTGGCGCTGCCCGGCCGACTGCTCGGGCTACGAGCTGCGCCTCATCGACGCCGCTTGGCAGTTCGGCACCCTGGTGCCCAAGGTGGCGCCGGCCGACCCGCCCGGGCTCGACGACGGCACCGCCGCCGCCGTGCTCGACGAGGCCGAGGACTTCCTGAACTCGATCGGTGCCCAGGTGATGGCCGAGGTCGAGGCCCAGCGCAAGAAGGAAGCGAACCGGCCCAAGAAGCGCAAGAAGCGCTGAGGGGTGTGTCCGACGAGCGTCACGCTCGTGTGGGTATTTGCACTACGCGGATGGTAGAAATTACGTCGTGCCTGCTGTGCTGTCCGACGTTCTCGCCGAGGTGTCCCGCGCCCTCGCGGGGCCCGATTCGCTGCGCTCGTTGCGCCTCGCCGCCGCCGGTCGCGCCGCGGCGGCCGACCTCCCCACCGCCGAGGAGGAGATCTGGCGCTACAGCCGGATCGGCCAGCTCGACCTGGCCCGGTTCGCCCCGGGGCGGCCCGGCGCCCTCGACAGCGTGGCGGTGAGCGGCCCGCGTCAGTTGCTGGTGGACGCCACCGAGGCCGACGTCGAGCTGCTCGGGTCGGTGGCCGTGGCCGCCGACCTGTTCACCGACCTGAACTCGGCCACCAGCCGGCCGATGGTCGTGCGGGTACCGGCGGGCCAGACGTTCACCGAGCCCCTGGTGCTGCGCCACGAGGTGCGCGCCGACGGCGTGCTGGTGTGCCCCCGCCTTTTCGTGGAGGCCGGACCCGACAGCGAGATCACCATCGTGGAGCGCTTCGTGGGCGACCACGACGCGCTGGTCAGCGCCGTGGTCGAGCTGCGGGCCCACCCGGCGGCGCGCCTGCGCTACCTGGCCGTGAACGAGCTGGGCCGCCAGGCGTGGCTGGTGGCCCACCAGGCCGGCACGGCCGATCGAGACGCCACGCTCACGCTGGCCACCGTGGCCTTCGGTGGCGACTACGCCCGCACCCGCACCGAGTGCCGCCTGGTGGGCCAGGGCGCCCACGCCGACCAGCTCGGTGTCAGCTTCGGCGAAGGTAGCCAGATGCACGACCTGCGCGTGCTGCAGGAGCACGTGGCGCCCCGCACGACCTCGAACCTGTTGTTCAAGGGGGCGGTGCAGGACTCGTCGCGCAGCGTGTACACGGGCCTCATCAAGATCGGCCCGGATGCCCGCGGCGCCAACGCCTTCCAGACGAACCGCAACCTGAAGCTCTCCGAGCACGCGTGGGCCGAGAGCGTGCCCAACCTCGACATCGAGACCAACGACGTGCGCTGCTCGCACGCCTCCACGGTGGGCCCGGTCGATCCCGACCAGCGCTTCTACCTCGAGAGCCGCGGCGTGCCGCCGCACGTGGCCGACCGGCTCATCGTGCTGGGCTTCTTCGACGAGGTGCTGGCCCGCCTGCCCGACCCGTCCCTCGGCGAGGAGCTCCACGCCGCGGTGGCGGCCAAGCTCGATCGGCAGGCGTCGTGAGCGACCACGAACTCGGCGCGCTGGCCGCCATCGACGACGGCACGGCCCGCAAGTTCACGGTCGCCGGCCGGGCCATCGCCGTCGTGCGCATCGGCGAGCGCGCCTACGCCATCGGCGACACGTGCAGCCATGCCGATGTGTCGCTGTCGGAGGGCGAGGTCGACGTGGAGGCGTGCGAGATCGAGTGCTGGAAGCACGGCAGCTCCTTCTCGTTGGCGACCGGCGAACCCATGACCCTGCCGGCCACGCGACCGGTGCCCGTGTACGAGGTGCGCGTCGTGGACGGCCAGCTCGTGTTGACGGTGGAGAACGACCAATGACGACGACGTTGCAGATCCAGGGCCTCCGGGCCGACGTGGCCGGGCGCGAGATCCTGCGCGGCATCGACCTCACGGTGAGCTCGGGCGAGGTGCACGCGGTCATGGGGCCCAACGGCGCCGGCAAGTCGACCCTGTCGGCGGTGCTCCTGGGCAAGGCCGGCTACACGGTGACCGGTGGCTCGGTGACCCTCGACGGCACCGACCTGCTCGGCCTGGCCACGTGGGAGCGCGCCGTCGCCGGCGTGCACCTGGTGATGCAGTACCCGACCGAGGTGCCCGGCGTAGCCCTCGACGACGTGCTGGCCGCCGCGCTGTCGGCGCGCGGTGGCGACGAGGCCGAGCTCGGCGCCCGCATGCGGGCCGAGGCGGTGCGCATCGGCTTCTCCGAGCAGCTCCTGCACCGTCCACTCAACGTCGACCTGTCGGGCGGCGAGAAGAAGCGCAACGAGACGCTGCAGCTCGGCGTGCTCCAGCCCCGCATCGCCATCCTGGACGAGCTCGACTCGGGGCTCGACATCGACGCGCTGCGCGCCTGTGCGCGCCGCGTGGCCGACGCCGTACGCGAGACGAACCTCGGCGTGGTCGCCATCACGCACTACCACCGTCTGCTCCAGGAGCTGCGGCCCGATCACGTGCACGTGCTCGTGAAGGGCCGCATCGTGGCCTCCGGTGGCCCCGAGCTGGCCGAGCAGCTCGAGCGTGACGGCTATGCCGCCTTCGGCGACGTCGACGAGACCGAGCCGGCGGCCAAGGCGACGGCGGCGGCCGATCCGTTCGCCGATCCCTTCGCCTGAACCGACCGGGCCCGGGTCAGGCGGGCTGGGCGGCGCGGTCCTCGCCGGCGTCGTGCCCCGAGGTGAGGAAGTCGAGCAGCCCGCCGATGGTGCGGTGCGCTTCCACCGGGTGGCGCAGCGGGTGCTGGTCGTTGATCTCGTACTGGTTGCGGCGCCCGACCCGGGCCCGTGTGAGGTAGCCGGCCGCCACGAGGTCGGCGACGATGCTCTGGGCCGCCCGCTCGGTGATGCCGACGCGGTCGGCCACGTCGCGCAGCCGCATCGAGCGGTCGTTGGCGATGCAGACCAGCACGTGCGCGTGGTTGGTCAGGAACGTCCAGGGGCCCCGCCCGCTGGGGCTGTCCGGGTTGGCGGTGTCTCGTGGGTCAGCCATCAGCCTTCACAGTCGGTCGATCGTAAGCCATACGGTTCCACTTGGAGGGATGTCGCCGCAAACAGACACATACCGTGCCTCACTTCGATGGGTGCTGGCGCGGATGCTCGTCGTAGCGGACTGGCAGCGTTTGCCGCCAGTGGGAGCTGGCTCTCGCCGGTGCGGCGCTGCTAGAGAGCCCCCATGACGACCGTGGCCGTGCCCGCTCGGCGGGTGTTCCCGGGGTGGATCGTGGTGGGGGCCACGTTCATCCTGCTCCTGGTCTCCTCCGGGTTGGGCTTCTACGGCCTGGCCATCTACCTGCGGGCCCTCGTGGACGAGCGGGGGTTCTCGACCACATCGGTGTCGCTGGCCACGTCGCTGTTCTTCATCACCGGCGGGGTGGCCGGGCGGTTCCTCGCCCGTTTCATCGCCCGCCACGACCCCCGTCCGATCGTGGTGGGCGGCGCGCTCGTGGCCGGCGTGGGCATGCTCGGCCTCGGTCGGGTCCACGCGCTGTGGCAGCTGTACCCGGTCTACGTGGTGCTGGCCGTCGGTTGGGCCGCCACCGGGCTGGTGCCGGCCACCACGTTGGTCACGCGCTGGTTCCACCGCCGGCGATCGCTGGCGCTGTCGATCTCCTCGACCGGGCTCAGCGTCGGCGGCCTCACGCTCACCAAGCTGGCGGCGAGCCGCATCGACAGGCACGGCCTGGCCGCCACGACGCCGCTGATCGCGTTGGTCTGGGTGGTGGTGGTGATCGCCATCGCCTGGTTCCTGTGGCCCACGCCCGCATCGCGGGGTGTGGCCCCCGACGGCGACGCTGTGTCGAGCCTGACCATTGCCGCCGCGGGTCAGGGCGCCTCCTACGAGCAGGCGCGGCACTCGCGCTTCTTCATCGCCTTCACGCTGGGCTACGTGGCGATCATGGCCGCCCAGGTCGGTGGCATCGCTCAGCTGGCCAAGCTCGGCCAGGAGCGGGCCGACAAGCCTGCCGGCGCGCTGGCCGTGTCGGTGCTGGCGCTGGCCAGCGTGTGCGCCCGGCTGCTGGCCGGCGTGATCGCCCCCAAGTTGCCGTTGGGCACGTTCACCGCCGCGCTGTGCGCCGCGCAGGGTGTGGCCCTCATCGGCCTGGCCCACGCCCACGGCAAGCCGGCGTTGCTGGCGTGGACCGTGCTGTTCGGCGCCACGGTGGGCAACCTGCTCATGCTGCAGCCGTTGATCATCGCCGAGACGTTCGGCGTGCGCGAGTACGCCCGCCTGTACTCGGTGAACCAGCTCGTGGTGTCCATCGGCGTGGCCGCGGGCCCGTTCCTGACCGGGTGGTTGCGCGATCAGTCGGGCTACGAGCTGTCGTACTGGGTGGCCGGTGTGCTGTCATTCACCGGCGCCGTCGCACTGGTGGCGGCGGGCGGTGTGGCCCACACGCAGAAGGCCCTTGGAGTGACGGCATGAGTGATGTGCACCCGAACGTGACGCGCGTGGTCGAGGCAGGTCGGGCCCGCGGGCTCACCATCGAACCGGTGCGCTTCCCCGAGGGCACCAAGACGGCCGTCGATGCCGCCGCCGCCATCGGCGTGGTGGTGGGTCAGATCGTGAAGAGCCTCATCTTCGCGGTGGACGGCGAGGTCGTGCTGTCGTACGTGAGCGGGGCCAACCAGCTCGACGAGAAGAAGCTCGCAGCCGCCGCCGGCGGGCTGAAGTGCGGCCGGGTCGACGCCGACACCGTGCGCTCGGTGACGGGGTTCCCGATCGGCGGCGTGCCGCCGTTCGGGCACGCCACGCACCTGCGCGTGTTCATCGACCCCGACCTGCTGCAGTACGACGAGGTGTGGGCCGCGGCGGGCACGTGGAACGATGTGTTCGCAATAGACCCGAAGGTGCTCGCGGATGTGTGCGGCGGAGTGGTCACCGAGCTTCGGAGGTAACTCGGCGTAGTGGCCGACCATGGCACGACGCGACACGTCGCAGTGCTGTGGGGCGGCAGCAGGCCGGTCTCATCGGCAACGCCGTTCTCGGGAGTCGCGCCAAGCGACCCGCAGAAGTGCCTTCGCGGGTCACGAAGCCATCATCGGCGTGTCCATTCGTGGCGGAGCAGGCCGTACATGACGCTGTCTCGGTACTCGCCGTCTCGGAAGTACATGCCTCGAAGCACGCCTTCGCGCTGGAAGCCGACGCGTTCGAGGGCGCGTTGCTCGGCGATGTTGCCGGCCTCGGTCCCGCCTGCAGACGGTGCACTGGGGACGTGGCGAAGAGGTACTCGACGAGCTGACGTTGGGCTTCGGTGCCGACGCCGTGACCTCGATGCGCGGGCGGCAGCCAGATGCCGATCTCGATGGTGCCGGTCTTCCCGACCGGACGCCAGTCGACGTCCCCTGCACAATCGCCGCCGACGGCACGGCGGACGGTCGTGGTGTGAACGCGGCCGGCCTCGACGAACGCCTCAGTCGCCGGGATCACCGGAGCCTGCGCTGGGGACGACGCGTGAGGCCGCATCGACCAGGCGGACTGCCTGGTTGACCGCTGTTTCGGCGTCCTTGATGACCATCGACAAGGACTGGTACTGCGATTTCGTTTTCGGTTTCAGCAGCCGGTCAAGCGTCGTAGCGAGATCGGCTCCGATCTTTCCGGCCTTGCGGAGTTCATCTTTGGCGTTGATGCCAGCGATGACCGCGTGCGGCCTCGAGCAGCGTCATCCGGGGACCGTCCCGAGAAGAGCGTCGAGGCCGACGCCCGTGAAGGTGATGCCATCGCGAGTCAGCGACACGATCAGTGGGTCATTGCTGCGCTGTAGTTCGGCGAGTTCGCTGGGCGAGTACTCGAGTACTTCGCACGGTGTGCCACACCAACGGCTGACGCGCTCCGACAGGTTCGCGACGTCTGCTGCCCAGCGAGTGTCATCAAACGCGACTGCTGCCGGACGGACCACCAGAAGATCGATGTCACTGTGCCGTGATTCCTGCCGCCGGGCAGCGGAGCCGAACAGGACCACGGAGAGCGGCGGCGCATCCCACTGGGCGACATCCTGCGCAACCCGGCGTTGCAGCTCGTCACGGGCGCCCAGGAGGGACTCGAGCGCTCGGTAGGCGAGATGGTCGCGGTTGATCTCGTAGCCACCGGGAACCTTCACGACAAGCCCCGCCCGTCCAAGCTCGATGAGCAGACGACTCGTGGTCGACTGGCTCACGGTCCCCGTCAGCGCCGCAATCGTTCGGCCGGTGAGGGGCTGACCGGTGCGCTCGAGAACCGTCAAGATCATGGCCTTGTCGGGCGAGATGAGGTCTTCCAGCGGTCGGCTCAAGATCATGGCGCGCCTCCAACGGCGATTCTACTCTGCATCACGTGATTCACAGCAGCATCATCTGATGCAAGTGTGAGTCACTGTCGGGGTCGTGGGCTGAGCGAGACCATCCCTGCGGCGTTCGGGGTAGCGCCTGCAAGGCGATGTGAGAAGGCCCGGGTGATCGGCGGTCGGATCGTCGCGATGTTCGTCGATCCTTGCGATTGCCGGCCGAGGGCGGTTCAATGGGTCCATGGCCGGCCCCGGCGACGCCGTCGAACTGACAGCAGTTCTCTGGGCTGCGCCCGAGGGTGGGTTCAGCGCGTTGAACCCTGAGACGGGCACCACCTCGGAAGGTGAAACGCAGGAGGAGGCCGTGAGCAATCTGGCGGAAGCCACTGCTCTGTACCTCGAGGAGTTCCCTTTGCCGCGTGGTGAGCGGCCTGTCGTCACGACGTTCCACATCGCCGACGTTGCCTGAACTCCCTCACGTCTCTGGGACTGAGGCCGTCCGTGCGCGGGAGCACCTTGGCTTCGTCGTCGCCCGCCAACGTGGCAGCCATGTGATGCTGCGCCGTGGCTCCGTCGGTTGCGTGGTACCGCTCCATCGGGAGATCAAGCGCGGAACACTGGGCGGGATCCTGCGGCAAGCGGGCATCGACGGGGACACGTTCATCGCTGCGCTCGGCCGCTGACATCGCGAGGTTCAGATGCCAACGTTGGGGTGCCGCCGTTCGGGCACGCTAACCACCTGCGGGCGTTCATCGACCCCGACCTGTTTGGGGCGCACCGTGGCCGGGGCCGCCGAGGGCGGTGCCCGCGACGGCCCGGGCCGACGCTGCGCTAGCGTTCGTTGCATAGGGGGTCCGGTGGGCGACGGCACTCGGTGCATCCGATCGCGGTCAGAGCTCGACGAGCGGCGGCAGCTCGACGACGCCGCTCCAGCCCGCATCGTGCGCGGCAGGCTCGGCGAACGGTGGCGCCTCGTACACGCCCATCCAGCCCGAGCCGGTCGGCCCGCCGACCGGTGCCGGGGCGGCGCCGGCGGTCGGAGGGGTCGCGGCGACGAGTGCCATGGTCCCGAGCACGACGGCCAGGACCCCGAGGGGGTGGCGGTGTGACGGGGAGGAGGAGCGGGGCTGACGGTTCATGGCGGTTCCTTTCGGCGACGGCCGGTCGGTCGTCCTGGCACCACCGTCCGGCACGTCGCTCTCGCCGCGGTCTCGTGGCGCTCTCGGCGGTTCGAGCGGGCGAGAGCGGGCCGTGAGCGTCGAGGTACGGGTCCTCGGCCCGCTCGAGCTCACCGACGGCTCGGCCGTGATCGCCGTGCCGAGCCGGCGGCAGCGCCAGCTGCTGGCCGTGCTGGTGGTGCATCGCGGCGAGGTCGTGTCGGCTGGCGCGCTGGCCGAGGCGCTCTGGCCCGGAGGAACGGCGGGCGACACGAGAGCCGTGCTGCAGAACAACGTGAGCCAGCTCCGGCGCTCGTTGGCGGCGGCGGTGGGCGACGTGGCCGTCGTCGAGACGGTCGAGCGCGGCTACCGGCTGCACCGGTCGGTTCGCACCGACGTCGAACGGTTCGACCGCTTCGTGGCCGCCGCTCGCGCCCACATGGGGCGGAACGAGTGGTCCGAAGCCGTCGCGTCGCTCGCGCAAGCATCCGCCTGCTGGCGCGGTGCGCCCTACGACGGTCTGACCGACGTGGAGCCGGTGTTCGTCGAGGCCCAGCGGCTCGAATCCGTACGGCTCGGCGCCCTCGAGGAGCGCATCGGGGCCGAGCTACGGCTCGGCCGGCACCGCGAGGTCGCCAGCGAGCTCGAGGTGCTCGTGCGGCACCACCCGTTACGCGAAGAGCTGCGGATGCACCTCATGCGCGCCCTCTACGCCAGTGGGCGCCAGGCCGAAGCCTTGCGGGCCTACGCCGACCTGCGCGAGCACCTGGCCGAGGAGCTCGGCCTGGAGCCGAGCCCGGCGGCGCGAGCGTTGGAAGCCGAGATCCTCGCCCAGACGGTGCCATCGTCGGAGCCGTCGGCCCGTGCGGCTCCTCCACCCGGCCGAGCGACGACGCCCGTGCATCTCACATCGTTCGTCGGGCGCGAGGCCGACCGGCGCAGCGTCGTCGCCGCCGTCAGCGCTGGACGTCTCGTCACGATCGTCGGTCCGGGCGGCATCGGGAAGACCCGTCTGGCCGTTGCGTCGATGGGCGAGCTGCACGGTGCCGAGGCGCCCGTGTTCGTTGATCTCAGCGTGGTGGAGGGTCCGGAGGGCGTCGACGACGCGCTGGCTACGACGATGGGCGTGATGGCCGACGACCGGCCGCGGCGGTCGATGGTGGTCGACGCCATCGGAAGCCGCGCGCTGGTGCTCGTGCTCGACAACGCCGAGCACCTGCTCGACAAGGTCTCCGAGCTCGCGGCCGACCTGCTCGCGCTCTGCCCTTCGCTGCGCCTGCTCGTCACCAGCCGGGAGCCGTTGGGTATCAACGGCGAGCACGTGCAGGTGGTCGGTCCGCTGCCTGCTGACGCGGCGCGGGCGCTGTTCCTCGATCGGGCCCGGGCCGTCAACGCGACGGCGGCCCTCGCTCCCGATGCGGTCGCCGGGCTGTGCGGAGAGCTCGATGGGATGCCGCTCGCCATCGAACTCGCGGCGGCGCGGGTCCGGTCGATGTCGCCCGCCGAGATCACCGAGCACCTTCGGCGGCTGGGCGACCTGAAGGCGGGAACGCCGCGCCGCGCGCCGGCACGGCATCGCACCATGCGTGCCGCCATCGACGGGTCCTACGAAGCGCTCGACCGTCCGACGCGCCTCGTCTTCGACCGGCTGTCGATCTTCCCCGGCACGTTCGATCGCGCTGCGGCCGCCGCGGTGGCCGCCGGCGCCGGCATCGATGGTACCGACCTCGACGACGAGCTCGACCGGCTCGTCGCGACATCGATGCTCTCGGCCGAGGTGGGCGAGCGAAGCACGCGCTACCGAATGCTCGTGCCGCTTCGGTCGGTCGGCCGCCAACACCTCGGCGACGGCATCGCCGTCGTCGCCGACGGCCACGCCCGCTACTTCGGCGAGCTCGTACGCGAGAGGGGTGGTTTCGACATCGACGAGACCGAAGATCGCCTCGACAGCGTGCTCGTCGAGCTCGACAACCTGCGAGCGGCGGTGCGGCATGCGCTCGCCACCCGCCAGGTCACGCTCGCGCTCGAACTGACGGTGCCGCTGGCGTTCCTCTTCCTGGTGTACCTGGTGGCCGAGGTCGGGTTCTGGGTGGCCGACGCCGCCGACGCCACCGACGGTGTCGCCGGAGTCGACGAAGACCTCCGGTGTGACGCCCGTGGGCAGGCGGCGCTCGCCGCCGCGTTGCGGCTCGACGCTGCGGTGTTCCACCGGCACGTCGCGCTGGGCGGCGCCAGCTGGTGGACGGTCTACGCCCGGTGCTGGCTACCGGCATCGCTGGAGGAGTGGCATGCCAGCGCCGTCGAGCTCGTGCGACTCTCCCGCGCCATGAACCCGAAGGCGCAGGTGTCGAGCGAGTCCATGCTGATGCTCACAGCGGCGCTCCGCGGCGAGCTTCCCGAACCGTCGCAGGTCATGGTCGAGTGGGCCGACCGTCGACCCGTGCTGGGCGGCACCATCCTCCGGCTGCACCTGATCGAGCGCGCCCTGCGCGAGGGCGACCGGGATACGGCTCGACGGTTGGTCGAAGAGATCGCCGTGCTGCAGACGCATTGGCGACAGCGGGGCATTACCTACCACCAGGCTCATCTCCTGCGCGCCGTGCTCCGCTTCGACATCGATCGGGCGGCCGGCCTGCGTGAGATCCGCCAGCTCCTGGTTGGGATGCGTCGGCTTGGTCGCCATGTTTGGGTTCAATGCGCGCTCGCCCGTGCCGCTGGGATGCTCGACGTGGTTGGTCGGCAAGCACCCGCGCTCGCACTGGCGACGTACACCCGGGAGCCCGCCTACGGCGCGGTGCTCCACGACGGTGATCCCGGCCAGGAGGTCTTCGACCGGGCCGAGCCGTCGCTGGACTGGTGCGCTGCAGCCATGGCCAGGGGACGATCGTTGTCGTTCGACGAGGCGGTGTCGCTCGCGCTCGACGAACTCGACGCGGCGCTGACGTCGCTCGAAGGTTGACGCTGCGCCAGGATCGCGTCCGACATCGGCGGCGTGCCCCCGGTTTGGTCACGGGACCCACCTGCGGGTGTTCATCGATCCGGACCTGTTGCAGTACGAGGTGTGGGCCGCCGCGGGCACGTGGAACGACGTGTTCGGCATCTCACCGCAGGCGTTGGTCGATGCCAGCGAAGGCCTGGTCGTCGACCTGAAGAAGGCTGAGCCAACTTCGGCTCCCGGTGGACGGCGCCGAGGCGGGGCCGGCCGCGTGCTCGCTATGGTCCGAGCATGCTGCTCGACCTCGATCTCGAGAGCCTGCATTGCAGGCACGACCTCTACCTTCAGAGGCTGGCGAACACCCGGCGGTTCATGACCGCGCTCGATGTTCCCGTGATGTTGGCGCGCGACCCGTTCAACGTGTTGTATGCCACCGGCGCCACGAACATGACGGTGTTCAACCTGTGCGTTCCCGCCCGCTACCTGCTGGTGTTCGCCGAGGGTCCGGTGATCCTGTTCGACTACGTCGGTGGCGAGCACCTGGCGAAGGGCCTACCGACCATCGACGAGGTGCGCATCGCCCGCGGTCTGAGCCACGTCAGCAGCAACGGCTCGCCGGCGAGCGAGGCGGCCGCGATGGCGGGCGAGATCGCGGCGATCGTCCGGGAGCACCTCGGGGAGGTGGGCGGGCTGGCCATCGACAGCTTCCCGTTCGTCGCGGTCGATGCGCTGCGGTCGAAGGGCTTCGCCATCACGGATGCCGATGCGCTGATGAGCCGTGTTCGACGGGTGAAGCTGCCTCTGGAGATCGCGTACATGCGAGAGGCCTCGCGCCGCACCGTGAACGCCGTACGGGACATGCAGGCCGCGCTGCGACCCGGCATGACGGAGATCGACGTCTGGAGCCGATTCGTGGGCGCACTCGTGGCTGGCCATGGAGAGTTCGTCGTGACGCGACTGCTCGAGAGCGGCCCGAACACGTTCCCCTACTTCCAGGAGTGCAGCACACGCGTGATCGCCGACGGCGACCTGGTGTGCCTCGACACCGACGCGATCGCCTTCGAGAGCTATTCGGTAGACTTCTCGCGGACCTTTCTCGCCGGCGACGGGCCCGCAACCCCGGAGCAGCGGGCGCTGTACCGCAGGGCGTGCGACCAGCTTCGTCACAACGCTTCGCTCATCGGTCCGGGCGTGACCTTCGAGGAGGTCGCCCGCAAGGCGTGGCCGGTGCCCGAAGAGCACCAGTCCAGTCGCTACTACTGCGTGGGTCATGGCCTCGGGATGATCGGCGAGCTCCCGAACCTCCCGTTCCACACCCCTGGCGTGCCCTACCCCTTGGACGACGTGTTCGAGCCGGGCATGGTGTTCTGCGTGGAGAGCTACATCGGCTCCGCCAGCAGCGGTCAGGGTGTGAAGTTGGAGGACCAACTGCTCATCACCGAGACCGGTGTCGAGATCATGAACGACTATCCGTTCGAGGACCGCCTGTTGCACTGATTCCCGGCTTCAGAAGCTCATCGTCGGCATGCTGCCGTTCGGCCACGCCGCCCACCGGCGGGTGTCCATCGATCCCGACCTGTTGCAGTACGACGAGGTGTGGGCCGCGGCGGGCACGTGGAACGACGTGTTCGGCACCTACACTCCGGGCATGGAGAGCACGTCGCCGCTCGAGGATTGGCGAGGGGTCGACATCGGTCAGATCCGTGCGCAACTCCGGCTCCCGGTCAAGGAACGCGTGCGGGTGATGGTCGAAGCTGCCAATGTCCTGATCGGCGTTCAGGATCATGCTCGCCGAGCCCGCGACCCTGGGGCAGGCTGATGTTCGACCCCGTTGCGATCTGCACGATCTTGAACGACGAGGGTGTCGAGTACGTCGTCGTCGGCGGCTTTGCTTCGGTGATCCGTGGCTCATCGCTGCCGACGCGCGACATCGACATCGTTCCCTCTCGATCAGCCGCCAACCTCGATCGGCTCGGCCGCGCCTTGCGGCGAATGGGGGCGAAGATCCGCACCGAGGACGAGCCGGTGTCGGCACCGTTGGACGGTCCGTTCCTCGCGAACATGCCACTGATGTTGAACCTCGTCACCGACTTCGGTGAGATGGATCTCACGTTCGTGCCGGCCGGCCGCGCCGGAGGGTTCGATGGATGGCGGTTGGCCGCCACCGAGGAGGAAGTGAGCGATGGCCTGAACGTGGTCGTCGCCAGCCTGGACGACATCATCGACTCGAAGCGTGCCGCCAATCGTCCCAAGGATCAGATGGCGCTGCCCTACCTCGAGTCGCTGAGGGACGAGCTCGGCGACCACTGAGGGTTCGGGCTGCAGAAGCCACCGGCGGCGTGCCGCCGTTCGGGCACGCCACACACCTGCGCGTGTTCATCGACCCCGACCTGCTGCAGTACGACGAGGTGTGGACCGCTGTCTGCCGTGATCGCTCAGCCGGCGAGGTCATTCCCTGCGAACTTGCGGTGAGCGTTCTGCTTCGACGTTCGCAATGCGATACCGATCATCGTCCAGGAGTCACCGGCGGCCCTCGCCTCGTTGACGGCAGCCTGGAGGTTCTGTTCGGCTGCCTCGAGGGCATCCCGGGCCTGGGCGATCTTGCGCAGGTGGCGGGCATTGCGCGTCGTGGCGGGATCGATCGAGTCGATGAAGTCGTCGATGTCGTCGCGGGTGGGGGTCTTGGACATGTCGGTCACCTCACAAGTCTGCGCCGATCACGAAGACCCGGCGCTCTCGTCGATGCGTGGCATCTGATCTGGCCAGGTGAGACCTTCGCTCCGGGGCGTCGTTGACGCAGTCATCCTACCTTGGTAGCATTTAGGTATGACCACCACGAAGCGCAAGGTGTCGCTCTCGCTCGACGAAGAGCTGATCGCCGAGTTGGCCAGCGATGTCGAAGGCCTGTCGTCACAGGTCAACGACGCGGTCAGGGCCGAGGTCGAGCGTCGTCGCCGGCAACGGGCCCTCGAGATGTTGCTCGCCCGCCTCGACGAGTCGGACGGCCCGATCGACACGGTCGCCGATGAGGCCGAGATCTTGCGATTCATGCGGCTCCTCGGCGGTCGTGCATGAGGGTCGTGCTCGACCAACGGGCGCTGGACGCGCTCGCTGGCGCACATGGCCCGGCCAAGCGACGAGTCCGCCAAGCGATGGCTGCTGCCTCGCGGCTCCGACGCGACGTCGTCGTGCCGACGGTGGTCCTCGCCGAGTTGTATCGAGGCGGCGGACGCAACCAGTTGGTCGACGCACTCCTGTCCCGGGAGGAACAGTCCCTCCTGCTCCGAGACACGGATCGCGTGTTGGCGCGCCTTGTCGGCGCGGTCCTCGCGGCCGCAGGTGCCGGATCCGAAGACCTCGCCGACGCTCATGTCGTGGCGATCGCCGTCGAGGCCGGTGGCGGAGTGGTGTTGACCGGCGATCCCGACGACATGTTGAGGCTCTCCGATCCGTACCGGACCGTGGTGGTGGAGGCGCTGCCCTCGCGCTGACAGCATTGGTGCGTCGTACACTGAACGTGTGGACGAGCTGCCCCCGAACGAGGACGAGCGCGGTGTCGACATCGGCCAGATCCGTCGCCTGTTGCGCATGTCGGAGTCCGCGGCCAACCGGCCCAAAGACCTCCGTGCGCTGCCGTACCTGGAGTCGCTGCGCGAGCAGCTCGGTGGGCGGTGAGCGGCGTGACGGACGTGCCGGTCGGCCGTGCGGCTACGACCGGTCGACGATCACGACAGCAGACTCGAGCGCGCTCACCACGGTGTCGGACGTGGAGATCCACGAGACCAGCAGCTCGAGGACGAGCAGGGATGCTTCGTGGTTCGTGCGGGGCGCACCGGCGCCGATGGCCTCGGCCACGCAGTCCTCGAGCACGAGGCAGTGGTAGTCGCGGAACATGGCGTCTTTCACCGTCGACTCCACGCACACCGAGGTCGTGCACCCGGTGACGATGAGGTGTGTGATCCCGAGGTCCTGCAGCGTGGCGTGGAGCCCGGTCTCGAAGAACCCGCTGAAGCGGTGCTTGTAGACGACGATGTCGGCGTCCTCGGGCTCGAGACCCTCGACGATGTCGGTGTTCCACGTGTCGCGCACGAGGACGCGGCTCTCACGCCCGTCGGGCGCGACGACGGTGTCGCCCACCCCCATCGGTTGGTGCTTCAGCCAGTTCGGCGCTCCGGGTGCGCCGGCATCGCTCAGGTCGGCGTGGAAGGCCATCTTGAGGTAGACGACGGGCATCCCCGCTCGGCGGACGGCGGTGAGCAAACGGGCGATCGGTTCGATGGTGCCCTGGATGCCGGTCAGATCGATGCCGGCCCGGCCGAACATGCCGCAGGGGTGCCCGAAGTCGTTCTGCATGTCGACCACGATCACGGCGGTTCGCTCCGGGGGGAGCGAGAACGGGTTCGGTCGGGCGTCGATGGTCAGGGCGGTGGGGCGGAGTTCGGGGATGGCGCGCCTCGGCGTTCAGGGGCGGACCGCGACGCGGACGCGGCACGCGAGATGTCCGCGGAGCGTACCGGGTACCCGGCGCCCGGTGGTCGGACGCGCCGATGCCCCCGGGCGGAGATCCGGGGGCATCGTGCGTGAGTCAGAGGGAGAGATGGGCGCGGTCGAACGTGTACCTCCCGGCTCAGAGCGTGGTCGCGCTGCGGTGGACGGCACTGGACATGGGGCGTTGGCCCGGCATCAGCACCGAGGGCGCCGACCAGGTCGGCGCGGTGGTGCGGTCGAAGGAGACCGGCCCGCACTGGCGCAGCACCCAGTTGCGCCGCCACACGCTGCGCCGGTAGCGGCTCACCAGCCGGATGGTGAGGCCGACGCCGACGATGGTGGCGGCGGCCGTGCCCGAGTACTGGATGCCGTGCACGAGGTCGGCATGGGTGCCGAGGCCGGCATCGGCACTGGCGGCGAAGGCGGGGCTGGTGAGGGCCACCGACGACGCCACCATCGTCACGGCTGCGGTCATCTTGCTCGCTGCGCTCATGGGAGCTCCTCACGTCGGGGCGCTGCGTTCGCATCGCCGATGGAGAGGAGCTTGACGCGGGTTCTTCTGGTCCTTGACCGGGGTGGGCTCTCGATTGCGGAAACTTCCCTAAGCGTGGTCTAACAACCACGCCGGGTGAATAAGCCTGAGCTAAATCGGTGTGCAGTCGGGGGAAAGTGTCAAGGACGCGGCAAGACCGGCACGACCCTTCAGGCGTCGGCGGCGACGGTGGACTCATCGAGTCCGTTGCTGAGCGTGTTCCAGGCGAGGGTGGCGCACTTGATGCGCACCGGGAACTTCACCACGCCCCGCAACGCCTCCAGATCGCCGAGCTTCACGACGGGCGCGGCCGGCGCGTCGTCGTCCTCGCCGTCCAGGCCGGCCTCGTGGATGCTCATCATGGCCTTGAAGGCAGCCAGCAGCTGGCGGGCCTCGGCGACGGTCTTGCCCTTCACCGCGGCCGACATCATCGATGCCGAGCTCTGGCTGATGGAGCAGCCCTGCCCGGCGATGCGGATGTCGGCGACGACGCCGTCGTGCACGTCCAGGTACACCTTGATCTCGTCACCGCAGAGCGGGTTGAAGCCCTCGGACATGTGGGCCGGCGGCGTGGGTAGCTCGCCGCGGTTGCGGGGGCTGCGGTAGTGATCGAGGATGATCTCTCGATAGAGGTCTTCCAAGCCGGGCATGGGGAGCTCTCCTCAGAACGTGAACATGGCCCCGGCGCGCTCGAGGGCGTCGGCCAGGGCGTCGATGTCGTGGGTGTCGTTGTACAGGTAGATGCTCGCCCGCGTCGTGGCGTTCACGCCCAGGACCCGCATGAGCGGTTTGGCGCAGTGGTGGCCGGCGCGCACGTAGACGTTCGACTCGTCGAGCACCTGGCTCACGTCGTGGGGGTGCACGTCGCCCAGGGCGAAGCTGAACACGCCGCCGCGTACCTCGACGTCGTCGGGGCCGTAGATGTGGATCTGGTCGCCCAGGCGGGCCTGCAGCGTGTCGAGGGCGTAGCGCGTGAGGCTCATCTCGTGCTGGCGCACGTTGGCCATGCCGATGCCCTGCAGGTAGTCGATGGCGGCGCCGAAGCCGATGGCCTCCACGATGGGTGGCGTGCCCGCCTCGAACTTGGCCGGCAGCTCGGCCGGGGTGAAGCCGTCGAGGCGGACGTCGAGGATCATGTTGCCGCCGCCCAGGAACGGGGGCATGGCGTCGAGCAGCGCCTCGCGTCCCCACAACGCGCCGATGCCGGTGGGACCGCACAGCTTGTGCGAGCTGAACACCACCAGGTCGGCACCCATGGCCTGCACGTCGGTGCGGTTGTGGGGCACGTACTGGCAGGCGTCGACCAACGCCAGCGCGCCGGCGGCGTGGGCGGCATCGGTGAGGCGGCGCACCGGGGTGAGCGTGCCGAGCACGTTCGACATGGCGGTGAAGGCGAACACCTTGGCGCCATCGAGCAACCGGTCGAGGTCGGTGAGGTCGAGCTGGCCGTCGGTGGTGAGCGGAACCCAGCGCAGCTCGATGCCGCGCTCGGCCGCGAGCTGGTGCCACGGCACGATGTTGGCGTGGTGCTCCATGTGCGTGAGCACCACCACGTCGCCGGCGGCCAGGTTGGCGCCGCCCCACGCCCGGGCCACCAGGTTCAGGCTCTCGGTGGCGTTCTTGGTGAAGATGATCTCGTTGGCCGTGGCGGCGTTGACGAAGCGGGCGACCTTGCTGCGGGCTCCCTCGTAGGCGTCGCTGGCCTCGGCGGCCATGCGGTACGCGCTGCGGTTCACCGGCGCGTAGTCGTGCTCCATGAAGTGGCTCATGGCGTCGATGACGGCCCGGGGCTTCTGTGACGAGTTGGCCGAGTCGAGGTACACGATGGGCGCGCCGCCGACCGTGCGCTCGAAGATCGGGAAGTCCTTGCGGATGGCGGCGGCGTCGAACGTCACGGCTCAGGCGCTCCGGAACGATTCGTACCCGCTGGCCTCCACGCGGTCGACCAGCTCCATGCCGCCCGACGCCACGACGCGACCTTCGATGAGCACGTGCACGTGGGTGGGCTGCACCTCGTCGAGCAGGCGGCGGTAGTGGGTGATGAGCACCACGCCGAGCGACGGGCGGTCGCGGCGGACCTCGTTGATGCCGGCGGCCACGACGCGCAGCGCGTCGATGTCGAGGCCCGAGTCGGTCTCGTCGAGCACGGCCAGCTCGGGCTCCAGGATGGCCATCTGCAGGACCTCGTTGCGCTTCTTCTCGCCGCCCGAGAAGCCCTCGTTCAGGTAGCGGTCGGCGAAGGAGCGGTCCATGCCCAGGCGGGCCATCCACTCCATGATCGACAGCCGCAGCTCCAGCACCGACAGGTCGATGCCCTTGCGGGCCGACAGGGCCTGGCGCAGGAACTGGATGACCGAGACGCCCGGGATCTCTTGCGGGTACTGGAACCCGAGGAACATGCCGGCCTTGCCCCGCACGTCGGTGGGCCAGCCCGTGATGTCGTCGCCCTTGTAGAGGAGGCGACCGGCGGTCACCTCGTACTCGGGGGACGCCAGCAGCACGCTGGCCAGGGTCGACTTGCCCGACCCGTTGGGCCCCATGACGGCGTGCACCTCGCCGGCGACCGTGAGGTCGACGCCGCGCAGGATCTCGCCGACCGGAGCGGTGCCGGTCTCGTCGGGGGTGGGGCGGGCGTGCACGCCCTCGATGCGGAAGAGCTCCTCGGCCACGGAGACAAGTGTATTAGCACTACGGCGATAGTGGAAATACGGAGACAGGTGTCACGGTGACCCGCTCGCCGTTTCAAGGAATCGTCTTGAACCGGCGCTCTCGGGGCCGATCCAGCAGGGGTCGGCCCCCACTGTCGCGACGGGGGTCGGGTCGCACCGTTCGCGCCAACCGAGAGGTCGCTCCCATGCTCCGTCTGCGTCTCCGCCCCTGCATCGGGCTGGCCGCCGCCATCGTCGCCGGTGTCGTGACCGCCGTCCTGCCCGTGGCTGCGCCCCCGGCCACTGCCCGCCCGGCCCGACCCGCCGGTCGCTACGTGGTGCGGGCCTCGTCGCCGGCCGACCTGGTCGCGTTGCGTTCGCAGCTGCGGGCGTCCGGTGCCGTGGTCGACGACGACCTCGGTCCCGTCCAGGGTCTGGTGGTCGAACTGTCCGGTGCCGCCGCCGACGTGCTGGCCGGCAACGCGGGGGTGGCGACCCTGGCCCGCTCCGGGCCGCGCATGCTCAGCCGTCCCGAGGGCCCGGCGGTACCGATCGGCCCGGGGCTCGAACGCCGTTCGCTGGGTGCGGCCGACCCGGCGTCGTCGCGGTCGGGGCTCATGTGGAACCTCGACCGCATCGGCGCGGCGCGGGCCAACACGGTGACGCGCGGTCGGGGCGTGACCGTGGCGGTGGTCGACACCGGCCTCGACCCGACGCACCGGGAACTGCAGGGCCGCCTGGCCGGCCAGGTCGACTTGTCGGACCCGGCGGTGTGCCGCGACGCCTACGGCGAGACCGACGCCGACCTCGCCGCCCGCTACGGCGGGCCGGTGACCGGCGACTGGAACGGCCACGGCACGTGGATGGCGGGCACCATCGCCGCCAACCTCGACGGGGTCGGCGTGAACGGCATCGCCCCCGAGGTGCAGCTGCTCGACCTGAAGATCTCGCAGTGGTGCGGCGCGGCCGCCGACGACGCCATCCTCGGCGCACTCGTGTACGCCGCCGACCACGGTGTCGACGTCGTCAGCATCGCCTTCGGCGGGTACCTCGATCGCACCGATCCCGAGCAGGACGCGCTGTACCGCACGTATGCCGACGTGGTCGCCTACGCCCGCAGCAAGGGCACGCTGGTGGTGGCCTCGGCCGGCAACGAGCACGTGCGCCTCGGTGCCGGTGGGCGGGTGCTGAGCCACGGTCAGCTCGCGGCGCCGGGCGAGGTGCTCGACGATCTGTTCGGGCGGTACTCGGTGCCCGGTGGCGTGACCGGCGTGATGACGGTGGCGGCGACCAACAACGTGGTGGCGCCGTCGGCGCGCGGCTGCCGGGTGGCCGTCGGCGATCTGGACGCCGTGTGCAAGCCCTCGACCGATCGGCACCAGCCGAGCGGCGTCGGTCGCACCGATCAGCTCGCCTACTACTCGAACTACGGGCCGCGCATCGACATCGCCGCGCCCGGTGGGGCCCGCAAGTTCAACGTGCCCGCGGCCGACGGCGGCGGCACATGGGGTTTCCCGTGGACACGCGCCGACGGGTTCGCCGCCTTCGGTGCGTTCTCCATCACGTCGAACTGGGCGGCGTTCGACATCCCGTGCTTCACCCACGTCGGCGTCGGCTACCCCGACCAGTGCTACACGACCATCCAGGGCACGTCGATGGCCGCACCTCACGTGGCCGCGGTGGCCGCCCTGATCGTGGCGACCAACCGGTCGCTGCGGGGCCGGCCGGCGGCGGTGGTCGAGGTGCTCGTGGCCAACGCGGCGTCGGCCACGAACACGACCCCGGCGCTGAGTGCCACCGACACCTCGCCCGGCGACCGCACCGGCGTGGCCTGCCCGAGCGGCTACTGCCACCTGGGTGGGCGGGCCATCGCCGATGCCGAGGCCTACGGTGCCGGCGTGGTGGACGCCGCCCGGGCGGTGGCCGCCGCCCGCTGACAACGGCGCGTCGCCCTGGTCTCAGGGGTGGTCGCGCAGGTCTTCCTTCCACGTGCGGAAGCGGTCGTGCACGGCGCCCGACGGCCCGGCGCCCTCGCCGTCGCCGTCGGGGGTGAGCCGGAACACGTACTGCAGGTCGAGCGCGTCGGCCGCCACCGCGAGGTAGCGGGCGTCGCCGCCGGTGGCCGGGCCGGCCCGCCACAGGAGCCAGCGCTTGATGCGCCGCTTGTACATGGCCGTCGGTCGCCCGGGCAGGTCGTCGCCGAGCACCAGCGCCTCGCGTGGGGCCTCCACCCACGCGGTGGCCGGGATGTTCCGGTCGCGCGTCGGGGTGTCGGGCAGGTCGGTGGTGTGGACAGGGGAGTGGTCGACCGGTCGCTGGTCGGCCGGCAGGGCCGGTTCGGTCATGGGTGCCTCACCCGATCATCATCGCCGAGTGCGGCCGGCGGGGACGGACCGTGGCCGGACCGTGGCCGGACCGTGGCCGGACCGGCCACGACGTCGGACGCTCGTCCTACACCCCGTGAGGGGCTGTGGCAATGAGCCACTTCGCCCGTTCCCCCGGCCACGATCGGTGCTCTACCTTCGCCTCAGTTCATGTCGAGGGGTGGGATTCGATAAGAACCCGGCCTCTCCCTGACGAGATGAGGGAGCAAGGATGAGACGTCCATTCGTCGCCGCGGTCCTGGCGCTGCTCGGGGGAGGGTTGGCCGTGTCGACGGCCGGCTCCGCTGCGGCCGCCGGGGCCGGCCGCCAGCTCGTACCCGCCGGGTCCGTGAACCTCTCGGCGCTGATCAGCGCACCCGGAGCCGAAGGGTTGTCGAGTCCCGAGTTGCCGGTCGGCGGCGGCCGCGAGGAGGGCGGCGCCCAGCACGACGAGGGCGGTCCCGGCGTGCGCGTCGAGGGCAGCCGCGTCAAGCCGGCCGGGCCGGAGATGAAGCTGACGTTCGCCGGACTGAACCATCGCGATCAGCGGTTGGCCGACGGCGGCAACCAGTTCTCGAGCGAGCCGCCCGACCAGGCCCTGTGCGTCGGGCCCGGTCACGTGCTCGAGGTCGTCAACACCGCCGTGCGGGTCTACACGAAGTCGGGTGCACCGGCGACGCCGACGGTGTCGCTCAACAGGTTCCTCGGCTATCCGTCGGCGTTCGTCCGGCCGGCCGGACCGTTCGGCGCGAACATCTTCGACCCGGTGTGCCACTACGACAGTGACACCGGGCGCTTCTTCGTGGTGGCCGACAACCTGGGCCAGGATCCGGTGAGCGGCGACCTGACGGGCAAGAACACGCTCGACATCGCCGTGAGCAAGAGCTCGGACCCGACGGGGGGCTGGTTCCTGTACCGGCTGCCGATCCAGAACGACGGCACCGACGGCACGCCGAACCACGGCTGTGATCTGAAGTTCTGCTTCGGCGACTACCCGCACATCGGCGCTGATCGCAACGGGTTCTTCATCACGACCAACGAGTACTCGTTGTTCGGCGACGGCACCAACGGCGGTGCCGCCTACACCGGCGCCCAGATCTACGCCATCTCCAAGCGTGCGCTGGCGGCAGGAACGTCGGCCCCGCAGGTCGTGCAGTTCGAGAGCCCGCCGCTCGGCCCGTTCCGCAGCTTCACCGTGTGGCCGGCCATCTCGCCCGCCGGCAAGGCGTCGCGTGAGGCCAACGGCACCGAGTACTTCCTGAGCTCCACCCTGGGCGACGGCTCCGAGACGGGCAACACCGCCGCCAGCGAGGACCGCATCGGCGTGTGGGCCATGAGCAACACGCGCTCGCTCGACTCGGCCTCACCCAACCCGGTGCTCACCAACAAGCTCATCAAGGGTGACACCTACGCGATCCCGCCCAAGGCCGAGCAGAAGGACGGGCCGGCACCACTTCGCGACTGCCTCAACGACCGGTCGGGTCTGCTGGGCCCGGGTGTCGACTGCTGGCAGCTGTTCTTCGGCGCCAAGCCTGCCCGCTTGGAGACCCTGTCGCACCTCGACGCCGGTGACACGCGCATGCAGCAGACGGTGTACGCCGACGGGAAGATCTGGGGCTCGCTGGGCACCGCGGTCGACGTGAAGGGCGCCAAGGTCGGCGACGGCCACCGCGCCGGCGTGCTCTACCTCGCCGTCGAAGTGGGCAACGAGAAGGGTCGGCTCGAGGCCAAGACCGAGGAGTCGGGCTACGTCGCATCCGACGGCAACGACATCACCTACCCGTCGCTCGGGCTCACCTCGGGCGGCAAGGTCGTGATGGGTGTGACCGTCAGCGGCCCCGACCGGTTCCCGAGCGCGGGGTACGTGATCGTGTCGGACGACAGCGACAAGGGCGTGGTGAAGATCGCGTCAGAGGGCAAGGGTCCCCACGACGGCTTCACCGGCTACGCCGCGTTCGTCGGTGACCCGCCCCGCACGCGCTGGGGTGACTACGGGGCAGCGGCGATGGACGGCGACACCCTGTGGCTCGCCAACGAGTCGATCGAGCAGAGCTGCACGCTGCCCCAGTACCTCTCCGGTGCATTGGGGAGCTGCGGCCGCACGCGCACGGCGCTGGCCAACTGGGGCACCCGCATCACGGCGCTGTCGTTCGGCGGTCGCTCCGACCACTGACGACATGGGTGACCGGGCCGCCCGTTCCCGCTGCGGCGGGGGCGGGCGGCGGCGCGTCGGCGCTCACCAGCCCCGGTCGACCCAGGTCTGCAGGTGGGGGCGCTCGGTCGACAGCATGGTGTCGGTGCCGTGGCCGGGCAGTACGAGGGTGTCGGCCGGCAGCGTGAACAGCTTCTGGTCGATCGACTCGATGATGGAGCCGAAGTCGCTGCCGGGGAACTTCGTGGCGCCCGGGCCGCCGGGGAAGAGGGTGTCGCCGCTGAACAGCAGCGGGTGGTCCTCGACCTTGAAGCAGATGGAGCCTTCGGTGTGGCCGGGCGTGTGGATGGCGTGCAGGCGCAGGCGGCCGACCTCGATGATCTCCTTGTCGTCGAGGAACACGTCGTAGCCCACGTCCTTCAGGCGGGGAGCGTCGGCCGCGGTGACCGCCACCTCGTAGCCGGCCTCGCGCATGGCCGCCACCGCGCCGATGTGGTCGTGATGGCCGTGGGTCTCCAGCACGCGGCGCACCCCGAGACGACGGGCCAGCTCGAGCAGCTGCTCGTGCTCGTTGGCCGCGTCGATGAGGACGGCCTCTCCCGTCTCGGTGCAACGGATGACGAAGACGTTGTTCTCGTAGGGGCCCACGACGACCTTGTGGACCTCGATGCCGGTTGCCGACCAGTGGAGCGTCATGCACCCAGTCTCGCGCCTCGCGGTGGATCGGGTCGTCGGCGAGCGGGCGGGTCGAGGGAAGTTCTCAACTTTCTTGATGGAAACCCTTGGCCAGTGCTTGACGTCGGCGTACGGTTTGTTTCACGGCAAACGGGGGCCAACGGGCAGTGGCACCCATCACTTCCCACCACAAGAGGGGCACATGAAGAGAGCCAAGTTGATGCTGGCAGCGCTCGCGCTCGCCGGAGGCGGTCTCGCGGTCATGAACACGTCAGCGACGGCGGCCCCCGGGGGTCCGCAGCTCGTGAGTCGGGGCTCGGCCAACCTGGCGCCGAACGGTGCGCTGGGGGCCGACGGCCTGACCGCGAACGAGCTGGCCAAGACGCCGGGAGAGGGCGGCCGCGTCGACGGCGGTGACGAGCACTCGACCGGTTCGGCCACGGTACGTCCGAACCGCATCGACCAGAAGACGCGTGAGGTCGTCACGTCGTTCGACGGTCTGAACCTCCGCAACCAGCGGCTGGCCAACGGGGGCAACCAGTTCACGGTCGAGCCACCCGACCAGGCGCTCTGCGTCGGTCCGAACGCGGTCATGGAGTCGGTGAACGACGTGCTGCGCGTGTACAAGAAGGACGGCACGCCGCTGACCGGCGTGATCGACCTGAACACGTTCTACGGCTACCCGGCCCAGTTCGACCGTACGACCGGTGTGCAGGGACCGTTCGTGACCGATCCGGTCTGCCACTACGACAGCGACACCGGCCGGTGGTTCCACGTGGTGCTCACCCTGTTCGTCGATGCCGCCGGCAACTTCACCGGCCGCAACACGCTCGACATCGCGGTGTCTCTCACGTCGAACCCGGCCAACGGGTTCCGCCTCTACTCGCTGCCGGTGCAGAACGACGGCACCGAGGGCACGCCGAACCACGGTTGCGATCTCGGCCCGTGCATCGGTGACTACCCGCACATCGGTGTCGACAAGAACGGCATCTATCTGACGACGAACGAGTACTCGCTGTTCGGCGACGGCACGGGTGGGGGCTTGGCCTACACGGGCGCCAACATCTACGCCATCTCCAAGAAGGCGTTGGTGCAGGGCGACCCCGTCGTTGCCGCCAACCTGATCCAGGCGGGAAAGACCGGACCGTTCACCAGCTTCACGGTGTGGCCGGCGATCTCGCCGAGCAAGGCCGACTTCGAGACGGCCAACGGTGGCACCGAGTACTTCCTGAGCTCGATCACCGGCGACGGGTCCGAGACCGGCAACACCGCCAAGAGCGCCGACAAGATCGTGGCCTGGTCGCTGTCGGGCACGAAGTCGCTCGACACGGCGGCGCCGACGTTGAAGCTGAGCAACACCTTCGTGAAGGTCGACCAGCAGTTCACACCGGAGCCCATCGCGCAGACCAAGCCCGGTGACGCCCCGCTGCGCGATTGCCTCAACGACTTCAGCGGTGCCTTCCGGGGCGCGAACTGCGGGGCGGCGCTCCTCGGCGTGCCACCGCGGCAGGAGAAGTCGAGCGAGATCGACGGCAACGACGGCCGCATGCAGCAGGTCATGTACGCCGACGGCAAGATCTACGGTGCCCTCGACACTGAGGTCACCGTGGCCGGCGAGCCCGAACCGTCGGTCGGCATCCACTGGTTCGTGGTGGACCCCGAGAAGGACGGCCGCGGCCTGCAGGCCGAGCTCGACGAGCAGGGCCACATCGCCCTGGCCGGCAACTCGGTGACCCGCCCTGCTCTCGGTGTCACCAGCAACGGCAAGGCCGTGATCGGCATGACGGTGGTCGGCGACGACTACCACCCGTCGGCCGCCTACGCCGTGCTCGGTGACGAGAACCCGACCGTCCATGTGGCCGGGCTGGGCAAGGGCCTGCAGGACGGGTTCTCCGGCTACGGCGACGTGTTCGGTGGCCGCCCCCGCTGGGGCGACTACGGCGCCGCCGCGGTCGACGGCGACACCATCTGGGTGGGCAACGAGTACATCGCCCAGAGCTGCAACCTGAGGCAGTACCTCACGGCGCCCATCGGCAGCTGTGGCGGCACCCGGGTCGCCCTCGGCAACTGGGCCACCCGCATCACCGCCGTCAAGGTAGGCGGCGACTCCTGAGCCCGTCCCTGTTCATGCAATGACGAGCGGCCCGTCCCTGCGGGGGCGGGCCGTTCCGCGTGCCGTCATCTCGTGGGACGGTGCGACAGGGCAGACTAGGGACCGTGCGTGACACCTTCCTACCCTTCTCACCCCCGTCCCTCGGTGAAGCCGAGATCGAGGAGGTCATCGACACACTGCGGTCCGACTGGATCACGACCGGCCCGAAGGTGAAGCGCTTCGAGGCCGATTTCGCCGCCTACCTCGGCGCACCCGACGCCCTGGCGGTGTTCTCCTGCACGGACGCCCTGCAGGTGGCGCTGGCCGCCCTCGGTGTCGGTCCGGGGGATGCGGTGTTCACCACGACGATGACCTTCTGCGCCTCGGCCCACGTGGTGGAGCACCTCGGCGCCACGCCGATCCTGGTCGACATCGACGCCACCAGCCTGAACATCGATCCGCTGGCCCTGGCCAAGGCGATCGACGAGGTGAAGGCCGAGGGACGGTTGACGCCCAAGGCGATGATCCCGGTGCACCACTCGGGGCACCCGTGCGAGATGGACGAGCTGTTCGCGCTGGCCCGCCGGCACAGCCTGGCCGTCGTCGAGGACGCGGCCCACGCCGTGCCGGCGCAGTACAAGGGCGGCATGATCGGCGCCCCGCGCGACGAGGGCGTCCCCCACGGGATCGCCTTCAGCTTCTACGCGACCAAGAACCTAACCACCGCCGAGGGGGGCATGCTGACCGGCACGCCGTCGCTCGTGGAGGAAGCCCGGCTGTGGGCGCTGCACGGCATGAGCCGAGACGCGTGGAAGCGCTACGGCAAGGGTGGCTCGTGGTTCTACGAGGTGATCCGGCCCGGCTTCAAGTGCAACATGACCGACCTGCAGGCCTCGCTCGGCATCCACCAGCTCAAGCGCCTCGACGGCTTCCAGTCCCGCCGTCGCGAGGTCGTGGCCGCATACTCGGCCGCGTTCGGCGCCATGCCCGAGCTGCAGGTGCCGGTCGAGCGGCCCGAGGTCAGCTCGGCGTGGCACCTGTACGTGCTCCGTTTGAACCTGGAAACGCTGACCATCGATCGTGGCGCGTTCATCGACCTGTTGACCGAGGCGAACATCGGCGTCAGCGTCCACTTCATCCCGCTGCACATGCACCCCTTCTATCGCGACAAGTACGCCCTCACGCCCGAGCTGTTCCCGGTGGCCCAGGGCGAGTACGAGCGCATGATCTCGCTGCCGCTGAACCCGCGGTTGAGCGATGCCGATGTGGCCGATGTGATCGAGGCGGTCACGTCGATCGTCGTCGCCCATCGGGCATGAGCCGTCGGGCGCCTGACACGCAGCGCGTGTTCGACCTCGTGGCGGCCGCGGTCGGCCTGGTCGCGTCGTCGCCGCTGTGGCTGGGTGCCGCGATCGGCGTGCGCCTCGGCTCGCCCGGGCCGATCTTCCACCGGGCCGTGCGTGTCGGCCGTGATGGCGTGCCGTTCACGCTGTACAAGTTCCGGTCGATGCACACCGGTGCCCACGCGAAGGGTCCCGGGATCACCGTGGCCGGCGATGCCCGCATCACCCGCATCGGACGGGTGTTGCGTCGCAGCAAGCTCGACGAACTACCCCAGTTGCTGAACGTGGTCAAGGGTGAGATGTCGATCGTCGGGCCCCGGCCAGAGGACGGCCGCTACGTGGACCGCTACACGCTCGGGCAGCGCGAGATCCTGCGGTGGCGGCCGGGGATCACGAGCCCCGCATCGGTGCTGTTCCGCGACGAGGAGGCCGTGCTGGCCCGGATCGGTGGCGACCTCGACGCGGCCTACGTCGCGCACATGGCCGACAAGATCGACGTCGACCTGCGCTACTTCCCGGAGCGCAGCGTGCGGGGCGATCTCCGCATCGTCGTGCAGACCGTGTCGGCGATCGTGCGTCCGTAGTCAGTCGGAGACGACGTCGAAGCCGAGCGCCAGGGCGACCGGGATCTGGTTGGGGTCGAACGTGCAGTAGGCGAGCGGGCGGGGCAGGCGGTCGGCGGCGGCCAGGTGCAGCGCGTCGACGGTCCGCAGGGGGTGCGAGCGGCCCAGCTCGGCCGCCCGGGCCAGGCACCGCTCGTCCACCGGCACCACGGCGATTCGCTCCCAATCGTCGCGCAGGGCCCGGCGCAGCTCGTCGGCCGACAGCGGGTCGCCGGTGACCCGTTCGGCCAGCATGAGCGCCTCGGTGAGGGCGAGGGCCGACGCG
>JANMAT010000053.1:0-34030 GCA_031359995.1 Actinomycetes bacterium
CGCCGACGACACCACGACCAGCGAGATCATCCGCGAAGCCCTCCGCCGGTACCTCCACGTCGCCTGAACACCTGCGGTCGACCGAGCTGTTCGTACTTCGCGTGGGGGAATCGTGGCTCTGCAGACAGGTGACACCCCTCGACGAGGGGGACGACCGCCCGTTCGAGCGCCCGCAGCGGCGGAAGGACAAGGAGGCCGCTCGACCGTCGAATCCGTCCGCCTCGACCCGGATCTCAACGAACAGATCGCCGCACGCGCCGAGCAAGGCGGCGTCACGACGTCCGACGTCATCCGCGAGGCTCTCCGCCGCTACCGACGCCGGTGATCGGCCGGGTGTGCCCAGCTCCAGGCGGCCAAGGGGCGGCCGAGAACGCGTCGACGTCGAATGCACAGGAATGGACCCCGAGCCGGGTGACCTGGTCCATCACCAGATCACATCGATGTCGTACTGAGCGACATCACGGTCACAGGTGATCATCGTCATGCCGCCCTGGCGCGCCTGCGCGACCAGGAGTCGATCGAATGGGTCGTTGTGGAGTCGCGGCAAGTCCTCGACCGCCCCAAGATGGCCCGCAGCGATCGGGAGCGGCCGAAGGCCCGAACGCGGCACGAAGTGTTCGAACCAATCGCCGGCCTTCCGTTCGAGTTGTTCGAGCCTGCCGACGCCGCGCTTGATGGCCATCTCCCAGAGCGACACGTGCGATGCGTAGACCTCGGCGTCGTCGGCGATGAGTGCCGCGCGAGCGTCGTCGCCGAGTTGCTGGGGTGACTGCACCACCCAGATGAGGGCGTGCGTGTCGAGCAGCAGCCTCACGGCGGCACGACTGGGCCGTCGAACATGTCGGCGATCTCGTCGTCGCTCCAACGGAGCTCTTCGACGCCGGGCACACTGCGGGCGGAGCGAGCACCGAGGCCGAGGATCACTCCGCCCGGGCGTGGCGGCACGAGACGGGCGACCACCCGTCCGTGCTTGGTGATCTCTACCTCCTCGCCGGTCGCGGCGAGGTCGGCGATCACGCTCGACAGACGATCCTTGATCTCGTGGATCGGCATCTTCACGGTCATGAACCCTGAATGTACTCGAACTCGGGCCAGATTGTCTGGCTATTATGAGGCGTGGTCCGTCGGCGAACACAGTCCGGTACGCGTTGAATCGAGGATCGAGAGACTCGATCCGATGCAGCGTTGCGTCGATGAGTTCGCGCGTTGAGACGACGCGGTCCCGCACCAGTTGCGCCTGCCGTGCTGCGCCTGCGAGGCACAGATCGATCGGATCCATCACGCCACCGACGCAGCCGCGATCGCTGACCGGTAGAGGTGCGCCCAGGCTGCGACGAGACGCGTTGCGATCGCTGCGGTCCGATCGGCCACGACCCGGATCGGCCCGGTGAGGAGACGATCGATCACCTTGCGCTGCAGATCGGAGAACTGATCGAGATCTCGGAGCATCAACGCCAGCAGGTCACGCGCATCGACCGGCGGCTACTTGTTGGCCGCGTCGAACGCGGCGACGAGATCAGGCCTCAGGCGGCCCTTGGAGGCCACGTTGAACCCGTTGGCGTAGCCCCAGGCGCGGATCTCAGCCACCCGCGACGCGGCCTTGGGGCGCTTGCGGGCGCGAGCTTTCGTCGCGACCTTCTTCGTCGCGGTCCTCTTCGCCGCGGCCTTCTTGGCTGCGGCCCGCTTCTTCACAGGCGCCGCCTTCCTGGCGACCGGCCGAGGCCGACCGATGGTGCGCCCGACGGACACGTAGGGCTTGGCCGCTGTGGTCAGCTCCTTGGCGTGCCTGGCACACAGGTCGACCTCGGTCGTCGCCCCGTTGAGGGTGAGCGAGGCGGTCGTCGATGCGTTCGCGTCACACACGTCACAGGTCTGAATGGTCTTGGTCGCCACCGGGGGTTCCTCCGTCTGCCGTCGAGCCCGCGGCACTCCGCGTTCTATCACGCGGCCCGAGCGATGGCGCGGAGCCATGGGATGTTGCCGGGGCGACGCGGTGCCCGTAGCCGGACGGGCAGGTACCACCTGATCCGAAGAGGATCACGAGACCGGGCCATGGTCAGCCGGTGCGTGGTGTTCTGGTCGGGGGCGAGGGCGCGCAGGAGTCGGAGGAGCTCAGGTCGTTGGGCCGGTTCGAGGCGGTCGACGAGCACGGTGATGTACGACGCGTCGCACCCGAGCAGGTCAGCCATCGTGCCCATCGGAAGGGGTTCGTCGAGACGGTGCAGGGCCAGACCTTCGGGCGGTGTGAGCCCGATCGACGTCGAGACGTCGTGGAAGTTGACGTACATCCGGCGGGCAAGGTCGAGGATCACTCAGTCTCGGGGAGCGGACCATGACAGCGACAGGATCCAAGACCGGCGCGGCAACCACCACGGCGGCGATCGCGCAGGGCGCCACCGAACGCTGCCAGGAAGACCGTCGTTCCTGCGGTCGTCGGGTGACAGAATCGGTTCGTGGACACGGCCGACGCGGCGCGTGCGGTGGCTGCCGTGACGTCGACAGCGACCGCTCTGGACCTGCCCGTCCACGACGTGGCCATCATTCAGAACTCGAACAAGCTCGCGCTGCGCCTGCTCCCCTGTGATGCATTCGCACGAGTCGCACCGATCGGCCATGAAGTGGCCGCGCTCGAACTTGAACTGGCGCAGCAACTCGTCGCAGCGGGGGCACCCGTGGCAGCCCCGGAGGCCAGGGTCGAACCGTGCGTCTACCGATGCGATGGCTTCGCCGTCACGTTCTGGACCTACTACGACGCAGGCTCGCCCGACCGGCTCTCGCCTGCCCACTATGCACACGCGCTCGAGCGACTTCATGCGGGAATGCGCAACGTCGACGTGGCGACACCGCACGTCACGGACCGGATCGAGACCGCGGAACGTCTCGTGGCGAACCGTGATCGCACACCTGAGCTCGACATGGCCGGGCGTGAGCTCTTGCTCGACACGCTGCGGAGCGCCCGCCGGACCATCGCTCGCCGCGGCGCGGCCGAGCAGCTCCTGCACGGCGAGCCCCATCCGGGGAACGTCCTCGACACAACGGACGGGCCGCGCTTCATCGACCTCGAAACCTGCTGCCGCGGTCCAGTTGCATTCGATGTCGCGCACGTGCCCGCCGATGTCAGTGCGCACTACCCGGACGTCGATCACGATCTCCTCGACGAGTGTCGACGATTGGTCCTCGCGATGGTCGCAGCGTGGCGGTGGGACGCACACGACCAGTTCCCCGACGGACTCCGTCACGGCCGAGCCATCCTCACCCTTCTCCACCATGGTCCACCCTGGCCCGCACTCGGTGAGCTCGACAGCACGTGACGACTCCTCCGCGCGGTTGTCTCGAACAACTCTCCCCGAACCTGTGGCGACGACGCGCTCGGCCGGAGCGACCCACGGGCGCTCCGCGGTCAGGTGGGTCGCTCGTCCCCCGCCAGCTCGGGGACCACGACATCGTCGACCTCGGCGGCCCAGGCCGCATGGTGCGTTCGGGCCCAGCCGGCGGCCACCCGGCCGGTGCGCATGCCGCGCCTGGATTCGGGGTCACGCAGCGCGTAGCTCACGTGTCCGAGCACGAGCAGGCCGATGGCCAGCGCGAACCAGTCGTGCATGAACGTGGCGCCGGTGCGCCACGACAGGCGGGCCAGACCGGGGAAGTACATCAGGGTGCCCGTGGCGAGCAACACCGCGATGCCGCCGCCGCTGAGCGCAGCGTTCAACTTCTGACCGGCGTTGAACTTGCCGACGAGGATCGTGCCGTCGCGCCGGGAGCGCGACCGCAACCAGCGCCAGTCGCCGGGCGCGAACCGGTCGAGGCGGCCGAGGTCGGCGCGGTACGCGGCCGAGAGCACACCGGCCAGGACGGGCAGCGGGAGCGCGAACCCGGCCCCCACGTGGATCAGCTTCACGAGGCGGCGGTGCCCGACCGGCACCGCCAGGAACCCGTTGTAGAGCACCGCGGCGGTGGCGATCGAGGTGAGCATCAGCACCGCAACGGCGCGGTGCACCAGGCGCTCGGCGCGGGCGAAGCGGACCAGCCCGACGTCACCGGGCGCGGTGTCAGCCAACGGGCTCGTCCTCGCGTCCGTTCGACTCGCCGATCCAGCCGTCGACCGCGTAGTTCCCGGTGCGTTCCCAGTACCCCGGCATCACCTCCGCCGTGAGCTCGATGCCGCTCAGCCACTTGGCGCTCTTGTAGCCGTACATGGGAGCGACGTACAGGCGCACGGGTCCCCCGTGGTCGTGCGTGACGGCACGGCCCGCCATCGCCGTGGCCACCAGCACGTCGGGCCGGCGGGCCTGCTCGAGGGTGAGGCTCTCGGTGTAGGTGCCGTCGAAGGAGTGGAACCGCACGGCCGTGGCGGTGGGCGTGGGGCGGGCCAGGTCGACCAGATCGGCCAGCCGCACCCCGGCCCAGCGCACCTGCGGCACCCGCCAACCGGTGACGCACTGGAAGTCGCGCACCAGCTCCACCTGGGGCAGCTGCGTCAGGTCGGCCAGTCCGTAGGTTGCCGGCGCAGCGACCAGTCCGGCGACCTCGAGCCGGTACGCGTCGCCGGTGCGCACGGGGACCGAGCCGGTCACGGAGTAGTAGCGGAAGGCGTTGCCGAGCGGGAGCAGCGAGCTCAGCCCGGTGGGGTCGCGCTGCTCGACCGGGGCCAGCAGGCGGGCCAGCCGGTCCTGCACTCCACGCCCGCCCACGATGCCGGCGGCGCCGAGCCCGGCCAGACCGAGCACGATGCGGCGCCCGACCGGTGCGCCCGCGGGCCCGCGGGGCGGCGGGGTCGACCTCACCGGGAGCCCGGAGGCGGCGGGCGACGCGCTCCCCGCACCGCGAGCACCACACCGGCGGCGGCGATGAGCGGACCGGCCACCGCCCAGAACGTCGAGTCGGTCATGAAGCTTCCCTTGACGACGCCGACGCCCTGGAAGAAGAAGAGCGTTCCGAACAGTGCCGCGGTCACGCCGGCGAGCGCACGAGCGGGGTTCCGCATGGCACCGGGATTCGTCACATCGGCTCCTCGCACGAGCCCCCAACGGTACCGGCGGCCGATGCCGGCGCCCGCAGCGGAGCCCGGCCTGGCGCAGCTCGGGGTCGGCCGTGTCGGTCACATCGCTGACGGTGGTCGCCGCCCAGCGTCGCCGCGACCCAGGCGTCGACCCGCACCCACTGCTCGTCGAGCCAGGCGATGCGCTCGGCCTCACCGGGAGGCACCTGGGCCGCCGGCACGCGCCACGCCGTGATGCGCACCGGATCGTGCAGGGGCACCGCGCGGGCCAACTCGGTGAACGACGCGAACCGGTCGAGCCCGGCGTGGGCGATGACCACCACATCGGCGGCGACGGTGTCGAGCAGGGCCAGCACCCCACCCGGTCGCGGCGGCAGGACATGGACCAGTGGGGCCAGGCGGGCCGCCCGCTCCGGGCTTTCGACCGCCATCCGTCCCATCGCCCGTTCGAGACGCTCGGGACGGAACAGGCGGCCCTCGGGGAAGATCACGAACGCGGTCGTCGCGTCCACCAAGGCGCCCAACCGGCGCACCATCGCCCGGGCCTCGGGGCCGTTGTCGCGTGGGACGAACACCGAACCGGTGCGGCCGTACATGAGGTCGAATCCAGGGTCGGCCAGCAACTCGGCCATGATCACGCCGCGGCTGCGGAACCCGAGCCGCTGGTACAGCAGCGAGGGTAGCGACGCGTCGACCAGGTTCACGTGGCGGCACAGCACGATCGTCGGGCCGGGGGTGAGCGCGGCCGTGGCGTCGGGGTCGATGGCGAACCGGATGCCGAGCAGGCGCTCGGCTCGTCGGGCCAGCACCGCGATGGACCACTGTTGCAGTCGGTCGTGCCGCGCGATCGACCCCGCCGCCTGCAGCCTGGTCCCGAACCCGGCCCGCAGCCAGTAGACGGGGGCGAGCACGATCTCGACGCTGTCGTTGATGGCGTACTGGAGCAGGAACAGCACGACGCGCGGGGTCGGCAGCCGGTAGCGCCGCTTGGCCACGTCGATCACGACCGCTCCCGCGACGAGGAGCGGGCTGGCCACCACGGCGACGGCACTGCCAGCGAGCATGATCGGGATGGTGCGCGACCGCCGCTTCCAGCGCGACGCCAACGGCTCGGTGGTGGTCATGGCGACGCGATCCTTGCAGCATCGGCGACGTGCGTCGCCACCGACCGCCGGTGCGGCGCGCCATCGGCGATGCTGTCGCGATGAGCTCTGCGGACGCGGCACCGACCCGCTCGATCACGCGCCTGATCGGCGTGTACGACGCCGACGGCACCCTGCGAGGTGAACTGGCCTACTGGGTCGGTGCCCGTCTGGGCCGGCGGCACTGCTCGCTGTGCGAGATCACCCACGGCTCCGTGCGCGAGCGGAGCGAGTGGCAGGCGTGCCGCGTCGGCCTGCCGGTGCCGTTCGACACCTACCACCGCGACGACCAACCCGACGCGGTGCGCGCCGCCGCGGGTGGCCGGGCACCTGTCGTGGTCGCCCAGGTCACGGGCGACGTCCACCTGGTGCTGCTCTCCCCCGCCGAGCTCGATGCGTGCGCAGGCTCCATCGCCCAGCTGGTCGCCGCCATCGAACGCGCCGCCGGTCACCATGCCCTCGGGTTCTCGTCGCCCTGAGCGCTCGTCGCCTCAGAGGCGACCGTCCACGAACGCGAGCAGGCACTCGTTCACGTAGGCGGGGGACTCCTCGCCCAGGAAGTGTCCGGCCCCCACCGCCCGGGCCCGCAGGTCCGGGAAGTAGCGCGGGAACTGCTGGAAGAACGGGTTGACGGTGGGGATCTTCGCGGACCCGTGCTCCACGTCGCCGGCACGGTAGCTGCCGTACAGCCACAGCACCGGGTGCGGGTAGCGCTTGTACCGGTCGTCGGGGCCGTAGTCCATGAAGTTGGCGTAGCGGGCGTCGGGCTCCAGACCGCCGAGCCACATGTCTCCCACCTCGCGCTCGCTCAACGACGTGTACCGCTCACGCCCGTCGGCCCCTTCGACGACGATGTGGAAGGGCAGGCCATAGCGGTAGTAGCTGATGGCGTGCCACCACGCGTCCGGGTCAGCGAAGGCCTGGCGGTAGTGGGTCAGCGCGTCGTCGTCGATCCACGCGGGCCGGGGGCGGGCACCGGGCGGGATGCGCCAGGGGTTGTGCGGGTGCCCACCGAGCGGTGTGGTGTCGGCCCCCTCGAACAGCATGCGGATGAACAGGTCGTGATGATCGGCGAAGAACTGCTCGGCCACGCCCTCGGCCTTGAACCAATAGCCGTGGTGGCCGGCGGGTGACCACACCGTGCACAGCGTGTCGAGCATCGCCAGGCGGGTGATGCGATCGGGGTGATCGATCGCCGTCTTGAACGCGATGATGCCGCCCCAGTCGTGGCCCACCAGCGTGCACGTCTCGATGTCGCGGGCATCGAGGTAGGCGATGACGTCGTCGGCCAGCACGGCGCGTGACACGCGAGCCATCGGCTTCTCGGTCTCGCCGAACCCACGGTTGTCGGGCGCGAAGCAAGCGTACCCGGCCCCGGCCAATGCCGTCATCTGGTGCCGCCACTGCAGGCTCGTCTGGGGGAACCCGTGCACGAAGACCACCGCCTGACCCGACCCCTCCTGGCGCTCGAAGGTGACCAGGCGACTCGTGGTGACGTGCTGTGTGGTGGCGGCCATGGGCCGGACCCTACGTCGTGCCCTCGGACGCCTTGCGCAGCTCGGCGGGGAGCGGGTACTCGTCGGCGTTGCAGACCGCGCCAGCCATGAGCGAGAAGTCGGCGCGCGGCGGGGCGAAGATGTCGACCAGTTCCTTCGGACCCACGCCCACCGACTGGGTCGTGTGCACCACCCGCGGCGGGATGATCAGCAGCGACGGCGACCCCACCGTGCCGTGCTCGTCGTCGCGCCACGTGGTCATGTCGGGCACCCACGGGTAGCGCAGGTGGTGCAGGTAGGTGCCCTGCACGGCCGGCGAACCCTGCTCGAAGTCGTCATGCGAGTGGGGCGACAACCGGCGCCGCCTCTCGAGAGACGCGATCGGTGTAGTGCGATGTCCACATGGCGAACCCGGCGGTGGTCAGAAGCACACCGGCGAGGCCCCACGTCGCCACGCGCGACCAGCGATCACGCCCCGATCGGGGGCCACAGGTGGTCACGTTCACTCACATCGGCGAAACCCGACGCCCCCCGAGATCGGCGGCGCGTCCTGACAGTTTCAAGACGTCGGGGTCAAGCGACCTTGAGGGATAGCCCTGATGCCGGGTCGTCAGCGCCGGGCGCATGCTTGCGTCCATGACCAGGGCCCGGCGGACGGGCGGGCTGCCCGCCATCGACATCGAGGACGCCGATGTCGTCGAGGTCGTGCTGGGGCCGTTCGGCCATCATCCAGCGCGGGGCTCATTCCGGAGGAGCTGGCCGGCGCTCCGCGGCGCGTTCGCGCTCGGCCTCACCGGTGGACTGCTCCTCGCCCACGTCGCCGTACGCGGCGTCGGCCCGACCGCGTCGCCGACGACCACCACCGCCGTCACCGCCGCTCCGGCGACGACCGCGCCCGAGCGGGCCGTCCCGACCGGCCCGTCGGCCGGCGAAGACTACGTTGGCGCCGCCATGGCCCAGTTCATCGCCGCCCAGAGATCCCTCCCCCAGAGGGGACGCGACTCCCGGCCGTCCCATGACGGTCGGGAGTCGCAACTAGCTCAGCCGTAGCTCACGCCGAGGCCGGCGCGGGCATCGCGCTGCACGCCGTAGTTCGGGATCGGGTAGCGGAGCCGGTTGCGGGCCAAGGCCTCCAACCCGGCGAGCATGCGGGGCAAGAACTTCGGCGGCATGGCGAGCAACAGCTCGTCCTCCATCACGCCCCCGTCGCGACGCTCGGCGAAGCACGGGAGGGAGACCGACGGCTCGCCGGTCGACAGCGCCCGCCCCGACGAGTCGGCGCACGCCGACTCGCCGACACAACCCCACTCGAACTTCTTGCACCCGCTCCACTGGAGCCCGTTGATCATCAGGATGGTCTGCGCCGGCGTGGCGTAGATCATCACGATGTCGGGCGGGTCGAGGCGGGCGACCGGCGCGGCCGACCTGGGGCCGTACGCTCGCGTCATGGACGAACTGAGCGCGGCGAACCGATGGGCGACGACGTGGGAGCGGTGCTGGACCGCCGGCGACGCCGGGCCCATCGTCGCGCTGTACGCGCCCGGTGCGCCCTACCGCTCGCACCCTCACCGCGACCCCGAGTCCGGCGGGGCAGCCGCCTACGTGACCCGTACCTTCGCCGAGGAGACCGACGTGGTGTGCCGCTTCGGTGACCCGATCACCGCGGGCGGCCGGGCCTGTGTCGAGTGGTGGTCGAGCTGGGAAGAGGACGGCGCCACGATGACCCTCAGCGGCGCCACCGTGCTGCGCTTCGACGCCGACGGCCTGGTGATCGAGCACGTCGACTACTGGGCCCAGAGCCCAGGGCGTCTGTCGCCCTTCGCCGCTTGGGGAAATCGGGGCTGAGTCAGGCCGTCGCCTGCTTGACTGGACCGGTGCTCGACCTTCCCCTGCGAACCGCACGGCTCGTGCTCGGTGGCGACGACGCGATCGCCGGCCGCATCGTCGTCGAGCACGGCGGCGCGACGATCGGTCACATCGGGGTGCACATCGTCGGCCATGGGGCCATGCTCGACGGCGCCCTCGACCCGCCGCAGCGCGGGCGCGGGCTCGCCGCTGAAGCGCTCGGTGCCGTCGTCGACGCGCTGTTCGCCTCGACCCCGCTCGAACGGCTCGCCGTGTCGGTCGCGCCCGATGACGTCGACGCCATGCGCCTCGTGGAGCACCAGGGCTTCCGGTTCGAGGGCACAGCACACGGCGCCGCACTGGTGCACGGCGCGCCGGCCGACCGGCTCCAGTTCGCCCTGGTGCGCGCCGAACGCGTCGACTGGCTGACCCGGCCGTCGTCGTGCGCGCAGGTCGAGCTGGTCCGGATCACCGATGGCAACCTGCGCGCCGTCGCCGCGCTGGCCACCCACAAGCACCAGGAACGCTTCGTCGCGCCCGTCGCCCGCTCGTTGGCCCAGTTCAGCTTCCCGCCCGACCACAACGGGTACCCAGTGGTGCCGTGGGTGCGAGCGGTGCAGGCCGACGGTGAGATCGTCGGGTTCCTGATGCTGTCGACCGTGTCACCGGGCGAGCCCGAGCCCTACGTGTGGCGGTTCCTCGTCGACCGTCGCCATCAGCGCCGCGGGGTGGGGACCATGACGTTCGCGGCGCTCGCCGACGCCATGCGGACCGAGGGTCACCACGCCATCGTGCTCGGCTTCGTCGACGGGCCCGGCGGCCCGCGCCGCTTCTACGAGCGACTCGGCTTCGTCACCACCGGCAAGGTCGAGGACGGCGAGCACGAAGCCCGGCTCGTCCTATGACACCTGAACCTCCACCGCGCTACCGCTACCTCACGTTCAACACCCCCCTGTCGAGCGCCACGGCCGACGAGTTGTGCGCCGCACTCGTGCGGCGGCAGCCGGGCACCATCGTCGACATCGGGTGCGGCTGGGCCGAGCTCCTGCTGCGAGCGCTCGCCGCGGTGCCCACGGCGAGGGGCATCGGCATCGACCGCGACGAGGAACTGCTGGAGCGGGCGCGCACCGGCGCCGTGGGGCGCGGGCTCGCCGATCGGCTCACGACGCGCACCGAGCTGCCCGCCGGCGGCGAGCAGGCCGACGCCGTGGTGTGCATCGGGGCCGACCACATCTTCGGCACCCAGGCCAATGCCCTGCTCGCGCTCCACGGTCACGTGGCTCCGCGCGGCCGCCTGCTGTTCGGCAGTGGGTACTGGCAGGCGGTGCCCACACCCGAGCAGGCCGCCACCATCGGAGCCGATCCCGAAGACTTCGGCTCCCTGGCCGATCTCGTCCAACTGGCCCTGGCCGCCGGGTTCCGCCTCATCGACCTCCGCACCGCGACGCCGCGCGAGTGGGAGACCTTCGAGCTCGGCTACCTGGCCGATTGGGAGGAGTGGCTGGTGGACTGGTCCGACCATCCGTCGGCCGCCGATGTCCGGGCCCGCGCCGACGCCCACCGCTCCGGCTACCTGCGCGGATGGCGTGAGGTGATGGGCTTCGCGTACCTGGTGCTCGGCCGTCCGTGAGCCCACCGATCCCGTAGCGTTCGGCGGGTGACCAGCCCGCCCCCGCACGCCGCCCGCCCTTGGCTCGAGGATGCCGTCTTCTACGAGATCTACCCGCAGTCGTTCGCCGATTCGAACGGCGACGGCATCGGCGACCTGCCCGGCGTGATCGCCCATCTCGACCACCTGGCGTGGCTCGGCGTGAACACCATCTGGTTCAACCCCTGCTTCGCCTCCCCGTTCCGCGACGCCGGCTACGACGTGTCCGACTACCTGTGCATCGCACCCCGCTACGGCACCAACGACGACATGGCGACGCTCGTGGAAGCGGCGCGCGCCCGCGGCATCCGCATCGTGCTCGACCTGGTGGCCGGGCACACCTCGGTCGCCCACCAGTGGTTCCAGCATTCGGCCGCCGACCCGGACGATCACCGCTACATCTGGTCCGACCGACCCGGGCCGGGGTTCGTGGCGTCGTCGGGCCCGCGCCCGGGCTACTACCTGAAGAACTTCTTCGACGAGCAGCCGGCCATCAACTTCGGCTACGCCCGCCTGCACCCCGACGAGCCGTGGCGCCAGCTCCCCGACGCGCCCGGGCCGCGCACCAACCGCGCCGCGTTGCGCGAGATCATCGTGTTCTGGCTCGACAAAGGCGTGGCCGGCTTCCGCGTCGACATGGCGTTCTCGTTGGTGAAGGACGACCCGAACCTGGACGCCACCACCGCGCTGTGGCACGAGATCCGCGAGTGGATGGACACGGCGTACCCGGACGCCGTGCTGCTGCCCGAAGGCGCCCACACCGCTCCGTCCGACTGGGGCCAGCGGGGCGGGTTCCACGCCGACTTCTTCCTGGTGATCCACCCGGCCCACAGCGCGCTCTTCAACAATGGTGGTGCCGGCACCCTGTTCTGGCTGACCGACCACGAGCACTGCTTCTTCGACGCCGACGGTCCCGTCGCCGGGCAGACCTTGGGCACGTTCCTGCGGCTGTGGAACGAGCACCGCGCCGCCACCGCGCCCGACCGCATGATCGTGATGGGCTCGGCCGACCACGACTACTCGCGCCTCGCCTGCGGCACCCGCACCGCTGAACAACTGGGCGCCGCCTTCGCGTTCCTGTTCACCTGGGGCTCGATCCCGTGCATCTACTACGGCGACGAGATCGGCATGCGCTACCTTCCGGACCTGCCCGACCACGAGGGCAGCATCTGCTCACCCGGCTACAACCGGGCCGGCTGCCGCACGCCGATGCAGTGGGACGGCAGCGCCAACGCCGGGTTCTCCACCGCCGACGCCGCCGCGCTCTACCTGCCGATCGATCCCGATCCGCACCGGCCCACCGTCGCGGCCCAGCGCGACGACGAGGCCTCGGTGCTGCACGCAGTGCGCCGGCTCGTGGCCCTCCGGCGGGCCACACCCGCCCTCGGCCCCCGCTCGCCGATCGAGGTGCTCCACCCCGGGTACCCCCTCGTGTACCTGCGGGGCGGCACCCATCTGGTGGTGATCAACCCGCGGCGCGAGCCGGCGTCGGTGACGCTCGCGCTGGCCCGACGACCCACCGTCGGCGTCGAGGTCCAGGGCGTGCGGCTCGGCGACGGGTACGTCGACGCCGACGGCTTCGGCTACGGCGTGTTCGCGCTCGCCTCGTCCTCGCCTGCTCCACCGTCACCACGATCAGAGACCGATCGCCGTCGAGTCCGGCGGTGCAACCCGCTGGCATCGGCACGTATGGGTGCGGCGTCAACGGGTACCACGGTGCCCACCCGGCAGAAGGAACCACCATGAACGCGACCCTCCTCTGGCTCATGGCACTCGTCATCGCCATCGTCGGCATCGTGCAGCTGATCCAGGGCCAGATCCTGTTCGGAATCGTGCTGCTCGTCGCGGCGTGCATGGTGGGACCGGGTGGGTACAGCATGTTCCGTCGCCGCAGCAACGTGTGACACCGGCGTGTCGACCGACGCCCCCGGCAGCCCGTGGGTGCTCGCCACCGAACCGACCTCGCTCGGGGATCCCACGAGCCTGGTGACGCTGGTGGACGGCCAGACGTTCTGCCTGAGCGGTCGATCGGGTGACATCGGCGGCCGCGGCGCCTATGGCGCGTTCTTCGCCGACATGCGCGTGCTCAGCGAAGCCCGCCTCGTGGTGGACGGCTCACCAGTCGAACCGCTGGCCGTCAGTCTCACCGACGCCACCCAGGCCACGTTCGTGAGCCGGTCCGCGCCACCGCCGGGCGCGTCGGGGCGGCGCGTGCTCGTGATCCGCCGGCGTCAGCTCGGCGCGGCGCTGCACGAGCGCATCGAACTGCGCAACACCGCGGCCGGCACCCTGACGGTGCACGTGGCGCTCGAGGTCGCCGTCGACTTCGCCAACGTGTTCGCGGTGAAGGAGGGCCGCACGCAGCAGGAGGGTGAGCACTCGCTCGAGGTGCGCGAGCACAGCCTGCTGTACCGCTGGCACCTCGGCGAGATCGTCCGCCAGGTCGAGGCGAGCGTGAGTGGCGGTCAGCCGCACCTGTCGCCGCGGGGCTTCGCATGGGAGCTCACGATCGAGGGCCACAGCAGCGCCGTGATCGAGATGGATCTCGCCGTGGCCCTCGGCACGACCTGGATGCAGAGGGCGCGCCACCAGGCGGCGCCGGCGACCGTCGATCGGGCTCGGACCTGGGTCGCGGCGCGGCCACGGTTGCGCACGGCCGAACGCCGCCTGAGCGCCGCCTACGACCGGTCGCTCACCGACGTGGAGGCGCTGCGATTGCACGACCCCACCGGCGTCCGTCGCCCGGTCATCGCCGCCGGTGCACCCTGGTTCATGACCCTGTTCGGGCGCGACGCGTTGCTCAGCTCGTACATGGCCATCCCCGTCGATCCGACGTTGGCGCTGGGCGTCCTCGACGCGCTGGCCGAGTTGCAGGGTCGACGGCTCGACTCGGTGAGCGAGGAGGAACCGGGGCGCATCATGCACGAGACGCGCTACCTCGGCGTGGACGCACCCACCCTGACCGGCGGCAGCACCTACTACGGCTCGGTGGATGCGACGCCGCTGTTCGTGGTGGTCCTGGGCGAGCTGTCGCGGTGGGGTCTGCCCGAGGCCGACCTGCGCCGTCTGGTGCCGGCGGCCGATCACGCCCTCGCGTGGATCGAGGACTACGGCGACCGCGACGGCGACGGCTACGTCGAGTATCAGCGGGCCTCGGCGCGCGGGCTGGCCAACCAGGGTTGGAAGGACTCGTGGGACGGCGTGCGCTACCGCGACGGTCGCGTCGCCGCCGCGCCACTGGCGCTGTGCGAGGTGCAGGGCTACGTGTACGCCGCCTACCGCGCCCGCGCCGCCATCGCCCGGCGCCTCGGCGAGCACGGTCTCGCGTTGCGCCACGACGGCCGCGCCGAGGCGCTGCAAGCCCGCTTCGACCGCGACTTCTGGATCGCCGGGCACGAGTGGTTCGCCGTGGCCCTCGACCCCGACAAGGGGCCGGTCGATTCGTTGGCCTCGAACATGGGCCACTGCCTGTGGAGCGGCATCCTGCGCGCCGAGCGGGCCGGTCGAGTGGTCACCCGCCTGTTGGGCGACGACATGTGGACCGGCTGGGGCATCCGCACCCTGTCGTCATCGGACGGGGGCTACGACCCGATGAGCTACCACTGCGGCACCGTCTGGCCCCACGACACCGTGCTGTGCGCCGCGGGCATGCGGGCCTACGGCTTCCTCGACGCGGCGCAGACCGTGTGCGGGGGCCTGCTCGACGCCGCGGCCGCGTGGAACGGCCGCCTGCCCGAGCTGTTCTGCGGCCTCGACCGGCGCGAGGTCGAGACACCGGTGCCGTTCCCCACGTCGTGCTCGCCGCAGGCGTGGGCGGCCACGACACCGTTGTTGGTGCTGCGCCTGCTGCTGGGCCTGGAGCCCGACGCCCACGGCGGCATCGCGGTCGACCCGATCCCGGGCGCCTTCCCCGACGACGTCTCGCTCACCGGTGTGCCCGTCGCCGACCGCCACTTCAGCGTGCGCATCGACGACGGCGACGTGAGCGTGACCTCCACCGCGTGAACCCCCGCGCCGTTTGGTGGTTGCCGCGCTCGGGTACCCACGGGACCACCTCGGGCGGGAACGAGGACCCGAGCCGGCGCCGAAGCGCCGTGCTGTTCGAAGGAGACGATCCGTGGACATCTGCATCATCGCCCCGCCGTGGTTGCCGGTCCCCGCACCGGCCTACGGAGGCACGGAGGCGGTGCTCGACCAGCTGGCTCGGGGTCTGCGACGAGCCGGCCACCACGTCCTGCTGATCGGCCATCCCGACAGCACGTGCGCCGTGGAACGCCGCAGCATCGTGCCGGCCGAGGAGACCGAGCCCATGGGCCGCGGCGCCATCGAGCTCGAGCACGCCCTTGGTGCCTACGAGATGGCCCGGTACGCCGACGTGGTGCACGACCACACCATCGCCGGTCCGCTGCTGGCCCGTCGCTACCCTGAGCTACCGGTGATCACCACGAACCACGGGCCCTTCACCCGCAACATGACGGCGCTGTACAAGGCGATGGTGCCCCAGGTCGGGCTGGTGTGCATCTCGCACTCGCAGGCCGCGTCGACCACGTTGCCCGTCGAGGCGGTCGTGCATCACGGCATCGACATCGACCAGTTCCCCGCGGGTGCGGGGCGCGGGGGCTATGCCGTCTTCCTCGGGCGCATGGCGCCGGAGAAGGGAGCCCACCGCGCCATCGCCGCCGCTCGGGCCGCGGGCATCCCGCTGTACATGGCGGCCAAGATGCGCGAGCAGCTCGAGCTCGACTACTTCGACGCCGAGATCCGCCCCCATCTCGGCCCCGACGTCGTGTACCTCGGCGAGATCGACTTCGCCTCCAAGGTGGCCCTGCTGGCCGACGCCGTGGCGCTGGTCAACCCCATCCGGTGGCCCGAGCCGTTCGGCATGGTGATGTTGGAGTCACTGGCGTGCGGCACGCCGGTGGTCGGACACCCCGAAGGCGCCGCGCCCGAGATCGTGGAGCACAACCGCAGCGGCTTGCTGACCCGCACCGCCGCGGGCCTGGCCCGTGCCCTCGCCGGGGTCGATCGGCTCGACCGGGCCGAATGCCGCCGACGGGCCGAGGTGTTCTCGACCGAACGCATGGTGGACGGCTACCTACGGGTGTTCTCGCGCTGGCGCGACCGGCGCGTCCGCGACCATCGGCTCGCGCTGGTGACGACCGGCGGCGACCGCAGCGCGCTCAGCCGAGTGGCCGGAGCTCCGTGAGGGCGCAGGCGCTGGCCGGTGACGTGCAACGCACCACGCTGACCATCCCCCCGGACGTGGCGCTCGTGCGCCTCGCCCGATTGGTGGCCACCGGGATCGGGAGCGGGCTCGGCATGGGCGTGGACGAGGTGGAGGACCTGCGCATCGCCGCCGATGAAGCGTGCTGCCTGCTGCTGGAGCGCCACCCTCCCGACGAGGTGCGCATGATGTTCACCGCCCACGACGGCCGGGTCGATGTCGAGGTGTCGTGCCCGCTGCCCGCCGATCGCACGCGTCCGGCGGGCTTCGGGGCGGACGTCCTCACCGCGGTCACCCACACGTGGGACTGGGTCGACGACGACATCCGCCTCACCGTGCGCTTCACCCTTGCGGTGAGCGCACCGCCGTCGGTCTGACGATCAACCGATGGCGCGGGGCGCTCCCGTGTGCGAGGCGGCCCGCAGAGCGTGGCTGACCTCGGCGAGTCGCTCGGTGAGGTCGAGGTCCTCGCGGGCCAGGGCCTCGCGCCACAGCTCGTAGATCGCCGTGTGGGAATCGGACGGCGACATCGTCTGCGACAGCATCCGATCGACCCGATCGCCGTTGCGCTCATCCATGATCCGACCTCCAGCACTTCGGGCGTACCCCGCGGCCCGCCATCGGTCGTGCTACCCGCGTCGAGGCGCGGTCAGACCACCCACGCGTCCGATCGTCGATCCCGGTGGTGTCACACCGCGGCGGCGACGTGCACGACCTTGTCGGCCACCGCCACCCGCCGCACACCCCGCACGCGCGCCGCCACGAGCTCGGCCCGCCGGGTGTCGGCCCCGCCCTCGACGCCGCGCAGCGACACCACGCCGTCGGCCACCGAGTCGACCGCGACCTCACCGGAGTGACGCAGGTCGGGCTCCCGGGCGAAGGCGAGACGCACACGACCTTCGTGCACCACGTCGGCCACCGGTCGACGCTCAGCCACCGACCGTCGCAGGAACCTGAACCACTGCTCGACGGTGGGCCGGTTCTGCCACCCCCACCAGAGCGCCCACCAACCGACGGCCATGAGTGGACGACGCAACAGCTTCCTCAGTGGATGTCTCACGCCCTCCCTGATTCCCGCCTTCGGGCTCCGCCAAACGTGGGACGGCACTGACCGCCGGTCGGGCTCCTCAGCCCTCCAACGCCGCCAGGCAGGTTCGGGCCCACCGGTCACTGCGCATGCGTGCCGCCGCCCGACCGCGGGCGCCGGCCCACTCGGCACGGTCGCCCCGCGGTGAACGCACCAGACGGTGCAGCGCATCGGCGATCCCCAGCACGTCGCGACCATCGACCACGTCGGACCACGCACCGAGGTGTTCGACCACACCGGCGCCGGCGCCGAGCACCAGGTCGTTGGCCCGGTCGGCGTTCACCACGGCGTACTCCACCGCCACCAGGTTCATGCCGTCACGCACCGGCGTGACCAGGGCGACGTCGGCGGCGCGCATGAGCCCGGCGACCTCGCGCGCCGGCCACTGCTCTTGGTACAGCTCGACCACAGGAGCACCGTCGGTGCGGGAGAACTCCGTGTTGATGCGTCGCACCGTCGCGGCCACGTCGTGGGCCAGGAACGCGTAGCTCGGAACGTGCCGGCGCGTGGGCGAGGCGATCTGCACGAGGCGCAGCTCATCGGGATGCACCCGACCCGAGCTGAACAGGACCTCCAACGCCAGGAGCTTGGGCACCACCCCCTTCGTGTAGTCGAGACGGTCGACGCCCACGGCCAGACACCCTGCGCCGCGCACGTGGAGCCGGCGCAGGGCCTCGACCACCGGATCGCGGCGGAACGCCTCCCACCGGGCCACGTCGATGCCCACCGGCACCGCCACCACCCGTGGCGCATGGGAGTCGTCGACGCCGTCGAGGAGCTCGCGGACCGCCTCGGCATCACGCTCGGTCTGCACCGTGATCACGTCGCACCCAGCGAGACGCCGACGCAGCGCATCGGCGTGCGACAGCGCCCGCCATCCGGCGGCGTCGACCGGGGTGTGGATCGACAACGCGATCCGCACATCGGGCCGGCGGGCCCGCAGCCGCTCGGGCACGCCGAACAGGTGGTAGTCGTGCAACCAGACCGACGCCCCCGGCGCGCTCTCCGACGCCAGGAGATCGGCCAAGCGGTCGCAGCGGCGCACGTAGCCCCTCCACCAGTCCTCGAGCTGTTCGATGTTGTCGAAAAGGCCGTGCAGCGCCGGCCACAGCGACCGGTTGCAGTAGCCTTCGATGGCATTGCGCTGCTCGCGGTCGGTCGAACGGACGGGCCGCAACAGGTAGCCGGCTCCCCGCGGCGGCACCGGATCGGCGGGCCCGCTCCAGTCGCCGAACCACACGGCACGGCGCCCGCGCAGGCCCGGCTCCAACGCCGACACGAGGCCGCCAGGCGCCCGGTGCGATCCGAGGTCCCGGTCCCACACGACGGGGAGCCGCTGAGACACCACGTGGAGCGCGGGCTGCGGCGAGCCTCCATGGACGTGGATCAACGTGCTGCGCTCCTCGCTCGACCACGGCCGCGCCTCCGACCACGGGTGACCGGGGTCTACCCGTCCGGCGGCGGGGTCAGACGCGATGCCACCCGCTCCCATCGCGGCCTTTCAGGTTTCACCCGGCCACCGGCCGGGCACCGTCCCATTCGAAGCAGTCATCGGCCAGCCACGAGCGGAGGAAATGCCATGACATCCACCCAGGACCCCTACTACCAACGTGCCGAGGTCGCCGCCGAGCCGACCCCTCTGGCCCCACCCGTGGTCGCTCCTGTCGTCCACGAGCGCATCGTCGTGCCCGCCACACCGGCCGCCGCTCGCCACGTGCAGACGGCCTCGGCCGTGCAGTTCTCGCCCGACGCAGTGGTCGCCGCCGTGGTCGGCCTCGTGCTCCTCATCACCGGGCTCATCGTCGTGGTGCGCGCCGGTCTCGACGGCCCGCTCTCGCAGCCGGTCGTGAGCGTTCTGGGCTTCGCGCACACGGCGACGCTCGGCATCGTCGAGGTGCTGGCCGGCGTGTGCCTGCTGGCCAGTGGCGCGGCGCGCTCGCGCGGTGCCGCCATGTTCTTCGGCCTGGCTGTCGCGGTGGCCGGTTTCGTCGGTGCTGTGCAGACCTCGTCGTTCTCGACGTCTCTCGCCCTCGAGTCGGCGTGGGCGTGGTGGTGCGTGGTGGCCGGAGCCATCGTGGTGCTCGCCGCGCTCCTGCTCCCCCGATTCGCCCGGAGCTCGACCGTCGTCGAGCGCAGGTGAACCACTCGTCCACCGGCGCAAGGAGATCGTCGTGACGCCGGCGAGCTGCAGCGAGCTCCGCTGACGGGCAGCGTCAGCGGAGCTGCTCGTGCAGCCCCGTGATCTCGAGCAGGCGGTCGACGACGTCGGATGCCTGGTCGATGCGCAGCGTGCCGCCCCGCTCGACCAGGGCCAGCTGCCCCACCAGCAGGGCACGCAGGCCCGACGAATCGAGGAACGTGAGCCCACTCAGGTCGACCTCGACGTGGCGCGGCGCGCCAGCGTCCGCGAGCGCGGCGATCACGTCGTGCAGCGACGCGCAGTTCGAGGCGTCGACCTCGCCCGTGACGGTCACACGGACATCAGCGGAACCTTCGACCTGATGGACCTCGATGGAGCAGCTCTCGTTGCTCATGTGGCTACCTTTCGGAGATGGTCCTGCGCCGACAGCGCCTGCATCGTAGCCCGACCCCTCCGCTTCCGCTCGAGGGTGCACGACGGTTGGAGCCGACCGCTGCTGGGCACTGATCGCCCATGACGGACCTCACCTTCACCGATCCCCCGTCCGATCACACCACGCTGCGCGACGTGATCGAGCGATATCGCGAGAGCGGCTTCGCCGCCGACTTCTTCGCCGAGGAGGGCTGCGTCGTGCGGTGCGGGTCGTGCCACTCCGTCATCGACGCCGGCCGCCTGTCGATGCACAGCATCCGCCGCATGGAGGGCGCATCCGATCCGTCCGACATGCTGGCGGTGATCGCCACCACCTGCCCGGTGTGCGGCGCCCAGGGAACCGCCGTGCTCGGCTACGGCCCCATGGCGTCATCGGTCGACGCCGATGTCTTCAGCGCGCTGCGCGACCGGCGCGATGACGACGTGCTGCCACCCGACAGCGCACCCGACGGCGCCTTCTGACCCCTGGTCACGAACGTTGCTACGGCGACGCTGCGATGACGACCGACCACGGCGGCAGCGACCAGCACCCCTCGTGGTGCACGATGCCGGGCCGGCTCACCAACCACACCACGTCGGCCCCGTCGTCGGGCACGCACGCGGTGCGCTCGCCCAGGTTGGCAGCCACGAGCACCCGGCCCCGACGCATCCTCAACCAACGGGCATCCTCGTCGATCAGCACCGCCGTGTCGTGCTCGCCGCCGCGGCGCAGGTCCGGTTCCACCCGGCGCAGATGCACCAGGGAGCGGTACCACCCGAGGATGGCGGCGTGGTCGCCGTGGGTCGCCTCGGTCCAGTCGAGCCGCGAGCGGACGAACGTCGACGCGGCCTGCGGGTCGGGCACCCGCTCGGGGTCCACCGTGGCCGCGTGCTCGGCCCGCCGCCCGTCGCGCACCGCCCGCCCCAGCGCCTCGTCGGGGTACGACGTGAAGTAGAGGAACGGCGCACTGGCCGCCCACTCCTCGCCCTGGAACAGCATCGGCACGAACGGGGCGGTCAGCAGCAGGGCGGCGGCCACGCGGGCCCGGTCGGTACCGACGAGGTCAACCATCCGCTCGCCGAGGGCACGGTTGCCGACCTGATCATGGTTCTGCGTGTAGCCGATGAAGCGGTGGCGGTCGACCCCGCCGACCGGCCGGCCGTGACGCCGCTGCCGGAACGCCGAGTAGGAGCCATCGTGCACGAACACGTTCGTGAGCGTGGCGCCCAGTGCGCCGACGGTGCCGAAGTCGGCCAGGTAGCGGTCGCGCTCGCCGGTGAGCGCCGCGTGCACGGCGTGGTGGAAGTCGTCGGACCACGCCGCATCGGCCCCCCAACCCCCAGCGTCGACCGGTCGCACCACCTTCGGGTCGTTCAGATCGCTCTCGGCGATCACCCAGGTGCGCCGGCCCCGCGCCGTGCCCACGGCCCGCACCGCGATGGCGAGCTCCTCCACCAGGTGCACCGCGCTGCGGTCCTCGAACGCGTGCACGGCGTCGAGGCGCAGGCCGTCGAGGTGGTACTCGTCGACCCAGCGCACCGCGTCGTCGACGATGAAGCGGCGCACGCCGTCGCGGCCGGGTCCGTCGAGGTTCACCGCTGGACCCCACGGCGTGTGCCGGTGCTCGTCGAAGAACGGTCCGAAGCGGGCGAGGTGGTTACCGAGCGGGCCGAGGTGGTTGTAGACGACGTCGAGGATCACCCCGATGCCACGGTGGTGGCAGGCATCCACCAGGCGTCGCAGACCCTCGGGCCCGCCGTAGGCCGGGTGGGGCGCGCCGAGCAGCACGCCGTCATAGCCCCACCCTCGGTCGCCGGGAAACGTGTGCACCGGCATGAGCTCGACGGCGTCGATGCCCAGATCGACGAGATGGTCGAGGTGGGCGAGGGCGCCGTCGAAGGTGCCCTCGGTCGAGAACGTGCCCACGTGCAGCTCGTAGAGCACGGCGTCGCCGAGCTCGACGCCCGACCAGGTCCCATCAGTCCACGGGAACGCCGGCGGGTGGGCGCCGGCCGACGGTCCGTCGAACCCCTCGGGCTGGGCCCGCGCCGCAGGGTCGGGGAACCGCTCGCCATCGAGCACGATCCAGTAACGACCGACCGGCACGTGGTCGCTCGTCCACCGCCCGTCATCACCTCGCTCGAGCCGGACCAGACGTGGCCCGCCTTCGCCGTCGAGGTCCTCCACTTCCAGGGTGGACGCGTGCGGTGCCCACACCGAGAAGGCGCCGCTCATGCCCGCTCCAGCACCGCCACCGGACCCGATGCCAGCATCTCCCCCACCGCGGCCTCGCCCTCGTGGTGCCGGCCGCGACACACGTCACGCCAGGAACCGGGCGGCAGCGCCACGGTGGTGGTGCGCCATCCTCCCGCCTCGGCCAGGCGCACCGGAAGACGGGATGCCACCGTGGCCACCCGGCCACCGCGCACGAAGGCGACGACGTGGTCGATGGCGGGACCCTGGGCCCGTAGCGGCGCGTAGGTGCCCGTGCCCGCGTCGAACGCGTCGGGATGTCGGCGCCGGGTGGCCAGCACCGCGCGCACGGCGTCGAGCTTGCTGCGGTCGTGATGGGCGGCCGCCGCGTGGTCGACGGGGCGCCGGTTGTCGGGATCGACGAGACTGTCGGTCCACCACTCGGAGCCCTGGTAGAGGTCGGGGATGCCGGGCAGGGTGAGGGCGAGCACCTTGGCCACCAGCGCGTTGGCCCGTCCCGCCGGAGCGACCACGGCGAGCAGCCGCTCCAGACCGTCGACGTAGTCGGCATCGGTCAGCCATCGCGTCACGGCGGTGGTGAGCGCGAGCTCGTAGGCCTCGTCGGGAGCGAGCCACGACGTACGCCGCTTGGCCTCCCGCGCCGCCTTCACCGCGTAGGCGGTGAGCCGCTCGACCGAGATGGGCGACGCGCCCACGATCGTCTGGTGCAGCAGGTACTCCACCACCGGATCGCGGTCGCGGCCGAGCAGGGCGCACCGCTCGGCCCAGCGTTCGACGGTGGTCCGCCACTGCTCGGGTACCTCGCTGAGCACGGCGATGCGGGCCCGCACGTCCTCGGATCGCTTCGAGTCGTGGGTCGAGGTGGTCACCATGCGCCGCGGCTCGTGGCTCGCGGCCCAGAGCTGCTCGGCGTGGAAGTCATCGACGGAGACACCGAAGCGTTCAGGCGCGCCGCCCACGTCGTTCAACGACACGAGCCGCACGTAGCGATAGCCGGCGGTGTCCTCCACGCCCTTGGCCGTCACCGAACCCGACGTCTGTTGGAAGCGGCGGCGGAACCGCTCGCCATCGGGCCCCCCGGGTGCCTCGGTGAGCGCGGCGAGCACCAGGTCGACGACCGCGGGATCGTGGGCGCCCGTGGCCGACACCTCGGCCACGGTGCCGGCGATGATGGCACGGTCACGCTCGCCCGCGGGCGCATCGCCGCGGGCGTAGGTGCGGTACACGGGGAGCTCGATGAGCACGTCGCGCAGCACGGCGACGGCGGCACCGTGGCTCACGTCGACGCGGTCGAAGCGACCCAGAGCCACCGCGACCAGATCGTCGGCGAGCCGGTGGAGCTCGGACGGCAGCAGTTGGTCGAGCGCGTCGCCCTTGGCCCGGCGCACCACAGTCGCCCCGTCGTCGCCTTCTCCGGTGTAGGCGGCGAAGGTCGCGGTGAGAGCCCGTTCGCTGGCGCGGTCGACCAACAGCGCGTCGATGACCGCGCCCGTCTCGTAGCCCGTGGTGCCGTCGACCGGCCACTCCTTCGGCGTGTGCTCGTGCGGGCCCAGGATCTTTTCGACCACGAGCCACCGGTCACCGATGCGGTCGCGCAGCAGCCCGGTGTACGCGGTCGGGTCCGCGAGACCGTCCACGTGGTCGACGCGCAAGCCGTCGACGTCGCCCGCGGCCACCAGTTCCAGGATGCGACGGTGCGTGTCGGCGAAGACCTCGGGGTCCTCGGCCCGCACGCCGATCAGATCGGTCACGTCGAAGAACCGTCGGTAGTCGAGGCCCTCGGACCCGGTGTGCCAGTGAGCCAGCCGGTAGTGCTGGCGCTCGAGCACCTCGTGCAGGCGCTCGCGGTCAGCCGACAACTCGGCCGTCGCGTCGCCCGGCGTGCCTCGTGCGGCGAGCTCGCGCACCGTCGCGTCGTCGAGCGGCAGCACCACGCCACCGGCGCGCACCACGGGCTCACCGTCGACCACGTCGAGGCGCACCGTGCCATCGGTCAGAGCCGCGCCGTAGTGATCGGGCAGCACGGGCAGCAGCAGCCGGTCGGGCACCGCGTCGGAGCCGTTCTCCCAGAAGATGTCGAACCACGTGGCGTAACGGCTGCGTCGCCCCCGCCGCAGCACGTCCCACCACTGCCGGTTCATCGGGTGCACGGCCATGTGGTTCGGCACGATGTCGACCACGAGTCCGATGTTGCGGGCGTGGGCGGCGGCCACCAGCGCAGCCCAGCCCACGTCGCCCCCGAGCTCGGGGTTGATGCGCTCGTGGTCGACCACGTCGTACCCGTGGGTCGAGCCCGGCACCGCCGCCAGGATCGGCGACAGGTACAGGTGCGACACGCCCAACTCCTCCAGGTGGGGGAGCAACGCAACCGCATCGGCGAAACCCAGGTCGGGCCCGAGCTGCAACCGGTACGTCGCCCGGAGCCGGCGATCAGCGCTCATCGCGCCGCCCGATCAGCAGCACCTGGGCCCGACCGCCCACCGTGACCACCCGCGCGTCGGGCAGCGGTGCGGACGCGTCGGGCTCGACCAGCCCGCGTTCGGTGTCGATCACACAGCACCACACCGGACCGTCGACGCGCGCCGGCAGGTGCATCTCCACCGGCTCGTGGCCGGCGTTCACCAGCCACAGGAAGTCGTCGTCGGTGATCTGCTCACCGCGCGGACCCATCTCCAGGGCACTGCCACCCAGGAAGATCGCCAGCGACCCGGCATCACCGTCGGTCCAGTCACCACCGGTCATCTCCCCACCGTCGGGACGGAACCACGCCAGGGCCGGGCCCTCGCCGGTCACGTCGTAGCCCTGGAAGAAGCGCCGGCGCCGAAACGTCGGGTGCGCCCGCCGCAGCGTCGTGAGCCCGCTCACGAACGCGGCCAACTCGCGGTCGGCATGCTCCCAGTCGAGCCATGAGATCTCGTTGTCCTGGCAGTAGGCGTTGTTGTTGCCCTGCTGAGTGCGGCCGATCTCGTCGCCGCCCAGGAGCATCGGCACGCCCTGCGAGAGCAGCAGCGTGGTGAGCATGTTGCGCTGCTGGCGGGCCCGCAGGGCGTTCACCGCCTCGTCGTCGGTGGGACCCTCGACGCCGCAGTTCCAGTTGCGGTTGTTCGACTCGCCGTCGCGGTTGTCCTCCCCGTTGGCCTCGTTGCGCTTCTGCTCGTACGTGACGAGGTCGCGCAGCGTGAAGCCGTCGTGGGCGGTGACGAAGTTGATCGAGGCGTGGGGCGCCCGCCCCGCAGCCTCGTACAGGTCGCTGGAGCCGGAGATCCGGTAGGCGAACTCGCCGAGACCCGAGTGCCCGTGGCCCCAGTGGTCGCGGATGCAGTCCCGGTAGCGACCGTTCCACTCGGCCCACTGGGGAGGGAAGTTGCCGACCTGGTAGCCGCCTTCGCCGATGTCCCACGGCTCGGCGATCAGCTTCATCCGGCTGATGACCGGGTCTTGCTGCACCAGATCGAAGAAGGCCGACAGCTTGTCGACCTCGTGCAGGCTGCGGGCCAGCGCGGAGGCGAGGTCGAAGCGGAAGCCGTCCACGTGCATCTCGGTGGCCCAGTAGCGCAGGCTGTCCATCACGAGCTGCAGCACGTACGGGTTGCGCATGTTCAGCGTGTTGCCCGTACCGGTGTAGTCCGTGTAGTGCTGCGGATCGTCGTCGACGAGGCGGTAGTAGGCGGCGTTGTCGAGGCCCTTGAACGAGAGCGTCGGCCCCAGGTGGTTGCCTTCGCCGGTGTGGTTGTACACGACGTCGAGGATCACCTCGATGCCCGCCTCGTGGAGCGACTTCACCATCTGCTTGAAGTCCTGCACCTGCTGACCGACGCCGCCCTGGCCGAGCACGTGCCGGTGCGAGTACTCGTGATGAGGAGCGAAGAAGCCCAACGAGTTGTAGCCCCAGTAGTTCGACAGCCCCCGCTCGAGCAGGTGGGCGTCCCGGACGAACTCGTGCACGGGCAGCAGTTCGACGGTGGTGACGCCCAGCGCCAGCAGATGGTCCACGAAGGACGGGTCGGCGATGCCGGCGTACGTGCCGCGCGTCTCGTCGTCGACCTTCGGGTGGCGTTGCGTGGCGCCCTTCACGTGCACCTCGTAGATCACCGTCTCGGCCCACGGCCGCAGCAGCAACTGGTCGGTGCCCCAGTCGAAGTACGGGTTCACCACCAGGGCCCGTGGTACCGCCGGTGCGCTGTCGGTGGTCGACATGGTGGCGAGCGCATCCCACTCGTGGCCGAACACCTCCGGCCCCCACGTGACCTCGCCCACGACGGCGCGGGCGTACGGATCGAGAAGCAGCTTGTTGGGGTTGCATCGCGCCCCTCGGGCCGGATCCCACGGGCCCTGCACCCGGAACCCGTAGGCCGTGCCCGCGGTGAGATCGGGCAGGTATCCGTGCCACACCGAGCCCGACCGTTCCGGTAGCTCCACCCGCTCCTCGCCGCCGTCGGCGTCGAACACGCACACCTCGACCGCATCGGCGACATCGGAGAAGACCGCGATGTTCGTCCCGATGCCGTCGAAGGTCGCGCCCAGCGGCAGCGATGTACCCGGCCACATCCTCATCTCGTCCGCCCTCTCGTCGGTGCCTCGTCGTGGGCGAGCGATACCCCGTTCCGGGGACGATAAGACCGGCTCAGCCGGCCCGGGCCGGGCGGACGGTCGCCGGTGCGTCGGCCGCGGTCGGCCCGGGCGACCACTGCTCGGTGCTCCCATTCGCCGTCGTACGTGACCGACGAGACCACAACTTCCAGGCGATCACTGCGACGACCACGAGAAGCGTGACCTTCAGCCCCGATGCGGGCACCTTGGCGCGGGCGTGCCGGCGCGGCACCACGTCGTCCACCCGATGCTTGACCCCGTCCATCACGTCGCTCACCGTGTGGGTCACCGTGTCTGCCGCCGTGCGCAGTGCGTTCGTCGCGTTCGTCATGGTCGTCTCCTCGTGGATCGTCGACCCTGGGTACCCCGGGCCGGGGTGACCCGAAACACGGCTCACGAGGGCGGGTCACTCCCGTCCTACGGCGACGAGGTCATCGCCCCCGTTGGCAAGTTCGCAGGCGCCGCTCACGCCGGCGCACCGGGACCCACGTGGCGCACCACGGCGACCGCGAGGTCGTCGGTGCGGGGCCCGGCGACGGTGACGTCGGCCAGCGCGTGGGCCAGCGCGACGGCGCCGCCATCGCGCCACGCGCTGATCGTGGCGGCCAGCCGGGCGACCGATGTGGCCAACGACTCGTGGCGGCGCTCGACGAGCCCGTCGGTGAACATGACCAGCGTCGAGCCCACGGGGAACGGGCTCACCGCCAGCGGCGCCGGCGCGCTGGTCATGCCGACGGGCGGGTGGCGCGTCGCCGGCACCTCACGGCAGACGCCATCGGGCTGCCGCACGAGCGGCGGTGGATGACCGGCGACACTGCAGCGCAGCGTGCCGGTGGCCGTGCCGACGACCACGAGCGCCAGCGTGGCGAGCAGGTCCTCACCGGTCGGCGCCAGGATGGCACTGGCGCGCGGCAGCACCTCGTCGAACGGCACCGGCAGCCGGATGAGGGTGGCCACCGACGCGCGCACCTCGGCCATGTGGGCGGCGGCTTCGATACCGTGCCCGACCACGTCCCCCACGAGGATGGCCACGCCGGCGCCGCCCAGGTCGATCACGTCGTACCAGTCGCCCCCGAAGCCCAGGCCGGTGGCCGCCGGCCGGTAGGTGACACCGATGTCGAGGCCGACCACGGTGGGCGGCGTCGGCAGGAGCTGCACCTGCAGGGCGCGTGCCAGCTCCGAGTGGGCATCGGTGAGACGGGACCGCTCCAGGGCCTGGCCGCACAGGTCGGTGACCGTGGCGAGGAACGCCCGTTCCTCGGCGGTGAAGTCGACGGGGCGGTCCCAGCCGATCGCCAGCGCGCCGAACACCCGCCCGTCGGCCCGCATGAACGGGATGGCCGCGGTGGCCTGGACGCCGGCGCGCTCGCGGTCGACGACGAGGTGCGGGTACCGCCCGGCCGCGTCGTCCTCGTCGGGCAGCACCACCGACGCGCCGGTGCGCACGGCGTCGGTCATGGGCAGAGCGGCGTCCATGGGGACCACGGCGTAGCGCTGGGCCAGGTCGTTGGGCAGCCCGTCGGGCTGCACCACCAGCAGTTGCGCCGGGTTGGCCGGATCGACCAGCCCGACGCTGGCGTACCGGGCCCGCAGGGCGCGCAGGCCGTCATCGGCGATGCAACGGGCCACCGCCTCGCTGGTGACGCTGGCGTTCAACCGGCGCGACAGCGCGGCCAGCGCCTCGACCCGCGCCGTCTGGTCGCGCCGCTCGGTCACGTCCAGGGCCGAGACCACCAGGTGCGTCACCTCACCGTGGTACGTGAGCGGCACGAGCTGGAAGTCGATGGAGCTGAGGCCGCCGTCGTGGCGGCGTACGGCCACCTCGAACCGCGACGAGGCGCCGCCGGCCCCCTTGGCGATGGCATCGCGCACGGCGTCGCGATCTCGCTCGTCGGCCGCCGACCACCAGCAGGTGTCCCAGAACGGCTGCCCGATCGTGTCGGCCGGCACCACCCCGGGCATCTCCATCGCTGCCCGGTTGGCCTCCACGAGGATCCCGTCGGGCGTGCACACCCCGACGAAGGTGAACAGCCCGTCGATGAGCTCACGCTGTCGCTCCTGGACCTCCTGCTCGTGGGTGACCTCCTGCACGAGTGCGCCGATGCCGAGCACCGTGCCGTCCTCGGTCGTGACGCGGTAGTAGTTCTGCAGCCAGGTGCGCACGACTCCGGGCCGCGCGGGGGTGATGCCCTGCACCCGCAGGCCGATGGCCGCCACGCCCGTGTCGAGGACGGCCTGCAGGGCCGGGACGGCCCGCGGGGCCAGGTCGGGTACCACCTCGTGCACGGCCCGGCCCACGTGGTCCTCGGGGGACCTGCCGTTCATGTCGGCCATCGCGTCGTTGATGAGCACGAATCGGAGATCGGTGTCGAAGAACGCGAACCCCATGGGAGCGCGCTGCATGACCAGGGCCAAGAGCGCGCGGACGAGCCGTACCTCGCTCAGACAGGGCATGGGTTCGACCCGGCGCGGTGCGACATCGCGCCGTCAGTCTCCGTCGTCGACCACCCTGTCGGCAACCACTCAGTCCGAGCGCGACATCCGCCGGAGCTGCCGGGCGAAGGCCTCGTTGCGCAGGGCGTGGGCGACGGCCTGGGCCCGCGAGTGGACACCGAGCTTGGCGAACACCCTGCGGGTGTGGGTCTTCACGGTCTCCGGGCTCAGGTAGAGCGCGGCAGCGATGTCCCGGTTCGACATCCCTTCGGCCAGCAGCGCCAGCACCTCGCTCTCGCGCGGCGTCAGACCGGCATCGCGGAACGGCCAGCGGTAGCCGTCGCCGGCGGCGCTCTGGGTGCCCTGCGGTCGGATCACCACCGACTGTCCATCGGCGACCCGCGTGAGCGCGCCGACCAGTTCGGCCGCGCCGATGCCCTTCCAGATGTAGCCCTTCACCCCGGCGTCCAGGACGTCGTGCAGGACCTTCTCACCGAAGGAGAAGGTGAACAGGGCGCAGGTGCCCACGCGGGCGTCGCCGACGAGGCGCTCGATCTCGTCCCACGGCACGCCGCGGCGCCCGTAGGTGTCGAAGAGGGCCACGTCGACCGGCTGGTCGACGTCGACCTCGCCCACCGACGTCTCCACCACGAGGACGTCGGGGAACGGCGCCAACATCGTGGCCAGGCCGTGCACGATGATGTCGAAGTCGTTCAAAAGCGCCACGCGCACCGGCCGCCGACGTTCGATCACGGTGTCGGGCCCCTGATCCACCGAGGCATCGGTTCCGTCGGCCGCGATGAGGGCTGGTGTCATACGGGGGTGGTACCCATTCCCCAGACCGGTCAGTCGAAGGTGTCGCCGCCGCGCTCGCGATGTGTCCTTGGCGGCGGCGCTGCGGTGCGCTATGACGGCGGCATGTCCTCACCTGCGTTCGGAACCCGGCTGACCACCGACGAGCTGGCCCGCTTCGTGTCCCGCGGCGTGCTCGCCCTGGAAGCGGTCGTGCCCGACGACATCAACGCCCAGGCCCTGGACGAGCTGCCGGGTCTGTTCCGGAGCTGGCTCCACGAGTTCGGCGCCCTGCGCGACGACCGCGCCCTCGACCCCGACGAGGTGCCGCTGCCGCGCTCGGGCACGCCGCTGGCCGACGCCTACGCGCCCGACTCGGCCCTCGGCCGCATGATCCGCGTGCCCGAGGTGGCCGGTGCCATCGCCTCGCTGGTGGGCACCGCCCCGGTGGTCGCCCACCACTTCGTCCACCTGAAGGCCGCCGGCGACCTGACCGTCCAGGGCCTGCACGCCGACGCCATCATCGACGACGGGCTTGCGTTCGACATCCAACTGTTCTGGTTCCCCCACGCCGTGGCGCCCGGCGCCGGCGGCACCCGCTACGTGCCCGGCAGCCACCTGCGCCGCATCAACACCGACGACGTGGCCCGCTACCAGCACCTCGCCGGCGAGGCCCACTTCAGCGGTCCGGCCGGCACCGTGCTGATCTTCCACCACGGCCTGTGGCACGCCGGCGCCCCGAACCGCGGCGACACCGTGCGGGTCATGGGCAAGCTCCGGCTGAACCCGACCGAACCGCAGGTGCGGCTGTGGGACACCAGCGATCTCGATGCCCGCAACCGCGCCGACGACCACGTGTTCGCGCGGGCCGAGGCGGGCACGGTGGCGGCGCGCCTGCGGGGCAGCGAACCGTGGTACGAGCCGTCGGTGCACCGGCTCGAGCTCGTGCAGCGAGTGAAGCTGTGGCGCTACCTCACCGACGATCCGGCCTTCGACGTCGACTGGTACACGACGCGGACCGAACGCCGCCTCGCGCTCGTCGATCCCGAAGGTCGTTCGCGGTGACGCGCCAACAGGTGCTGGTGCTCTGGTTGGCCAGCTCCGCCCTCGACAGCAACGTGCTCGGCTGGGCCTTCTACGACGGCGCCGCCGGCGCCGGGCCGGGGCTCGACGGTGAGCCGCCCTACGACACCGGCGTGGCCGCTCTGGTCGACGGTTGGCGGCTGCTGCAGATGTCGCCGCTGCTACCCCCGATCCCCGGCCATGAGCGCGAGACCTCGTTCCTGAAGCACGAGTTCCTGTTCGAGCGGCTGGTTGACGTGGTCGACCCGGGTGACGCTCAGTAGCCCTGGTCGGGGGCCCGATGGTCGCCGTGGAGGTCGACCGGGGCGGCGCCGCTCCACACCGCGTCGAACGACCAGTCGGGCTGCTTGGCCCGGCGCTCCTCGTCGAGCACCACGTGCCCGCCGTCGATCGAGCGCAGCTCGCTCACGAACACCGGCTCCACCGCCTCGTCGGCGCTGACGCGCGCCGCCATCTCACGGCTGCCGATCTGCACGAGCCGGCCGACCACGTCCTGCTGCTGGCGGGCCAGCCCGCACCGGGCCCCGTCCGCGACGGTCAGCAGGCGGGCGTGCACGGTCACCAGCTCGCTGTCCGCCGCGCCCTTGGCGCACAGCTCCTCCAGCGCGGCCGCCAGCGCGAGGCCGTCCTCCTTGCACGGCGTGCACTGCCCGCACGACTCCACCGCGAGGAAGCGGGCGACTCCGGCGGCCACCGCGGCGAGATCGGTGCCCGTGTCGATCACGTGCAGGCTGGCCGTGCCCAGGCCGCTGCCGGCGGCCGCCATGTCCTCGTAGGTGAGCGGCGTGTCGAGCTGCGCCGCGGTGAGCGGCGCGCCCGACACACCGTTGAGCACCGCCTTCACCGTCGCTCCGGCCCGCACGCCGCCGGCGATCTCGGCAATGGCCTCGGCCATCGTGGTGCCCATGGCGACCTCACCGACACCGGGCCGGTTCACCGCGCCGGTGACGGTGGCCACGATGGTGCCCGGTGATGCCTCGGTGCCCACCAGTCGGAACCACTCGGGTCCGTTGGCCAGCACCAGCGCCACGTTGGCCAACGTCTCCACGTTGTCGACCAGCGCGGGCGGCGCCGTCTCCGACGGGTCCGTACCGGCCATCGACGCCTGGTTGGCCAGTCCGCTGGCGCGAGCGGGCGCGACCTCGCCCGGTCGCAGCGGCGCGTCGACCCCGCGCCGGAACGGCGGCGCCAGGCGCGGGAACGGGCCGCGCCCGTCGACCACCTCGAGCAGCGCGGTCTCCTCGCCGAACAGGTACTCGTCGGGTCCCTCGACGAGGTCGATGCGCACGCCCGCGGTGATGCCGGCGTCGACCATCTCGGCGATGGCGCGCCGCAGCCCTTCGATCTCCTCGGTGAAGGCGCGCTTCACCCCCACGACCACTCGCGCCGCCCCCATCACCGTGGCGGCGATGAGCGCACCTTCCAGCACGAGGTACGGATCGGCCCGCAGGATGGCGCGGTCCTTGAACGTGTTCGGCTCGCCCTCGGCCGCGTTCACCACCACCGTCGACGGGCGCTCGCTCGACTCGTACTCGACCACCGTGCGCCACTTGGCGCCCGTGGGGAAGCCGGCCCCACCGCGACCGCGCAGACCCGACCGCTCCAGCGCGGCGACCACCTCGAGCGCCACGACGCGGCGGGCGAAAGCGAGGCCCTCGCCGCCGTTGGCGTCGAGGTGCTCCTGGAGCGTTCGACGGGGCACTTCGGGTAGGACGCGGTGGAGCAGGGTCACACCATCGGGGTACCCGATGGTGAACCGCCCCAGACAACGCCTACTTCGTGGCCGCGGGGTGGAGCTTGTCGACCGGTACCGTCACGTCGGCGCCGAACAGCGAGCACCGCGGGTTCTCGACGATCGCGGTGGCCGTGGCCGAGGCCGCCGCCTTCACCCGTTCGGCGCAGTCGGCCAGCGCGGCACGCTGACCCCAGATCACCACGACGAGGACGGCGACGATGGTGAGGGACGCGAGGCGCTTGAGGATGCTCTGCACCGCCCGGATCAGCACGATGCCCCCGATCACGAGCGCGACGGTGCCGATCGCGCCGTAGCGCGTGAGGACGTCGGTGTTCGTGGGCAGGCTGAGCGCGACCATGCCCCGCCCGCATCGGCCGCGATCCGACCGAGTTGAGCCTTCCCGGACCACCGTGACCCAACGATCGGCAGCTCGGGCGCCCTGTCCAGGTTGCTACCATGGTAGCAATGTCGGTACGCTGCTGGTATGAAGGTGAGCGTCAGCCTCCCCGACGATGACGTCGAGTTCCTCGACGCCTACGCCGAGCGCGGGGGCGTCACCCAGCCGTGGTCGGGCGCCAGCGTGCTCAGAAGGAGGGCGAACCAAGGGGCGACCGCGAGAAGGACCGCGCCCAAGCAGCCCCACCCGTTCGCACGCGCGGTCTCTCGGGCTTCTGGCGCGCTCATCCGACCATCGTCGTCTCCGTGCGCGACTAGTGCCAGCGTCGATCGGCCGTTCGGAGCGCCCCTGGCGGACTCGGCGCTATCAAGGTAACTTGATGCCGTGGATCCCGTCATCCACGCCTACCACCACCCGATCCGCGTGCTGCTCCTCGACGACCTCACCATGCTCCTCGGACCCGACCGGTCGGCCCAAGTTCCTCAGGTGATCCCCATGCCTCGATCGATCCAAGACATCCTCGACCACGCCGATCAGCTCGCCGAGCGCTTCGAGAACTTCGACCCGGATGAGGCCGTCGGGGTCGCGGTCGAGGAGTACCTCCTGCAGCGGGCCGTGGTCGCTCGTGCCCGCACGGAGCAGCAGCTGCTCGAAGCCGTTGCCAAGGCACGATCTGCGGGGATGTCGTGGCAAAGGATCGGGGCCCTCGTCGGAACCTCCGCTCAAGCCGCCCAACAGCGCTACGGCGCAGCGCTCGAATCCGCCTGACCAGCGCCGAGCGGCAGATCGGCGC
>JANMAT010000015.1:0-4288 GCA_031359995.1 Actinomycetes bacterium
GCATGGAGATCCTCCCGAGCGCGAGGAAGCACGGGATCTCCGACGACGACATCCGGCACGCGTTCGAGAACGCCGTGGCCGCCATCACGGTCCCCGATCGGCCCGACTTCTCGATGATCGTGGGCCCGGACCAGACCGCACAGCTCCTGGAGATCGGCGTGCTCGCCGACGACGACAACGACTAGGTGATCCATGCCATGCCCGCCCGACCCAAGTACCTCAAGCTGATCCGACCGACACGGGGCGACCAACCATGACCACCAGGAAGCATCCACGGGACCTCACCGCCCACGAGGCCGACGCCATCGTCGCCGCCTTCGACGACCACGACGACGACGAGTACTCCGTCACCGGCGCTGAGTCGTTGCGCGAGCTACGAGCTGCGGCCGCCGCTCGCCGTGAGGCCGACGCTCGTATCGAGGCAGCCGCGCTGGCCGCCCATCGCTCGGGCCTGTCATGGGGCGCCATCGGCGCCCAGCTCGGCATGACGCGCCAAGGTGCCCGCCAGCGCTTCGAGCGCCTGGTCAAGCACTGAGCACAGCTCTGTTCCCGCGGGAACAGCAGCGCCGAGCTGCCGATCGGCACCGTCGGACAACGTGCGCGGTGTCGACCGGGTGTCACGCTCGATGCGCGATGCTCTTGATGTGAGGTTGTCTCCGCGTGCGATCGCCGTCGCCGTGTTGCTGAGTCCTTTAGGGGGCTGCCGGGCTGGAGCAGCGTGCCGCGGCTACCTCGGTCCGGCGCTTCGGGTCAAGGTGCTCGGGTCGGATGGTGCAGCGGTGTGTGACGCAGTAGTTCTCGCTGCTGATGGCGGCTTCAAGGCCCGCCTCCGGGCCATCAGTGATGATGACCCTGGCTCGTGCTTGTACTTCGGACCGACTGAGCGGCCCGGCTCATACAGCGTCACCGCAACCTCGAAGGGACGTTCGGCCAAGGCGAGCCCAACCGTGCGCCACGACGGCTGCCATGTCGAAACGGCAGACCTAACGATTCACCTGTCATGACCGGTCCGAGCACGGGTCCTCCGGCGGACCACCTCGATCGGAACGCCCCTCACCGAAGTCCCCCCCCCGGCCCTCCGAGATGGCCCGTCCGTGAACGGTCTCCCGAGCGCCGATCTGCCGATCTCGCTCGTGGCTTCAGCCATCGTGTTACAATGTCACACGATGGCTGAAGGGCTCGACTGGCTGCCTGAAGACGGCGTGGTCCTCACGTGCGCCGACCTCGAGCGGATCTTCGTGAACCTTCGTGCGCTGGTCGCTGGTACGGACGAGGTGGATCCCAATCGCTCCTTCGCCGTGGACATCGCGATCGCCATCACGCACGCGATCGAACGTGAGAGTGGAGGCGAGTGATGGCGAAGCCGAAGGCGATCCAGTGGCTCGAGGAGCAGACGGGCCAAGCCATCGAGTACATCGCCGAGTCGAACGCGGGGCAGGATCGACATCTCTCCGTTCGGCTCACCGGCGAGCTGGCTGCCGGGCTCGACGCGATGGCCGCCGAGCGCGGGCTCACCGTTTCGCATCTCGTCCGCGAACTCCTCGCCGAGGCAGTGACCCAACGAGCGTCAGTCGCCAAGCTTGACGGTCGAGCGCTGGCTGAGCGCCTCGCCGCCGACGTGGCTGAAGTACGACGCCGACTCGCAGGCTGACGCGCCCGATCTACCGGGAGCCGTCGCGTCTGAACCATCGGTGGGCTGCTGCCAGCTGGACGCATCTTGCCGCTGTGCTGGGCGCCCGATCGACGGCGTCGACCAGCAGTCGGTTGTCGCTCGTGGCGGTGCAGAAGCGACGCGGCAGGCGGCGGCGAGCCGACTGGCTCCTGCGTCGTGCAGCTGCAAACACTTGGCACGGTGAGCACTACACACTCGACACACCGTGGCAGTTGCAGGTGCGGGGTCCCGTATGCGCGATCTGTTCAAGCCCGGTCTCCGTTCCCGGCCGCTTCGTTGGGTACGTGGCGTGCTCGTCGCGACGATCGCATTGCCGATCGTCGCGATCGCAGTGGCGTGGTGTGTTGACCTGCTCACCAAGTAGCGCCCCATGGGGGAACCAAGTCCAGCCTGCCCCCCGGCGCCTCCCCGAGGCTGCATCTTGCGGCATCCTGCGGTGCTTTCGGCTCACCGCCCCGATCTGTAGACATTCCGGTGATCGGTGCCACCATTGGGGCGGCGCATCAGGTCGACGTGGCCGACCACCCCCCGTCCGTGAGCGACGCGGATTGCCACCACCAGTCGGAGTCCTGTGGTTGCTGCCCTCCGAGCGAAGCTCGACCGGTTGCCCGGAGAAGCCGTGATCAGCCGGTGCCGTCCGGGAGGGGCCCAGGGGAGCACGCGCTCGACGACCGCCCGAGCGAGTCCATCGTCGGGGGGCGAGAACGGCGTCAGCGTGGCCGCGGCGATGTCGAAGCCGTGAACGAGGAGTTCGGTGCAGGCCATGCCGATCCATCCCGGCCGGTCGGTGAGACCGCTCTGCGGCGGTGCTCACATCACCCGGCGCGAGGTCCACGAGTGCACGTCTACGCCGAGAGGCCCACGATGTCGTAGCGCACCTCGCCGCCGATCACCGTGGCGCCCACCGGCGTCTCGCCGATGCCGTCGCGGTCCACCGTGGTCACGTCGGCGCCGAGCACCACGAAGTCGGCCAGCATGCCCGGCATCAGCCGACCCTTCAGGTGCTCCTCGTAGGCCGCGTACGCCGACCCGGCGGTGTAGGCCGACAGCGCCTGCCCGATCGACAGCGCCTCCTGCGGGGCGAACGGCTCGCCGCCGGCGGTGCGCTGGTTCACCATGTCGTGCAGGCCGAGCAACGGCGCACCGTTCACCACGGGGCGGTCCGACGAGCCCGGCAGCGGGATGCCCCGCTCCAGGAACGACTTCTGGCGATAGGCGTCGGGCGTGCGCTGCGCACCCAGCGCCCGCTTCATCCCGTCGCCGATCTCGGAGATGAACCGGCCCTGCGGCACGGGGATCACGCCCAGGGCCTTCACCTGGTCGAGCGCCCCTCGGCGATCACACCGCAGTGCTCGATGCGGTGGCGCGTGCCCGCCCGGGGGAACTGCTCCAGGCACTCCTGGTAGATGTCGAGCACCGTCTTCACGGCGCGATCGCCGATGGCGTGGGTGCACACCTGCCAGCCCGAGCGGTGGGCGGCGATGATGCGCTCGCGCAGGATGCTCGGCTCGGTCTGGAAGAAGCCACACCCGCACTCGCCGCCACCACCACCACCTTCGAACGGTTCGAACATGGCCGCGGTGCGCCCGATGAGCGAACCGTCGGAGAAGATCTTCATGCCACCGATGCGCAACCACTCGTCGCCCATGCCCGAGCTGAGGCCACCGTCGAGCGACAGGCAGTCGCCGTCGTCGTCGTGATGGTCCACGTGGTGCAGCGCCTCGGTGGCCATCAGCAGGTTGATGCGCTGGGCCAGCAGGCCACGCCGGCGCGCTTCCTGCCAGGCCCGCAGCTCGAGCGGGCTGTTGGCCAGGAACCCGGCGCCCACCCCGGCCTCGGTGGCCGAGGTGACGCCCTCGGTCAGGTAGTGCTGGCTGGCCCGGGCGATGGCGGCGACCATGCGCTCCACGGTCGCCGGGTAGGTGAGCCGGCGCACCAGCAGCTGGGCCTGCTCGAGCACCAGGCCGGTGGGGCGACCATCGGCGCCCACCTCGAGCTCGCCGCCCGGCGGCACGGCCTGGCCGGCGATGTCGGCCAGCACCAGCGAGTTCACGGTGCACATGTGGCCCGACGTGTGCTGCAGCCACACCCGGTGGTTCGGGGCGACCCCGTCGAGCTCGGCCGCAGTGGGGTGGCGACGCTCGGCCAGCTTGTTCTGGTCGTAGCCGCGGCCGATCACCCACTCGCCCGGCGGCGTGACCGCGGCCCGGGCGGCGATGGCCGCGCACACCTCGGCCACCGAGTGGACCGGCGGTGACGACAGGGGCACGTCGTCGAGCGCCATGCCGAAGCCGAGCATGTGGTTGTGGGCGTCGTTGAACCCGGGCACCGCGGTGCGACCGCCCAGGTCGACCGTGCGCGTCGCCGTCAGCTCACCGGCCAGGTCGTCGTCACCGACCGCCACGATGCGACCACCGAGCACCGCCAGCGTGCTGGCCCAGGGGCGGGCCTCGTCGAGCGTGAGGAAGCGGCCACGACAGAACAGGGTGTCGACGTGCATCGGCCCAGCCTGCCAGCTGCGACCGGCATGATCGGGCAGCACGCTCGAGCGTCACACGAGGCAACGCCCGAGCGTGGTGCGGAACCGATGACACCAGGGGCTGAGGCCCGGTGCCC
>JANMAT010000144.1:0-25323 GCA_031359995.1 Actinomycetes bacterium
CGTGTTCGACCACTACTGCCACCTGCGCTGGGACGTGCTGGCGCCCCACGGCCCGGTGAACCGGGCCGCCCTGCCCCGCGATGCCGAGCGGATCGAACCGATCCTCGAGTGGATGCTCGGCGGCCTGCCCCAGATGGGCGCCACGGAGCTGGCCGTGGTCGACCGTCCGCTCGACCTCGTGTTCGAGGGGCCGGGCGGCGGCACGTGGGCCCTGCGTCCAGGTGCGCCGTTCACGAGCCTGACACCCGGCTCCGCCGGTGCCGAAGCCGCCGCGGTGATCACGTCGAACGGCCACGACTTCGTGTGCTGGGGCACCAAGCGCCGCCCGTGGCGGGAGATGGGCGTGCGGGTCAGCGGCGACGGGGCCTACGCCGGGTCCGTGCTCGACGCCGTGAACGTGATCTGATTGGGCCCATGCCCGTCAACGTCGCCGAGCTCGACCTCCACACCTTCGAAGAGCCGCAGCGGGAGCTGACCCGCGACGAGTGGCGCGTCGCCGTCGCCGCGGCGCGAGCCAAGCACCCGTACCTGGCCCGCAACCTGTTCGGCTACGCCGTCACGAGCCACGCCCACAGCCAGGGGATCCTGCGCGAGCGCCGGTTCTGGTCGGCGCTGGCCTACATCCCGCAGCTGGCGGGCATGGACCCCGAGACCACCGGCCTGGGCGGGCGGCCGTCGATCCTGTCGACCGAGGGCGACGAGCACGGTCGCCTGCGCCGGCTGGTGGCGCCGGCGTTCACACCCAAGGCGGCCGAGCGGCTGCGCCCGTTCATGCGTCAGGTCATCGAGCGCCTGGTCGATGCGGCCAGCGTGGGTGGTGAGTGCGAGCTGATGGCCGACGTGTGCGAGCCGTACCCGATCCCGATCATCTGCGAGCTGCTGGGCGCGCCGGCGGCCGACTGGAAGCTGTTCTCCGAGTGGGCCACCGACCTGCTGCGCATCTTCAACGGTGACCTGGCCAACGACCTGCCTCGCATCGTCGCGGCGCGCCAGCACTTGGACGAGTACGTGGGTGCCCTCATCGAGGAGCGCCGAGCCGACCCGCGCGACGACCTGCTGTCCACCCTGATCGCCGCCGAAGAGGCGGGCGACCGCCTGTCGAGCGACGAGCTGATGAGCATGGCCCAGGCCGTGCTGGTGGCCGGTACCGACACGACGCGGAACCAGCTCGGCTGCGCGGTGGCCCTGTTCGCCCAGCACCCCGATCAGTGGCGCCTGCTGGTGGAGAACCCCGAACTGACGCCCCGCGCCGTCGAGGAGACGATGCGCTACCTGGGGGCGGTGCGGGGCACCGCGCGCATCTCCAGCGAGGACGTGGAGTACGACGGGGTGCTGTTCCCCAAGGGCACGTTCGTGTTCCCCAGCTTCGTCGCCGCCAACTTCGACGGGGACGTCTTTGCCGACCCCGACCGCTTCGACATCACCAAGGAGTCGTCGCACGCCCCGCACCTCACGTTCGGGTCGGGCATCCACTACTGCCTGGGGGCGTGGCTGGCCCGGGCCGAGCTGCAGGAGGCCCTGCCGGTGCTGGCCGAGAGGTGGCCGAACCTGCGCCTGAACGGCGAGGTCGAGTGGAAGCCCCCGCAGTTCGGCATCTGGGGTCCGGCTCGCCTCCCGATCGCCTGGTGACCGGCGTTCCCGGCCGGCCAAGCTTCGCTCCGACCGCGCTGCGTGAAAGGCTTTTCCGAAGGTCGTAACCCAAACCAGAGGGTGATCCGAAGGTACTGGCACCCTGGTCCGAAGGTCGGCCGAGGGTCATCCGAAGGTGTCGAAGGTTTGCACGTACCCGCGATCGACCAACACCTTTGATGTGGTTTTGATCTGCACAACTAGTGAGTCAGAAGGAACGTCCGCAAGGCTGCGGAGCGTGGCGTTCGTCGCCGCACCGGGCCGGGGCCGTTCACCCCGCCCGATCTGACAATCCGACCGGAAGGGCGATTCCGTGGTCCACCTCCCTCTGCGCGCCTCCATGTCCGGAGGCGTCCGATGACGCTGTCCCGACGCGACCTCCTGAAGGCCGGCGTCTTCGCCACTGCCGCCACCGCGCTGCCCCTGCAGCGCGTCGTGCGCGCCGCCTCCGCGTACGACAGCCGCATGGCGGCGTCGAAGCTGCCCCAGCCGTTCACCATCCCGTTCGCCACCCCGCCGGTCGCCCGGCCGGTGCGCACCGACGCGACCACCGACTACTACTCGTTCACCATGACGACGGCGCTGGCCGAGCTGGTGCCCGGCTACAGGACACCGCTGCTGTCGTACCAGGGGTCGGTGCCCGGGCCCACCGTGAAGGTGGCGCAGGGCCGCCGGGTGGTGGCCCGCCACGCCAACCTGCTGCCGGCGCTGCACCCCACGCTGAAGTACGAGCCGTGGACCTCGGTGCACCTGCACGGTTCGGCGTCGCTGCCCCAGTACGACGGCTACGCCAGCGACATCACGCGCCCCGGCCAGTACAAGGACTACGTCTACCCGAACGTCCAGCCGGCCCGGACCCTCTGGTACCACGACCACGGCGTGCACCACACGGCCGAGAACGCCTACCACGGGTTGGCGGCGCAGTACCACCTGTTCGATCCGAACGAGCAGGCCCTGCCCATCCCGCACGGCGAGTTCGACGTGCCCCTCGTGCTGAGCGACGCCGTCTTCAAGGCCAACGGGGAGCTGCTGTTCACGCTCGAGGACGAGTCGGGTCTGTGGGGTGACGTGCTCCTCGTGAACGGGCGCCCGTGGCCGGTCATGAAGGTGAAGCGGCGCAAGTACCGCTTCCGCGTGCTCGACGCGTCGATCTCGCGCTCGTACCGGCTGTCGCTCGACACCGGCGACCCGATGTGGATCATCGGCACCGACGGCGGGCTCATGCCCGCGCCCCAGCAGGTGACGAGCTTCCGCATGCTGAGCGGCGAGCGCTACGAGGTCGTCATCGACTTCTCGAAGTACCGGGCCGGCCAGCGCGTCGTGCTGAAGAACACGTCACCGAAGAACAACCGCGACTACCCGAACACCGACCGCATCATGGCCTTCGACGTGATCGCCGACTCGTTCGGCACGGCCGACAACGCCATCCCCGACGTGCTCGATCCGGTCAGCAGCGTGATGGCGCTGCGCGAGTCCGACGCGGCGCGCACCCGCACCTTCCGCTTCCACCGCACCAACGGCGAGTGGAAGGTCAACGACACGACCTGGAAGGACATCGAGGAGAGCGGGTACCGGAAGGTGTCGGCCGACCCGCGCCGGGGCGACACCGAGATCTGGGAGTTCCAGAACAACTCGGGCGGCTGGTTCCACCCGGTGCACGTGCACCTCGTGGACTTTCGCGTCCTGAGCCGCAACGGCCAGGCACCCTTCGCCCACGAACTCGGGCCCAAGGACGTGATCTACCTCGGCGAGAACGAGACCGTCCGCGTGCTCGTGAAGTTCGAGGGCGTGGGCCGCTACATGATCCACTGCCACAACCTGGTGCACGAGGACCACGACATGATGACCCAGTTCGAGGTCCTCGATCCGAACGGTCCGGGCGACGACCCGATGGGCACACCCGCCCGCCTCCTCGGCCAGGCCCCTCCGCTGTGAGCGTCGTCGCCGCTCGCTCACCCGTGGCCGCCATGCCTGGTCGTCGATCGGCAACGATCGACGCCGCGGTGTGCCTGGCCCTCACCGCCGCGCTGGCCCACGCCGTCGGCACACCGGCCCACCTCCGGGGCTGGTTGGCCTCGGGCCTGTTCTTCCTGGCCCTCTCGATCGGTCAGGCGCTGCTGGCCGGCGCCCTGTTCGGCGGGGCGTCGTCGTCCCGCCTGCTCGTCACGGCGGTGTGGGCCCACGTCGCCGTGGTGGCGTTGTACGTGTGGAGCCGCACCGCGGGGCTGCCCTTCGCCCCGCCGGTCTACGCCCACGGCGGCAGTCGAGGTGGGTCGGGACGCTCGATCGTGCCCGGCGCGGTCGAAAAGGTCGGTTCGCTCGATCTGCTGACGCTCGGCGCCGAGCTGTTGCTGGTGCTCGTGCTCGTGAGCATGATGGACGAACGGGTGCGACGACGTACGACGACGGAGATGATGGCGGTGGGTCTGGCCCTGTGGGGCCTGGCGGCGATCGGCGTCCTGGCCTGAACGGGCCCGACGACCGGGCCACCCTGCGGCGCATCGTGTGGTTCGCGTTGGTCATCGCCGCGCTGGTGGCGGTGCGCACGTTCGTGGCCGAGCCCGTGCGCGTGCGCTCGGACTCCATGGAGCCCACGCTGCGGTCCGGTGCTGCGCTGGTGATCGACAAGCTCAGCTTGCGGTGGCGCGCCCCGCGTCGGGGGGAGATCGTGACCGGGCGCGACCCGACCACGGGCGAGCCCATCGTGAAGCGGGTGGTGGCCGTCGGCGGCGACACCATCGGCATCGAGGATGGGCAGCTCGTGCGCAACGGCGCGCCGGTGCACGAGTCGTACATCGACAACAACGACATGGACGGCTACTACTTCGGTCCGACCGCGGTGCCGAGCGGCGAGGTCTTCCTGCTCGGCGATCACCGGGCCGACTCGGTGGATTCGCGCCGCTACGGCTCCGTGCGGGTCGGCGAACTGGACGGTCGGCTGCTGGTGGCCCTCTGGGGTCGCGGGTGACGCGGCCCGTGGGGTGCGACATCGGTCATGCCATCGTCGCGTACTAGCACGGGTCGGCATGTCGGGTGCCACGTGTCAAGGTCGCAACGATGACGGAATCGGTTGACGTTCGGCAAAGAAGCGGACTACGAACGAGGGGCGGCACGGGTGCAGATGGTCCCTAGGGCGGCCGCAACGGGCGAAGTTGCGAGGAAGCGGATGCAGGAAAAAGCAGCACGTTCGGGGGCGACCGAATGGGCCGGAGGTTCGACGATCGAGGCACCGCGGCTCACTCAGGTGGCCCTCGTGTTCGACCGGTTGGCCTTCGGTGAGCTCCTGGCCCGTGCCATCGACGGCCAACCCGACCTGTGCTGTGCCACCGTGACGGGCACGACCGACGAGCTGCTCGACCCCGCCGGCCCCCGGGCCAAGGTGGTCATGCTCGACGGCGATCAGACCGCGGTCGAGATGGCCCGTGACGTGGCCCAGATCCGCGCCGCCTGGCCCGAGTGCCACGTGATCGCCCTGGTCGACTTCGACGACCCGCAGCACGGCGCCCCGTTGGTGAACGCGGGCGCGGCCGCGGTGCTGGCCCGGCGGTCGTCGACCGAGGAGATCCTCCAGGCGATGCGCTCGGTGGGTGCCGGCATCATGGTCCTGAGCCATGCCGCCATCGCCGCCGCCCGCGATCGGCTGCACAGCGCCGAGCGGCGCAGCCCGGCGCCCTACGTGCGCGCCACCGAGCGCGAGCGCGACGTGCTCCAGATGCTGAGCCGCGGCGCCAACGCCAACGCCATCGCCGAGGCGCTCGGCATGAGCGTCAACACGTGCCGGGGCCACATCAAGCGCCTCATGACCAAGTTCGGTGCTCACACTCAGCTCGAACTGGTGCTGGTGGCCCGCGAAGCGGGCCACCTCGTGGCGGACAGCCACCGTTAGGGGGGTAGCACCTGAGGGATACCACAGCGTTGTAGGCGGGGTCGTAAGCCTTTTGGCTCAAAGGTCCCAATCCACCCGGGGCTGTTCGACCCTCTCACCTTCGGTCAACGTAGGGGCAACGACGCTGACAGTTCCAACGGCGGGACGTCGAGTGAAGCGTCAAGGGCGAAAGCAAGGGCGCAGATGAAGGTTCAGGCATTCGGATCAGTGGTCGTCGACGATGGCACTCGGCGGCTGGGGGCGAGAGACTTCGGGGGCGTCAAGCCGAAGCAGCTGTTCGAGCTGCTCGTGCTGCACCGTGGTCGGCCGGTCTCCAAGGACGAGCTCACCGAGGCGCTCTGGGGCGAGAAGGCCCCCCGTGACCGCATCGCGACCCTCGAGGCCTACATGTCGGTGCTGCGCAACCGGCTCCAGCCGGGGGCGGGCCGCAACGGCTCGCTGATCGTGACCGAGTACGGCGCCTACCGCCTCGACACCGACCGGGCCAAGGTCGACCTCGACCGTTTCGACACCCTCGTGCGCCAGGCCAAGACGGCGCCCGCATCCCAGGCCCGCGGGCTGCTGCTCGAGGCGAGCCGGGTGGCCGCCGGCCAGCTGTTCGAGGACGAGCCGTACGCCGACTGGGTGCTCGACGCCCGCGACCGCTACGCCCGTCAACGGGTGGAGGTCCTCGTGGACGCCGCCACCCTGCACCTCGAGAGCGACGCCGCCGCCGCGCTGCGCCTGGCCGAGGACGCCATCGCCCTCGACCAGACCTGTGAGCGGGCCTACATGGAGGCGATGCGGGCCGCCAACGAACTGGGCCGGCGCGACCTCGTGCTGCGGACCTTCGAGCGCTGTGCCAAGGTCCTCGAGACCGAGCTCGGCGTGCGGCCGCTGGCCGAGACCGTGCAGCTGCGCGACCGTCTCAGCGCCGTCATCGCCGAGCGGGCCGACACCGCCAGGCCGTCCACGGTCATCTCCACCGAGGTCGGTGCCACCGCGAGCCGCATCGGCCAGGGCCAGTCCCGCCACCGCCGCTCCCACGCCTCGCCGGCCCGGTACGCGACGTCGGGCTGCCGCCGCACCCGGTAGGCGTCCTGATCCGCTGCGGATCGGGCGGCGTGGCCCAGTGGACAACTTGACCAGCGCCCGCGCCGAAGCCGCGGAGACTCCACTACCCTTTCCCATCACGCAGCTGATCGAGCCTTCCACCGCCGCCGGGGAGCGACAGGTCGGCAAACGGTTCCGGCGCGCCGCGGCCCCCCGGCCGGCGGCGAACGGAGGGGGCGAGGACCAGCGCCCGCGCTGGCGGCGTGGTGCGTCGATCGTGGCCGCGGTGGCCCAGTTCGGGTTGATCGGGCTGCTCGTGGTGACCATCCTCGGGTTCGCCGCCGCCCTGCGCCTGCGCCACGACTCCACCAAGCAGGCCATCGGCGACGCCCGTGACCGGGCGGTCTCGTTGGCCGACGGCATCGTGGCCCCGCACGTCACCCAGTCGTTGATGGCCCCCGAACCGGCGGCCATCGCCGAGATGGACCGGATCGCGCAGAGCTACGTCGTGAAGGACCCCGTCACCCGAATGAAGGTGTGGCGGATGGACGGGCGCGTGGTCTACGCCGACGACCACCGCCTCATCGGCCAGACGTTCGAGATCGAAGCCGACGCGCTGGCCGCCGCCCGCCGGGGGGAGCCCTACGCCGACGTGACCGACCTGACCGCGCCGGAGAACGAGCTCGAACGGGGCGCGGGCAAGCTGCTCGAGGTGTACCGGCCCATCTACGCCACCAACGGCGAGATGTACCTGTACGAGCACTACCAGAAGTTCAGCGCCGTCACCGAGGGGGCCGACCGCATCTGGTCGGTGTTCGCCCCGCTGCTGCTCGGCTCGCTGATCCTGCTGGAGCTGATGCAGATCCCGCTGGCGTGGTCGCTGGCCCGCCGGGTGCGGGCCGCCCAGCGCCAGCGGGTCGCGCTGTTGCAGCAGGCGCTCGACGCCAGCGACGACGAGCGGCGCCGCATCGCCCGCGACCTCCACGACGGCATCGTGCAGGATCTGATCGGCGTCTCGTACTCGGTGGGCGCGGTGATGCAGGACCCTGGCGTCGCCGGATCCGATCATGCCAGCCAGACGCTGTCCCAGGTCCGCGCGGGGACGCAGCGCTCCATCCGTGGCCTGCGCACGCTGCTGGTGGACATCTACCCGGCCAGCCTCCAGCACGGCGATCTGCCCGGGGCCCTCGGCGACCTGGTGGCGCCCTATGCGTCGAAGGGCATCGAGGTGAGCGTCGACTACGACGTGAACGGCACGGTCGCCCCTGACACGGAGGCCCTCGTGTACCGCACCGCCCGTGAGACCCTGAAGAACGTGGCCAAGCACGCACGGGCCACCGAGGTCACCGTGCGGGTCGCCAACCTCGGCAGTGAACAGGTCGAGCTGTCCATCGTCGACAACGGCATCGGATTCGATCCGACCACGCTCCGCAGCAAGCAGGCCGAAGGCCATGTCGGCCTTCGACTGCTCTCTGATCTCGCGGCCAGCGCAGGCGGTACCATCGATGTCACGTCGGCGCCCGGCCAGGGCACGACCGTACGACTGCGAGCACCCAGATGATCCGAGTCCTGGTGGTGGATGACCATTCGCTCGTCCGGAGCGGGCTCATCCAGCTCCTCTCGTCCGCTGACGACATCGAGTTGGTGGGTCAGGCCGCCGACGGTGTCGAGGCCGTGAGCCTCGTGGCCGACACCCTGCCCGACGTCGTGCTGATGGACCTGTCCATGCCCAACATGGACGGCATCACCGCCACGCGCATCATCCACGATCAGCACCCCGAGGTGCGTGTGGTCGCGCTCACCTCGTTCGCCGAGCGCAAGACCGTGCTCGACGCCATCGACGCCGGTGCCGTGGGGTACATCCTCAAGGACGGCGAGATGGAAGAGCTGCTGCGGGCCACCCGGGCCGCCGCTCGCGGCGAATCACCGTTGTCGCCCCGCGCCGCCCAGGCCGTGCTGTCGGCCCGTGGCGCCCGCACCGGTCCCGAGCTCACCGACCGCGAGCGCGAGGTCATGGAGCTGGTCGTCACGCGGCTCACCAACCGCGAGATCGCCGTGCGGCTGGAGATCAGCGAGAAGACGGTGAAGACCCACCTGACGCGCATCTACCAGCGCTTCGGCATCGAGAACCGTACCCAGGCCATCTCGTGGGCCCAGCGCATCGGTCTCGGTGGCCCCCAGGGCGTCAAGATCGACTGAGCGAAGCGAAGGCGGGGCGGCCGAGCGAGCGCCAGCGAGCCGGACGCCGATGGGGTCCGGGGGCGCAGCCCCTACGCAAGATCGACTGACGACTGACGCTAGGCCCGGGCTCAGGGGAGCTCGGGCGAGTAGTCCCACTCGGGCCAGTCGTTCACCGTGCCGAGCGCGCGGCCCATGAGCTCGCGCAGGACCTCGTTGTGGTTCTCGAACTCACCGTTCACGACGATGCCCCACGTGAGTCCGTCGGGCTGGTGCACCGCCATGGCGCGCGCGCCGGCCAGCGAGCCGGTGTGGCCCCACGCCCCGTTCGGGAACACCTCGACGCCGAGACCCCACGAGCCCAATCCGGGCGTGGTCAACTCGGCGTAGGTGGTGGGCTTCAACAGGTGCTGCCCGGGCTTGTCGGGGTCGAGACCGTCGAGGAAGCGGGCGAGGTCGACCGAGGTGCCCAACCAGCCGCCGGCGCCCGACAGCGACTCGAGGAACGTGCCGCCCGCGGCGCGATAGGCGACCTCGTCGGGCTTGCGTCCGAAGCTGGCGCCGATGCGGGCGTCGCGCACGTTGCGCCGCTCGAGCACCAGCGACTGCACCACCTTGTCGTAGTCCTCGCCGGTGTACTTCTCGACGAGCAGCGACAGCAGGCAGTAGTTCATGTTCACGTAGTTGAACGTGCTGCCCGGGTTGTTGGCGAGGGGCAGGGTGACGAACCACACCGCCGCGTCCAGGCACGACTTCGGGCCCGACGGCCCGAACACCTGGCGGACGCGGGGCTGCTCCGTGAAGAACGGATCGGTCGACTTCGTGAACCCCGACGTGTGGTGCAACAGGTCCTTCACCGTGATGCGACCGAGACGCGGGTCGGGGTTCTCCACCAGCGGCAGCCGGTCGGCCAGGAGGGAGAGCACCGAGTCGTCGAGCGAGAGTGCACCGGCCTGCACGAGCTGCAGCACCGCGGCGGCGGTGATCACCTTCGAGATGCTGGCGAAGCGGAACCGGGTGTCGACCCGCACGGGCGCGCCGGCGTCGTCCATGGCGCCGTAGGCCCGGGCGTAGACGAGGCGACCCTCCTTGGCCACGGCGACGCTGGCGCCCCGCAGCCCGCGTGACGACAGGAAGCCGTTGATCGCCGCGTCGAAGTCGGCCCGGGCGGGGGTGCCGCTCAGGTCGGGCGCCACGGGCGGCACGGCGGGGTCGACGGGCACCGGGTTGGTGAGCACCCATGCCAGGCGGTCGACCGCGAGGCCGGTGATCGCGTCGGTGGTGACGCTGAACGCGTGGTCGGCGTTCAACCGCACGAGCGCCGGTGTGGTGGTGCTCTGCCCGGCGGCCTGGAGCGGGCCGGTGGGTACGCCCGGCCGGGGCGTGCCGGCGGCGTAGACGGTGAAGCTGCCGGCGTCGCTCGGGTTCTCGACGCTGGCGGCCACGAGGGCGGCGCCGACGCCGGCGGGGGCCCCGTCCATGGTGGCGTCACGGCGGTAGCCGGGCTCCAGCGGCGAGCCGGCGGCGTCGAACACGCGAACCGGTTCGGTGGGCAGCACCAGGCCGGTGGTGACCTCGGCGGCGCGGTCGCCCGTGAGCCAGCCGACGAGCTCGGCGGTGAGGTTGACGGGTGCGGTGGTCCTCAGCGTGAGCTTGCCCTGGCTCGACAGCGGCGCCAGGACCAGGTTCGAGGTGGCCCACCCCGCCGGCGGCACCACGAGGGCGGGGGCGTCGGTGCCCCCGGCACCAGTGGCCCACGCGGTGACGATGCCGGGCGGCGTGCCCTCGGTGGCGGTCAGCTGCAGCAGAGCGGCCGAGGCGCCGAGGGGCACGCCGGCCTGGCCGGCGATGGTGAGCTCCACCTGACCGTCGGCCGGGAGCGGCCCGGCCGCGCCCTGGGACTCGGCCGTGTCGAGCACGCGCCGAGGGTTGAGGGGTACGAGCCGCCCGCCCGAGGCCCCGCGGGGCGCGGCGACCAGGGCACCGACCACGTCGAGCCGGACGCGCGCCGCGGTGGTGGTGGCCACCTTCAGCGTGCCGTCGGTGCCGATGGGCACGAGGGTGAGCTTCACCACGGTGTCGCACGTGCTGGCGACCTGGGCGGTGGGGGCGGTCGGCTCATCGCGGCCGCCGCCCCACACGGTGACGACACCCGGCCCGGCGGCGTCGGACACGATCACGTTCACCAGCACCCCGGTGAGCGACTCGGTGGGCGTGCCCGCCTTGCCCGTGACCGCCACGGTGGTGGGCACGTCGGCCTTCAGCGAGCCGCCGCAATCGGAAGCGCTGGGGCCACTGTCGTACAGCGCGGCCGGCGGCAGGGTGACGATGCGGGACGAGCCGGCCGGCACCGTGGCCTCACCGGTGAGGGGATCGGTGACCGGTGTGGTGCCGTCGGACGATGTCCCGGCGGCGTCGATGGTGGTCACGACGTCGGGGGTGGTGACCTCGGTCGTGGTCGGAGCGAGCTTGACGTTCTCGGTGTCGGGTGCGACGCAACCGGCCAGCGTCGCACCCGCGAGCGCAAGCGCGACGAGACGACGGAGGCGGGCAGGAGCGGACACGGCCGTGCCAGCGTATTGGGCCGGCACGCCCGTGCGGCGGCAGCGCCCGGTTACGACGGGTTGCGGCGCGCCGACGGCCGCGACGGCGGCACGTGGGCGGCGGCGCCCGAGGTGACGCGCATGGCCAGCTCGACCTGACTGTGCACACCGAACTTCGACATCAGCGTCTTGAGGTGCCCGCGGCAGGTGTGCACGCTCATGCCGAGCCGGGCGGCGATGGCCGGCGCGCCGTGGGCGTCGGTGAGCAGCGCGAGCACGTCGCGCTCGCGCGGCGTCAGGTGCACGCCGTCGTAGCGGGTGTCGCCGTCCGGTCGGCGGCGCGCGGCGCGCAGCGCCTTGGCCGGCACGGTCAGCACGGTGCGGCCGGCGGCGCGCACCTCGTCGAGCAGGTCGACCATGGCGCAGGCGCGGTCGACGGCGGTGAACGGCTGGAGCTGGCCGAGAGGGTGGTGAGCGCCCGTGAGCACGAGGGGCCACGCCTGGGGCCATCGCAGCTGGATTCGGTCGATGACCTGGGGCAGGTCACGGCCGTCGCCGGGCAGGTCGAGCACGACCACGTCGGGGTCGGCTCCGAGGCCGTCGCCGTGGCTCACGTGGTCGGGATCGGCACCGTGACCGGCGCACGTGAGGTCGTCGGACGCGTCGAGGGCCGCGGCCAGGAGCTCGGCGAAGGCCTGACGCGAGGCGACGATGGCCACGCGTCGCCGCGTGGCGGTGCTGGACATGAAGCTTCCTCGACTCCCCGCCGGTGCCGTGTCCGCGCGCCGTGGCGGAACATGACTATTTGAGACCACGAAGGGCGAAAGGTCAACCGGCGGCCGCGCTCGGGGAAGTGACCGAGCGGGTCGGTGTGTGAGACTGCGGCCGTGGGGGGATGGTTGGTGCGCCGACTGGCGTCGCTGGTCGCGGTGCTGGTGCTGGTGACGGCGGGCACCTACGCGCTCATCGACCTGCTGCCCGGCGATCCGGCCCTCGCGATCCTCGGTTTCGGGGCCACCGAGCAACGGGCGGAGGCCCTCCGCCACCAGCTCGAGCTCGACCGGCCCTGGCCCGTGCGCTACATCCACTGGGTGGACGGCGCCGTGCACGGCGACCTGGGCCAGACCCGCCGCTACTCCCCGCTCAGCGTGGCTGGCGTGTTGCGCCTGCGCATGCCCCGCACGCTGCAGCTGCTGCTGTTCACCGAGGTGCTGGCGTTCGGTCTGGCCGTACCGCTCGGCCTGTGGGCGGGGTGGCGGGCCAACACACGGGTGGACCGCGCCATCTCGTCGCTCGCGTTCGGCGCGGTGGCCCTGCCGCCGTTCATGCTGGGGCTGTTGCTCGTGCTGTTCTTCGCCGTCAAGAACCGGTGGCTGCCCTCGTCGGGGTACCGGCCCCTGTTCGGGGATCCGCTCGGTGCCCTGCGCACCACCATCCTGCCGACGCTCACGCTCGGCCTGCCCCTCGCCGGCATCATGCTGCGCGCCCTGCGGGCCGACGTGGCCGAGACGGTGCAGCGCGACCACGTGCTGCTGGCTCGGGCCAATGGCCTGTCCCCGTGGCGGATCCTGCGGCGCCACGTGCTGCGCCAGTCGTCGCTCACCATGATCGCCCTCGTCGGTGTGACGCTGCCGTGGGTGCTGAGCTTCATCGTGGTGGTCGAGAAGCTGTTCAACACCTTCGGCGCCGGCGAACTGGTGGGCGAGGCGGTGACGGCGCGCGACTTCTCGGTGATCCAGGGCGCCATCCTGGCCTTCGCCGTGCTGTACCTGATGGTGAGCGCGCTGGTCGACGTGGCCCAGTCGCTGCTCGACCCGCGGGTGCGACGACGGAGCGGCGTGTGAGCGACGGGACCCACGCGACCCGGGTCCGGCGCATCGGTCGCGGCGCGCTGTTCTGGGTGTCGCTCGCGTGGCTGGTCGTGCTGGTGGGGGCGGCCGCCGCCGCCAACTGGATCGCGCCGCACCCGAACGCGCTGAACACTTCCATCGCGGGGCGCGGGCCCTCGTGGCGCCACCCGTTCGGCATGTCGCGGATCGGGCACGACATGCTGGCCCGGTCCATTCATGCCAGCCGGCTCGTGCTCGTGCTGACCGTGGTGGCCACGCTGGTGGGCCTGGTGCTCGGTGGCGGCCTCGGCCTGGTAGCCGGCTACGCCAAGGGGTGGACCGAGCGCATCGTGCTCACGGTGCTCGACGCGTGGATCGCCCTGCCCAGCCTGATGGTGCTCATGGCCGTGGTCACGTACGTGGGCCGCAGCGTGTGGCTCATCGCCCTGTTCGTCGGGCTGCTCACGGTGCCGATGTTCGCCCGCATCACGCGCTCCGCCACCCGCACGGTCGCCGGCAGCGAGTACGTGCTGGCGGCGCGCATGGCCGGCGCCCGCTACCACCGCGTCATGTGGCGCGAGGTCGTGCCCAACATCGCGCTACCGGTTCTGGCCTACACGTGCATCGTCATGGGCCTGGCCCTGCTGATGGAGGGCACGCTCAGCTTCCTCGGTGTCGGCCTCGACACCAGGCGGGTCACGTGGGGTGCGCTCGTGCTCGAGGGCCAGCGCGAGCTCGACGTGCGGCCTTACCTGTCGCTGATCCCGTCAGGGCTGTTCTTCGCGACCATCCTCGCCCTGAACGTGGTGGGCGACCGGTTGGCGGCCAGCTACGCCGGGCTCGTGACCGTGTCGGTGCGCCGCGTCCGCCCGGCGGCGTCGGACCCGAGCGTGGTGCCGCCACGGAGCGACGACGTGCTCGTGCTCGACGATGTGCGCACCACGATCGACACGACGGACGGCCCGGTGCACGCCGTGCGGGGCGTGTCGCTCACGTTGCCCCGCGGCCGCACCCTGGCGCTGGTCGGTGAGTCGGGCAGTGGCAAGACGCTGCTGGCCCGCTCGATCCTGGGCGTGCTGCCCGCCACGGCGTCGAGCACGGGCCGGGTGTGGTTCGGTGGTCGCGATCTGCGCACCATCGACGAAGCCGGCATGCGGGCCGTGCGCGGGCGCGAGATCGCCATGGTGTTCCAGGACCCGATGTCGGCTCTCGATCCGGTGATGCGCGTGGGCGAGCAGATCGCCGAGCTCGCGCGCCTGCACCTCGGTCTCGGTCGCCGCGAGGCGAAGGCGCGGGCCCGTTCGCTCATGGCACAGGTCGGCATCGGCGACGTCAACCGGCGGGCTCGCCAGTACCCGCACGAGCTGTCGGGCGGCCTGCGCCAGCGGGTCGCCATCGCCATGGCCCTGGCCGGTGAACCGGAGGTTCTGATCGCGGACGAGCCCACCAGCGCGCTCGACGTGACGGTGCAGGCGCAGATCCTCGACCTGCTGCGCTCGCTGCAGCGCGACCGCGGCCTCACCGTGCTGCTGGTCACCCATGACCTCGGCATCGTCGCGTCCCATGCCGACGAGGTCGCGGTCATGTACGGGGGCCGCGTCGTGGAACGGGCGCCCACGAGGGCACTGTTCGCCGCGCCGGCCATGCCGTACACCGTGGCGCTGCTTCGGGCCGTTCCCCGGCTCGACGCGCCGAGTCACCAGCGGGCCCAGGCCATCGGTGGGCAGCCACCCGACCCGCGCTCGTTGCCGCTCGGGTGTGCGTTCGCGCCGCGCTGCGACCGGGCCGACGAGCAGTGTGGCACCGAGCGCCCCGTGCTGCGCGGCACGCTGGCCCACGAGGTGGCCTGCGTGCACCCGATCGCTCAGGTCTGAAGGTCGAGCACGGCGTCGGCCAGCTCGGTGAGCTCGCCCTTCCAGTCGGTGGGCGCGTGCACGGGTCGCACGACGATCTTGGAGAAGCCGGCGTCGACCCATCGCTGCACGAGCGTGCGCAGGGCGGGGAGTCCGAGGGCGACCACGTCGCGGGCGTCGCCCGGGGTGCGGCGGGGCACGTCGGCCAACGACGCGCCGGCGTCGAGCGTGTAGGACAGGTTGATGCCGAAGTGCTCGTCGGAGATGACGCGCCCGTGCTCGGCGGCCACCCGCGCCACGACGGCGCGACCTTCGACCGCTTCGGGCAGCGTGATGAGCCCGGGCAGCCAACCGTCGCCGAGGCGGCCGCACCGTTCGAGGGCGGCGGGCACCTTGCCGCCCAGCCACACCTCGAGCGGCTGCTGGCGCGGCAGCGGTTCCAGGCGCGCGCCGTCCACCTCGTCGCCGCGCCACAGGGTGCGCAGCATGGGCAGGAACTGGTCGAACCACGCCGCCCGGTCACCCTTGGGCATGCCCTGCGCCTGCCGTTCGGCGGCGTCGGCCAGGCCGGGTACGAACACCAGCAGCAGGCGGCCGTTGCTGAGCTGATCGAGGTTGGCGAGCTGCTTGGCCACCTGCATCACGTTGCGACCGGGCGCCACGAAGTGGGTGCCGAGCTTCAGCCGGGGGACGCGCGCCGCGGCGTAGCCGAGGCCCACGAGCGGATCGAACGTGCCGCCCAGGAACGTCTCGGGCAACCACACCGAGTCGAAGCGGAGGCGTTCGAGGTCGTCGAGCACGGCGCCGTAGCGCTCGATGCCCACCATGCGCTCGCCCCCCACGGCCAACCCGATCCGTACCTTCATGCCCCCACCTTCCCGACGGTACCGACGCCAGTGTCACCGATCGACGACGCCGCGGCCAGTGCGACGGTTCAGGCTTCGATGCCGAGGTCGTGGGCCAGCGTGCTGCGGCGCACCTTCCCGGTCGGCGTGGTGGGGATGTGCTCCACGTGCACGATCCGCTTCGGGCGCTTGTAGGCGGCCATGCGCTCGTGGGCAAACGCGTGCAGCTCGTCGTCGGTGGCGTCGGTCACCACCGCGGCCACCACCATCTGGCCCCAGCGTTCGTCGTCCACCGCGAAAACCGCCGCCTCGCGCACCTGCGGATGGTCGAGCAGGACGCGCTCCACCTCCAACGGGTACACGTTCACGCCGCCGGTGATGATGAGGTCGTCGCGGCGACCGTCGAGGTACAGGTAGCCCTCGTCGTCGAGGCGGCCCAGGTCACCGACGGTGAAGGCGTCGTCGCGCCAGGCCATCGCTGTCTTGTCGGGGCTGCGCCAGTACTCGAAGCGGGCGTGGTGGGGCACGTGGCACCAGATGGTCGACGTGTCGGGGTCGATCTCGAGTGTGCGCCCGGGCCGGGCCCGCCCGACGGTGCCGGGGTGGTCGCGCCACTCGGTGGTGGAGCAGGCGGTGAACTGCCCTTCGGTGGAGCCGTAGAACTCCCACACCGACCCGGTGGGGAAGGCGGCGACGGTGCGTTCCTTCAGCGGGGTGGGGCACGACGCGCCGGCGTGGGCGATCAGCCGGTACGAGGTGAGCCCGTCGGTGCCGCTCTCGCCGGAGCCCGCGGTGAACAACCGTTGCAGGTGCGCCGGCGCGCAGAACGCCGACGTGGGACGGTGCACCGTGTTCGCCTCGTGCCACGTGTCGGGTGTGAAGCCGTTCAGCAGCACCACGTCGCCGCCGGCCAGCAAGGTGCCGGCGGCGAAGCGCAGCGGGGCCGAGTGGTACAGGGCCGACACGACCACGTGCACGTCGTCGGGCGCGAAGCCCCACAGCTCCCGCTCCTCGGCCAGCAGCGCAGCCGCGTCGGCCTCGCTCAGCACGCCGGTCCACACGCCCTTGGGGCGCCCGGTGGTGCCCGAGGTGTACATCATCGGCCGGGCCAGCGGCGCCGGCGCCAGATCGACCGGTGGGCCGTCGAGCAGCGCGGGCAGATCGGCGTCCCGCAACACCAGGGCCGGGTCGGCGTCGGCCAGCAGGTCGTGCTGCTCGCGTTCGGTGAGTGCCGGGTTCAGCAGCACGGGCACTACGCCCGTGCGCAGCGCGCCCAACGCGGTGGCCAGGTACGTGGCCGACGGTCCGGCGACCACGGCCACGCGCTGGCCGCGCTCGATGCCGCGGGCGCGCAGCCACCCGGCCACCCGCCGCTGGGCGTCGTTCGACGCGGCGGCGGTGACGCGCTCGATCACGCTCCGGCGCGGCGGCGCTCGGCCGCGTCCACGATGGCCGGCGGGCGGTAGCCGGCGTCACCCCAGCTGAAGTTGCTGCCCGGCGGCACGATCTCGTCGATGCGGTCGAGCACGTCGGTGCTGAGCGTCACGTCGGCCGCGCCGAGCTGCGAGGTGAGCTGCTCCATGGTGCGGGGCCCGATGATGGCCGAGGTGACCACCGGGTGGTTGATCACGAACGCCACCGCCATGTGCGGCAGGCTCAGGCCGGCGTCGCCGGCCACCTGGGCCAGCGCGTCGGCCGCTTCGAGCTTGGCCTGGTTGGCCGGGATCGACAGGTCGTAGCGGTCGGGCAGTCGCTCGGCCCGCCGGCTGGTGAGGTCGCTGGCGCCCACGCGCCACTTGCCCGACAGCCAGCCGCCGCCGAGCGGGCTCCACGGGATCACGCCCATGCCGTAGCGGGCGCACGTGGGCAGCACGTCGCCCTCGATGCCGCGTACGAGCATGGAGTACGGCGGCTGCTCGCACAGGAAGCGCTCGCGCTGGCGCTTCTCGGCGACCCATTGCGCCTCCACGATCTCCGACGCCGGGAAGGTGGACGACCCGATGGAGCGCACCTTGCCGGCGCGCACGAGCTCGCTGAGGGCGGCGAGCGTCTCGTCGATGTCGGTGGAGGGGTCGGGCCGGTGGATCTGGTAGAGGTCGAGGTGGTCGGTCTCCAGGCGGCGCAGGCTGTGCTCGCACGCCTGGATGATCCAGCGGCGCGAGTTGCCCTGCATGTTCGGGTCGCGGCCCATGGTGCCGTGCACCTTGGTGGCCAGCACCACCTCGTCGCGGCGCCCCTTCAGGGCCTTGGCGACGATCTCCTCCGACTCACCGGCCGAGTACACGTCGGCGGTGTCGATGAAGTTGATGCCGGCGTCGAGCGCGGCATGGATGATGGCGACCGAGTCGTCGTGGTCGGGGTTGCCCCACGCCCCGAACATCATGGCCCCGAGGCACAGGGGGCTCACCTTCATCCCGGTCCGTCCGAGCGTGCGGTACTCCACCGTGGCCTCCTGGTCGATCTTGTCGGCTGCCCGATCGACACTACGTGGCGCGAGGATGGGCCCCACGAACGAGATGCCCCCCGACCCTGAACCGATCCTGCCCGACGACCCCTTCGGCGACCTCGTGTGCGCCTACGCCGGCGAGGTCGGTATGGGCGGGGTGTCCTCGACGCGCACCTGGTACGTGGACGCCGATGACGATCTGCAGGCCGACGTGGCGGCCGTGCTGCGCCGCTGGGCCGGCGGTCTCGACGAGTTCGTGGCCCACATGGTCGAGCGCCACGGCCCCGACGTGCCGGTGTGCTCGGTCTCGGCCGTGGTGGGCTGGAAGCCCGATCTGCGTGAGCGCGACGGCGGCGTGGTCGAGGTGGACCGGACGCTCCAGGTGCTGCACTTCGGCGTGTCGGCCACCGGTGGGGCCCATCCGTCGGTTCCGCTGCTGCCCGCCGACCAGGTGGTCGCCCTGCTCAAGGCCGATCTCGACGCCTGATGGCGCGGGGTCCTCGCGCCGCGCGCGGGCGCCCGGTAGCGTGACGGGTTCGGAGGGGTGATGGCCAGGCGCAGGACCGCGACGTCGAACTTCGGTGCCAGCCGCCGGGAGAGCCACGATGCCAGTGGCTTCTACGCGCGCTTCTCGGCGCCGGTGCTCTCGAAGGACGATACCGTGGCCGCGCCCACGCCGGTCGACGAGCCGTTCGTGCTGGGCGACGCCCGCAACATGGATGTGCTCAAGGACGACTCCGTCGCGCTCGTCGTCACGTCGCCTCCGTACTTCGCCGGCAAGGCCTACGAGGAGGAGCTCACCCGCGAGGGCATTCCGGCTTCGTACGTCGAGTACCTGATCATGCTGCGCGACGTGTTCGCCGAATGCGTGCGGGTGCTCGAGCCCGGCGGCCGCATCGCCGTGAACGTGGCCAACCTGGGCCGCAAGCCGTTCCGTTCGCTCGGGGCCGACGTGACCCGCATCCTGCAGGACGACCTGCAGCTGCTGCTGCGGGGCGAAGTCGTGTGGCGCAAGGGCGAGGGCGCGTCGGGGAACTGCGCCTGGGGCAGCTTCCGCAGCCCCGGCAACCCCACCATGCGCGACCTCACCGAACGCGTGATCATCGCGTCGAAGGGCCGCTTCGACCGGGCCCGCACGAACAAGCAACGGCGCGACAGCGGGCTGCCGCACGAGGCCACCGTGTCGGCCGACGAGTACATGGCTTCCACCCTCGACGTGTGGACGCTGCCGACCGAGAGCGCCCGGCGCGTGGGCCATCCGGCACCCTTCCCGCTGGCGCTGCCCGAGCGGCTCATCCAGCTCCACACCTACGCCGACGATCTGGTGCTCGACCCGTTCATGGGTTCGGGCACCACGCTCGTGGCGGCATCACGGTCGCGCCGCCGTTTCATCGGCTACGACCTCGACCCGAGCTACGTCGAGCTGGCCCGCCAGCGCGTGGCCGCCGAGGGTGGGCCGCTGTCGGCCACCACGCCGATGACCACGGCGATGGAGACGGCGCTCACGCTCCTGGTCGACGCAGGCTTCACCATCGAGGCCACCAAGGCCCGGGTGGCCCGCATGGTGGTGCCCGCGGTGGTGACCGACCGCGCCGGCCGTCGCTACGCGGTGGACGTGAGTGGTGGCTTCACGGTGGAGACCACGGGACTGGCCCGCGCCGACACGGTGTGGCGCGCCATCGGCCGGGCCGTGGTGCTGAAGGCCGCCGGCTACCCGGTGCTGCACCTCACCACGAGCCTGCCCGAGCGCGGCACCGAGGGCGCCGCCGCGTTGAAGGCGGTATCGGCGGGCACGTTCGCCGCCGTCGTCGGCCTCACCGAGCCCGCCGCGCTCGCCGTGCTGGCCGCCCTCGCCGGCTGACGCGCCGGTCACCGCCGGAGCGCGATCTCGACGCCCGCTACCGTGGGCCCGATGGCCGACTCGTCGACGATCCGTGACCAAGCCGTGGCGACCCTGGCGCCGCTCGGCGCGCCCACCCGGGGCGACGAGCCGGTGTTCACCGAGCCGTGGGAGGGCCGGGCCTTTGCCCTCGCGGTGGAGACCGTGGAGCGCCTGGCCGTACCGTGGGACGCGTTCCGGCAGCGGCTGATCGCCGCCATCGACGACGACCCTCACCGGCCCTACTACGAGTCGTGGCTCGCCGCGCTGGAGCGTCTGGTGCTCGACCACCACGCCGCCGACGCCGACGAGCTGGCGACCCAGCGCATGCGGGCGGCGTCGTACCACGTGGACGAAATGGGCAACGGTGACGTCGAGATCTTCCCCATCGCCGTGAGCGAGGCCCGCCTGCACGCCGCTCTCGAGATGGTGTTCACGCGCTACTGGTCGAACGTGCGCTTCGGGCCCATCATCCAGGGCGCGGTGTTCGAGCTGGCCGCCCCGCACCCGCCGCGTCTGTCGATGCTCGACGGCTACCTCACCATCGGGTTCGAGGGCTTCCACGTCCACCTGTGCATCGGCGAGCACGTGGGCCTGCCCGGCCACCCGGTCGAGCCGGCGGTGGCGCGCCTGCGCCGGTGCACCTACGCCGAGCTGGCCCGCATCTGGGCCGACGGCGCACCCACGTCGTGGATGTTCCGCATGTACAACGGCAACGGCGAGCAGATGCTCACGGTGCTGCTGCCCAACCCGTTCCTGACCGACGACCAGCACCCGCTGCCCGAGCCCGACTGGACCCGCCTGGCGTGCTGGGACGAGCTGCGCGCCCTGCTGCTGGAACTGCAGCCCGACCCGCTCGACCGCACCGGTCAGCGGTTCGTGCACCCCTGAGGCCGCGGCGCCGTCAGGCCGGCGCCGCGGCCAGCGCGGTGCCGATCATGCTGTCGCGCATCACGAGCGCGGCCAGCTGGTCCTCGGTGAGGTCGTCGGTGCCGACCGGGCGCTGGGGCAGCACCAGGTAGCGCACCTCGGCCGAGGAATCCCACACCCGGACCTCGACGGTCGGGTCGAGCTCGAGCCCGAACTCGCGCAGCACGCCACGCGGTTCGGCCACGGCGCGCGACCGGTAGGCGAAGCTCTTGTACCAGATGGGCGGTAGGCCGAGCAGGGGCCACGGGTAGCACGAGCACAGGGTGCACACGACCATGTTGTGCACCGCGCCGGTGTTCTCGACGACGCGGACCGTGTCGCCCTCGGGGCCTACGAAACCGAGCTCGGCGCACGCCGCGCTGCCGTCGGCCAACAGCCGGGCCTTGAAGGCCGGATCGGTCCACGCCCGGGCCACGACCTTGGCGCCGTTGTGCGGCCCCATGGTGTGCTCGATGCCTTCGAGGAAGGCGTCGACGGCGTCGGTGGCCAGCAGTCCCTTCTCGACCAGCGCCGCTTCCAGCGCCATGGTGCGCAGCTCGAACGGCGAGCGGGGCCGGCGCGACTTGGGGCTGTCGTAGTGCGAGTGGCCGTGGTCGTCGTGGCCGTGGTCGTGGCCGTCATGCTCGTCGGGGTCGTGGCTCACGGCGTCGCCTCCAGGTAGCTCTCCCACAGGTCGACGAACACGGCGAACGGTGGTTCTTCGGTGACCCCCCACAGGTCGTGGGAGTCGAAGCGGACGGTGTACACCGGCTCGATCGGCTGGCCGGTCTTGTAGGCGGCGGGCACGTGGTCCTCGCCGCACACGGCGTCAATGGTGCCGACCACGCCGCGCACGTAGCGAGGGCAACGGTTGTGGTCCTCGGGCCGCATGCGCTTCACCAGCACGCGGTCGCCGGCGCCGAACCGGGACGCGTCGGGCAGGGGCAGTGGCCGCCCCCCGGTGAGCCGGCCGGCCACCAGCGCGGCGAGCTTCGGGTCGTCACGGCGCGGCACGGCGGCCTCGGGGTCGGCCTCGAAGTGCTCGTACCAGCGCTGCAGGTCGTCGCGCGTCAGGGCGCCCACGGCGACGTGCATGTTCTCGGCCGCGGCCAGCCAGCGGGCGTAGTATGGGAGTGCGAGGTACTCGGGCGGCGGGAGCTGCTCGATGCGCAGGCGCATGGTGCCGCCCGATGCCTTCGACATCAGCCCCACGAACTGAGCGCGCGGCTCCCATGCCTCGTGGTAGGCGAGGTCACCGTCGGGCGTGCGCACGGGTCCGAACCCGTGCATGCCGCCCATGTCGTGTGCGCCGTCCATGGCGTCAGCTTGTCATGCGTTGGACGACACGTCCGCGCCGGGCCGCCACTCGGACGGGGCACCGGCGCCATGGACCAGCTGAGCCCCAGCGACTACGACGCCAACTGCCGCAGGTGGGGTCGTGGCAGCAGCATCGAACTTCGCTCGGGGTCGCCCACGACGTGCAGGTGGACCCCGGCGGAGATGGCGTCGGCGATCACCCGGTCGTCGACACGACGGTCGCAGGTGACGACCATGTCGAACGCGGCGGCCATGCCGCGCTCGTAGGAGAGGGCGGGGACGACGGTCACGTGGGCGCCGACGGCGCGCAGCGCGTGGGCCCGTCGATTGGCGGTGAAGCCACGCCCGACGACCAGGCAGGTCCGGCCCGACACATCCAGATCGACCAGGAAGACCGGCTCGATGTCGACCATGACGCCTCCTCGTAGTCCGACCCATGGTGCGCCTGTTGTGTTTCCGACGTGTTGCCCGCCGGTGCATGGTGCGTCACCGGTTCACGATCGGTACCTGTCGCGCCCCGCCCCGTGGGTGCCCCGGTCGGGTGGCGTCGGGTCGCCGGTAGCCTGCCGCCATGGGTCCGTTCACCGACGAGGAGCGCTACCGGTTCGACCTCCAGGGCTTCCTGGTGCGTCGGGGGGCGCTCGATCTGACCGAGGTGACGGAGCTGAACGACGCCGTTCACCAGCTCGGGCTGGCCACGCCCCACAACCACGACATCATGAGCCAGCGGTTCTCCGGGCATCTGGGCCGGCACCCGGCCTTCGTGCGGCTGCTCGACCACCCGGCGGTGATCGACCTGGTGGCCGAGCTGTGCGGGCGCAGCGCCCGGCTGGACCACGCGTACGGGATCGTCATGGACCCGGGCAACCGCGGCCTCGACCTGCACGGCGGCGGCACCCCGTGGGACCCGGCCCAGTACTACTCGGTCGACCGGTTCGGCATGCACACCGGCCTGATCGCCGTGCAGTGGGCCATCAGCACTGGCAAGCGGGGCGACGGTGGCTTCGCCTGCGTCCCCGGCAGCCACAAGGCGAGCTACGCGACACCGCGAGATCTGGGCCTGGACGACCCCACGGTGGTCGAGGTACCCCTCGGCGCGGGCGACGTGGTGATCTTCACCGAGGCGCTCACCCACGGCACGCTGCCGTGGCGGGGCGGCAACCAGCGGCGGACCCTGCTGTACAAGTACTCGCCCGGGTCGTCGTCGTGGAGCGACGACCACGGGCCGCCCGCCGGCCTCGACCTGATGTCGTTGACGGTTCGCCAGCAGCGCCTGTTCCAGAAGCCGTCGGTGGCGTCCCACAACCCGCTCGGGTAGTCGGGAACGGACGGGTGGGTCGCCCGTCGCGCCCGCTAGGCTGATTCCGCCTCTCGGGGACGTAGCTCAGTTGGCTAGAGCGCCTGCTTTGCAAGCAGGAAGTCGTGGGTTCGAATCCCATCGTCTCCACTGGCATCGTGCCTGGTGAGAGCGTTATCCACAGGCACACTCGGCGGCCACGGCAACTCGGCGTGCCACGAACGTGCCACAACGGAGCGGACGCGTTGGCGTGACAGCTCGTGTTGACCCATGGCGTCGAGTGCCACTTCGTGCTGTTGTGTGTCGTTGCGTCCGCACGGAGTCGCTCATGCTCGTCGGGCGCGAGCGCGTGTGGGCAACGGATGCGCAGTGGCACTCGGGCGGATCTCGCTGCGTCGCACCGCGTCGTCGATCGCGTCGGCGATGGCCGCGTCTCGGCCGCTCACCACGTGCTGGTAGCGCAGCGCCGCCGCGGGTGATGCGTGACCGAGGCGCGACATCAGCTCTTTGGTCGTGGCCCCGGTGGTGGCGGCCAACGTCGCCGCCGCGTGGCGCAGGTCGCGGAAGCGAAGCGGCTCGACGCCGGCTCGCTCGGTCGCCGGCTTCCAGTGGCGGTTGGTGAAGTTGCTGCGGCGCATGTAGCCGCCGTCCGGTGCGGGGAACACGAGACCGTCGCTGTCGGGAGCGGCGAAGCGCGCCAGGTGCTCCTCGAGTGCCTCCACGACGATGCTCGGTAGGGCCACGACGCGCACACCGGCCGCGGTCTTCGGTGGGCCGACGTCGATGCGACCGGCCACCTCCGTGGCCTGCTCGCTGATCGCCACCGTCCGGTGCAGGAGGTCGACCTTCGATCGGCGCAGTCCGGCGCACTCGCCCCAGCGCAACCCCCCGAAGCCGGCGAGGAGCACGAGGGCGCGGTACGACGGCTCGACTGCGCCGGCGATGGTGAGCACGTCGTCGATGGTCGGGCAGCGCATCGGCACCTGCGGTTCGCTCGCCGCGCCCCGCACCGTACACGGGTTCTTGGCGAGGTAGCCGGCGTCCACCGCGTGCTGGAGCAGCTGGCGAAGCACCCGGTACGCCTTGGCCACGGTCGAGCGACTCAGACCCGACTTGTTCATGCTCGACAACCAGCGCCGCACGACCTGGGTGTCCACGTCGCCCAGCTCGGCGTTGCCGAGCGTGGGGATGATGTAGCGGCCGAGCAGCCACCGGTACAGCGTCTGGGTCGATGGCCGGAGGTGACCGGTCGTTGAGTACCAACGCTCGGCCCAGGACGCGACCGTCGTGCGCGTGCGCTCCGGCGCCACCCACGCGCCGCGGCCCTGGTCGGTGCGCGCCGCAGCCGGCGCGTTCATCGCGTCGCGCGACGTGCGGAACGTACCGAGCGAGATCATGCGATATGACGCCGGATCGCGCAGCCGCGCCTGCCAGCGTCCCGACGGCAGCTTCCGCACAGCGCCTGTTGTCCGACGAGCTTTCGGCACGGCACCTCCCCAGGTTTGGTCGCGGTGACCATTCACTCGCGCCCGACGCGATCGGTCAAGAGCGGGTCCGCATGTCGTGATCGAGGGGCCGCTCGCGTGAGGTGAACTTCGTCACCGCACGACGTCGATTCTGTCCGTCCAGTGCTGTCTCGTGTCATCGCGTATCAGCGCGTCTGCAGCGGCCGTTGGACGC
>JANMAT010000152.1:0-8504 GCA_031359995.1 Actinomycetes bacterium
GGCGGGGCCGGGGCGGGCGGCGGGGCCGGCGGCGACGGGGGCGGCGGGGCCGGCGCACCGGCGGCGCTCACCGCGACCACGCCGACCATGGACGGGTGGATGGTGCACACGAACGGGAACGAGCCGACGGTGTTGAACACCGTGCGATAGGTGGCGCCGACGCCGACGTTGCCGCTGTCGAACGCGCCCGACCGGGCCGTGACGGTGTGGGACTCCTTGTCGTTGTTGGTCCACACGATCGTCGTGCCGACGGTGACGCTGAACGAGCTCGGATTGAAGGCCCGGTTGGCGATGCTGGCGTTGACGGTGCCGGAGGCGGCGCCTCCACCGCCACCGCCACCACCTCCGCCACCCGGGGGAACCGAGGTGGCGACGGTGACCGAGCCCGCCGCTCCGGGATCGTTCTTGTGCTCGTCGTCCACGTAGGCGTACGTGCCGAGCGAACCGAACGTGAACGTGAACGACTGGCCGGGGTTCAGGCCGCCCGAGTCGAACTTGGTCGGCCCGCTGGTGGAGCGGACGCGGTGCTTCTGGCCGTCGGTGCTCGTCCAGGTGACGGTGATGCCGGGTGTCACCGTGACCGTTGCTGGGTTCATCCCCCCGTCCATGGAGATGACCGGGCCGGTGGCCGCGTGTGCCGCCGGGAGCCACGCCACGCGGGGCGGGATCACGGCGAACAGGAGGAGGAACAGAGCAGCTGTGAGGGACGTCGCCCTTGCGAGGCGGCGACCGGCCAGCACGAGGGGCGCAGCGCGATCGACCATGGGTCCAAGGGTACGAATCAGCGGTGCACTCGTTGGAGGGCCCTAGGTCATGGGCGGTCCGGGCACTGTCGTACGACAAAAGACCCGGGCCGTCGTAGGACCCCAGACCCGGTCACCCCCACGACTCCGGCCCGGAACGGGGCCCGGTGACGATGGCGGCGGCCAGCACCCCGGCGTTGGGCAGGCGCACGCGCTGGCCGTCGTCACGGTCGAGCACCACGTAGGTGAACCCCACCGCCTTCACGATGCCGTGGTGCGAGCCGCCCAGCGCGCCGGCCACGATGGTGATCTCCTGGCCCACCGCGAACGGCTGAGCCAGCAGCAGCACCACGCCGGCGAACATGTTGGCCAGGCTCTGCTGGGCGGCGATGCCGAGGATGATGCCGGTGACGGCCCCGCCCACCAGCACCTGCTGCACGGGCACGCCGAGCAGCCCCAGCGCGGTGACGCCGATGAGCACGACGCCGACGAGCGTCAGGATCGTGCGGGTGAGGGCGGCGTGGCTGAAGCCCACCATCGGCGTGAGCATCTTCAGCACGCGGTTGGCGGTCGAGCGCACCGCGAACAGGGCGACGACCACGAACAGCGCGGTGCCCACCCAGCCGATGGCCTTGGTCGACGCATCCCGCGCCTGCACATCGCCCAGCCACGCCACCAGCACCAGTCCGACGAGCGCGACGAGGGCGGCCACCGCCGGCCACAGGAACGGACGCCAGGAGCGGCGCGGTGTGAGGTCGTCCTTCGATCGGGCGGTGCGGCGCATGGCGTGACGATGCTACGCGCCTGCCGCTCGGCCAGGACGGGCGCTCGGCCCCGCCGGTAGCATCCGGAGGGTGGGAGCAGCGCACGAGGGCGGGGTCGAGGCGCTCGAACGGTGGATCGCCCCCGACCTGCGGGTCGTCATCGAGGATCGCTTCTGGGCACCGATCGAGCGCCTCACCGGGCTCGAGGCGATGATCGGCGATCCGTCGTTCGTGGACGATCCCGGCGCCCACCTCGCGCTCTACGCCGATCACGGTCCGAACCATGCCCGTGACGTCGCGGCACGCGCCGCGACGATCGCCGGCTGGGCCTTCGGCGCGCTGGTGCCCGAGCGATCGCCCGAGCGGGCCGAGCTCGTCACCGGCGTTGCCGTGCTGATGGCGCTCGTCCACGACGTCGGCATGTGCACCGATCCGCCCGTGGGCCGGCGGCTGCACGCCCAGTACGCCGCCCAGCTGGTGCACGCACCCGAGTTCGCCGGCGTGATGGACGAGCTGCTGCGCACCGACGCCGGCCGCCTGCGCACCAGCATCGAGCGGGCCGGTCTGGGCCGCGACGTCACCGTGGTGGCCCGCGAGGTCCTGGCCTGCGCCGTGGCCCACAGCAAGTCGACGGTGCCCGTCGCCCAGCTCGACGACCGCGGCCGGTTCCGCACGACGCTGCAGTACGTGTGCCACACCGCGCTGGCCGACCAGCTCGGCGCCGACGTCGGCGAGATCGACGACGACGGCTCGTTCGCCTGGCTCGTCAGCGACGATCACGCGGAGCTGGCCGACGACGTGATCGACGCCATTCGGCTCGTGCGGGCCGCCGACGCGTTGCGCCAGCGGGGCACAACGTTGCGCACGAGCGCCGGGTTCGAGGTCGTGGTCGACGCCCGCACCGGCGGCGCCGCCACCGTGGTGCGCTCGGCCAGTCGGCGGTCGAGCTACCTGCTCGAGGTCGACACGCCGATCGTGGTGGGCGAGGCCAACATCCGGGGCGCCTCGCTCGGCCCGGCGTCGTTGCGGTTCGAGTTCCATCGCGGTGCGCTGGCCACCGACGCGGCCGCCGGCCGCGTGGCCGATGCCGTCGCCCACGTGATCGACGACATCCAGCGCGACATCCTGCCGTCGTTCCCGACGGTCGCGTTCGCCATCGACCTGGTGCAGCCGGCCGACGATCCCGCCTTTGCGGCGCGTGTCCGCGACGCGTTCGTCGCCCACTGCCCGTCGCTGGCCGCGCAGACCGCGGTGGTGCCCGGCCCGCGCTACGCGTCGGTGCCGCCCCGCTTCGACTGGCGCGGTCGCGGCCGCCCGCTGCTCGATGCCCGCCGCGCCCTGGTGCTCGACCGCATGGAGGAGCACGGCACCAACGTGGCCGCCACGGCCGACGCCATGTTCGCCGACGCCCTCGTGGTCACCGTGGCCACCGGGGAGACGCTCATGGAGCCGGGCGAGGACGCGTCGTTCGTCGTGGTGCCGTTCGAGCCCGGGCTGGTGGTGACCCCGCTCGGCGGCTATCGCCCGGCCGCGGTCGAACCGTGGATCCCCGTTGGCACCATCGGCGTGCTGCGCGGCCACGACCGCAACTCGGCCGTGCTGGCCACCCGGCCCATGGAGGTCATGGTGATCCCCGACGACGCCTTCCTGGCCCACTGGGCCGCGCCGTTCGACGCACGCGGGCTGGTCGAGCGCGTGCGCCAGCGCCCGCCCCGCTGACGTTCGCGGTCTACGACCCGCCGCTCCAGCGCACGGCGACGCGGGCCGCGGCGGTGGCCGAGTCGACCACGGGCACGACCTCGAACTCGCCGAGGTCACACCAGTGGGCGAACCACTGCTCGAACAGGGCCGGGTCGTCGGTCTCCATGAGCTGGAAGCAGCGGTCGAGGCGGTCGTCGGCGACGATCCAGCTGTCGACGTAGCGAAGGCCTTCAGGCAGCATGCGCCCCTGCGCCGCCGCCCGCTCGTACACCGGCTGTGGGCCCTTCGTGTACCGCTCGATCACCATGTAGCGCACGAGGCCGCACGGTAGCGGCGAGGTGGTTCGCAGGGCGCCGGGCTTCCGATGGAACCGGATCGGTGGGTTCGTGCTCTTGGGTGATGATGGAGGACGTGGGACGGTTCGGCGAGGTCGGAGTGGACGGGGTCGACGTCACCGCGCTCCGCGTGACCGTGGTGGGCACGTTCGACGCGTTCTACCAGGCTCACGACCGACCGATGGTGCGGCTGGCCTTCTCGCTGGTGGACGCGCGGGAGCTGGCCGAGGAGATCGCCCATGATGCCCTCGCCGGCCTGTACGACCGCTTCGAGCGGGTCGACGATCCGCTGGCCTACCTGCGCCGCAGCGTGGTGAACGGGTGCCGGCGCGTGCAGCGGGGCCGCCGGCTCGCCCTGCGGCGTCCGCTGCCGGCTCCCGAAGTGTCGACTACGTTGGTCTTCAACCACCTGCTCGATGCCCTGCAGCGCCTCCCCGTCCGCCAGCGCGCCGTCGCCATGTCGACCCGCTCAGGCCGAACGGCGGCAGCGGCTCGCCGGCGGTGGACGGTGCGGGACGCGGCTGCGCAGGTCGGTCGGGTGCAGCGGCACGGGGCCGACTGCGTCGGCCCGCTCCCGCAATGCCTCGGTCAGCTGGACTTCGAGGCCGGCCTCGACGAGGCCGAGATCGCGACGACGCTGGGCATCCCCGTGGGCACCGTGAAGTCAAGGTTGTCGAGAGCCGAGGACCGTCTGCGCGTCCGGACGACCGTGGAGGTGTCGACGCCGGCCACCCTCGGCGCGCGCGCCGGCTCGTCGAGTTCGGCATCGACGACGACTGGCGCTCGAGTCCCACCCTCGCCGTGCTCGACCGGGTGCCGACGAGTGCCGACCCGCGGGTGGTCGCCCCGACCGTGACGGTCGCCGGCCGGCCAGCGACGATCTCGACCTCGGAAGGCCTCACCATCGTGCGCCTCGAGCTCACGGCGAACCGCACCGTGGAATTGCGGGGCTGGGGACTCGACCAGCAGACGACAGTGGACGCAGCAGCGTCGGTACGACTCGTCGAAGACGAGGTGGTGCTCGATGCACCATCCGGTCTCCACGCCCGGAACGATGTCCGTGTCCCCCGACCACGCGCACGCGCATGACGACATACGAGCCGGTGGCCGGATCGCCACTCGGTGATGGGTTCGTGAAGATCCTGGTGTCCAACGATCACGTGATCGGGCTGTTCAGCCGGTCCGCCTTGGCGGCCTCGAGCGAGATCGACGGACTTCCTGCGCTCGACGGCACCGATCCAAGTTGGGTCATGGTGACCGAGGCACCGACGGTCGACGTCGACTACCCGCCGTCGGGGACCGAGGGTCGCGTCGAGACCTTCACCCACTCGCTGCCCGCAGGCTTCGCGATCGTCGACCACATGGCACCGATGGAACGGGGCGTCGTCCTCGGCGCGTTCGCCAGCGACAACTGGATCACCCTGGCGTTCGCCCACGCGACGTCGCAGGCGTGCCGGGCTCGACGCCCGACCCCGTCGTCACCGCGTCGACCGCCACGCCGCGCACGCTCCGCTGGCGGAGTCCGAGTGGTTGGGTCTACGACCTCACCGCCGACGGCACGAAGGCGGGCGATCCGCCGCCGCTGACGAAGGAACAGATGATCGACCTGTGGCGCGCGATCGACACGGCCTAGAAGTTCCTGTGCGACAGGGGGAAACTCTGTCACACCCCTCCTGCATGATGGGCCCATGTCGAAAGGGATGACAGCGTTCGCTCCGGTGTACGGATCTTGGTTGGACGAAGCGCGCTCGTCGATGGATGCGGAGGTGGTCGAGGAGTTGCGTGCGCTTGATGCGGAACATCGTCGCATCGAGGCCCGGCGCGCGTTGCTGGTGCGCGAGGTGGAGCGGCGTGACATGCATCGCGCTGACGGTCACTTGTCGGTGTCGGGCTGGTTGCGGGCGACGCTGTCGTGGTCCACGAGCGACTGTGTGCGCGTCGTGCGTCGCGGCCGCCTGCTGGAACGCGCTCCCGCTGTCGGTGACGCCTTGCTCGATGGGTCGTGCGGTGTGGCGCAGACCGACGAGCTCGCGCGGGCGGCGGCGAACCCGCGCGTCGGCGGTGAGATCGATCCGTTCCTGCCGGTGTTCCTTGAGCACGCGCCCGTGTTGTCGTTCGACGAGTTCAAGACGATCGTGCGCCGGTGGGAGAACCTCGCGGACGCCGATGGCGCCCACCGATCGCGTGAGGCATCGATCCAGCGGCGCCGGGCTCGCATCACCATCGACGACGCCATCGTGCGGCTGAGCGCGGAGGGCGGGAAGCTGGAAGGCGTGATGATGCGCGATATCTTCGACGCCTACCTGCACGCCGAACTGCTCACCGACCGCGCCACCATCGCCGAGTCCGGGGCGAGTCAGTTGCCGCGTACCGATGCCCAGCGTCGCTTCGACGCGTTGCAGGCGATCTTCCTCGCCGCGGCGTCCACGCCGGTGGATGCGGACCGGCCGGTGTTCACGGTGAACGTGGTCGTCGACCAGGTCACCTTCGAACAGCACCTCGCCCGCCGCGGGCTCATCCCGATGCCGACCGACCTGCCCGAGCTGTCGCTGTTGCAACGACGGTGTGAGAGCGACCGCGGTGACCCGCTCGCCGGCGACGACATCCTGCTCGCGGTCTTCCACGGGCACGTACGCCGCGTCGTGTTCGACTCCGCCGGTGTCGTCATCGACCTCGGTCGACGTCGACGGCTCTTCACCGGGTCAGCGGCGGAGGCGATCAAGCTGCAACGTCAGCACTGCGACCACCGGGGTTGCGACATCCCCAGCAGCCGGTGCGAGAGCGACCACATCGACGAATGGGACGACGGCGGACCCAGCGACCAGCACAACGGCAGCCCTCGCTGCGGCGTCCACAACCGGTTGAAGTCCCGACGCGGGTTCCGCACGTGGCGCGACCCCGACGGCCGATGGCACACCTACCGACCCGACGGCACCGAGATCACCTAGTGCCGCCTCCGGCGATCTCTGCCTCGTCCCTCGCCACACAGTGGCATCTCTCACCCCGCTGGCATAACGAGCACTGGGCATTCTGCGCTATCTGGTCCTCGTTCGTTCGGCCGTAGTCCCGCAGGGTGCTAGCCCGTTGCGCGGCCCTCGGCGAGACTGGAGCGATGGGCGCGATCGCAGGGCGACAACGCAGGACGATCGGTGTGGTCTGCACTTCAGTCGCCCTCTTCGTGTTCGTCGCCGGCTGGGCCCTCGTGGCGCCGCCCCACTGGCTACTGCCAGGCACGAGAACGTGTGTCGTCAGCGATACGACCGGCATTCATGGTCCGCAAGGATCGAGGCGGCGCGAGGAGCTGAGCGAACCGTGTACCCCGTGCGACATCGTTGAAGTTCAACGGTCGACCTGGCTACGCGAACTCAATGAAGTCCGCATACCGCGCCCAGGTACGTGCCCCCCGACGGGCTAGTCACCGATGGCCCCGCTCAGAGCTGCCGACCTCGCGCACCGGCGAGCACACCGACCGGACAGACTGCGATCGTGATCGTGGAACCGGCGTCCATCCTGCTGTTGCGACGCGGCCGCTTCCTGACGCCTGGCTCGAAGGCGCGCTACCGAGTCGAGCGACTTCGACGCGGCAAGGTCTCGGGGGTCGAAGATGTGCCCCTGCTGGCGGTAGTGACGAGCCTGCTCGCGTTGCCAGCGCTCGGTATCGTCGACTTGCTGACGTGGCCGCTTCTGCAGGCGTTTGCTGGGCGGCATAGGTGGTGGATCGTGGAACTCCGCTGGCACGAGCACGACGCCGAGTTCGTCCGGGTCGCCGAGTGCACGACGAAGACCGAGGCGGTCGAGCGGTTGAAGTCGATGCGCGCGTAACTGCCGCTCGGCGCTCGCGGCGGTAGGCGCTGCCAACCGCGACAACGTTGGCAACAGCGCCTCCGCGCGTTCTGCTACGGGTCCAGCCGACCGACGTTGTCGCCGACCAGGTCGCTGATGTCGCACCCTGCGTTGCGGGCCTCGAGTGCGGCGACGTCGACCGCCAAGCGAAGGGCGTCGAGCGCCACTCCGTCATGAAGAGGTTGACGCCCCGCGTTCTCAGCGTGGGCGTTGTCGCTCATCGCCTGATTGCGCGCCGCCTTAGCCGCCGAGAGGTTGTTGCGCAGCTGCTCACAGTCCGCCATAGGAACGAAGGCTAGGCGGTGATCGGGCTTCTGCGACCGCGCTGCACTGCTTGTCACTGAAGCCGCCCCGAGCTGCCGATCCCGGATGGCCGTTCGGGGCGGGTCGTAACTTCCAGCTGGAGACCCGGCGAGCCGACCACGGCACGGTGAGCCCCTCGACGGGCGCGCCGGCATGGGGCAGGCTGGGTGACCGTGGCGACGTCGTCCGGAATCGTCCTCAACGACCGCCCTCGGCGGTAACCGTGCTCGGCATCAAGGTCGCGCTCTCCATCGCTCTCACCGGCGGCCTCGTCTGGGTCATGATTCTCCAATCGAGCCGGTCGGTCGTTCGTCGCATCGCTCTTGCGGTCGTCGGCCTCGTGATTCTGTTCGCACTGTTCGCGCTCGTGGTGTCGGTGCGGTGCGACCTCGGCTGGCTCCCGGCGGACGAATGTTGATTGGTAGCGCGGTCGGGACGGTACTGGGACGTGGACCCCGCCCACCTGCCCCTCCGGCGGCGTGACAGGGCTGGCGCAGAGCTGCCGATCGGTCGCGTTGGCCACTCTGCGATCGATGAAGCAACCACAATGACGTCATGGCCGAGTCCCCAGTGACACTCACGGTCCGTGCCTACGACCCGCGCCGTGGCGCGGTTGCAGATGTCGAGGGCGGGGACGTGACCTTCACGATTGGGGACGAGGGCGTCGTCATTGCCGGGGACTCGGCCGGACTGAGGGACCTCGCTCGTTGGTGCCTGGCGATCGCTGACGAGAACGCACCGGCAGGTGTTCACATTCACCTGGAGCCAAGCGTCACCCCGCTGACGGCCGCATCCACACCCATCCTCATCCTTCG
>JANMAT010000238.1:0-3406 GCA_031359995.1 Actinomycetes bacterium
GCCGACGGCGCGTTCGATCTCCGGCCGGCACGGTGTGACGGTCTGCGCGAAGTCTGTCGTCTCGCCCTGGTAGGAGCCGAGATCGAAGATCTCCATGAACCACGGGTCCTCGTCGGGTTCGTCGGGTTCGTTGGGCACAAAAAGCGTAATGCCGTCGGCGACGATCGCCACCTCGCGCAGCAACGGTGGCGCCTCGTCCCATCGACTGCCGCTCCCGCGGTGCGGTGGGCGCGTTAGTTCGTGGGTGTATCGGTCGTCCATGGGGTGGGGTCGTTGAGGTAGAGGCCGCAGGCGCAGTCGATGGCTTCTTCGGCGGTGGCGACGGGTGTTCCGGAGGGTAGGAACGATTCCTCGTAGTCGTCGTGGCTGGCTCGGTAGATCGCGAAGCCCCAGAGGTGCGCGGAACCGCCGTAACGCAGTCGACAGAGCTTGATCGTGGTGCCGTCGGGGTGGCGCCCGTCGACGTAGGCGAAGTTGGCCCGGAACCGTACGTCGATTCGGGCGAGGTCGGGCCAACGGGTTCGAGCGTGGTCGTTGAGACGGACCGTGAGGCTGTGCTTGGTCGACTCGGACGGCGCTTTCATCACCCCATCTTGCCTCGTCCGGTTCAGGCGGCCAGGGTCGCTTCCGGCTCGGTCTGGTGGGTGTCGAGGCGTTGCATCATGGCGGCGAGGTCGCTGCGGGTGAAGCGCCAGTCGAATGGGCGCGCCGTCTGGTTGTAGCGGTGCTCGAACCGTTCGAGGCGACCCGCAAGGACGGTCAGGTCAGCGAAATCGGCTGGTTTGACGACTTTGCGTTGGATGATCGAGAACACGATCTCGATCTGGTTCAGCCAGGAGGCGTGCACCGGGAGGTGCACCAGACGCGCGTTCGGCCACGCCGCCGTCATCCGATCCATCGATCGTTGCCCGATGTGCGATGAGCCGTTGTCGACGACCCAGTACACGGTCCGCGCACTGGCGTAGGGCTCCTGCGTCATGACCTTGTCGACGAGTTCCATGAACGGCACGATCCCGGTCTTGTCAGCAACCATTCCGTAGAGGCGGGCGTGATGCACGTCATATGCGCCCATGTACGCGAGGGTGCCACCACGCTCGTACTCGAACTCGACCTGGGCGACATGTCCCGGGCCGGCCGGGCGGCCCGGATGGCAGCGGTGACCCAGCGCCCGGCCTTGGCCTCGGCCACCGCCTTGTCCCAGTCGGAAGCTTGCGCCGGATCGGCAGTCACACCGTCGCCCTCGATCTGCGTCCACGACAGGATGGACTCAATCGTCTCGCGCTGGCCCACTGGCTCCCGTTCGTTGAACTGGGCGAGGAAGATGCGCATTGCTTCCAACGCCTCGCGGGAGGACAGGGTCGGTTCCACGACAGGGATTGTCGCACGGGTCGGCCGCCTCGTTCGCGGTGCAGATCTGCCGATCTCGGATGGTCCGCTGGGCCCCAAGGGTGAGCGCAGGTGGCCGCGTCGCAGCTTCTGCGACACGGAGGTCGTCATGCCGATCTAGCAGCGCGAGTGAGTGGTCCATCGCGTGGTGCGGCGTGCGGTCGCGGCCGGCGTGTGCGGCCGGCGACGACATCACCGTCCTGTGGCGTCGTCCCTAGCGACACCACGCTCCTCGGGAACACCTCGGCCCTGGCCGACGGGCCGGCGTGACCGTGTCTTCGAATCGGGGACACGGCCACACGGTGGTGCGCATCCGGACACGGTCGTTCGCGCGCTCTACAGGCCAGGCCGCCTGACGAGCGCCCTCCGGCACGCTCGCGTCCCCGCTGTTACGGAACGCGACGTTTCCGTGCACCGCTTTGGTGATTTCTGTGAGGGAGCCACCTGCCCCAGAGTGTGCGGTGCCGAGTGTGCGATCACGCTGCCGCCGGCTGGGCACTTGTCTGTCGGAGATCTGTCGGAGATCTCGGCGCGGCGCGAGCCGCTACCGGATCAGGAGCCGGAAGGCGGCGAACGCCTCGTCGGGGTCCTCGAGCAGGCGCCAGGCCTCATGGCTCGGGTCCTGCAACGGGACGACGGCGTGCAGCCGAGCAAGGTCCTTGGCCGTCAGCTCGCCCCGGAGCGCGACCGGGTCGTCCACCATCGACACGAGGAAGGCGAGATCGGTGAGGTGCCGCTGTGGCTGCCGGTCGTTGTTGACGGCCGCCGCCTTGATGACGATCGCGCCGAGCAGGCTCGGACGGGGCACGAGGGCGCCACGGCCGTCGTGGAGCACCGGCAGCCGCTCACCGCGGGCCAGTGCCTGGGTGCCGCCGGCGATCTCGACCGTCACGGCCGTGCCGACCGTACGGATCGGCGCCCGACGGCCGATGCCCTCGGGGGCGAGCACGTCGATGTGCACGTCGCCGCGGCCGTACCGGTGAGCGATGTCGTCGGGGCTGGTCCCCACCGAGGTGAAGCCGAGTTCCTGCAACGTCACCAGGAAGGGCGCGAGGGCGGGCGGCCGCACGCGTGCGTCGATGATCGCGTCGAGGTCCTGGCTGATCCGGTGAGGCGTTCGGCCAGCCTGTAGTGCGTGGAGCAGCACCATCTGGCCGCCCACGAGCACCCAGTCGCTGTCGTGACGGTCGGCGAGGTCGCACAGCACACTCCACAGCTCACGATGCGCCGGGGCCAGCACGGGTAGCACCACCGGCTCGCGCTCCACGGTCGGCATCGGACTCATGGCCGGAACCTCGCCACCAGCGCCACAGCCGCCCGCCGCGATCGATCATCGCCTGCGTCGAGAAGGTCGACCGCGACGACCGGCCAGGGAGCGTCCCGTTCGTCACCGAAGACGAACAGCTCCGGCGGCGGGACACGGAGCACCACGTTGGCCCGGTCGCCCTCGTGCAGTGCGTAGTCGCCAACCAGGCTGCCGAACTGCGACGCGTCGACGTAGCCCTCCACCACACCAGACGCGATGACATCAACCGGCACGGAACGAGCGCTGGCACCACTGCGCACCACGCGGTCGTCATCCGCGAGGCGGCCGAGCACGGACGAGTGCGCGTAGAGACGGTGGACCACAGCACGACGTTGGCAGGCCCACGCCCAACGCTCGAGCGGCCAACCCGCGGCGCGAGCCCGCGCCCTACGCTCCTCCGAGGGCGACAGCCACGACGCTCGTTGTCCGGCAGCACCGGCCAGGAGACCCCACGCCGCCCGCGGCGACAGCGGCCGTCCCGCCGGGCGCTGGGCGTCGTGCCTCTCCATCACCGCCGCCTCAGGCAGTAGCCAACGGCCGCCCACCTTGTGCGCATCCAGCTGCCCAGCGGCGACGAGCTGACGGACCCGACCCGGGTGCACGCCCAGCACGCGGGCGGCGGCGTCGACCGACAGCAGATCCACTCCTCTCGCGTTCACGCGAGTGAACTGTACCCGCTCACTGATCTCGCGACAACGCGAGATATCTGTACCC
>JANMAT010000016.1:0-121205 GCA_031359995.1 Actinomycetes bacterium
GCGGTGCCGCTCGGGCGGGCCGGCGTCGGCTCGGCGCTGAACGACACGACCCGCGAGCTCGGCGGCGCGCTGGGTGTAGCCGTGCTCGGCAGCGTGCTGGTGAGCCGGTTTTCGTCCCACGTGAGCGCGGCGCTGGGCAACGTGCCCGCCGCGCTGCTCGGTGAAGCCCGTAGCGGCCTGCCCGGTGCGCTGAAGGTCGCCGGGCAGTTGCCGGGCGACGCGGGGACAGCGCTGGCCACGGCGGCCAAGCAGTCGTTCATGTCGGGCATCCACATCGCGGCGTTCGCCGGCAGCGTCGCCGCCTTCGTGGCGGCGCTGGCCGTGCTGCGCCTGCTCCCGGCGGCGGGGAACGTCACCCACGCCGCGCCGGCTCACGGGGCCGATCTGGCCCCGGGCACCCGCGCCGCGGCGCTCGACTGATCGGGTCGACGGGCTGGTCACCCGGGCCGCGCCCGCGGTCTTCCGACGCGCCCCGGCGCCGCCCGCGCCGCCCCTGCTCCCGGATTCGCCCCCCGGTCCCGGCTAATCTTCTAATAGTCGCGGGGACAGGGCGCCGGGAGAGAAGGGGCTGGTCGGGCCGCAGATTTGACGGCGGGTCGCCCATTGATATGTGATATATCAATGTCGGACGACCCTGCGGCGAGCCCTCGCCGCCTGCTCCGCGACCAGGCCTACGACGTGCTCCTCGACGCCATCATCCGGGGCGATCTCCCGCCCGGATCCCCGCTGCGCGACCAGGACCTCGCCGCCCGGCTCGGCCTCTCCCGCACCCCCGTGCGCGAAGCCCTGGCCCGCCTCATCGACGAGGGGCTGGTGGAGACCAAGCCCAACGCCTACACCCGGGTCGCACCGCTCGACGACGGCCCCGCCCGGGAGGCCGCCGTCGTCGTGCAGGCGCTCCACGGCCTGGCGGCCCGGCTGGCCGTGCCCCGCGTGACCGACGCCGACCTCGACGAGGCGCGCGCCTGGAACGCCCGCTTCGCCGCCGCCCTCGACGCCGGCGAGGTGGCCACCGCCCTCGAGGCCGATGACGCCTTCCACCTCGTGTTCGTGCGCGCCGCCGGCAACCAGGCGCTGGAGGCGGCGCTCGTCCGCCTGCAGCCCGTGCTCGTGCGCCACGAGACCCACCGCTTCGCCTCGCTCCCGGGGCGCCGCTCCATCGCCGCGCACGACGCGCTGGTGGCCGCGGCGGCCCGTGGCGACGCCGACGAGGCCGCCCGCCTCACCGAGGAGAACTGGGCGACCCTCGTCGACCTCATCGACGCCGCCGCGGTGCCGGACCCACCCGTACCCCCCACCCGATCCCCAGGAGCTTCCCGTGTCGCTCGATGACTTCGCCCGTGTTCCGCTGCTGTTCGGGCCGTCGCCCGTGCATCCGCTGCCCCGCTTGTCGGCCCACCTCGGCGGACAGGTCGAGATCTGGGCCAAGCGCGAGGACTGCAACTCGGGTCTCGCCTTCGGCGGGAACAAGACCCGCAAGCTCGAGTACCTGGCGGCCGAGGCGTTGGCCCAGGGCTGCGACACGCTCGTGTCGATCGGTGGCGTGCAGTCGAACCACACCCGCCAGGTCGCGGCGGTGGCGGCCCACCTCGGCCTGAAGTGCGTGCTCGTGCAGGAGCACTGGGTCGAGTGGCCCGACGTCGTCTACGACCGCGTCGGCAACATCCAGTTGAGCCGGCTGATGGGCGCCGACGTCCGCCTCGTCGACGCCGGATTCGACATCGGCATCCGCCCCAGCTGGGAGGACGCCCTCGAGTCGGTGCGCCGTTGCGGCGGCACGCCGTACGCCATCCCTGCCGGTGCCTCCGACCATCCCCTCGGTGGCCACGGCTTCGCCGGCTGGGCCCGCGAGCTGCAGCAGCAGGAGGCCGAGCTCGGCATCTTCTTCGACACGATCATCGTGTGCACGGTGACCGGCTCCACCCAGGCCGGCATGATCGCCGGCTTCGCCGACGAGGGTCGGGGCCGCAAGGTGCTCGGCATCGACGCGTCGGCCACGCTCGACCAGACCCGTGACCAGCTCGCCCGCATCGCCCGCCGCACAGCCGGCCTCATCGGCGTGGCCCGTGAGCTCACCGACGACGACATCATCCTGATCGACGGGTACCACGACGGCATCTACGGCGTGCCGGGCCAGCCCACCATCGAGGCCATGCGCCTGGCCGCCCGCACCGAAGGCATGATCACCGACCCCGTGTACGAGGGGAAGTCGATGGCCGGCCTCATCGGTCTCATCGGCGACGGCACGATCGCCGCGGGCTCGCGCGTCCTCTACGCCCACCTGGGCGGCCAGCCGGCGCTCAGCGCCTACGCCGGCGCCTGCTGATCCGGCGCCCACCGGCATAGGGTGCACCGGTTCCCGTTTCGGAGGTCGCTTTGCGCCGTCGCCTGCCCGCCATCATCTCGTTCGTCGCCCTGCTTGCCACCACGGCGTGCGGCTCCTCGACGACGGGCGGTTCCGGCGCCGGTGCCAGCACGACGGCGGGCGCCGCCAGCGTCGGTGACGGCGCCGGCCTGCCGGCCGTGTCGGGCGACGCCGGCAAGAAGCCGACCATCGCCAAGCCCGCGGGCAAGCCCGTCACCAAGCTCCAGGTGAAGGTGGTCACGCCGGGCGCGGGCGCCGCCCTGGCCAACGGCGATTCGATCGTCGTGAACTACCTGGGCATGACGTGGGGCGGCAAGGAGTTCGACAACAGCTTCGACCGCGGCACGCCGTTCTCGGTGGAGCTGGGCGGCGGCCAGGTCATCCCGGGCTGGGACCAGGGACTGATCGGGCAGAAGGTGGGCAGCCGTCTGCTGCTCGGCATCCCACCCGAACTGGCCTACGGCGCGCAGGGTGCCGGTGCCGACATCGGCCCGAACGAGACGCTGCTGTTCGTCATCGACGTGGTGGCGTCGTTCGCGGTGGGGGCCAAGGCCACCGGTACCGCCGTGCCCCTGGACGATCCGGCCCTGCCCAAGGTGACCGGCGACGGCGCCGACCTGGCCGTGGTCGTGCCGACCACCGCCGCCCCGACCCAACTCGTGGTGAAGACGCTCGTGCAGGGGGCGGGTCCGGCCGTGGTCGCCGGCCAGAACATCACCGTGCAGTACCTCGGTGTCCTGTGGGACGGCGGCAAGACGTTCGACTCGTCGTGGTCGCGCGGGGGCAAGCCGGTGTCGTTCGCCATCGGCGCCGGCAAGGTCATCCCCGGTTGGGACGAGGGCATCGTGGGGGTGAAGACCGGGAGCCGGGTGCTGCTGGTGCTGCCGTCCGACAAGGCCTACGGCGATGCCGGCCAGCCGCCGACCATCCCGGCCAAGGCGACGCTGGTGTTCGTCGTCGACATCCTCGGCGCCATCTGACCCACCCTGGCGCTGCTCGTCGCCCTTTCTTGGGCACGTCCTTTCCTGATGGCCCCCCCTACTTGACTATTACTTGACTAAATCAGCATAGAATGCACACTGGGTGGCGAGACGGACGCCAAGTGCACCGAGGTTCGGCTGTTGCACTTGCCTTCACGAACAGGGGAGCAGGCATGGCGGCAGCGGACAACACTGGCAGGACGGGGCGTCCCGGTGGGCAGCAGGGGCCCAAGCGCAAGGGTCGCCGGAGCTCCACCGGCGGACCGACCCGAGCCGTCATCGAGCGGCCAGCGCGGCCCCGCACCGACCAGGAGTCCGACACGCTCACCCACGACCTGACCGGACTGGACGTGGCCGGCACCGACCTGGTGGTGACCGGGGTCGCCGACCCGACCATCTCGGCCGACGCGGTCGTCGCCGACGCGCCCACCGACGACGCGCCCGCCGACGACGCGCCCGCCGACGACGCGGTCGCAATCGACGGGACGGACGTGGAGACCGATGGGGACGGGGCGAGCGAGCCGGCCGCCGTCGAGGAGCCCGGCTCGATCGACCCCGTGGCCCCGGACGCGTCGGCTGGCGCCGCGCCCACACCGCCCGCGGGTGGTCCCGACCGGGCGGAACGGGCGGCCGAGGCGGCGCTGCCGTTGGCCGCGCTCGACTGGGCCAGCGGCGGCAGGAGGACCAAGCCTGCGGCCAAGAAGGCGGCCGCAGCCGCGTCGACCCGGACCACCACGGCCCGCACGAACGGGCGCCCGGTGGCGCCGGCCCGCGAGCGCCATCGCGGCCGTTGGGCCGCCTTCGCCGCCGGTGTGCTCGTGCTCGGGGCCGGCGGCGCGTTCCTGGCCTTCCGGGCCGCCAACGACGAAGGCGCCACGTCGGCCTTGACCGCACCCCCGACGATCCCGACCAGCACGGCCGCGGCCACCACGGCGGTGCCGACCACGCCCGCGCCGACCACGGCGGTGCCGACCACGAGCGGTGCCCCCGCCCCCGCCGCTGCGCCCACCACCGCCACGGCGGCCACGACCGCGGCACCGGCGACGACCGAAGCGCCGGCCACCACGGTGGCGCCCGTCGCCGTCGACGTGACCGCCCTCGCCGCCGACGGCACCCCACAGCTCGACTTCTTCACGCCGATTCGCTGGGCCATCTTCAAGGATGGACGCGTCACCCTGCTCGGCAAGGTGCCGAGCCAGGCCGTCGCCGACACGATCGCCACCAAGGCGGCCGCCGTGGTGGGCCCGGGCAACGTCGAGGTGGCCTACGAGATCGACCCGGCCGCGCCGGCGCCGCCCTCCGCGCCGCTGTACGTGCGCAACACGGTCCAGTTCGATCCGGACTCGACCGTGGTGCGGCCCGAGTTCGCCTCGCTGCTGAACCTGGGCGTGACCCTCATGCAGCAGAACGCCGGCGTCCACATCTGGGTCATCGGGCGGGCCGACGCGGTGGGGAGCGAGGCCGACAACTTGCGCCTCTCGGGCCAGCGGGCCGATTCCGTCATCAACTACCTCGTCGGTGCCGGCATCGACCGCTCGCGGCTCACGGCCGTGCCCCTCGGCACCGGCTCCGCCCTCGGTGACAACACCACCGAGGAGGGACGGGCCCTCAACCGCAGCGTCGAGTTCGTGATAGGCGGGCTGCTGTCCTGACGGCTCGACCGTCAGTGGACCGCAGGCAAGCCCGGCGACCGGTCATCGGCGGCGGGGGCTTCGGCCCCTACCGCCGCCGGCACCCAGCGCCTTGAGCCCCAGGCACACCACGCCGGCGCCGATGAAGGCGACGAACATCGAGCCGACGTTGAAGCGCATCACGTGCCTCGAGTCGCTCACTGCGTTGAAGAGGAAACCGCCCACCAACGCGCCGAGCACGCCGATGAGCATGGTGAACAGGCAGCCCCGCTTCTCGATGCCGGTGACCGACTGGGCCACCGAGCCCACGATGATGCCGAGCACGATCCACGCGATGAGTCCCACGGCGCGAGCCTAGGCCCGACGCCGTCACCCGTCGGACCGGACCGGCCCGGACAGGTCAGCGGGCCACGAAGTACTTGGCGCGCGGGTGGTGGCAGATGATCGCCGACGTCGTCTGCTCGGGCTGGTACTGCCAGCCCGTCTCCTCGTTGACCTCGATGCCGAGCCGCCCGGCCTGCAGCAGATCGGCCACGCGGGCGTTGTCCTCGAGATCGGGACAGGCGGGGTAGCCCCACGAGTAGCGGCCGCCGCGGTACTGCTGCCGGAACAGGCCGGCGACCGACGGGCCGTCCTCGTCGGCAAAGCCCCACTCCTCACGGATGCGGCGGTGCCAGTACTCGGCCAGGGCCTCGGTCATCTCGACCCCGAGGCCGTGCATGAGCAGGTACTCCTGGTAGTGGTTCGCGGCGAACAGCTTGGCCGCCTCCTCGCTCACGCGGTTGCCCATCGTGGCGATGTGGAACGCGGCGTAGTCGGTCTGCCCCGACTCGACCGGGCGGAAGAAGTCGGCGATGCACAGGTGGGGGGTCTCGGTCTGGCGCGGGTAGTGGAAGCGCGTGAGCTCGCGTCGCCGTGAGGCGTCGGCCCAGATGACGAGGTCGTCGCCGTCGCCGTTGGCGGCGAAGTAGCCGTACACGACCTGGGGCACGAGCACGCCGGTGGCCTTGGCGTCGTTGAGCTGCTGGCGGAACGTGCGCCGCAGACGGCCCTTGAACTCGTCGTCGGACTCGGTGGTGCCGTCGGCCAGCTTCTCGGGCCGGAACTGCCACTGGTTGCGGTAGAGCGCGGTCTCGTTCACGTACTCGGCCAGGTCGTCGAGGCCGACGCCCTTCACGATGCGGCTGCCGAGGAACGGCGGCTCGTACACGGGGTTGTCCAGCTCGACCTCGGCGGAGCGGCGGGGCAGGTCGAGGGGCCGCTCGCGGCTGCGGTCGCGCGCCGGCAGCACGCGGCCCGACGGTGTGCGCCCGAACTCGGGGTCCCACTCGCCCGAGCGCTTCATCGTCATCAGCTTCTCCATGGTGTGCAGGCCCTCGAACGCGTCGCGCCCGTAGAACACGCGCCCCTTGTAGATCTGGCGCAGGTCGCGCTCGACGTAGCTGCGGGTGAGGGCGGCGCCGCCCAGCAGCACCGGTACCTCGTGCAGGCCCTGGTGGTTCAGCTCCTCGAGGTTCTCGCGCATGATCAGGGTGGACTTCACGAGCAGCCCGCTCATGCCGAGAGCGTCGGCGTCCACCTCGCGCAGCTTGGCGATCATCTCGGACAGCGGCACCTTGATGCCGAGGTTGTGCACCGTGTAACCGTTGTTGGTGAGGATGATGTCGACGAGGTTCTTGCCGATGTCGTGCACGTCGCCTTTCACCGTGGCCAGCACGAGCGTGCCCTTCGTGGTCGACACGCCGGCACGTGCCATCTTCGGTTCCAGATGGGCCACGGCCATCTTCATGGTCTCGGCCGACTGGAGCACGAACGGCAGCTGCATCTGGCCCGAGCCGAACAGGTCGCCCACGACCTTCATGCCGTCGAGCAGCATCGTGTTGATGATCTCGAGCGGTGCGGTGCCCTCGGCGATCGCCAGTTCGAGGTCGTCGATCAGACCGTCGCGATCGCCGTCGATGATGCGGTGCTTCAGGCGCTCACCGACCGGCCAGTGCGAGCGGTCCTCTTTCACCGACTTGATCGACTTCACGTCGGCGAACACGTCGAGCAGCTTGGCCAGCGGGTCGTAGTCGGGCGTGCGGCGGTCGTAGATGAGGTCGAGGCTCACGTCGCGCTGCTCGTGGGGGATCTTGTTGAGCGGCACGATCTTGCCGGCATGCACGATGGCCGAGTCGAGGCCGACGGCGGTGCACTCGTGCAGGAACACGCTGTTGAGCACGTGACGCGCCGCCGGGTTCAGGCCGAAGCTCACGTTCGACACGCCGAGCGTGGTGAACGCGCCGGGGATCTCGGCCTTGATGCGCCGGATCGCCTCGATGGTGTGCATGGCGTCGCGGCGCAGGTCGTCGTCGCCGGTGGACAGCGGGAACGTGAGGGAATCGAAGATCAGGTCGGTGGCCGCCAGCCCGTAGCGATCGACCGCGATGCGGTGGATGCGATGGGCGACCTCCATCTTCCACTCGACGTCGCGCGCCTGACCCCGCTCGTCGATGAGCAGGCAGATGACGGCGCAGCCGTGCTCGGCGGCCAGCGTCATGACGCGGTCGAGGCGTGAACCGGGCAGCTCGCCGTCTTCGAGGTTGGCCGAGTTCAGGATGGCCCGCCCGCCGATGTGGAACAGTCCGGCCTCCATCACCTGCGGCTCGGTGGAGTCGAGCACCAGCGGCGCGCTGGCCTGGGTGGCGAAGCGCGCCGCGATCTCGTGCATGTCCTGCGTGCCGTCACGACCGACGTAGTCGACGCACACGTCGAGCACGTGGGCGCCTTCCTTGATCTGATCGGCGGCCATGCGCGTGCAGCCGTCCCAGTCGCCGTCGAGCATGACGTCGCGGAACGCCTTGGAGCCGTTGGCGTTCGTGCGCTCACCGATGATCAGGAAGCTGTTGTCCTGCGCCATCGTGACGGGCGAGTAGATCGACGCCACGCTCGGCTCGGCCACGATGTGGCGCCGGGCCGGCTCCAGGTCGTGCACGGCCTCGATGACGGCGCGCAGGTGGGCGGGCGTGGTGCCGCAGCAGCCGCCGACCACGCCGACACCGAGGTCGGCCACGTGGTGGCGGTGGAACTCGGCCAGCTGGGCCGGCGTGAGGTCGTAGTGGGTCTTGCCACCCACGATCGACGGCAGGCCGGCGTTGGGCAGCACGCTGATGGGCATGGTGGCGTTCTGGGCGAGGTAGCGCAGGTGCTCCTGCATCTCGGCGGGACCCGTCGCGCAGTTCAGCCCGAACACGTCCGGCTTCAGCGCGCCCAACGCCACCAGCGCGGCGCCGATCTCGGACCCCACGAGCATGCGGCCCGTGGTCTCCACGGTGACCTGCAGTTGAACGGGAACCGAACGACCGGCGGCGGCCATGGCCCGGCGACAGCCGATCACCGCGGCCTTGGCCTGCAGCAGATCCATGCACGTCTCGATGACGAACAGGTCGACCCCGCCGTCGAGCAGGCCCCGGGCCTGCACCTCGTAGGCGTCGCGCAGCGGCGCGAAGCCGATGTGGCCGAGGGAGGGGAGCTTGGTGCCGGGCCCCACCGCGCCGGCCACCCAACGGGTACGCCCGTCGGCCTCGTAGCCGGTGACCACGTCGCGGGCGATGCGGGCCGCGGCCACGTTCAGCTCGTAGGCCCGCGAGCCGATGCCGTACTCGTCGAGCACGGTGGAGAACCCGCCGAAGGTGTCGGTCTCGACCACGTCGCAGCCGACGGCCAGGAACGAGTCGTGCAGTTGGGCCACCGCGTCGGGACGCGACACCACCAGGTACTCGTTGCAGCCTTCGAGCGAAGGGCCGCCGAAGTCGTCGGCGGTGAGGTCGAGGAGCTGAAGGTTCGAGCCGGTGGCGCCGTCGAACACGACGACGCGCTCGGCCAGGGCGTCCAGGAAGGGCTGGCGGCGCATGAAGCCGAGGCTACCCCGCGGGGGTCGCTTCCGGCCGACGCCGCCGGTCACGCCACCGTTGCCAGACCGGCCGGCGCGGGCGACCCGTGCTGGCACCGAGGTCGGGTCGCAGCTCGAGCAGCACCGACTTGGCCGCCCCCAGCAGGGGCACGGCCACCAGCGCGCCGGGCACGCCGGCGGTGGCACCACCGATGAGGGCGGCGAGCAGGGTGGCCGGCGGCGACAGGTTCACGGCGTCGCCGACGATGGTGGGGTGCAGCACGTGGTTCTCGATCTGCTGCCACACGAGGAAGAAGATGAGGCAGGCCAGTGCGGTGCTGGGGGAACGGGTGAGGCCGAGCAGCACGAACACCGAACCGCCCAGGAAGCCACCGATCTGGGGGATCAGGTTGGTGATCGCGGCCCACAGCGCCACCATCGGTGTCAGTGGCACGCCGATGGCCAGGCCGCCGACGAACAGGGCCATGCCCGTGGCCGACGCCAGCAGCAGGGTGCCGGCGAAGTACCGACCGACGGTGCGGTAGACGATGCCGGCCACGCGATCGAACCGCTCGCGCCGCGCCGCCGGCACGAGCCGACGGGCCAACCGGGTGAGGCGCCGCCCGTCGAGCAGCAGCACGACGGTGACGAGCACGGTGGTGAAGGCGGCGAGTGCGCCACCGAGCACGGATCGGGTGAGGCTCACCAGAGGCTCGGGGTCGTCGGACAGCTTGCTGGGCAGCTGCTCCAACCAGTCCGAGACCTTGGCCGGTGCGTCGGCCGCCTGCAGCTTCTTGCCCACGACGGGCAGCTCGCCCAGGCGCGACACGACGCCGGGGATGTCGCTCGTGAACGACTGCGCCTCACGGATGGCACGCGGCCCGAAGGCCACGACGAGCAGGTTGGCCGACGCCACCACGAGCACGATCACCGATGCCAGCGCGATCGACCGGCGGACGCTCAGGCGACGCTCGATCGAGCGCACCACCGGGTCGAGCGCCAGCGCCAGCAGCGTGCCGATCACGATCCAGGTGAGGGTGGTGCGGGCCTCGCGGACGAAGGCGATGAGCAGCGACAGTGCGAACACGATCACCACCACCCCGACCAGCGTGGCCGGGTGCAGCTCGACGGTCTCGACGATGGTCGGCGGGGTTCCCTCGGCCGGCTCGCTCACGCCTGTACGGTAGGCCGCGTGTCGGACGTCGTCAGGGATGCGCCGCGGGCCCCGGTGCGGCGCCTCCGCCTGTCGGGACGTTCGCTCGTCGCGCTGTTCGCGGCGATGGTCCTGGTGTTCCTGGCCCGAAGCGTGCTCGTCGTCTCCATCGACGTGCTCGTGCTGGCGTCGGGCGCTGCGCTGGTGGCCAGCCTGCTGCACCCGATCGTGCTGTTCCTGCAGCGGCGTCTGCCTCGCCCGCTGGCGCTCATCGCCACCGTGCTGTCGGTGGCCGGCGTCGTGGGCGGGCTGGCCGTGTTCGTGGTCGGCGAGATCAACGACGAGACGGCCCGGTTGAAGCGGATCCTGCCCGAGGCTGCCGCCCGGCTGGAGGAGTCGAGCCGCTTCCGGCGGGCCGCCCGCGAGTTCGGGTTGGCCGAGCGGGTGCGCGAGGTGCTCGACGCGCTGCCCGCCCGCCTGACCGGTGGTTCCGGCGCCGCCGCCGTGCAGGCCAACGCCAACCGTGGCATCACCCTGCTGGCCGGCGCCGTGCTGACCATCTTCCTGTTGCTGTACGGGCCGCGAATGCTGGTGGCCGTGCCGCGCATCGTGCGCGACCCCGCCCGGCGCGCCCGGGCCGTGGAGGTCGCCGCCCTCGCCTACGGCCGATCGGTGCGCTACCTGTGGAGCCGCGTCGGCGTGGCCTTCGCCAGCGGTGCCACCGCCTTCCTGCTGTGCCACGCGTTCGACGTGCCCGGCACCGTGGTGCTCGGGGTGGTGGTGGGCCTGGGCAGCACCGTGCCCGGTGTCGGCATCGTGGTGGCCGGCCTGCCCATCGCCCTGCTCGCCGGCGGCCTGCACGGCACCGGGGTGGCCGCGCTCGTGTCGCTCGGCCTGCTGCAGGTGACGGAGACCGTGCTCGTGCAGCGTCGCCTCGGGCGCCGCATCCTCGTGGTCGGGCCGGCACCCACGCTGCTGGTGGCCATCGTGTGCTTCGAGCTCGGTGGCCTGGCCATCGCCATCCTGGGCGCGGCGGCGGTGGCGGTGGCCGCCTCGGTGCTGGCCGAGCTGGCCCCCGACGGGCCCGGCCCGTCGGGCGATGTCGGCGCGCCCGCGGCGGTCCCCTCCGACTGAGGCACCGCGCCGGCCGACGGCTACCGTCGAGACGCCATGGCTCGAGAGCGCATCTACACCAAGACCGGCGATGACGGCACGACCGGGCTCTTCTACGGCGGCCGGGTGCGCAAGGACAGCGAGCAGCCTCGCGCCTACGGCTCGGTCGACGAGGCCCAGTCGGTGATGGGCCTGGCCCGCGCCGAGGTCGGCAAGGGCAGCGAGCTCGATGGGGTGCTCGTGGCCCTCGAACGCGACCTCTACGTGCTCATGGCCGAGCTGGCCACGCTGCCGGCCAACCGGGGCAAGCTCACGCCTGGCATGTCGGCCGTCACCGCCGCCATGGTCGAGCACCTCGAGCAGCTGATCGACACCTACAGCGAGCGGTTCGAGCCGCCCACCGAGTTCGTGGTGCCGGGCGAGAACAAGGTGTCGGCCTGGCTCGACCTCGCCCGCACGGTGGTGCGCCGGGCCGAGCGCCACGCCCTGGCCGTGGCCGACGCGCCGTGCGAGGTCGTGCCGTACCTGAACCGGTTGTCGGACCTGTTGTGGACGCTGGCCCGCTGGCACGAGGGCACCTCGCGCCTGGCCAAGGGCGACTGACGCACCGCGGGCCTTCCCGGCGCTGATGCGCAGGTCAGGCGGCGCGGCCCGGTAGCGTGCTCGGCCATGTCGCTCGCTTTCAGCACCGCTCGCGCCAACCCCCGCTCCGCCGACGTCGTCGGCATCGGCGTGTTCTCCGACGGGCCCGTACCCCGCGGCCTCGGTCTGAACCGGGCCAGCCTGAGCACGATCGGGTTCGAGGGCAAGGCCGGCCAGATCACCCTGGTGCCCCAGGCGGTCGGCCCGCTGCTGGTGGCCGTCGGCCTCGGTGACCGGGCCAAGATCAGCCCCGCCGTCCTGCGCAACGCGGCGGCGGCGTTGGCCCGTGCCGTGGCCAAGCGCACCCATCTGGCCACCGGCCTGGCCGACATCGACGGTGTCGATGCCCGCGCCGCCGCCCAGGCGGTGGCCGAGGGTCTCGTGCTCGGCCGCTACAAGTACGCCGCGCTGAAGGCCGACCAGGGCCTGTCGAAGCTGGAGACGGTCACGCTCACGACGTCGGCCGCCACGATGGCCGCCACCGACGCCGGCGCGGTCCGCGGCGCCACCATCGCCGATGCCGTCACCATGGCTCGTGACCTGGCCAACACGCCGCCCAGCCACCTGACCGCGCGCGACATGGCCGAGAAGGCCACCGAGATCGGGCGTGACGCCGGCCTCGAGGTCACCGTGTACGACGAGCACGCGCTGGCCGAGATGCGCTGCGGCGGTCTGCTCGGCGTGAACGCCGGCTCCGAGGAACCGCCCCGCCTCATCAAGCTCCACTACGTGCCGCGGGCCACGCCCCGTGGCCACGTCGGCCTCATCGGCAAGGGCGTCATGTACGACTCGGGCGGCATCTCGCTGAAGCCGTCCGACGGCATGCACGTGATGATGAAGATGGACATGTCGGGCGCGGCCATCGTGCTGGCGACCATGTCGGTGCTGAAGGCGCTGCGGGTCAAGACCGAGGTCACCGCCTACCTGTGCTGCACCGACAACATGCCGTCGGGGTCGGCCATGAAGCTGGGCGACGTGCTCACCATGCGCAACGGCAAGACGGTCGAGATCCACAACACCGACGCCGAGGGCCGTCTGGTCATGGCCGACGGTCTCGCCCTGGCGGTGGAGGACGAGGTCGACGCCATGTGCGACATCGCCACCCTCACCGGTGCCGTGCTCGCCGCGCTGGGCCAGAAGATCGCCGGCGTCATGAGCAACAACGACGGCTGGGCCGGTCAGGTCACCGCGGCGGCCGAGCGGGCCGACGAGAAGATGTGGCGCCTGCCGCTGCCGCCCGAGTACCGCAAGCTGCTCGACAGTCAGGTGGCCGACATGCGCAACATCGGCGGCCCCTACGGCGGTGCACTCACCGCCGGGTTGTTCCTGCAGGAGTTCGTGGGCGACATCCCGTGGGCCCACCTCGACATCGCCGGCACCATGAACGTGGACGCTGACGAGGGCTGGCTGTCGAAGGGCGCCACCGCCTACGGCGTGCGCACCTTCGTGGAGCTCCTCGAGCGCTTCGAAGCCCCCACGCGCTGACGGTCAAAGCCCCGACGGGGCGCGGAACACGAGCTCCTCGACGGCCAGCCCGTCGGGGAAGGTGAACGCGACCCGGCCCAGCTCGATCCAGCCCTCGCGGCGGTACCGCGCGATCGGCGCGGCCGACGTGGCGATCACGTCGAGCACGGGGACACGCCCGAGCTCGTCGGCGTGCCGCCGGGCCCGGTCGAGCAGTAGCGCCGCGACCCCGTGACGCCGGCGGACCGGGTCGACCAGCAGCTTCGACACGACCCCGAGGTCGCCGTCGATGCCGGCGGCCCGGATCGCCTCGGTGACCGCGGTCGAGGTCGTCGCGTTCAGCGCCACGTGCCCGGCGAGGCCATCGTCGTCCTCGGCCACCCACGCGGCGAGGGCCACCGGGCTCGTCAGGAAGGCCAGATGGTCGCCACGCGGCAGGTAGATCGGGTACCCGTCCACGGCCCGCACCCGGGCGGCGATCGCCGCCAGCTCGGGCAGGTCCTGCGGTGTCCGGTCCCGGAGGTGCACCTGCAGAGTCTCACCCGCGTGCTGGTGCTGGACCGGGCGATTTCCGTCCCGCCGGCGGGACGGACACGGCCCAGACCGGCGCCCCGGCGACCCCACCAGGTTCCGTGCGGGATTCGTCGCACCTGTGAGACGGGAGCGGCACAGAAGCGGCCGGACCGGGTCGGCGAGGTCGGCCCGCGCGCGGTCCGGCTCGTTCTGAGCGTGATCCGTTGCACATGTGAGACGGGAACGGCCCGGAACCGGGCCGCAGCCGACCGCCTACCCGGCGACCCCCCTCAGTCAGGCGGCGTCGGGGCCGTCCCAGGTGGCGGTGGGGTGGCGGAGGCGGGTCTGGGCCCACTCGACGGCCTGCGACGCGGTGCGGCGGCTGATGCCGAGGGCGTGGAGGTGGCCTTCGACGATGGTGGGTTCGTCGCCCGCTTCCAGCAGGCCGAGGGCGACGCTGTGGGCGCGCTGGTGCTCGCGCTGGCCGGTGGTCTCGGCCACGTCGGCGGCCATCCAGTCCCGGTGGGTGTCACGGATGGAGGCGGGCAGTCGCTGCAGGTGGCGCGGGCTGAGCGTGGGCAGGCGTCGGCGCACGGCGATGCCGTCGTCGGCGCGCCGGGCCATGCCGAACTGGACGATGCGCTGCACGGTACGGGTGAAGGCCGAGTGGCGTTGGCCGGCGGCCAGGCCGAGGGCGTCGGCCGTCTCGTGGACGTCGATCTCGAACCCGTCGGGCCAGGCGTCGAACCCCGCCGCGAGCCGGCGCAGCAGCAGGATGCTCGACGGGCCCAGCACGCCGAGCCAGAACAGCTCCACGTAGCTCGAGCGCGGGTCGTGACCGTGCAGGTCGAGGCCGGCGTCGAACAGGGGACGCACGATGAGGGTCTCCGCGCTGGCCAGCGCGGTGACGGGGGAGAGATCGATGGGCAGGGCCATGGTTGGACCTCCGAGCAGGAGCCGGGTGACGGTGGTGGGGAAGTGCGTCACCAGTGCGTGTGCCTGAGCGGGTCCGCTGCGGAAGCCCACGGCCACAAAGACCAAGATGGAGCGATGAGCGACCTGGACACCGCCCGCCAGTGGATCGACACCGCCCGCCGGGTCGTCGTGCTCACCGGGGCCGGCATCTCCACCGATTCCGGCATCCCCGACTTCCGCGGTCCGAACGGGGTGTGGACGAAGAACCCGGCGGCCGAGAAGGCCTCCACGCTGCAGCACTACCTGGCCGATGCCGAGGTGCGGCGGGCGGCGTGGCAGAACCGGATCACGTCGCCGGCGTTCTCGGCCCGGCCGAACGCCGCCCACGCCGCCGTCGTGGCCCTGCAACGACGGGGCAAGCTCCACGCCCTCGTCACCCAGAACATCGACGAGCTCCACCAGAAGGCGGGCAGCGACCCGTCGCTCGTGGTCGAGGTGCACGGCACGATCCACCGCTACCACTGCTGGGGCTGCCACGACGAGGGGCCCATGGCGGTCATGTTGGAACGGGTCCGAGCGGGCGAGCAGGACCCCGCCTGCCTGCGCTGCGGCGGCATCGTGAAGTCGGCCACCATCAGCTTCGGTCAGGCGCTCGTGCCCGAGGTAATCGACCGCGCCCTCACGGTGGCCACCGAGGCCGACGTGCTCATCGCCGCCGGCACCAGCCTGCAGGTGTACCCGGTGGCCAACATGGTGCCGCGGGCGGTGCAGGCGGGCGCCAAGGTGATCGTGGTGAACGGCGAGCCGACCAAGATGGACGGGCTGGCCGACGCCGTGCTGCGGGGCGCGCTGCGCGAGCTGCTGCCGGCGCTGCTGACCGAGCCCGCTCAGCGCACGTAGCCGGCCACGTCAGCGATCAGGTCGACGCTCTGGGTCGAGAACAGGCACACCGAACCGGTGCCGAGCTTCACGGCCACCGCGTTCGAGGTGGTCTGCCCGGCGGCGTAGTTCAGGTTCGACGCCAGCGGGCGGTCGCTGCCGCACGGGTAGACGGTCACGTACCCGGCGGCGGCCGCATCGGCGACCGTGACGTTCAGCAGCACGCCGGCGGCGTCGGCCGGGATGCCGGCCACGCCGGCGACGGGCAGGTCGATCGACTGGCCGGCCGAGAGGGCACCGAGCCAGCCGCCCGAGCCGTCACGGGTGTCGAGCAGGCGGCTCGGGTTCACGGCCCGCACAGCCCTGCCGGCGGCGGTGAAGTAGCCGTCCAGGTCGACGACCACGTTCGTGGGCGAGTTGGCGTACAGGCACACGCTGCGCCCTTCACCGATCTTCACGGTCACCAGGTTCGGCACGGTCTGGCCGGGGGCGAAGTTCAGGTTCGAGGCCAGCGGCACCGGCGATCCGCACGGGTACACCGTGAGGTAGCCGGAGAACAGCGGGTCGGTCACCGTCACGTTGAGGGTGACGGCGCTGGCCGACGCCGGCACCACCGCACCGAGCGCGACGGTGAACGACTGGTTGCGCCCGCCGCTGTTGCGGCTGTCGAGCAGGCGGCTCGGCGTGACCGTCTCGAGCCCGGCGCCACCCGGGGCCGTGGGGCTGTACCAGCCGTCCAGGTCGACCACGATGTGGGCGGCGACCTGGGTGTAGATGCACACCTTGCCGGTGGAACCGAGGGCCACCGTCACGTTGTTGGGCACCGTGCGGCCGGCTGCGTAGTTGACGCTCGACGCGAGCGGGCGGGCGACGCTGCACGGGTGCACCGTGAGGTAGCCGTTGCCGGCGGTGTCGGTGGCGGTGACGTTCAGGGCGGCGGCGGTGGCATCGGCCGGCTTGTCGCTCTGCGCCGACAGGTCGACGACGACCTCGCCGCCGGCCGGCACGGCCACGCCGGCGTCGCGGGTGTCGAGCACCCGTCGGGGCGCCAGCGGCACGAGCTTGGCCGACGCGCCGAGTGGCGTGACGTTGGGTGTGGCCGTGGGCGTGACCTTGTGGGCGCCGTTGTCGCGCAGCGGGGCGGTGCCGCCGGCCAGGTCGGGACCTCGGAGGAAGTTGAACGTGACCCAGATGGTGGAGCCGCTGATGACGACGCCGACGCCGACCCGGTTGTAGTCGCCCACGATGTTGGCGTGGTGCCCGGGGGAGGCCATGAACGCGTTGTGCAACGACGGCACCTCGCCGCCGGTGCCCACGTTCTCGCCGGCGGCGCGCCACGACGGTTCCACCGACGCCACCGCCTCGGCCAGGTTCGGCCGGTGGCACAGGGCGTCCACGTCGCAGTCGGCCGGCACGGCGTGCTCCTTCACACCGGGTCGGATCACGATGCCGCTGTGGGCGAACGTGGCCGACATGTGGCCGGACCACTCCAGCGCCACGGCGTCCAGGCCGTGGTCGCGCACCAGTGGCTTCAGGCCCTCGGTCTGGCGGGCGTCGTTCAGCAAGGTGAAGAACTGGGCCTCGGCGGACGGAGCCTCGGGGACGGCGTTGGCGGGCTGCGAGGCGGCGGTGAGACCGAGCACCCCGAGCGCCGTGGCCATCCCGATTCGGAAGAGGCGTCTCATGCCTAGGCCATCGGCGCGCCGCGGACGACCGGTGAATCAGACGTTGGTCAACGGGCTCAGACGTTGTTCAAGAACCTCAAGGCCGTTTCAACGGGCTGTGTTTGCGGTCAAGACCGCGGGGAGACGACCGTCGCCGGGCCGCTCGCACGGTCATTCCCGAGTTCTCTTGTCGGCTTTCCGGAGGTAGGCTGGGGGCATGGCCAACTTCCGCGAGCTGCTCGCCGCCGCCAAGTCCCAGATCCGCGAGGTCGACACCGCCGAGGCCGCCGAACGGGCGGCGCGCCAGGGCACGCTCGTGCTCGACGTGCGCGAGCCCGACGAGCACGACCAGGGCGCGCTGCCCGGTGCGCTGCACATCCCGCGCGGCCACCTCGAGGCCCAGATCGAGGGCAAGGTGCCGGCCAAGGACACGCCCATCGTCGTGTACTGCGCCGGTGGCGTGCGCTCCGCCTTCGCGGCCAAGACGCTCGCGGAGCTCGGCTACGGCGACGTCGTCTCCATGGCCGGCGGGTTCGGCCGCTGGAAGGACGAGGGCCGCCCGTGGAAGGCGCCGGTCACGCTCACCGCCGAGCAGCGCAACCGGTACCAGCGCCACCTGCTGCTGCCCGAGGTCGGCATCGAGGGGCAGGCCAGGCTCCTCGAGTCGAAGGTGCTGCTGCTCGGCGCCGGCGGTCTCGGCTCGCCCGCCGCGCTCTACCTGGCCGCCGCCGGCGTGGGCACGCTCGGCATCGTCGACATGGACGAGGTCGACGCCTCCAACCTGCAGCGCCAGATCCTGCACAACCTCGACCGCATCGGTGACCGCAAGGTCGACTCGGCCAAGAAGACCCTCACGCTCATGAACCCCGACGTGAACGTCGTCGCCTACGACACGCGCCTGGCGGCAGACAACGTGCTCGAGATCATCGACGGCTACGACGTGATCATCGATGGCGCCGACAACTTCCCGAGCCGCTACCTGCTCAACGACGCGTCGCTGCTCAAGAAGATCCCGGTGGTGCACGGTTCGATCTTCCGCTTCGAGGGCCAGGCCACCGTGTTCAAGCCCTACGACGGCCCCTGCTACCGCTGCCTGATCCCCGAGCCCCCACCCGCCGAGCTGGCCCCCAGCTGCGCCGAGGCCGGCGTGCTCGGCGTGCTGCCCGGCATCATCGGCTCCATCCAGGCGCTCGAAGCCATCAAGCTGCTCCTCGGTCTGGGCGACTCGCTGTCGGGCCGCCTGCTGGCCTACGACTCGCTCGAGCAGAGCTTCCACACGTTCAAGGTCCGCCGCGACCCGAACTGCCCCGCCTGCTCCATCGACCCGGCCGACATCGTGATCGCCGAGTACGACGAGCTGTGCATGCCGCATCGGGCTCACTGATCGGTCGCTGACGGGCCTCGGCCGCGCCGGGGCCCGCTCCCGATCTAAGTTGGCGGAGATGCTCTCGCGCGCCCGTTGGATCCATGGTCCCGTCTCCGATCTGGCCCTGGCCTTCTGCTGGGCGCCGGTCGCCCTCGGCGCCCACCTGCTCGAACCGAACCCCCAGGCGCTGCGGCGCCTGGTCGGGCTCGTGTTCCTGCTGTCGTTCTTCCACCAGCCGCTCACGCTCGGCCTCGTCTACGGCGACGATGCGCAGTACCGGGCCCGCACCAAGCTGTACCGCTGGGCGCCGGTCGTGGCGGTGGCGGCCATCGCCATCGGGCTGCACGTGAGCCTGGGTCTCGTGGCCGTGGTGGCCGGGCTGTGGAACGCCGAGCACACTCTCATGCAGCGCTACGGCCTCACCCGCATCTACGGCCGCAAGGCGGGCGACGACCACGGTCGGCTGGAGAAGCTGATGATCGTGTCGTGGCTCGTGGTGGCCATGGTGTGGTTGGCCGCCTTCGCCGACCTGCCCGGTCTGGTGACCCACATCGGCATGGGCTCCACCAACGCCCGGGGCGTGCAGATCCTGCACCGCTTCGGCCCGCTGGCCCGGTGGCTCGTCGTGCCCGTGCTGGCGGTGTCGGCCGTGTGCGTGTGGCGGTGGGTACGGGCCGAGCGCACGCTGGGCGAGCGGGCCAACCCGGCCAAGCACGCCTACCTGATCGCCACTGCCGCGCTCGTGGTGCTGGTGATCGTCGACCCCATCGCCGGGTTCGCCGGCTACGTGGCCGGCCACGCGCTCGAGTACCTGGTGATCGTGCACCGCAGCCTGCGGGCCCGCGCCGCTACGGGCGACACGTCGGCGGTGGCCCGGGCCACCGCCACCCCGTTGCGCCGGGCCGCCGTGTACGGCGGCTACACCGCGGCGCTGGTGGGCTTCGTGTACACGGCGCTCCAGGTCGGGCGCATGTACGCCTTCGCCATCCTGTTCTTCGGCGCCCTGCACATCCTCTACGACGGGTTCGTGTGGAAGCTGCGCCGGCCGCAGCTGGCCGCCAGCCTCGGCGTGCCGTCGGTGGCCCCGATCGGCGCCGCCGCCGGTGCCGGTGCGCCATCGCTCGTCAGCGCTTGATGGCCACCAGGGTGATCAGGTCACCCAACCGGTAGGGCACGGCCACGTGGCCCAGGTGGGTCACGTCGATCGCCTTCGCCAGCGCCCGCCCGGTGCGATGCGCCCGGTGGGCGAGCACGCCGGCCACCAGGGCCGGGCTCACGAACTTCGACGTGGCCTGCATGCGCTCGATCGACAGGCCGTGTCGTTCGGCCAGGCGCGTGAGCCCGTCGCGCGTGAACAGGTGGAGCACGCTCGGCGGGTTGGCCTGCTGCCACCGCGTGCCGCTCACGCGGGCGACGGTGCTGAGGCGGTCCCACGTCTCCACGGCCACCACCCCGCCCGGCCGTAGCGCGGCCGATGCCTCGGCCATGGCGGCGTCGGGGTCGGGCATGTGTTCGAGCGATTGGAAGAACGACACCAGAGCCACGCGCGACGACGCGGCCAGTGCATCGGTGAGCTCGGCCTGGACGTCATGGTCACGGTTGGCCGCCTCCTTGCGGGCCCAGGGCGACACGTCGACCCCGTGGGTCACCAGCCCGATGCGGCGGTACTCGTCGAGCACGTAGCCCGAGGCACACCCGACGTCGATGGCGTCGAAGGCCTGGCCCGGAGGCAGGTAGGGGGCGCACAACCGCACCCGGGACCGGGCGTTGCGGCGGTGCAGGGCCTCGTCGCGGTCGTAGTCGACGTAGCCGCCCCGGTCGTCGCCGGCCACGAAGTAGCCCTCGCCGTACAGGTCGGCGGGGTCGAAGGCCGGCATCGGGTCGAGCCAGGCCGACCGGCACCGGGCGCACACCACGTAGGTGTGGCCGGCTACCACGAACAGCGGCTCGTGGGAGGGATAGGCGCAGCACGGACAGCTCATCGCCTCGGGACGGTATGACCGCATCATCCGGTCCAGGCTCGCCCGACGGTGCGTTTGTCCTCGCTCTCGGGGCCTTGGTCGGGAACCCGGCTCCTTGCGTAGTCTGCGGAACGCCGAACTCGTTCGAGGAGGAGCCGCCATGGCCGACACGGAGCGCCGCACCGATGCGGGCATCCCCATCAAGCCCCTCTACGCCGCGGCCGACCTGGCCGACTGGGACCCCGCTACGCAGCTGGGCGACCCGGGCGAGCCGCCGTACACCCGTGGCGTGCACCGCACGATGTACCGCGGGCGCCTGTGGACCATGCGCCAGTACGCCGGGTTCGGCACGGCCGAAGCGACCAACGAGCGCTTCAAGTTCCTGCTCGACGCCGGCCAGACGGGCCTGTCGTGCGCCTTCGACCTGCCCACGCAGATGGGGTACGACTCCGACCACCCCCGGGCCGAGGGTGAGGTCGGCAAAGTCGGCGTGGCCATCGACTCCATGGCCGACATGCGATTGCTCCTGGCCGGCCTGCCCCTCGACAAGGTCACCACGTCGATGACGATCAACTCGACGGCGGCGATCCTGCTGCTCATGTACGAGCTGGTCGCCGAGGAGAACGGGGTGCCCGCCACCGCCATCTCCGGCACGATCCAGAACGACATCCTCAAGGAGTACATCGCCCGCGGCACCTACGTGTACCCGCCGCGGCCGTCGATGCGGCTCATCACCGACATCTTCGCCTACTGCGCGGCCAACGTCCCGAAGTGGAACACCATCTCGATCTCGGGCTACCACATCCGTGAGGCCGGCTCCACGGCGGTGCAGGAGATCGCGTTCACGTTGGCCGACGCCATCGCCTACGTGCAGGCGGCCATCGACGCCGGCCTCGGCATCGACGACTTCGCCCCCCGCCTGTCGTTCTTCTGGAACGCCCACAACAACCTGCTCGAAGAGGTCGCCAAGTACCGCGCCGCCCGCCGCATGTGGTTCAAGCTCATGGACGGCCGCTTCGGTGCCCAGAAGGACGCCAGCAAGCTGCTGCGCTTCCACACCCAGACCGGCGGCTCCACCCTCACCGCCCAACAGCCCGAGAACAACATCGTGCGCGTGACGTTGCAGGCGCTGGCCGCCGTGCTCGGTGGCACGCAGAGCCTGCACACGAACAGCTTCGACGAGGCCCTCGGTCTGCCGACCGAGGATTCGGTGCGCGTCGCACTGCGTACGCAGCAGGTCATCGGCTACGAGTCGGGTGTGGCCGACACCCCCGACCCGCTGGCCGGCTCGTACTTCATCGAGTCGCTCACCGACGAGATCGAAGCGCGGGCCTGGGAGTACATCGCCAAGATCGACGAGCTCGGCGGCGCGGTGGCCGCCATCGAGCAGGGCTACCAGATGGACGAGATCGAGCAGGCGGCCTACGACTACGCCAAGTCCATCGACGACGACGAGCGCGTGATCGTGGGCGTCAACCGGTTCGGCATCGACAACGAGCCCGAGCCGAAGGTGTTCCCGATCGACCCGAGCCTGCAGACGAACCAGATCGCCCGATTGAAGGCCTACAAGGCCGACCGCACGCACGACGCGGTCGCCGCCCGCCTCGACGACGTGCGCGACGCGGCGCGCGGCACGCAGAACCTGCTCGTGCCGATGAAGGCGGCGCTGAAGGCCGACGCCACCCTCGGCGAGGTGTCCGATGCGCTGCGCGACGTGTTCGGCGTCTACTCGCCGCACCGGTGACCGCACCGCCCGAGCGGCGCAGATCTTGACGACTCCTTGAGCGCTCCGGGACGGGTTCCCGAGCTTTCCTGACGGCGTCGCCACCTACGCTCCTGCGTCTGGAGGTGGCGGCAGCATGACCGATCTCGGTGCTCTTGGCGTGGCCCATCTGCTCGACCGTTCGAGCGGCGATGTGGCCCATCAACGTGAACACAACCGGCAGGGTCGGCTGCGCGTGCTCGCGGCCGTGCTGCTGGCCGTGGCCGGCTACCTCGTCGGCCGGTGGCTCGCCGGCGACCCGATGGTGATCGGGTTCCCGTCGTACCGGTTCACCCCGACGCAGCGCGACCTGCTGCCGGTGGCGGCCATCACCGCGGCCATCCTGGTGTCGATGGTGCTGCCCCTCGTCGGCATGGCCCGCAGCCCCCATCTGGTGGTGCCGCCGAGCCAGATCGAGATCGGCCTCGACGACGTCGTCGGCATCGGGGCCGTGAAGGACGAGGTGGTGCGATCGCTCAACCTGTTCCTCGGCTACCGCACGTTCCAGGACCAGATGGGCGGCACGCCGCGACGCGGCCTGCTGTTCGAGGGCCCACCCGGTACCGGCAAGACCTACCTGGCCAAGGCCATGGCGCGCGACGCCGGTGTGCCGTTCTTCTTCGTCACCTCCACCAGCTTCCAGTCGAGCTTCTACGGCATGACACCACGCCGCATCCGCTCGTTCTTCAAGCAGCTGCGTCGCACCGCCCGCCGCGAGGGCGGCGCCATCGGCTTCATCGAGGAGATCGACGCCATCGCCGGCGCCCGCCACGGGGTCTCGAACATGGTCGACACCGACGGCGTGGTGCGCTCGACCGTCGTCGAGCGCTTCGTGCCCGGCGCCGACGCCGGCATCGTCAACGAGCTGCTCGTACAGATGCAGAGCTTCGACGAACCGACCCGCGGTCAGCGCCTGGTGGGCAAGCTCGCGTCGCTGGTGAACAACCTGCTGCCGTCGTCGCACCAGCTGCGCCCGCCCCGCCCGCCCCGCCCCAACGTGCTGCTCATCGCGGCCACGAACCGTGCCGGCGACCTGGACCCTGCGCTGCTGCGTCCGGGTCGCTTCGACCGCAGCATCCACTTCGCCGTGCCCGGCCGGGCCGGACGGCGCGAGATCATCGACTTCTACCTGAACCGCAAGAGCCACGACACCGACCTCGACCGGGCCGAACGGCGCGACCAGCTCGCCCTCGTGACCATGGGCTACACGCCGGTCATGATCGAGCACCTCTTCGACGAAGCCCTCATGTGGGCCCTGCGCGAAGGGCGTCGGGAGATGAGCTGGGCCGACCTGCAACAGGCCAAGTTCACCGAGGAGATCGGCCTGCGCCAGCCGGTGGAGTACACCGACAACGAACGCCGCGTCATCGCCACCCACGAGGCCGGCCACGCCACCGTGGCCTACCTGGTGGGCACCGACCGCAAGCTCGAGGTGCTGTCGATCATCAAGCGGGCCGAGGCCTTGGGCCTGCTGGCCCACAGCGATCTCGAGGAGCGCTTCACCAAGACGCGCAGCGAGCTGTTCTCCGCCATCCAGATCGCCTTCGGCGGCATGGTCGCCGAGGAGCTGTTCTTCGGTGAGGTGTCCACCGGTCCGTCCGGCGACCTGTCGGGCGCGACGCGCATGGCCAGCTACATGGTGGGCGCCCTCGGCATGGGCGGTTCGCTCGTGTCGTTCGCCGCCGGCGACGGCGGCGCGTTCAGCGGCGATCTGGTCAGCAAGGTGCTGGGCGACGAACGCAGCCGGCGCAGCCTCGAGGGCCTGCTGGACGAGGCGAAGCTCTCGGTGCACGGCCTGCTGGCCGACCACCGCCACATCGCCGAGGCCCTGCGTGACGCGCTGCTGCACCGCGACGAGCTGGTGGGCGACGAGATCCTCGACGTCATCCGGGCGGCCGAGCGGGCCCACACCGCCTGAGCCCGGACGCGACACGGGCGGCCACTCCGGAGAGCTGCCGCCCGTGCGTCTGGCGTGGCGTGGTACCGGCGCGGGCGGGGCCCGCATCGGTCAGCGGAAGACGGGCGTGTGCACGAGCTGCGACATCGAGTCGAGCAACTCGTTGTTCAGGCCGAGCACGTCGACATGGATCTCGTAGTCGGTGTCGTACTTGGTGGCGGTGCCCTCGAAGTCGAACAGGCCGGCGAGGGTCGTGGTGGTGACGTTGTAGTCGAGCGAGCCCGAGGCCATGTCGTAGGCCCGGATCTGCACCCGCTCGCCGCCATAGCCGCAGTCACGCACCTGGTACTGCACCCACACGGCGGCGTAGAGGCCCCAGTAGCCGGTGCTCAGGTTCTCGCCGGTGATGTTGGCGCAGTTCGGCGTGAACGCCGGCGTGGTCACCGTCTTGGACGAGCCCGAGACGACCTCGCCCACGGCGCCGTGGACCTCGACGTCGACCTCGTAGGGCGTGTCGTAGCTCCTGCCCTTGGGCATCGTCACCGAGCCGGTCAGCGCGTTGTACGGCGCCTCGTACTCCACCAGGTTCGTGGTCAGGTTGGTCATGCGCACCGTCACGCTCTCCCGGCCGTAGCCACAGTCGGTCGCCGAGTAGTTGGCGGCGATCACCGGGGCGCCGAGCACCAGGGCGGTGGTGACGACGGGGTCGGCCAGCGTGGCGCAGTTGGGCGCCGGCACCGCCGGCGTCGCCACGGTGCTGGAGCGCCGATCGATGAGCGCGCCCGTGGTGCGGTCGTTGACGACGACCTCGGCGAGGTAGGTCGACCGGAACGAGACCTGGTCGAAGTTGAAGGTGGTGATCACCGGATCCTGGGCGTTGTACTCGATGGCGCCCGTCGTCTGGTTGGTCAGACGCACCGTGGTGATGTTGCGGGGCGTGCACGTGGCCAGCGCGTACGACAGGGCGATCCCGTAGGCACCCGGGCGGTACCCGTCGGTTGCGCTGTAGGTGGCGAAGATCGAGGGGCAGGTCTTGGGGGCATCCGTGGCCTTGATCGCGCCGCCGCCACCGCCGCCGGTCGCGGTGCCGCCGGTCGCGGTGCCGCCGCCACCGGCGAGCTTGCCGCCCGCGGCACTGGCCACGCCGGCTCCCGCTGCCAGGAGCCCCGCCATCAGGAGTGCCGGGATGTACGTCCGCTTCTGTCGCATGTCTGCCTTTCCGCCGCCCTCTTCCCCGCCGTTCGGGACAGTTGCGAGCGTCCTCCCGGCCGCCGGTCGATGTCTATACGACCTTAGTCGTAGCACTCAACGTGGCGTCAAGAACGCCCAGAGGGTTGTTCGAGTCCTTGCCCGTGACACCAATCCTTGGCTTGCCCGGCCCGAACGCGACAGATGGCGGTGGCCGTGTCAGAACTGCTCGGGGCGCAGCGTGGGGAAGAGGATGACCTCTTTGATGCTGTTCACGCCGGTCAGGAGCATGGCCACCCGGTCCATGCCGATGCCGAGGCCGCCCGTGGGGGGCATGCCGTACTCCAGGGCGCGCAGGTAGTCCTCGTCGACCGTGCCCGCCTCGGCGTCGCCGGCTTCCTTGGCCTTCTGCTCGTCCTCGAACCGTTGGCGCTGCACCACCGGGTCGTTCAGCTCGCTGTAGCCGTTGGCCAGTTCACGCCGGCCCACGAACAGCTCGAAGCGCTCGGTCAGCGACGGATCGTTGCGGTCGGTGCGGGCCAGCGGGCTGATCTCGACCGGATGGCCGGTCACGAACGTGGGCGCGATCAGGTCCTGCTCGGCGGTGGCCTCGAACAGCTCCTCGATGATCTTGCCGGCACCCCAGTGCTCCTGCACGCCCACGTCGTGCTCGGCCGCCAGGGCCCGGATGTCGGCCAGTGGCATGGTCGGGTGCACGGCGACTCCGGTCTTGGCTTCGACGGCGTCGATCATGCGCAGCCGCGGCCACGGCTGGGCCAGGTCGATCTCGGCGCCGTCGACGGTGACGACGGTGGTGCCGAGCGCGTCCTGCGCCGCGGTGCGGATGAGCTCCTCGGTGATGGCCATGACGTCGGAGTAGTCACCGAAGGCCTGGTACAGCTCCATCATCGTGAACTCGGGGTTGTGCCGGGTGGAGATGCCCTCGTTGCGGAACACGCGGCCGATCTCGAACACGCGCTCCATGCCGCCGACGATCAACCGCTTCAGGTGCAGCTCGAGGGCGATGCGCAGGTGGAGCTGCATGTCGAGCGCGTTGTGGTGCGTGAGGAACGGGCGGGCGTGGGCGCCGCCCGCCTCCACGTGCAGCACCGGCGTCTCGACCTCGACGAACCCGTGGCCCTGGAGCGTGCGCCGGAAGCTGGCGATGGTCTCGTGGCGGATGCGGAAGGCGCGCCGGGCCTCGTCGTTGGTGATGAGGTCGGCGTAGCGCTGGCGGAAGCGGGTGTCGGTGTCGGAGATCCCGTGCCACTTGTCGGGCAGCGGACGCACCGCCTTCGACAGCAGCTGGGCCCGGTCGACCTTCACCGACAGCTCGCCGGTGCGCGTGGCCATCACCGTGCCCTCGACGCCGACCCAGTCACCGAGATCGAGATCGCCGAACGCGGCGAAACCCTCGTCGCCGATCACCGCCTTCGACACGAACAGCTGGATGTGGCCCGACCGGTCGGCGATGTTGGCGAAGTGCAGCTTGCCGGCGGCCCGCTTCAGCAGGACGCGGCCGGCCACCGTGACCCGCTGCTCGGTCTCGGTGCCTGGCGCCAGCTCGCCGGCCTGCTCGCGGACCTCGGCCAGGGTGTGGGTGCGGTCGAAGCGGTACGGGTACGGCTCGGTGCCGTTGGCGCGCAGCGCATCGATCTTGGCCAGGCGGGCCGCCTTGAGCGCATCGAGCCCGCCCTGGGTGTCGCCCGCCGCCTCGCCGTCGTTCGTGACAGGGTCGGGGTCGGGCGTCGGCTGCTCGTTGCTCACGAGGGTCGGACGCTAGCTCCCCGCCAGGTCGGGCACCGGCCCGGATAACGTGCGGTCGTGCCCGTACGCTTCGTGATCATCGGCGGGGGGCCGGCCGGCAACATGGCCGCCACCTATGCCGCCCGCCTCGGCGCCCAGGTGGCGCTCGTCGAGCGCGACATCGTGGGCGGCGCCGCCCACCTCCTCGACTGCATCCCCTCGAAGACGATGATCGCCACGGGCGGTGCCATCTCGTTTGCCAGCCGCATGAAGGGCATGGGTCTCGAACAGGACGACGCCCCCGAGCTCGACCTCAGCCTGCTCAAGGAGCGCGTCGACGCCATCGTCAACCGACTCAACGGCTCGATCACCCAACTGCTCGAGAGCCAGCGGGTGCGCATCATCCACGGCTCGGCCACGCTGCGAGGCCCCCACGAGGTCGAGGTCGCCAGCGCCACCGAGGGCACCCAGGTGCTTCCGGCCGATGCCATCCTCATCTCGACCGGCTCGCGGCCCCGCATCCCGGCGTTCTGCCACCCCGACGGCGACCGCATCCTGACGACCCGCGACTGCTACCCGCCCACGTCGATGCCGCAGCATCTGGTCGTCATCGGGTCGGGCGTCACCGGCGTGGAGTTCGTCCACATGTTCACCTCGCTCGGATCCAAGGTGACCCTCATCGTCAGCCGCCAGCAGGTGCTGCCGGCCAAGGACCCCGAGGTGGCCGCCGCGCTGGAGCAGGAGTTCCTCTCGCGGGGCGTGTCGCTGCTCAAGGGGGCCAAGGCCAACGCCATCGAGCGCACCGACGGCGGTGTCGTCGTGCGCTGCGACGACGGCCGCACGGTCACCGGCACCCACGCGCTGCTGGCCATCGGTTCGGTGCCCAACAGCGAGGGCCTCGGCCTCGAGCACGCCGGGGTCGAGGTCGACGGGGGCGGATACGTCCCCATCAACCACCACTGCCAGTCGAACGTGGGCCACATCTACGTCGCCGGCGACGTGAGCGGGAAGCTGCCGTTGTCGTCGGTGGCGTCGATGCAGGGGCGCAAGGTGGCCGAGCACGTGATGGGCCTGCACACGGTCGAACACCGCCACCTCGACTACGACAAGGCCGCGTCGGCCATCTTCACCGAGCCCGAGATCGCCGACGTGGGCCTGGCCGAGGCCGACGCCTTCGCGCTGGGCCGCAAGATCCGCACCACGAAGGTGCCCTTCTCCATGGCGCCCAAGGCGCTCATCAACAACGACTCGCGCGGGTTCGTGAAGATCCTGTCCGACCCGGCCACCGGTGTGGTGCTCGGCGGCTCGATCGTCGGCCGCCACGCCGCCGAGCTGATCTCGGTGATCGCCCTCGCCGTCACCGCCCACCTGCGCGTCGGCGACGTGCTCGACACCCTGCTGGTGCACCCCAGCCTCAGCGAGTCCCTCGCCGAAGCCGCCGAGTAGCCCCGGGCGTGCCCCGGCTTCGCCGACGTCTCGTTCTCCGCGGGGTTGGAGACGTAGGTGTCTCGGAGCCCGCGGAGTTCGAACCAACTTTCCAGAAGCGGTGGTGTCAGTCCCACGTACCGGGCGTGAACATCGACGACGAGGTCCGCGCCTGGGCCGCCGAACACCACCACCTGATCACTCGCGCCGCCTGGATCGGCGACCGGCGTCGCACGTCCCGGAGCTTCGACCGGGCCATCCATGCCGGGGTCCTCGTGCGCGTCGACCGGAACGTCGCCGCCCTCGCCGGCACGTCGCTCACCCCGGAGCGACGGATCGCTGCTGCGGTCCTCTCGTACGGGCGGCCCTGCCTGGTTTCGCACCGCAGCGCCGCCTTCCTGTGGGGTGCCCCGGTGCGGGGAACCGACCCGGTCGATCTCCTCACGACGACCGGGCTCGGCTGGTCCGAACGCACCGGTCTCCGGATCCACCGGCCGACCGACCTCCGATGGGCCCATGCCGTGAAGCAGCGCGGCATCGAGGTGACCGCGCCGCTCCGCACGCTCGCCGACCTCGGCGCGGTTGACCGGGCCGCGGTCGGCCCGACGCTCGAGGCGATGCTGATCGCCGGGCTGGTGACCGTACCGACCGTCGAACGCACGATCGCGCTGCACCGCAAACGCGGGCGGCCGGGTCTCCGAGCTCTCGAGGCCGCCGTCGTTGGGCTGCCCTTGGGTCGCAAGCCGCCCGACAGCGTGCTCGAGCCTGCGGCCGCACGTGTGTTCGCCAACGCCGGCATCCGCGGATGGACCTTCCACCCTCGCGCTCTCGGCTACGAGCTCGACTTCGGCTTCCTGGCCGAGCGGGTCGATGTCGAGGTGGACGGATGGACGTTCCATCGCTCGCCGGCCTCGTTCGAAGGCGACCGTCGTCGCGACGCCGAACTCGTCGCTGCCGGATGGGCCGTGCTCCGGTTCACCTGGCGCCAGGTGAACCGGCAGGCGGCCTGGGTCGGTCGCACGGTGGTGGCGACGTTGGCCCAGCGTTCTCCGCGGGGCTGAGGACACAGGTGTCTCCAGACCCGCAGAGAACGTGCGGGGCGGGCTGCCGATCGGGTTCCGCCGGGTCAGGCGATGACGACGACGACGTCGCCGGAGCCGACGGTGTCGCCGGGGGCCACGCGGATCTCCTTCACCGTGCCGGACTTCTCGGCCTGGATCTGGTTCTCCATCTTCATCGCTTCCAGCACGACGACGGCCTGCCCGGCCTGGACGGTCTGACCGACCTCGACCAGCACCTTCACGATCGTGCCCTGCATGGGCACGGCCACGTCGCCCGAGCCCGACCCGCCACCGGCGCCACCGCCCGCCGCGGCCCGGGCCGGCTTGCGGACCCCGCTACCGCCGGCGGCGACGGTCATCATCGGGCTGTCGGGCACCCACAGCTTCACGGCGAAGCGCTTGCCGTTCACCTCGACCGTGGTCGTGCGTTCCACCAGGGCCACCGGCTCACCCTCGGCATCGGAGGCCGTGGGCGCCGCCGGCGCGGCGATGCCCGACAGGTCGAGGCGCTCCTCCACCCACTTCGTGGAGTGGGTCACCGCGGCGAAATCGGGGTGACGCAGGATGGCGAGGTCGGCCGGGATCGTGGTGGCCACACCCACGATCTCCATCTCCTCGAGCGCACGGATGGTGCGGGCGATGGCGGTGGGCCGGTCCTTGCCCCACACGATCAGCTTGCCGACGAGGTTGTCGTAGTACTGGCTGATCTCGTCGCCCGCCTCGTAGCCGGCGTCCCAGCGGGTGCCGAAGCCGAACGCCGGGCGCAGCACGGTGATCTTGCCGGGGGAGGGAAGGAACTTGCCGCCGGCCGGGTTCTCGGCGTTGATGCGCACCTCGATGGCGTGGCCGTGCCGCCGGGCGTTGATCTCGTCCTGCGTCATGGGCAGGGGCTCACCCGAGGCGACCCGGATCTGCCACTCGACGAGGTCGATGCCGGTGATGGCCTCGGTGACGGGGTGCTCCACCTGGAGGCGGGTGTTCATCTCGAGGAAGAAGAACTCCTCGTCCTGGTAGATGAACTCGACGGTGCCGGCGTTGTAGTAACCGACGGCGCTGGCCGCCTTCACGGCCGCCTCGCCCATGGCCTCCTCGATGCCGGGGGCCAGGCCGGGGGCCGGTGCCTCCTCGATGAGCTTCTGGTGGCGGCGCTGGGCCGAGCAGTCACGCAGCGACACCCACACGTAGTTGCCGTGCTGGTCGCCGACGAGCTGCACCTCCACGTGGCGGGGCCACGTGAGGTAGCGCTCCACGTAGATCTCGTCCCGCCCGAAGAACGCCTTGGCCTCGCGCCGGGCCGAGTCCATGGCGTCCTGCACGTCTTCGGCCTTCTGCACGACCTTCATGCCGCGGCCGCCACCACCGAACGCCGCCTTGATGGCGAGGGGCCAGCCGCTCGAGGCGCCGAACTCGATGATCTCCTCGGCGCTCGTGACGAACTCGGTCGTGCCCGGCACGATGGGGGCGCCGCCGCGCAGGGCGGCCTTGCGGCTGGAGACCTTGTCGCCCATCTGGTCGATCGCCGACGCCGGCGGGCCGATGAAGGTGACGCCCATCTCGCCGATGGCCCGGGCGAAGTCGGCGTTCTCGGAGAAGAACCCGTAGCCCGGGTGCACGCCGTCGGCGCCCGACTCACGGATGGCGTGCAGGATCGCCTCGGTGTTGAGGTAGCTCTCGGCTGCCGTCTGGCCGCCGAGCGCGTAGGCCTCGTCGGCCAGGCGCACGTGCAGCGCGTTGCGGTCGAGCTCGGAGTAGACGGCCACCGTGGGGATCCCGAGCTCGCGGCAGGCCCGGATGACCCGGACAGCGATCTCTCCGCGGTTGGCGATCAGGATCTTCTTCAGCATGTGCGGTTCACCTCAGGGTCACGGCGAGGGCCGGGGCTAACTCGCCCGGCGCGGCGTGGGAATCTTTGTGGATGGCCGACCCTAGGTCCAACGAGACCACTCGCTGGTCCATCCAGCACGTCACCGAGACCGGGTCGACGAACACCGATCTGCTCGCCGCCGCCGCCGCGGGCGCCCCGCACGGCAGCGTCCTGGTGACCGACCACCAGACCGCAGGCCGGGGCCGGCTGGGCCGTGGGTGGGACGCGCCGCCGGGCGTCAACCTGCTCGTGTCGATCCTGTTCCGGGAGGGCTTCGCCCCCGACCGGCCCCACGAGGTGACGCAGCGGGTCGCCGTGGCCGCCGCCCGCGCCGCCGAGGCGACCGTCGGCGTCACCCCGGATCTGAAGTGGCCCAACGATCTCCTGGTCGACGGGTGCAAGCTCGCCGGCATCCTCGCCCAGGCCGCCTCCCGCGACGGTCGCGTCGATCATGTGGTCGTCGGGATGGGCCTGAACCTGGGTTGGGCGCCCGAGGGCGCCGCCCGGCTCGACGGCGTGGCCCGGGACGATCTGCTGACCGCGGTGCTGGCCGAGCTGGCCGACGGCCTGCGCCGACCCATCCACCCCGAGTACCGGACCCGCCTGGCCACCCTGGGTCAGCGGGTGCGCGTCGAGCGCCCCGGCGGCGATCTCGTGGGGGTGGCCGTCGACGTGACCACCGCCGGTGAGCTGGTCGTCGACGGCCCGCAGGGGCTGGTCACGGTGTCGGTGGGCGACGTCGTGCACCTGCGCCCGGAGACCGGGGTGTGACCCCGATCGGCATCGACTCGCCGACTAGCGTTCTCGTGTGCCCGTGGACGACCTCTCGCGATGGCGGCCCCGCCGCCGCTGGCCGATGCGGCTCGCCCTCAGCGCCGCCATCGTCGCCCTCACGGCGGCGGCCTCGGCCACGTCGGGCGCGTACTTCGTGCGTCACACCGTCAGCAAGGTGAACCAGGTCGACATCGGCGGCGACCTCACGCCCACCGGCGCCACGGTGGCGTCCGGGGGCAAGACGCCGGCCACCACCGATCCCGGCCCGGCTCCCACCAAGATCGAGAACTACCTCCTGGTCGGCAACGACACCCGCGTGGGCGCCGACCCGAACGACGCCGACTACGGCGGCATCGGTTCCGACGCCAAGACCCAGGGCCTGAACTCCGACACGATCATGGTCGCCCGCTTCGACCCGGCCACCGGGGCCACCGCGCTGCTGTCGATCCCGCGCGACACCTACGTCGAGATCCAGGCGGCCAAGCCGTTCCACGACCGCATCAACGGTGCCTTCGGCGAAGGACGTGACGTCCTGGTGCGCACCATCCAGAAGGACCTCGGCATCCCGATCAACCACTACGTCGAGGTGAACTTCGAGGGCTTCAAGAAGATCGTCGACGCCATCGGTGGCGTGGCGATGTTCCTGCCCTACGCGGTGCGCGACTCCCACACCGGTCTCGAACTGCTCAAGCCCGGGTGCGTCACGCTGAACGGCGTGCAGGCCCGCCAGTGGGTGCGCTCGCGCTACCTCCAGTACCTCAAGGACGGGAAGTGGCGCAGCGACGAGAGCTCCGACTACGGGCGCATGAGCCGCCAGCAGGACTTCGTGAAGCGGGCCTTCACCAAGGTGCTGGCCCGCAGCGCCAACCCGATCGTGGCTGCCCAGGTGATCGACGCCGTCGCCAGCAACCTGACCGTGGAGCAGGGCTTCAACCCGCGGGCGCTGGCCAAGCTGGCCCGCAGCATGGCCGGCGCCACCATCGACACCTACACCCTGCCGACGTCGCCCAAGAAGATCTCGGGCAAGGACGTCCTGCAGATCGACGACGGCGCGGCCGCCCCCATCCTCGGCTACTTCAAGGGCGTCACCAACGACCAGCCCGTGGCCAACCTGCCCGCCAACGGCCAGGGTGCGGCCGGCCTGGCGCCGGTCGTGATCCCCGTGCCGCGGGCCGATGCCACCACCACGGCCGCGCCCAGCGCCGGCGGCCCGCCCTCGACCACGGCGTCGAACGGCATCGTGCCCGACAGCACCCAGGTCTGTGGCTGAGCGCGCCCGGCGCAACCGGCTGCTAGAAACACCGCGATGAAGGCCCTGGTCCTCGCCGGCGGCGCCGGCACCCGTCTGCGCCCCATCACCCACACGAGCGCCAAGCAACTCGTGCCCGTCGCCAACAAGCCGATCCTGTTCTACGGGCTCGAGGCCATCGCCGCGGCCGGCATCCGTGAGGTCGGCATCATCGTGGGCGACACCCGCGCCGAGGTCATGGCCGCGGTCGGCGACGGCAGCCGGTTCGGGCTCGCCGTCACCTACCTGCCCCAGGACGCACCGCTCGGCCTGGCCCACTGCGTGCTGATCGCCCGCGAGTTCCTGGGCGACGACGACTTCGTCATGTACCTCGGCGACAACCTGCTGGAGCAGGACCTGAGCGGGTTCGTGCGCCGGTTCGTCGCGGCCCGTCAGGAGCTGGCGCCACCGACCGCCCAGATCCTGCTCAAGCAGGTGCCCGACCCGCAGCGCTTCGGCATCGCCGAGCTCGACGATCGCGGCGACGTGGTGCACCTGGTCGAGAAGCCGGCCGATCCGCCCAGCGACCTCGCCCTCGTCGGCGTCTACCTGTTCGATCCCACGATCCACGATGCGGTGGCCGCCATCGCCCCGTCGAAGCGGGGGGAGCTCGAGATCACCGACGCCATCCAGTGGTTGATCGACCAGGGCCACCGGGTGCGCGCCGAGCAGCTCGAAGGCTGGTGGATCGACACCGGCAAGCTCACCCCGCTGCTCGAGGCCAACCGCCTGCTGCTGGAGAAGATCGAGACGCGCATCGACGGTTCGGTCGACGACGACTCGTCGCTCGATGGTCGCGTCGTCGTCGAAGCGGGCGCGGTGCTCGTGTCGGCCCGCGTGCGGGGGCCGGTCACCATCGCCGCCGGCACGCGCATCGAGCACAGCTTCATCGGGCCCTTCACCGCCATCGGGCCGAACTGCACGATCCGCAACGCCGAGGTCGAGCACTCGGTGGTGATGGAGGGATCCAGCATCATCGACATCGCGCGGCTGGAGGACTCGCTCATAGGTCGTGAGGCGGTGGTGACCCGCAGCCAGACCCGACCGCGCGCGCTCCGGTTGATGGTGGGCGACCACTGCCAGGTCGACGTCGAGTGAGCGGAGCCCCATGCCCAAGGTGACCGAGTCCGAACTGATCAGCGGCGTCTTCGTCGTGGAGCCCGACCGCTTCGGCGACGATCGCGGCTTCTTCGTCGAGACGTATCGCCGCTCGTGGTTCCCGGGCGGGCGCGAGATGGTGCAGGGCAACCGGGCCGACCGGCGCCACGGCGCCCTCGTCGGCCTGCACTACCACCTGCACCAGGCCGACTTCTGGTACGTCCCGTTCGGGACGGCCCGCATGGTGCTGCACGACCTGCGCGAGGGCGGCCCCACCGACGGCGCCACGCAGAGCGTCGACCTGTCCGGGGAGAACCACCTAGGGGTCTACATCCCGCCGGGCGTGGCCCACGGCTTCTCCGCCCTCACCGACATGACGATCACCTACCTCGTCGACGGCTACTACAACCCGGCCGACGAGCTCGGCATGGCGTGGAACGATCCCGCCGTCGCCGCCGACTGGGGCGTCGCCGATCCCGTGCTGTCGGCGCGCGACCAAGCCAACCCCAAGCGCGCTGACCTTCCCGTGGGGCGCCGGCCGTACTGGCCCATGCGCACCTGAGCCATCCCTCGTAGGAGCTTCTCTTCCGTGACCTCGATCCTCGTCACCGGTGCCGCCGGTTTCATCGGCTCCAACTTCGTGCGCTTCTGGCGCGAGCGCCACGAGCACGACACCATCGTGGCCCTCGACGCGCTCACCTACGCCGGTGTGCGCGAGAACCTGGACGACGTGCACGACGTGCACTTCGTGCACGCCAACATCGGCGACACGCCCACCATCGAAGACGCGCTGCGCACCCACAAGGTCGATGTGGTGGTGAACTTCGCCGCCGAGAGCCACAACTCGCTGGCCATCCTCGACCCCGGCCTGTTCTTCCGCACCAACGTGCTCGGCACCCAGGGCCTGTGCGAGGCGGCGCGCCGCGTCGGCGTGGCCCGCTTCCACCACATCTCCACCTGCGAGGTCTACGGCGACCTCGCTCTCGACGCCACCGACATCTTCACCGAGGACTCGCCCTACCGGCCGCGCACGCCGTACAACGCGTCGAAGGCCGGCGGCGACCACGTGGTGCGCTCGTACCACGAGACCTTCGAGCTGCCCGTCACCATCACGAACTGCGCCAACAACTACGGCACGTACCAGTTCCCCGAGAAGGTCATCCCGTTCTTCACCACCCAGGCGCTGCAGGACAAGCCGCTGCCGTTGTACGCGTCCACGCAGAACCGGCGGGAGTGGATCCACGCCCTCGACCACTGCGCCGCCATCGAGATCGTGCTCGAGCGGGGCAAGGTCGGCGAGACGTACCACGTCGGCACGGGTGTGGAGCGCAGCGTCGAGGAGATCGCCGACCTCGTGCTCGGCCACCTCGGCAAGCCGTCGTCGTTGAAGACGATCGTGCCCGACCGGCCCGGCCACGACCGCCGCTACGTGCTCGACTGGTCGAAAGCCCACCGTGAGCTCGGCTGGAGCCCGAAGATCGGCTTCGATCAGGGCATGGCCGAGACGATCGACTGGTACGCCGCCAACCGGGCGTGGTGGGAGCCCCTGCGCGACCGCGCCCCCGTGGTCGAAGGCTCGGCCTGGTCGGGCGGCAAGTAGCACCGTGCGGGTCCTCGTCACCGGCGCCGCCGGTCAGGTCGGGCGGGAGGTCGCGGCCGTGTGCCAGCGCGCCGGCGACGACGTGATCGCCGTCGACCGCGACGCCGTGCTCGGCGCCATCACCGCCACGCGACCCGACGCGGTGATCCACACCGCGGCGTGGACCGCGGTCGACGCCTGCGAGGTCGACCCCGCCCGGGCGTTCGCTGCCAACGCGCTGGCCGTGCGCTGGGTCGCCGAGGGCTGCACCCTCGCCCGCGCCCACCTGGTGACGGTGTCGACCGACTACGTGTTCGACGGCACGAAGGCGGCGCCGTATCACGAGTGGGACACGCCGAACCCGCAGTCGGTGTACGGCACGTCGAAGCGGGGCGGCGAGCTCGAGGCACTGCAGTCGGGCGCCGCCGCCGCGGTGGTGCGCACGAGCTGGGTCTGCGGGGCCCACGGCGGCAACATGGTGAAGACCGTGCTCCGCCTGGCCACCGAACCGGGCGTGCTGCGCTTCGTGGACGACCAGCGCGGGCACCCGACCTTCGCCGCCGACCTGGCGGCCATGCTGCGCCGCCTGGCCGCCGACCGCCGAACCGGCCTGCACCACGTGACCAACCAGGGCGCGGTCAGCTGGTACGAGTTCGTCCGCGAGGTCGTGCTCGCCGCTGGCGGCGATCCGGGCCGCGTGGAACCGATCACCAGCGCCGATCTGCGCCCGCCCCGCCCGGCCCCGCGCCCGGCCAACAGCGTGCTCGACAACGCCGTGCTGGCCGCGGCCGGGTTGCCGCTGCTGCGCGACTTCCGCGCCCCGCTGGCCGAGCTGGTCGCCGCGCTGAGCTGAGCTCAGGTCGGGGCGCGCTCGGCCTGCTCGCGGTGGGCCAGGTACCAGTCGATCGTCTGGCGCAGGCCCTCGGTGAAGTCGACCTGGGCGCGCCAGCCCAGCACGGCCTCGGCCCGCCTCGGGTCGACGCGGCGGCGGGGCTGACCGTCGGGCTTGGTCGGGTCCCACTGCAGCTCGCCCTGGTACCCGACGAGCTCGGCGATGCGCTCCACCGTCTCGCGGATGGTGATCTCGCTGTCGGTGCCCAGGTTCACCGGTTCGGGGTCGTCCAGGCTCTCGGTGGCGAGGGCGATGCCCTCGGCGGCGTCGTCGACGTAGAGGTACTCGCGGCTGGCCCGCCCGGTGCCCCACACCTCGACCTTCTCGTCTCCCCGTTCGGTGGCTTCCACGCACTTCTTGATCAGCGCGGGGATCACGTGCGACACCGACGGGTGGAACTTGTCGCCCGGGCCGAACAGGTTCGTGGGGATGAGGAAGCCCGACCGCTGGCCGTACTGGGCCCGGTTGACCTGGGCGTGCACGAGCAGCGCCTTCTTGGCGATGCCGTACGGCGCGTTCGTCTCCTCGGGGTAGCCGTCCCACAGCGACGCCTCGTTGAACGGCACCGGCGTGAACTTCGGGTACGAGCACACGGTGCCCACGAGCACGGTGCGCACCACGTCGTGACGGCGGGCCGCCTCGAGCACGTAGGTGCCCATCAGCAGGTTGTCGAGGTAGAGCTGGGCCGGCGCGACCTGGTTGAAGCCGATGCCGCCGACGCGCGCCGCCAGGTGCACCACGAGCTCGGGCGACTCGGCGGCGAACAGCGACTCGGTGGCGGCCGGGTCGGTGAGGTCGTAGTCGGCGCTGCGGGGCGCCACCACCGTGGCGCCGCGCTCGCGCAGGCGGCCCACCACGACCCGGCCGAGGAAGCCCGAACCTCCCGTCACGAGGACGCGGCGACCGGACAGCGAGGAGGGGGCCATGGCCGCCGATCGTACGGGACGGATCGATGATCCCCCGCGCAGCCGGCCGGGCTGCAACGATGACCCGTCGTGCGGGTGGCCGTGACGATGGAGCAGAGCTGGCACCGGGTGCCCGGAGGGACGGCGGTCGCCGCCCTCGCCGTGGCGCGCGCGCTGGCCGAGCGACCCGACGGGCCCGAGCAGGTCGGGGTGGCGGCCCGCCACCGCGCCCCGGCGCCCGCGCCATGGACCCCGCCGATGCCGGTGCGGCACCTGCCCCTGCCCCGGATCGCCCTGTACGAGGCGTGGAGCCGGGTGCCGTTCCCCCCGGTCGAGTGGGCCACCGGGCCGGTCGACGTGGTGCACGCCACCACCATCATCCCGGCCGCCTCACGGGCCCCCCAGATCGTCACGGTGCACGATCTCGCCTTCGTGCACGAACCCGCCCACTTCACGCCCCACGGGCGCCGGCTGTTCCGCCGCAGCCTGGCCCGGATCGCCCGGCGGGCCGACCTCGTGCTCTGTTCGTCCACCGCCACGCTCGACGACTGCGCGGCGGCGGGACTGCCCGCCGAGCGCCTGCGGCTGGTGCTGCTCGGGGTCGACACGCCGCCGGCGCTCACGGGCGACGCCGTCGTCGCCGTCCGCCGGCGCCACGGCCTGGAGGCGCCGTACCTGCTGTTCAACGGCACCTTGGAACCCCGCAAGAACCTGCCCCGCTTGCTCGACGCCTTCGCCCTGCTCGTCGCCAGTGGCGACCCCGCGGTGCCCGCCGATCTGCGGCTCGCCCTCGCCGGCGCCATCGGGTGGGGCGACGCGGTGCGGCCCCCGGCCGCGGTGGCCGGACGCGTCGACCTGCTGGGGTTCGTGCCCGACGACGATCTGAGCGCGCTCTTCGCCGGGGCGCTGGTGTGCTGCCAGCCGAGCCTGCGCGAGGGCTTCGGCCTGCCGGTGCTGCAGGCCATGGCGGTGGGCACGCCCGTGGTGACCAGCCGGGGTACCTCCACCGAGGAGGTCGCCGGCGGGGCCGCGGTGCTCGTGGACCCGACCGACACCGCCGACATCGCCGCCGGCATCGTGGCCGCGCTCGGCCAGCGCGAGCATCTGGCCGGTGCCGGCCGGGCCCGCGCCGGCGAGCTCACGTGGGCCCGCACGGCCGAGGCCACGCTGGCCGCGTACCGGGAGGTGGCCCGGTGAAGGTGGGCGTGAACCTGCTCTGGCTGCGCCCGGGCGTCGTCGGTGGCTCCGAGGAGTACCTGGTGCGCCAGCTCCTCGGGCTCGCCGAACTGGCGGCCGCCGACGTCGAGGGCGTCACGGTGTTCGGTCTGGCGTCACTGCGGGTCGCCCACCCCGAGCTGGCCGGGCGCTTCGAGGTGGTGGACGCCCCGGTCGACGGCGCGTCGCGCTTCCGGCGGGTGGTGGCCGAGTCCACGTGGTTGGCGGGCGAGGTGCGCCGGCGCCGGCTCGACGTCGTCCACCACGGCGGCGGCACGTTGCCGGCCCACCTCGGCCCCACCCGCACCGGCGCGGCCCACACCGTGCTCACCGTGCACGACCTGCAGGTGCACACCTTCCCCGAGTTCTTCTCGCCGCTGAAGCGGGCCTACCTGAAGGCCGGCCTGCCCCGCAGCGTGCGCCGGGCCGACATCGTGTGCGTGCCCAGCGCCTTCGTGGCCGGCACCGTGCGGGACACCTACGGCACCCCGGCGGCCAAGCTCGTGGTGGTGCCCCACGGCCTGCCGGCCACGCCGTCGGCGCCGCCCACCGACGAGGCGACCCTGCGGGCCCGCTACGGCCTGCCCGAGCGGTTCGTGGTCTTCCCGGCCATCACCCACCCCCACAAGGACCACCTGACGCTGCTGCGGGCCGTGGCCCAGGTGCCGGGTCTCGGCGTGGTGCTGCTGGGGGGCCGCGGCCGGGCCGAGGCCGACGTCGTGGCCGAGATCGCCCGGCTCGGCCTCGGCGACCGGGTCGTGCGGCCCGGTCGCATCCCCGACGCCGATCGCGACGGGTGCTATCGGGCCGCCGTCGCCCTGGCCTTCCCGAGCCGGTACGAGGGCTTCGGCGCGCCGGTGCTCGAGGCCATGGCCCTCGGGTGCCCGGTCGTGGCCGCCGACGCCACCGCGCTGCCCGAGGTGGTGGGCGACGCCGGACTGCTCGTGACGCCGGGCGACGTGAGCGCCTGGCGTGACGCCCTGGCCGGCCTGGCCGACGACGGCGCCGAGCGGGCCCGGCTGGCCGCCGCCGGCATCGCCCGGGCCCGCCACTTCACGGCGACGGTCACCGCACAGGCGCTGCTGAGCGCGTACCGTGGCGTCCTCAGATGACACGACCACTGCCTCTCGTCGGACGGTCGCGATGAAGCTGGCCGTGCTCTGCCCGCACTTCGCCCCGGACACCGCGCCCACCGGCGAGGTGATGACCCGGATCGTGCTCGAACTGGCCGACCGCGGCCACGAGCTGCACGTGGTCACCGCGCTGCCGTGGTACGTGCACCATCGCGTCGAGCCCGAGTGGTCCGGTCGCCTGGTGCGCACCGAGCGCACGAGCTGGGGTTCGATCACGCGGGTGAACCCGTTCCCGACCGACAAGCGCTCCATCCCCCAGCGGGCCGCCGCGTTCGCCGCCTTCAGCGTGCTGGCCGGGCTCACCGGACTGCGCGGCGGCCGGGTCGACGGTGTGCTGTCGATGTCGCCGCCGCTGACGCTCGGCCTCACCGGGTGGGGCGTGAGCCTGGTACGGCGGGGGCCGGCGGTGTTCAACGTGCAGGACGTGTTCCCCGACGTCGCCGTCGAGCTCGGGGCCATCACCAACGAGCGGGTCATCGGGCTGGCCCGGTGGCTGGAGCGCACCACGTACCGGGCGGCGGCGGCGGTGACCGTGCTGTCGGGCGACCTGCGCGACAACCTGGCGGCCAAGGTGCCCGCCGCCCACCGCGACAAGATCCGCGTGATCCCGAACTTCGTCGACACGGTCGCCATCGCGCCGGCCGACCGGGCCACGGCCTACCGGCGCGAGATGGGCATCGGCGACGAGACGGTCGTGCTGTACGCCGGCAACGTCGGCTTCTCCCAGAGCCTCGAGCTCGTCGTGGCGGCGGCCACCGAGCTGCGCCACGACCCATCGGTGGTCTTCCTGGTGAACGGGGGCGGGTCGGCCCTGGTGGGGCTCCAGCAGCAGGTGGCCGCAGCCGGGCTCACGAACGTGCGCTTCGCCCCCTACCAGCCCCGCGAGCGACTGGCCGAGGTGCTGGCCACCGGCGACCTCCACCTCGTGCCGCTCAAGGCCGGCCTGGCCCGCTCGTCGGTGCCGTCGAAGTCGTACTCGATCCTGGCCGCCGGTCGGCCGCTGCTGGCCAGCGTGGACCCGGGCACCGAGGTGGCCACGATCGTCGAGAAGGCCGGGTGCGGGCTGGCGGTGCCTCCCGACGACCCCGCGGCCTTCACCGCCGCCCTGAAGGGCCTCCTGGCCGACCCGGGCGGCCGGGACCGCATGGGCGCCGCGGGGCGCCGGTGGGTCGAGTCGTGGGCATCGCCGGCCGCCGTCGCCGCCGCCTACGAGGCGCTCTTCCTCGAGCTCGGAGCCCGCCGTCGCGGCGCGCGTTCGGAATCCGACCCTTCCGCCCGGTAGCATCGCGCCCTCGTGGATACGTCGAAGTCGGCCAAACGGGTTGCCAAGGTCGCCAAGCAGTCAGCCAAGACCCGGGTGCGCACCCAACGGGGCCTCTTGTTCCCGGTGGCGTTGGCGGCCGTCATCGTGCTCGGCACGTTCCTGGTGGTGTACGCCCGCCAGTCGAAGGTGGACAGCACCGTCACCAACGTGCCCCCCACGCTGACCGACAAGTGGAGCATGGCCTACGGCGTGTACCACTGCGACAAGTTCCTCGACCCGTTCAAGAACAACAACGACATCGTGAACGGCGTCGCCCTCGGGCTGAACACCAACGGTGACGGTCTCATCTCGATCGCGCCGAAGAGCGCCAAGGCCACCGGGCGCAACGCCAAGTTCGGCCTCTTCATGGACGCCGTCGGCATCAAGAAGAGCGGCGACAAGATCGACCTGCCCGAAGATCTGGGCACGTTCACCAGCCTCACCGACAAGTGCGGCGACAAGGAAGGCCGCTGGAAGGTCGCCTACTTCGCCGACGCCAACCAGTCGGGCGCCCCGAACATCTTCGTGGCCGACTTCGAGAACATCCGGTTCGCGCAGGACCGTGGCGCCATCGTGCTCGCCTTCGTGGCCGAGGACACCGACCTCGCACTGCTGAAGCCGCCGTCGGTCGCCGAGCTCTCCAAGCTCGACGCCACGCCGGCCACCAGCACCACGGTGCCGGGCGACAGCGCCACGGCCACCACCACAAAGGGATGAGGGCCGTCGTCCTGGTGGGCGGGTTCGGCACCCGTCTGCGTCCGCTCACCTACGCCATCCCGAAGCCACTGCTGCCGGTGGCGAACATCCCGATCGTGGAGCACGTGGTCGCCAACCTCGGTCGCGGTGGTGTCACCGAAGCGGTGCTGGCCCTGGGTTTCAAGCCCGACGGCTTCCTGGCCGCCTACCCTGACGGGGTCTGCGCCGGGGTGAAGCTCGTGTACTCGGTGGAGCCCGAGCCGCTCGACACCGCCGGCGCCATCGCCTTCGCGGCGCGCTTGGCCGGCATCGACGACACGTTCGTGGTCGCCAACGGCGACGTGCTCACCGACCTCGACGTCGGCTCGCTGGTGGCCTTCCACCGCGCCCACGGTGGCGAGGGCACCATCCACCTCACGCCGGTCGACGATCCGTCGGCGTTCGGCGTGGTGCCGACCGACGACCAGGGTCGCGTGCAGGCCTTCATCGAGAAGCCGCGGCGCGAGACGGCGCCCACGAACCTGATCAACGCCGGCACCTACGTGCTCGAGCCGGGCGTGATCGGCCGGGTGCCCGACGGCCGGAAGGTCTCCATCGAGCGGGTCACGTTCCCGGCCATGGTCGCCGACCGGGTCCTGTACGCCATGGCCACCGACGACTACTGGCTCGACCTCGGTCGGCCCGAGCCGTACCTGCAGGCCAACCTCGATGTGCTCGACGGTCGGCGCGCCCATCTGGGCCGCAACGGCATCGCCGCCGGCGCCCGGGTCGACGGCGCGGCCACGGTCGAGCACTCGGTGCTGGCCGCCACCGCGGTGGTCGCCCAGGACGCCCAGGTGCGCGACTCGGTCGTGCTGGCCGGTGTCCACGTCGGTGCGGGCGCCGTCGTCACCGGATCCATCCTGGGGCCGGGCACCGTCGTCGGTGCCGGAGCCACGCTGCACGACGTCGTCACCGGTGAAGGCGTCCGCGTCGCCCCGGCCAGTGCCCACCGGAGCTGTCGCATCCCCGAGCCGGCGTAGCGGCCGCGGGTGAGCGGGCGCGAGCAGCTGTCACGGGTGCTGGTCGCCGGCGGCGCCGGCTTCCTCGGCTCGCACCTGGTCGAGCGACTCGTGAACGACGGCGTGGCCGTCGACGTGGTCGACGACCTGTCCACCGGTGCCCTCGCCCACCTCGGCGATGCCCGGGCCGCCCGCGAGCGGGCGGTCAGCATCCACACGCTCGACGTGCGGGCGCCCGGGCTGGTGGAGCTGGCCCAGCGGCGCCAGCCCGACGTCGTGGTGCACCTGGCCCAGCGGTCGGCCGCCGACCCCGACGATCGCGACGCGGCTGAGCTCGCGCTGGTGGGCACCATGAACGTGCTCGCTGCCGCCCGCGCCGCCGGTGCCCGCAAGGTCGTGCTGGTGTTCGACGGCGCCGACGTGTACGGCGAGGTCGGGGCGCGTGAGCTGCCGGTGAAGGAGGGGCACCGCTCGCCGTCGGTGACCACGGGGCAGGTGGTGGCGCGGGCACTGCTCGACCTCGCCGCGGTGCACCGGGCCCGTCACGCCCTCGAGTTCACCGCGCTGGCCCTGGCCGACGTCTACGGGCCCCGGCAGCGGCCCGAGAGCGGTCTGGTGGCGGCGCTGGTGGCCGATCCGTCGGGGCGGACCATCGACCCCCGGGCCCAGCTCGACGCGGTCTACGTGGACGACGCGGTCGACGCCATCGTCCGGGCGACGGTGCGGGGCACCGGACTGCTCGTGAACATCGGCACGGGACAGGCCGTGCCGGCCAAAGAGGTCCAGCGCCGCATCGTCGAGCTGCGGGCCCGCACCGAGGCTGCCGCGCCCGACGGGCCGACGCCCACGGTCCTGCTGCGGCCCCGACCGCAGCGGCTCACGCTGTCGCCCGTGCGGGCCCGCATCCATCTCGGCTGGGAGGCCTACACGCCCCTCGTCGAGGGGTTGGCCGCCACCATGGCGTGGTGGGCCGAGCGACCGACGCCGGCGCCCGGCCCGGGCGTCACGCCGTCGTGAAGTAGCCGGCGAGGTCGGCGATCACATCCAGGAACGCGGGCGAGTAGAACTCGGTGCCGCCTTCCACGCCGATGCCCACGGTGACCGCGTTGGGCACGATCTCGTCGAGCGCGAAGTTCAGGTTCGACGACAGGGGTCGGGCGGCGCCGTCGGGGTAGACGGTCATGAAGCTGGCGAAGAACGGCCGGAAGGCGGTGACGTTCATCGACACGGCGCCCACCCCGGAGGCGGGCACGCCGGTGTTGCCGGCGATGTGGAGGATGAGCGTGTCGGTGGTCGGGTCGTAGCTGGCGTCGCCCTTGTTCTCACGCGAATCCATGATGCGGATCGGGTCGATGGGCACGAAGCCGCCCCGTGTCGGGGCCCCGGACGCGTACCAGCCCATGATGTCGACGATCACGTCGGTGGTGGTCTGGGCGTAGATGCTGACGGCCCCGCCGCCACCGACCTTCACCGTGACCTGGTTGGCGCGGGTCTGGCCGGGGGAGTAGTTCAGGTTCGACACGACCGGCTGCGAGCCCCCGGCGGGCCACACGGTGAGGAACCCGTTGAAGTTCGGGCCGGTCACGGTGACGTTCAGGACCACGGCGGTGGCGTTGGTCGGCGCGGCGCCGGCGCCCACCACCGCCAGGGTGGCGGTGCCGCCGTTACCGAAGCGACCGGCGCCGAGCGGGAGGCGCGTGTCCATGAGGCGCTTGGGTGGGATGCCCTGGAAGCCGCCGCCGTCGGGCGTGCCGCCGGCGCTGGAGTAGTAGCCCATCACGTCGATGACGACATCGGTGGCGGTCTGGGCGTAGACGCTGATGGCGCCGGCCGCGGAGACCTTCACGGTCACCGCGTTGGGCACGACGTCGCCGCCGCCGTAGTTGAGGACCGACGCCGTCGGGCGGGCCTCGTCGGCGGGCCACACGGTGAGGAAGCCGGGCAGCAACGGTGTGACCGCGGTGACGTTCAGGGCGAGCGAGCCGACGGCGTTGGCCGGGATCTGGCCGTTGCGGCCCACGTACACGTTGAACGTGCGCGTCTCACCCGAGCTGAACGGCGGGCTGCTGTAGGGCGCGCCGCTGCCGGCGCGTGTGTCCACCAGGCGAAACGGGGTGATGGGGACGAAGCCGCCACGCCCGGGCGTGGCGGCATGGGCCGGTGCCGCCGCGCTCAGCACGGCGACGAGGGACGCCATCAGCATCATGCCGACGACGCCGATGTTCGTGATCGGGCTCTTCCAGCCCGCACGGCGACAACCCACGCCATGCTCCTTCGTGTCCAGCCCGCGACCGCAGACGGTAGAAGGGCCGGTGCAGATCGTCAACGTGACGTAACATTCGTGTGCATTCCGTCACAGAGCGCGCACTGATTCCGCGCACAGCTCACCCGGACGGCTACCGGAAGAGATCCTCCTGCGGCGGACGGATCAGCTCGCCGATCGCCGAGGCCCGCAACCAGCCGGCGTCGACGCCCCGCACCACCGCCACCGGGATGCCGCTCGACTTGCCCATGACCAGTTCGGCCGCGCCGGCCAGCTCGTCGGCCACCGCCACCTCGGTCACCTGCATGGTGCGGCCCAGGGCGTCCTCGGTGCCGCGCAGGTCGACCACGCCGGCCACGCCGGCGACCCCGATGGCCACGTCGGTGAGACCGCGGCGCCACACGCGCCCGAACGTGTCGCTCACGATCACGGCCACGGTGACCCCGAGACGGGCCTTCACGATGTCGACGATGCGGCGGGCCGAACGGTCGCTGTCGAGGGGCAGCAGGGCGGCGTAGCCCCGCTCGACGTTGGACAGGTCGACCCCCGAGTTGGCACAGATGAACCCGTGACGGGTCTCGGTGATGATGAGGTCGCCGCGGCGGCGCACGATGCGCACCGCCTCGTCCTCGACGAGCTGCTTGTGCGACAGCGGATCGTCGATGTCGACCGCGACCAGGCGACCCTCGGCCTTCGAGACGACCTTCTGGGTCACCACCAGCACGTCGCCGTCGAGCAGAGGTCCGTTCGGCGGCGCGGCACAGGCATCGGCCACGATGTCGCCGAGCTGGTCGCCCGGTCGGATCTCACCGATGCCCTCCACCCCCCACAGCTGCAAGCGGCTCATGAGCGCAACGCCTCCTCCACCACCGTGGCCAGCGCGGCGGCGCGGCCTTCGTCCCGCATGATCGTGTCGGTCACCACGGCCCGCACGCCGTGGGCCTCGACCGCGGTCGCCAGCGCGGCGTCGACGTCGTCGATCACCAGCGTCGAGGCGATGTCGGCGTAGAGGCGAGCCACGCCGACGGCCGACGACTCGTGCCCGAGCTCGATCAGCATGCGGTCGGCCGGGCCCTTCAGCGCCTGCCCACCGATGATCGGCGACACCGCCACCACGCGATCGCGGCGGGCGACGAGGCGCTCGCGGATCTCGGGGAAGGCCAGCAGCGGGCCGACCGACACGATCGGGTTCGACGGAGCGATCACGATGCCGTCGGCCGCGTCGAGCGCGGCGAGCACCACCGGGTTCACGCGGGCGTCGGGGGCGCCGAAGCGCACCCCGTCGACCGGCACCGAGTGCTGGCGGCCCACGAAGTACGTCTGGAACCCGACCCAGCCCTCGCCGACCACCGACACCAGGGTGGGGGCGGGGTCGTCGGACATGGGCACCAGCGTCACACCGACGCCGTGGGCCCGCACGATCTCGTCGGTCACCGTGGTGAGGCTGGCGCCCTCGGCCAGGCGGTGGGTGCGGTACAGGTGGGTGGCGAGGTCGCGGTCGCCGAGGCGGAACCAGGTGGCCCCGGCGCCCGAACCCTCGGGCCGCACGGTGGCGAAGCGCTCCAGCGCCTCCATGGCGTGCCACGTCTCGCCGGCCAGGCCCCAGCCCCGCACGGTGTCGTTGGCCTTGCCCAGGGTGTAGGTGACCGTGTCGAGATCGGGGCAGATGGTGAGCCCGTGCAGGATCGTGTCGTCACCGGTGTTCACCACCGCGGTCAGCTCGCCCGGGGCGCAGATCTGCACGAGTCCGGCGAGCAGCCGGGCCGCCCCCACACCCCCGGCCAACACCACCAGCTTCACCGTGTGCTCCCCCCGTCCGCGATCGCCTCACGGTACAGCTCGACCATGGCCGCCGCCGTAGCCGCCCAGTCGTACCGGGGCAGCCGGGCGGTACCCGCGGCCACCAGTACGGCGTGGCGGGCGTCGTCGTGCAGCACGGCCACGAGGGCGTCGGCCAGCGCGTCGGCGTCGGTGGGGGGCACGAGCACGGCGGCATCGCCGGCGACCTCGGGCAGCGAGCCGGCCCGGGCGGCAACGACGGGCACCCCGGCGCCGAACGCCTCCAGCATCGGCAACCCGAACCCCTCGTCGAGCGACGGGTAGGCCAGCACGCGCGCCCCCGCGAGCAGCCGTTGGCGCACCGCCTCGTCGACCCAACCGGTGACCACGACGCGGGCCCGCACCGGGACCGCCAGCGCGGCGATGGCGGCGTCGACCGCCCCCTGGTCGGAGCCCGGTGGCCCGGCCAGGACGAGCCGCACCTGGTCGTCGCTCGCGGCCACGTGGGCGAAGGCCCGCACCAGGGTGGGCAGGTTCTTGCGCGGCTCCACAGTGCCCACCGCCAGCACGTACGGCGCGTGGCCCAGCGCACCGGCCAGCTCGGCCGGCAGCGGTACGGAGGCGATGCCCGCCGGCAGCGGCGCGGGCGCGCCGTGGGGGATGGCCCGCACCCGGGCCGTGCCGAGCAGGTCGGCGACCTGCCCGGCGACGTGGGTCGACGGCGTGTGCACCCACGCGCCCCGGGCCACGGCGCGCCGCAGCACCGGCACGAAGTCGCGCACCACGGGGTGGACGCGTTCGGGATGGGTGAGCGGTGAGCAGTCGTGCACGGTGATGACCGTCGGCCAGCCGGTGGGTGGGGCGACGAAGTTGGTGCCGTGCACCACGTCGGCGCCGCGCAGCGCCCGCCGTGCCCGCGGGTGGTCGGTGCGACCCCACGCCTTGAGCGCGGCGCGGGCGGGGTAGGGCAGGCGGCGCACGTCGGGCGGCAGCGTGGCCCGCGCCGACAGCACGTAGCGCAGCACGGTGGGCGCGTCGGGCCGCGCCGCCAGCGCGATGAGCAGCTCGGCGGTGAAACGGCCCACGCCGGTGGGGCGGCCCACGAGGGAGCCCACGTCCACGGCGATGGTCGACGACACGGGTGGCGACGCTACTGCGGTCGGCCGGGCCGGTGGGTCCCGCCGGGTGTTGCCGGGCCGGCTTGGCTAGCCTTGGACCCCACCTCCTCTCCACCCAGGAGATCACATGCAGCGGGCCCTCATCACGGGCATCACCGGACAAGACGGTCGGCACCTGGCCGAGTTCCTCCATTCGAAGGGCTACCAGGTGTTCGGCATGTACAAGGGTCAGAACAACCCGCGTGCCACCGAGATCGCCCACGAGCTGCCGTACGTGGAGCTGGTCTCCGGCGACCTGCAGGACCTGCCCAGCCTCGTCACCGGCCTCGAGTACACCCAGCCCCACGAGGTCTACAACCTCGGGTCCATCTCCTTCGTCGCCTTGTCGTTCAAGCAGGCCGAGCTCACCGCCAACGTCACCGGCCTCGGTGTGCTGCGCATGCTCGACGCCATCCGCATGGTCGGCGGCAGCCAGGACAACCCGATCCGCTTCTACCAGGCGAGCTCGTCGGAGATGTTCGGCAAGGTGCGCGAGACGCCCCAGACCGAGAAGACGCCGTTCCACCCGCGTTCGCCCTACGGCTGCGCCAAGGCGTTCGGCCACGACATCACGGTGAACTACCGCGAGTCGTACGGCATCTACGCCTGCTCGGGCATCCTCTTCAACCACGAGGGTCCCCGCCGCGGCATGGAGTTCGTGACCCGCAAGGTGTCCAACGCCGTCGCCCGCATCCGGCTCGGGTTGCAGGAGGAGCTCGTCCTCGGCGACATCGAGCCCCGCCGTGACTGGGGCTACGCCGGCGACTACGTGAAGGCCATGTGGGCCATGCTCCAGCAGGACGAACCCGACGACTTCGTGGTGGCGACCGGCGAGACGCACTCGGTGCGCGAGTTCATCGAGGCGGCGTTCGCGTCGGCCGGCTTCGAGCCCGACGAGTGGAAGAAGTACGTGCGCCAGGATCCACGGTTCTTCCGCCCCGCCGAGGTCGACCTGCTCGTCGGTGACGCCACCAAGGCGGCCGAACGTCTCGACTGGCGGCCCGAGGTCGACTTCGTGGGCCTCGTCGATCTCATGGTCACCCACGACCTCGCGCTGGAGTCGGCCAAGGCCGGGGTGCCCGTCCCCCCGCGGTGACCGGTGGGGGCGGCGCCTCGGGCGCCGCACCGCACGGCGCTCAGCGCTCGCCGTAGGGCAGTGGCGCGGTCAGCGTGGCCGGGTCGGGCATGGGCAGCTCGGTGCCGGTGGCCGCGCCGGCTCCGGCCCCGGCGGCGACGGTGCGGCGGTGCACCAGGCGCAGGTACGTCCAGGCGAAGGCCAGGCTGCCGGCCAGGCTGCCGAACACCAGGCCCAGCTCGACCCGCAGCAGCAGGTCGTGCCCGGCCAGCGTGGTCACGCCGATGAACACGGCCACGGCCACGGCCCAGCCGATGGCGACGGTGGCGTGCCCGTGCAGGGCGATGACGGCCTGGGCCATCGACAGCGCCAGCATGTAGAGGGCGCTGGCCAGGGCCAGCAGCACCACGGTGCGCCGCGACAGGTCGGCCGTGGGGGAGAAGAGCTTCACCGCCCACTGGCCGAGCACCGCGGAACCGGCCACGCCGAGCGTGCCGACCACGAGCACCACGAGCACGAGCTTGCGGAAACCCTGCCGGAACTCGACCAGCGCGCCGCGCGCCGCCAGTTGGGCCAGCTTGGGCAGCAGGGCGGCCTGCACCGCCTGGAACAGGAACAGCGGCACCCGGGTGATGATGACCGCGTACGTGAAGTGGCTGACCAGGTCGGCCTGCGACTTCGTCTTCAGCACACCGGCCACCACCGGGCCGCCGTTCACGAGCACCGCGGCCAGCACCGAGCCGGCGACCAGCCAGCCCAGGTTGGGGGTGAGCTCGCCCCACTCGGCCTGCGGACCGTCCACCAACAGTCCACCCTGGCCGCGGATGGCCAGCAGCACGGCGAAGATCGGGGGGACGGCCACAGCGACGCCCCAGATGGCCGGGCTGTGCACGTCGGCGATCTTGAGCACGATCGCGATGCCGACGCGCAGGATGCCGTCGGCCGCCAGCAGCAGGCCGTAGGGCCCGAACCGGCCCGAGCCCGACAGCACGCCACGGGCGAGGTGGCTGCTGGCCCAGCCGAGGAACGCGATGACGAGCCAGATCATCAGCACCCAGTTGCCGGCGAACAGCTTGCTGACCAGCACGGGACCGGCGGCGAGCATGCCCACCGTGGTGATGCCGGCCAGCCCGAGGGCAAGCATGCCGGCCCTGCGCACGACCGGCCCGCCACCCTGGCCGAGGGCCCGACGGTGGGCGAGGGCCCGACCGACCTCCTGCTCCACCGGCAGGAAGAACCCGGGTGCGAGCAGGAACACCAGGAACCACAGCTGGTTCACGGGCTCGGTCGCAGCGTCGGAGCCGATGCCGGCGCGCAGGAGCTTCAGGAAGACGTAGGAGCTGAGACCCGACACGAGCAACCCCGCGCCGATGGCCATGGTGCCCTCGGGGAGTGGGTTGCGGGCGCGGAGCGCGGAGGAGCTGAGCCGGGAGGACACCGTCCGTGCACGCTAGCGGCGAGGCACCGTGCGCACACTGACGCCCCGCCAACGGAGGGTCAACGACCGACCAAACGTCGTGGGGGCGGCAACGGCCTCACCTGGTGGCCGACGGTTCGCCCGGGCGCGTATCCGCGGCCCTGCCGCCGGGCTCTGGGAGGGCGCCGCTACCCTTTGCGGCCGAGCGGGCATCCAGGAGCGGTCGGTTGGACCTCAAACGAACATTCACGCGCCTCGGCGCGCCGATGGCGGTGGCGATGCTGGTGGCGACCGGCGCCGTCCTCGCCGCGCCGTCGGCGCCGGTGCAGGCCTACGGCAGCGCCATCACGATCACCGGGCGCGGCAACGGCCACGGTGACGGGTTGTCGCAGTGGGGCTCCTACGGGTACGCCACCTCCTACGGCTGGGACTGGCACCAGATCCTGAGCCACTACTACGGCGGCACCACCGAGACGGCCGGCGATCCGGCCACCGAGGTCACGGTGCGGCTGCGGGGTCTCGACGACCGCCCGTTCACCGCCGTGGTCAACGCCCGCCGCACCCTGCGCACGAACGCCGACCTGCGCGTCGGCACGTACGGCACCGTGCTGGCGGTGTCGGTCGGCGTGGGCAGCTACAAGGTCTACGGCCGCGCCGACGCCGTGTGCCCCGACACGGCGGTCACGGGCGACCTCGACCGGGGCGGCTCGGGCTGGAGCGTGGTCGGTTCGCTCGTGCAGTCGAGCACCACCGGTGCCAATCGCCTCGAGGTCACCGGCGGCGACGCGGCGTCGACCGACCGGGGCGTGCTGGCCGGCGTGTGCCAGCCCAGCGGCACGGTGAAGGTGTACCGGGGCGGCATCGTGGTGGTCGACGGCACCGAGGCCGAGCACCGCGTGGTCAACAAGGTTCCGGTCGAGCAGTACCTGCGCGGGGTCGTGCCCCGCGAGTCGCCGGCATCGTGGGGCAGCGCCGGGGGTGGCTCGGGCATGCACGCCCTGCGGGCCCAGGCCGTGGCCGCCCGCACGTACGCCCTGGCCGAGAAGCGCTACAGCTACGCCCAGACCTGTGACACCGACTCGTGCCAGGTGTACGGCGGCGCCGCCACCATCGCCGGCCCGAACGACGCCGTCCAGGTGCTCGAGGACAGCCGGTCCGACACCGCGGTGACCGACACGGCCACGGTCACGCTGCGCAACGGCGACGGGGCGCTGGCCTACGCCCAGTTCAACTCCTCGAGCGGCGGCATCACGTCGGGCGCCAACTTCGCCTCCGTCGAAGACCTCGGTGATGCCGTGGCGGCCAACCCGCACCACCGCTGGACGACCACCGTGGCCCGCGCCGACATCGAGGCCGCCTACCCGGCCATCGGGTCGCTGACCAACGTCGATGTGACCAAGCGCAACGGTCTGGGCGAGTGGGGCGGTCGCGTCCTGTCGGTGGTGGTGCGCGGCACCGGCGGCTCGGTCACGGTCACCGGCCAGGCCTTCGCCAACGCGCTGGGGTTGCGTTCCACCTGGTTCGACCTGCCCGCCGGGTGCGCCGGTCCCACGCCCAGCACCACCACGCCGGCACCATCGCTCCAGGCGTTCCACCAGGTGACCCCCACCCGCCTCGTCGACACCCGCGAGGGGCGCAACGCCTCGGTCGCTCCGGTGGCGGGCGGGTGCGTCCTGGCGCTGCGGCCGGCCTCGCTCGGCTCGCTGCCCGTCGAAGCGCGCGCCGTGAGCCTGAACCTGACGCTCACCGGGCCGGTGGGGCCGGGCTTCGCCACCGTGTACCCGTGCGACAGTGGCCTGCCGCTGGCGTCGAGCCTGAACTACCGGGCCGGCCAGACGGTGGCCAACCAGATCACCGTGCCCCTCGACGGCAACGGCGAGGTCTGCGTGTACACCCACCAGAAGGCCGACCTGATCGTCGACCTGCTCGGCTGGTTCGGTCCCGACGCCGCGTCCGTGCCCGGGTCGGTGGCGGGTGCCCGCAAGGCGGCGGCCACCGCGGTCGCACCGGGCGATCACTTCACCCCGGTGGCGCCGGTGCGCGTCACCGACACCCGCGACGGCACCGGTGGGGTCGCGGGGCGGGTGGGCCCCGAGGCCGTGGTGGCGGTGCAGGTCGTGGCGACCGGCCTGGTGCCGGCCAGTGCGAAGCCGAGCGCGGTCGTGCTCAACGTGACCGCGACGCAGGCCGGCCTCCCGGGCTTCCTCACCGCCTATGCGTGCGACGCGACCCGTCCGTTGGCGTCGAACGTGAACCCGGTGCCGGGCCTCGACGTCGCCGCCCACGTGGTGGCGCCGGTGTCGGCCGACGGTCGGGTGTGCATCTACTCGCACCAGCCGACCCACGTCGTGGTCGACCTGCTCGGCTGGTACAGCTCGACCACCGCGGTGGCGGCGACCACGGCCAGCGGGGCGAGCAACGGGGCGGCGCCGCCTGGTGTGCCGTTCGAACCCCTCGCGCCGGCGCGCCTGCTCGACACCCGGGAGACCGGCGCCGGCCCGTTGATCGGCGGCAGTGGCGCGCTGGCGCTCACCGTCGCCGGCGCGGGCGGCGTGCCCAGCGGCACCCGGGCCCAGGCCGTGGTCCTGAACGTCACGGCGACGGCGGCGTCGACCGCCGGCTTCGTCACCGTGTACCCGTGCGGGGCGGCGTTCCCGCTCGCCTCGAACCTCAACTTCGCCAACGGCTACGACGTGGCCAACATGGTCACGGTGCCGGTCGGTGCTGATGGCCAGGTGTGCCTCTACGCCAACCGCACGACGCACCTCGTCGTCGACCTGGCCGGATGGTACGGCACGTGAGCGGTTGGCTCACGTGCCGTACCCGGTGACTCAGGCGCTGATCAGCGTGCGCAGCTGCTGACGGGCGCCCTTGGCTGCGGTGCGGGCCTGGCCGAGGACGTCGCCGGCCGGCTTGGGCAGGCGGACCTGGACCTGCTCGAGCACGTCGTCGACGCGGGTCTCGATGGAGGTCAGCTGGTCGTCGAGCTTGGCGAACTGGCCCTCGGTCGTGGTGGTGGCGGCCTTGGTCATGTCGCTGAACTGCTTGCGACCGTCGGCCATGCGGGTCTCGAGGGCCTTGGTGAGCTCGACCCGCTGGACCTGGGCCCGCTGGAAGGCGAGGACGCCGGCGCCCACGCTGACGAACAGGACGTCCTTGGCCATCTCGGCCATGCGGTCGGCGACGCTCTTGTCGGCCGGGGCGGCGGTCGGGGCGGTCTTGGTGCTGCTCTTGGGGGCGGTCTTGCTGCTGGTCTTGGGGGCGGTCTTGGTGCTGGTCCTGGCGGCCATGGGGGGCTCCTCGTTCGGTGCGGCGGGATCGTTGGTGATCCGGATGGGGCTCCGTGCCCCTGTGCTCATCACTGTAGCGACTACTGCTAACTATTGCAAGCACTCGGATGCGGAAGCCGATCCGGCCCTGGTGCAAGGACACCCGATGTGGGCAACGGGTGCCGGAGCCACAGGATCGTTCACGAGTAGCCTCGGACCCTCGTGGACGACGACCCTCTCCAGCAGGCACCGGTGGTGCTGGTCGTCGTCACCCGCGGTGCCGATCCCGATCTCGACGATGTGCTCGCCGGTGTGGCCGCCCAGGATCACCGCAACCTGAGCGTCGTCGTGGTGGGCGCCGACGCCCCTGACGATCTTCCCGCCCGCGTCGGTCGGGTCACCCCCGGCGCCGTCGTGCGCCAGCTGCGCGACGGGCGCTGGTACGCCGGGGTGGCCAACGAGGTGCTGCGGCTCGTGCAGGGCGACCCGGCCTTCTTCTGCTTCGTGCGCGACGGCGTGGCGCTGGCCCCCGACGCGGTGTCGGCCCTGGTGCGCGAGGTGTACCGGTCGAACGCCGGCGTCGTGGGCCCCAAGCTCATGTTGTGGGATCATCCCGAGCGTCTGGCCTCCACTGGCTACGCTGCCGACAAGTTCGGCGAGCTGGCACCCAACGCGCCGATGGGCGAGCTCGACCAGGAGCAGCACGACGGCGTGCGCGACGTGTTCGCCCTCGACAGCGCGTGTCTGATGATCCGCGGTGATCTGTTCCGGCGCATGGGCGGGTTCGACCCCGAGCTCGACCTGGCCGGCGAGGAGCTGGACCTCTGCTGGCGTGCCCACGTGGCCGGTGCCCGCGTGCTGGTGGTGCCCGACGCCGTGGCCCGCTGGCGCCCGCCGGCGGCGACCGCGGCCGACATCGCGGCCCGCGAGCACAACCGGCTGCGCACGGTGTTCGGCCTGTACTCGGTGGCCCATCTCGTGCGGGTCGTGCCCCAGCTCGCCGTGGTGACCGCGCTCGAGATCCTGGGCAGCCTGCTCATCGGGCGGGTGCGGCGCGCCGGCGCACTGGCGTCGGGCTTCCTGGGCGCGTTGGGTCACGCCGGTTCGCTGAGCGCCAAGCGCAGGCAGGTCGCCGAGCTGCGCGTCGTGAGCGACGCCGAGGTGCGCGGCTTCCAGCTGCGCGGCAGCGCCGCGCTGCTGCGCCAGTTCCGGCGCCTCGGTGCCGACACCGGTGGCGGCCGCTTCGTGGGCGTGCGCACCGCCGGGCGCCAGATGGCCACCGGCGTGCGGCGGGCCGAACGCTCGTCGGTGCTGGCCCTGCTGGCCGTCGTGGTGCTGGCCGTTGTCGGCGGGCGCTCGCTCGTGCGCGGCGGTGTCCCCGTCGTGGGCGAGCTGCTGCCGTTCGGGCACGGGGCGCGCCCCGCTCTGCGGGCGTACCTGTCGGGCTGGTCCGCCGTAGGCGTCGGACGCAGCGCGCCGGTGCCCACCGGCCTGGCCGTGGTCGGGCTGGCCGGCGTGGTGGTGCTCGGGAAGATGGCGCTCCTGCGCACCGTCGTGGTGCTCGGCGCGCTGGTGGTCGGCGCGTGGGGTGCGTGGCGCATGGCCCGCCCGTTCCGTTCGACCACCGCCCGCGTGGCCGGCCTGCTCGTGTACGCCGGCCTGCCGGTCGGGGTGAACGCGGTGGCCAGCGCCCGCCTGGGCGGGTTGCTCGTGTTCGCCGCCACCCCGTGGGCCGCCGCCCGCGTGGCGCGCCTGTCGGGGCAGGCGCCGTTCGTCGCCCGCAACGGGCGCCTGGCCGCCGCCGCCGGTCTCGCCCTCATCGTCGCCCTCGCCACCGCGCTGGCGCCGGCGTTCGTGATCGTGCCCGTGCTGGTGGCCGCCGCGCTGCTGGTGGGGTCGCTCATCGCCGGGCAGGTGGCGGCGTCGGCCCGGGCCGCCGGGTACGCCGTGGTCGCCACGGCCGTCGGTGCCCTGCTGCTGCTGCCGTGGCCGCTGGCGTCGAGCGGGCGTCTCGGCTGGGGCTTCGGTCGGGCCACGGTCTTCGGCCCGTCGCACCTGTCGATCGGTGCGCTGGCCCGCTTCGCCGACGGCCCCCACGGCCAGGTGGCACTGGCCTTCGGCGCCATCGCCGCCGCGGTGATCTGCCTGGCCCTGACCCGCCACGAGCGCCTCGGTTGGGCCGTGCGCGGCCTCCTGCTCGCCGCGTTCGGGCTCGTCGGCGCCTGGCTGGCGTCGCGCGGATCGCTCGGCGCGAACCCGCCCACCCTCGAGGTGTTCCTGGCGCCGGCCGCCCTCGGCCTGTCGCTGGCGGTGTCGGCCGGCGGCGCCGAGTTCGACCACGCCATCCGCGGCGCCCAGCTCACCTGGCGCCAGCCCGCGGCGTTCGTGGCTGCGCTCGGGGTGGTGCTGGCCACCGGGCCGGCGTTGGGCGCCCACCTCGGCGGGCGCTACGGGCTGCCCGGTACTGACGTGGCCCGCTACCTGCGGCTGCTGCCGGTGCCGCCCGGAGCGGGCACGCCGCGCGTGCTCTGGGTCGGTCGGGCCGAGACGCTGGCCGGCGGCGGGTGGCCCTTGGCCGGCGGGCTGGCCTACACCGTGACCGACGGCGACGGTCCCCAGCTGTCGCAGCGCTGGTACGTCCCGGCGAACGTGGCCGAGCGCGACCTGGGCGACGCCCTGCTCCTGGCGGCCGATGGCCAGACCGACCGTCTGGGCCACCTGCTCGGCCCGGCCGGGGTGCGCTTCGTGATCGTGCAGACCGAGGACGTCGCGGTGGCACCGGCGGCGACCCCCGGTGGGATCGAGACCCCCGAGGTGGCCGATCTCGGTGTGCCGGCCGAGGTCGTGCGTCAACCCGCGACCCTGCTCACCGCGCTCGCCGGCCAGCTCGACCTGCGGCGATCGCCCACGATCGACCGTGAGGAGCGCCTGGTCGTGTACGAGAACACCGCGTGGATCCCGGCGCGCGCCCAGCTGCGCGCCGCCGCGGCCAGCGCCAGCCGCCAGGTGGGTGCCGCCGCGCTGGTGCAGGCCGACCTCGAGGGCTCCACCGCGGTGCTGCCCGGCGTGCCCGGTCGCACCGATCAGGCCGAGGGCCCGGTGGAGGTGGGCACCGTGTACGTGGCCCAACCGCTCGACGACCGCTGGAGGCTCGCGACCGACGCCGGCCCGGTGAACGGCGAGCCGGCGTTCGGCTGGGCCACCTCGTACTCGGTGCGCGTGGCCGGCGTGGCCCGCCTGTCGTATGAGACCTCCCCCCTGCGGTGGCTGGCCATCGCGGTGCAGATCGCGGCCTGGTTGTTGCTGGCCGTCCTCGCCCTGCCCCGACGGGGTGCGCTGGGTGTGGCCGAGGCCGACGACGTGCTCGCCCCGACCCGCACCTGGCACCGCGCCACGGGTCTGCCGGCGGGGTGGCTCGACGACGAGATCGAGGCCCGGCCCCCGGCGGCCCCGGCGTCGGTGCCGTCGGACGGCGGGCTCCTGTGGGGCGACGAGGAGCCGAGCTGGGCCGAGGACGAGTCATGAGGCCGCGCCCCGCTCTGGTGGTCCGCGTGGCCGCCGCCGTGGTGGCGGTGGCGGCGGTGGCCGTACCGGTGGTGGCCGACCGCGACCGCACGGTGCCGCTCACGCCCGCCGGTGACGTCGGGACGCTCACCCCGGCCCCCATGCCCGTGCTGCGCCCGGCCGCCCAACTCGGCGCCACCTGGTTCTGCCCGGGGGTGGCCGCGGGTGCCGACGGCCCGTCGGGCGCCATCGTGCTGGCCAACGCCGGCGACCAGCCGACCCGCATCACCCTCACGATCACCCCGTCGGAGGGCATCGCCATCAGCCAGAGCCTCGAGGTGGCGGCGCGGGCCCGGCTCGAGGTGGACGTGTCCACGGTGGCCAAGGCCCGCTTCGCCGCCGCCCAGGTCGAGACCACGTCGGGCAACCTCGTGGTCGAGCAACGCTCGGCTGCCCTCCTCGACGACACCGCCGTGGGTCAGGCGGTGAGCCCGTGTGCCACGGCACCGTCGCAGACGTGGTACCTGGCCGACGGGGCCACCACCACCGATGCCCAGGACACCTTGCTCGTGTACAACCCGTTCCCCGACCAGGCGACCATCAGCATGGTGTTCGCCGACGACGGTGGGGTGCGCCGCCCGCCCAGCTTCCAGCGCAAGCCGGTGCCGCCGCGCTCGTTGGCCGTCGTCACCATCGACTCGGTGGTGCAGCGCAAGCAGCAGGTGTCGGTCGCCGTCACCGCGGACGCCGGGCGCGTGGTCGTGGGCCGCCAGCAGGTCTACAAGACCAAGCCGCGCCGCACGCTGGTGGCCGGACTGGCGGCGCCGTCGGCGGGCACGCAGTGGATCTTCGCCGACGTCGAGGTGAAGGGTGGTGACGAGGTCGGGTCCGCCGCCACCAGCTTCGCCATCTACAACCCGAACGACCTGTCGGCCGACGTCACGGTCCGGCTGCTGCCGGCGGCCGGGAACCCGGCCGCCGGTGTCGATGCCGCCGAACCGGCCACCGCCGGGGCCGATGCCACCGCCTCCACCGCGGCGGTCGACCCGGCCGACCCCACCGGCGGCGCAACGCCGGTGGGTGGTGCGCCGGCCGTGTTCGGGGTCCCGGTCACGGTCACAGTCCCGGCCGGTGGCAGCCTGCTCGTGCCGGTCAACGGCACCGACAACGTGCCCGACGGTGTGTACAGCGCGCTCGTGGTGGCGGGCGCCGGGCAGCCGGTCGTGGTCGAGCGCCTGCTGCGTCGCACCGGCGATCCGCGCGTCGTCACGACCGTGCAACTCGGCAGCCGCCTGCTGTCGCGCACGTGGCAGTTCGCGGCGACGCCGCCTGCGGGCTGGTCCTCGGTGCTCATCGTCGCCAACCCGTCGCCGACGCCGGCCACGGTCACGGTGAAGACGCTCGGCCCCGCCGGCCTCGTACCGGTGAAGGACCTGTCCGACGTGACCGTGCCCGCCGGCGGTACGGTGCGCTGGGACCTCGACGGCCTGGGTGCCGGTGCCGCGCCGGTGGTGGTCACCGCCGACGTCGAGCTGGTGGCCGAACGCCTGCTGTCGGCCCCCACCGGTCAGCCGGGCGCCACGATCACCTACGGCATCCCCGCCGGCACCTGACCGCACCGGGCCGCAGGGCGTCCGGTCCTGGCCCCGCCGGCCGGGCGCGCCTACGGTCGCAGGCATGATCGAGCGGGCGCTCCTGGCGCTGGTGCTGGCCGTGGCCGCCGGGGTGGTCGCGCTCGTGCTGCGCCGCCGACAGCAGACCGAGGCCCCCACCCAGCCGTCGTTCCACGCCCCGGCCCAGCTCGACCGGCGCGAGTTCGCCCGGCCCGAGGCGCCGTGGCTGGTGGCGCTGTTCAGCTCGGCCACGTGCGACAGCTGCGCGTTGATGCGAGAGAAGGTCGCCGCCCTGGCCAGCGATGCCGTGGCGGTCGACGATGTCGAGGTCGGGGCGCGCCACGAGGTGCACCGGCGCTACGCCATCGACGCGGTGCCCATCGTGTGCGTGGCCGATGCCGACGGCGTGGTGCGGGCCAGCTTCGTGGGCCCGGTGAGCGCCACCGACCTGTGGGCGGCCGTGGCCGAGGCTCGCGACCCGGGCTCGTCACCCGAACCCCATCTGGGCCGGTAGGGGCCAGGACGCGCCCGAGGGGCCGGCCGGAGCCGACCCCTCGATGCGGGTTCCGTCAGTTGGTGAGCGGCTCGGGCTCAGCGGCCGTCGGTGCGCTCCGGAGCGGCCGACTCGACGCTGGATCCGTTGCTCGACGGCTCGGCCAGGCCGGCCTGGACCAGGCGGGCCACCTCGGCCCCGTCGATGGTCTCCTTGTCGAGCAGGGCCTGGGCCACGAGGTCGAGGCCCTTGCGGTGCATGCGAATCATGTCGCGGGCCCGGGTCTCCTGGCGGTGGAGCACGCTCGACACCTCTTCGTCGATGAGACGGGCGGTGTCGTCGGAGTACTCGCGGCCTGACGTCATGAGGTCCTCACCGAGGAACACCTGGCCCCGCGTCTCCCAGGCCATGGGCCCGATGCGGTCGCTCATGCCCCATTCGCGGACCATCCGCTTGGCCAGGCTGGTGGCCTTCTCCAGGTCGTTGGAGGCGCCGGTGGTGCGCTGGTCGAAGACCAGTTCCTCGGCGATGCGGCCACCGAGGGTCATGCAGATCGCGTCCTCGATGTAGTCCTGGCTGTAGCTGTGGCGCTCCTCGGGCAGGGTCTGGGTGACACCCAGGGCCATGCCGGTGGGGAGGATGGTGACCTTGTGGACCGGGTCGGAGTTGGCCAGCACGGTGGCGAGCAGGGCGTGCCCACCCTCGTGGTAGGCGGTGATGCGCTTCTCCTCGGCCGACAGCACCAGGCTCTCGCGGCGGGCCCCCATGAGCACCCGGTCACGGGCCGACTCGAAGTCGATGCTCTCGATGACCCGGCCACCGCGGCGCACGGCGAACAGGGCCGCCTCGTTCACCAGGTTGGCCAGGTCGGCACCCGACATGCCGGGCGTGCCCTTGGCCATGGTGCCGAGATCGACGTCGGGTCCGATGCGCTTGTCGCGGGCGTGGACCTTGAGGATGGCGAGGCGCTCCTCGTACTCGGGCAGCGGCACGACCACGGTGCGGTCGAAGCGGCCCGGGCGCAGCAGGGCGGGATCGAGGATGTCGGGCCGGTTGGTGGCCGCCATGATCACGATGCCTTCGGAGGCCTCGAAGCCGTCCATCTCGGCGAGCATCTGGTTGAGCGTCTGCTCGCGCTCGTCGTGACCGCCGCCGAGCCCGGCGCCGCGCTGGCGGCCGATCGAGTCGATCTCGTCCACGAAGATGATGGCCCGGCCCATCTTGCGGGCCTGCTGGAAGAGGTCGCGGACGCGGCTGGCGCCGACGCCGACGAACATCTCCATGAAGTCGGAGCCGGTGACCGAGAGGAAGCCGACACCGGCCTCACCGGCCACCGCACGGGCGAAGAGCGTCTTGCCGGTGCCGGGGGGACCGACGAGCAGGATCCCCTTGGGGATGCGGGCGCCGATCTCCTTGAAGCGTTCGGGCATGCGCAGGAAGTCGACGACCTCGCGGATCTCCTGCTTCACGCCGTCATAGCCGGCCACGTCGGCGAACGTGGTGGACGGCTTGTCGGTCGTGTACGCCTTGGCCCGGCTGCGACCGATGGACATGACGTTGCCCATCTGCCCGGCGGCCCGGCGCTGCATCCACACGAAGAAGCCGATGATCAGCACGAACGGGAGCAGCACGGGCAGGAGCCCGGTGAGCCAGTTCGACGTGGGCGACCGCGGGTCGATGATGACGTTGTGATCCTGGAGCAGCTTGTAGTCGCTGTCGGGGATGCGGGCGAAGCCGGTGGTCGTGAACTTCGTGCCGTCCTTCAGCTCACCGGTGATGATGGCCGAGTCGTTGTTGTACCGGATCTTGGTGACCTGGTCGGCCGAGACCTTGGCGAGGAAGTCGGAGTACGTGACCCGCTCACCCGTGCTCTGCTGCAGGAACTGGGACCCCATCAGGGCGGCGATGATCAGGCCGATGACGAGCACGATGGCCCAGCGCGGCATGGAGGTGGGGCGAGCCGGGCCGCCGGTGCCACCCGGGCCGCCGTTGTTGCCGCCACCGACGGGGCGGCGCGGGCGCTCGGGAGGGGGAGGGGGGCCCGACGGGCCCGGTCCCCGACCGCTGGGGGGCGGCGGAGGGGGCGGCGGAAGGTTGCTCATGGGCCGATGATACGAGCGAACCGGTTCTTCAGTGCGGTCGTCCGCCTGGAAACTCTCTGTGAACGGTCTCACCGAACCAGAGGAAGCCTTGACGGAGCGTCCACCGCTCACCCGGCGCCGGCCGGTAGCGTCGTTCGAGTGCTCCGCCAGTGCTCGCGACCCGGCTGCGCCGAACCGGCCGCCGCCACGTTGACCTACGTGTACGCCCGTCAGGTCGTGTGGCTCGACGAGCTGAGCCTCGAGCGTGATCCGCACGGCTACGACCTGTGTGCGCGCCACGCCGCCCGGGTGCGGGTGCCGATGGGCTGGGAGCTCGACGATCGCGGCGCCGGGCTCCTCACGCGCCTCGCCGGCTGACCTCTCCACTGCAGGCCCCGCGCCTGCGCCCGCGCTACCCTCGATCGTCGTGCGTCCGGCGCCCGATCAGCCTCGCTACAACGTCGGCACCGCGCTGCTGGCGTGGGTTGGCGCGTTCAGCGTCGGGGTGTTCGGTGCGGCCATCGTGCTGGCGGCCACGGGCTACTCGAAGACCGACCGGGCCGACCTGCCGCTGTGGGTCGTGGGCCTGGTGCAGCTGCCGGCGTGGATCGGGCTGACCGTGGCCGCGGTGCTGGTGAGCCGCCTCTTCGGCACGGGCCGACTGCGCGACGACTACGGGTTCGGGTTCCGCCTCGTCGACCTCTGGGGTCTGCCCATCGGCGTCATCGTGCAGCTCGTGTTCATCCCGATCCTGTACGCGGGCATGCGGGCCGTGGGCGTCGACACGTCGTCGCTCGACAAACCGGCCCAGGAGCTCACCGACAAGGCCCAGGACCGCATCGGGGTGGTGCTGGTGGTGCTGCTCGTGGTGGTGGGTGCCCCGCTGGTGGAGGAGCTGTTCTTCCGGGGCCTGGTGCAGCGGGCCATCAGCGCGCGCTACTCCGACGGCTTCGCCATCGGTGGCTCGGCGGTGCTGTTCGCCCTCATCCACTTCCAGCCTCTGCAGTTCGCCGGGCTCCTGCTGTTCGGTCTGGTGCTCGGGTACTGCGCCCACCGGACGCGCCGGCTGGGCATGGGGATGATGGCCCACGCCGCGTTCAACGCGACCACGGTCATCCTCCTGCTCAACCCCAAACGCTGAGGGCGGCCGTCTGCCCGCGGACGGAACCTTTCGGACCGGTCGCCCCTACGATGGCAAGGTCCCGCCCGGTCCGGTGGGTCGATGCCTGACCGCGCCGGCACGGCGCGTGGTGGCAGCATGGAGCGGTTTCACCGGCGAGGGCTCACATGACCGACGTACTCGAACCAGCACCGACGCTCGCCGGCCACGACGCCGACGACGACTGGCATGAACTCCAACCGGCCCCCGGGCTGTGGGAGCGGTACTGGCCGCCCAGCCCCAACCAGTGGGTCTGGATCGAAGCCGTCGCCACCGCGGTGGTCGTCTTCGCCGCCGTGTGGATGGTGGTGGGCCAGCTCCACCCGAGCCTGATCCTGGCCGACACCACACCCGCGGGGGGCGACATGGGCGCCCACGTGTGGGGCCCGGCGTACCTGCGCGACCACATCCTGCCGCACTGGCGCCTGTCGGGCTGGTCCCCCGACTGGTACGCCGGCTTCCCGATGTACCAGTTCTACATGGTCATCCCCGCGCTCATGGTCGTGGGTCTCAACCTGGTGCTGCCCTACGGCATCGCCCTCAAGATCGTCAGCGTGCTCGGCCTGGCGTCGCTGCCGGTGGGCACGTGGTTCTTCGGGAAGATGTCGGGGCTGCGCTTCCCGATCCCGCAGCTGTTCGCCTGTGCCGCGGTGGTGTTCCTGTTCGACGATTCGTTCACGATCTACGGCGGCAACATCGCCTCCACCATGGCGGGCGAGTTCTCCTTCTCGATCGCGCTGTCGCTGGCGTTCTTCTTCTTCGGTGTCTTCGTGAACGGCCTGCGCACCGGGAGGCGGCGGGCGTGGTCGGCGGGCCTGGCCGCGCTGGCCGGGCTCAGCCACGGCATCGTGCTGTTCTTCGTGATCATCGGCGCCGGCCTGGCCTTCCTGTTCTACGCCGACCGCAAGCGCTGGAAGTACTTCTGGCCGGTGGCGCTCGTGGCGTTCCTGTTGACCGCGTTCTGGTTGCTGCCGTTCCAGCTGCGTCACGGCTTCGGCACCGACATGTTCTACGAGCGCCGCCCCGTCGGGAACGCGCCGAACGGCAACAACATCCCCGACTCGTACTGGCAGATGTTCTTTCCCCAGCGGTTGTGGATCGACTGGGCGATCACGCTGACGGCCACCCTCGGGCTGGCCGCTTCGGTGGTGCGTCGCTGGCGCCCCGGCATCCTCATCGGCACGATGACGATCTTCTACTGGGTCTGGGCCGCGGTGTGGCCGCAGAGCCTGCTGTGGAACGCCCGCCTGCTGCCGTTCATGTACCTCATGCGCTACCTGCTGGTGGCGTTGGGCATCGCCGAGATCGGGCGCGGTGTGGCCCGGCTCATCCGGCCGTTCGACCACGACGTGCGCCGGGCCGTCGGCGTCGGCGCCGCCGCCGTGGGGCTGGTGGGCACGCTGCTCGTCGTCGGCTTCCACCTGCAGCGCCTGCCGTTCGGCACCATCAAGGTCGCCAAGATCAAGGGACAGGACGTCACCGTCTACCAGTGGGGACCGTTTCGGGTGAAGCAGTCCGAGCGCGGCTTCGTCGACAGCTGGGCGAAGTGGAACTACGAGGGCTACGAGCGCAAGCAGGCCTACGGCGAGTACAGCGGCATCGTCTCTACCATGAAGGACCTCGGCCAGACCAAGGGGTGCGGCCGGGCCCTGTGGGAGAACAACAACGACATCGACAAGTACGGCACGCCGATGGCGCTGATGCTCCTGCCGTTCTGGACCGACGGCTGCATCGGCTCCATGGAAGGCCTGTACTTCGAGGCGTCGGGCACGACGCCCTACCACTTCATCACCGCGGCTGCGGCGTCGAAGAAGAGCTCGAACCCGGTGCGCCGGCTCCAGTACGAGGACGGCCAGCTCGACAAGGGCGTCACCTACATGCAGACGCTGGGCGTGCGCTACTACCTGGCCTACCAGCCCGACATGGTGGCCAAGGCCGCGGCCGAGCCCCGCCTCGAGGAGGTCGCCACCAGCTACCCGTGGCACGTCTACGAGGTGGCCGACAGCCCGCTCGTGACCGGTCTGAAGAACGAGCCGGTGGTGGTCACCGGCGAGGACACCGGCAACCGCGATCGCTGGCTGGAGATCGGCGCCAGCTGGTTCCAGCACCAGGACGAGTGGACGGCGATGCCGGTGAACGCCGGCCCAGCCTCGTGGCAGCGCACCAAGCTCGGTCGTGTCGGTGAAACCAAGACCACGAACTCGACGCTGGCCCGCGTGGCGCCGGTGGGCACGGTCGAGGCCCGCCCGCTGCCCGAGGTGACGGTCACGAACGCCCAGACCGGCGACGACTTCATCTCCTTCGACGTCGACAAGATCGGCGTGCCCGTGCTGGTGAAGTCGAGCTACTTCCCCAACTGGAAGGTGTCGGGGGCCGAGGGTCCGTACCGCGTGGCCCCGAACCTGATGGTGGTGGTGCCCACGTCCACCTCGGTGCGGCTGCACTACGGCTACACCCGACTCGACGTGGTCTCGTACGCCCTCACCGCCGTCGGCCTCCTCGGGCTGCTGGCCCTGTGGCGCCTGGGTCCGGTCAGCTACGTGACCGGCCTCGTACGTCGGCGCGAGGACGAGCTCACCGACGGCGAGCCGACCGAGGGCGGCCCCGGCTTCGGTGGCCCCGGCTTCGAGGGGCCCGGCTACGAGCCGCCGTCATCGGACACCGGTGACACCGAGACCCCGACGAGGGTGTCGCCCATCTCGTTGTACGACGTGGACACGGTCGACGAGGCGCCCCGGTGGGCCGGTCCGGCCCAGCCGCTCGAACCGTCGATCGATCCGTCGGCCGCTCGTGCCGGCGACGTCGCACCGGGCGACCGGTACGTCGCGCCACCGGTTTGGTCGGGAGGGGGTGTCGATCCGGCCGATGGGGCCGTAGCATCGTCGCCGCCCGCGCAGGGTTGGGTGGTACCGCCACCCGCGCCAGGAGCGCCCCTGCCGCCTCCCCGACCGGAACCGGAGCCATGAGCCGACTCGACCCCATCTTCAAGGCCTACGACGTGCGGGGCACCGTCCCCGATCAGCTCGATGCGGCGATGTGCCGGGCCATCGGTGTGGCCTTCGCCCGTTTCGTGCTCGACCGGCCGGGCGAGCGGCCGGTCACCAAGGTCCTCATCGGTCGCGACATGCGCCCCACGGGTGTCGAGCTGGCCGCGGCCTTCGCCGAAGGCGTCCGCGGCCAAGGCCTGCACGTGGTGCACCTCGGCCTCGTGTCGACCGACCTCGTCTACTTCGCCGCCGGCAACCTCGATGCGCCGGCGGTCATGTTCACGGCGTCGCACAACCCGGCCCAGTACAACGGCATGAAGATGTGCCTCGCCGGCGCCAAGCCCATCGGGCTCGACACCGGGTTGGCCGACATCCGTGACACCGCTGCCGCCGTCCTCGAGGGCAAGGGCCCGCCCGCCGCCGCCTCCACCGGCTCCGAGGAGGAGGTCGATCTCCTCGACGCCTTCGCCGACCACGTCCGCTCGTTCGCCGACCTGTCGCTGTTCAAGCCGCTCAAGGTCGTGGCCGACACCGCCAACGGCATGGGTGGTCTCATCGTGCCCAAGGTGTTCGCCACGCTGCCCTTCGAGCTCGAGGTCATGTACGGCGAGCTCGACGGCACGTTCCCGAACCATCCGGCCGACCCGATCCAGCCGGCCAACCAGCGCGACCTGATGGCCCGGGTGGTGTCGGGTGGCTTCGACATCGGTCTCGCCTTCGACGGCGACGCCGACCGCGTGTTCCTGGTCGACGAGACGGGCCGCGGCCTGTCGGGTTCCACCACCACGGCGATCCTCGCTGCCGGGGCGCTGGCCAAGGAGCCGGGCGGCACCATCCTGTACAACCTCATCTGCTCCAAGGCTGTGCCCGAGGTCGTGCGCGAGCGCGGCGGCGTGCCGGTGCGCACCCGGGTGGGCCACAGCTTCATCAAGCAGCTCATGGCCGAGACCGGTGCGGTGTTCGGCGGCGAGCACTCGGCGCACTACTACTTCCGGGACAACTACCGGGCCGACTCGGGCATCATCGCCACGATGGTCGTGCTCGAGCAGCTGTGTGCCGCCGGCGTGCCGCTGTCGGTCCTGCGCAAGCCGTTCGAGCGCTACGAGGCCTCGGGCGAGATCAACACCTCGGTGCACGATCCGAACGCCGTCATCGAGGTCGTGGCCAAGGCGTACGCCGGCCAGACCCAGGACCGGCTCGACGGCCTCACGGTCGACGCCGGCCGCTGGTGGTTCAACCTGCGACCGTCGAACACCGAGCCGCTGTTGCGTCTGAACCTCGAAGCGCCCACGCGCGCCGAGTGCGACGACCACGTGGCCGAGGTCCTCGCCCGCATCACCGCCGCCAGCTGAGCGGGGGTCCCCGGCCCCGGCTTGGTACGGTGGCGGGCATGGCACTCGACCCCCGTCTCCTGGAGATCCTCGCCTGCCCCGAGGACAAGGGCCCGCTGTACTACGTCGAGGACGAGGCCGCGCTCTACAACCCGCGTCTGCACCGTCGCTACCACGTGCGTGACGGCATCCCCGTCATGCTGGTCGACGAGGCCGAGTCGGTCGCCGATCCGGAGCACGAGCGGCTCATGGCCAAGGTGGCCTCGGCCGGCATCGCCCCGACCTTCGCGGACTGAGCGCGCCGGGCGATCGGACCGACGCCGGTCGCCGTGCGGCGGATGTGGGACCTGCCTTTTGCTGGGACGGATCCGCCGGTAGCGTTTCGGGTCTCGCTGGCGGGCGCTGGAGGTGGGTACGTGGCGAAGGATCGAAGGACGACGAGACGGGTGGCGCGTCTGGCGACCGCCGTGCTGCTGGTGGTCGGGGCCCTCGGTGCCGGGTCCCCGTCGGCGCGGGCGGCCTCCGCCGGCGGTCCGGGTGGCGAGTACTTCCCGGTGAACCCGGTGCGCGTGCTCGACACGCGCCTCGGCCAGGGGGCGCCGCTGGCCAAGGTGCGCGGCGGCGAGGCGGTCAACGTCACGGTGGCCGGCGTGGCCGGTACCGGGGTGCCCGCCACCGGTGTGCTGGCGGTCGCCCTGAACGTGACCGCCACGAATCCCACCTCCTCGGGCTACGTCACGGTGTATCCGGCGGGTACCTCGCTGCCGTTGGCGTCCACGCTGAACATCACCGCCGGCCGCTCGGCGGCCAACCTGGCCGTGGTCGGGGTGGGCGGGGGCGGCCAGGTGTCGGTGTACGTGAACTTCGGTGCGGCCGACATGGTGCTCGACGTCGTCGGCTGGTACGCCAGCGCCGATGCGTCGGTGAGCGCGGGGCAGGGCAGCCGTCTGATCCCGGTGACGCCCCAGCGCATCCTCGACACGCGTGAGGGCACCGGCGCGCCGGCCGCGCCGGTCGGTCAGACCGGCATCATCGACGTGCAGGTGAGCGGTCGCTTCACCGACCGCAACGGGGCCACGGTGAACGACCTGTCGGCCGTGGTGCTGAACCTCACGGGCACCGAGCCGTCGTTCGAGACGTTCGTGACCGCGTACCCGGCCGGGCTGAGCCGACCCGAGGCGTCGAGCCTGAACCTGCTGAAGGGGGAGACCCGACCGAACCTGGTCATGGTGAAGATGGGCGCCGGCGGCAAGGTCAGCCTGTACAACCACCTGGGCCGCACCCATCTGGTCGCCGACGTCGTCGGGTACTACCGGGCCGGTGCCGATCCGGCCACCTACGCCGGGCGGGTGTTGCCGCTGTCGGCGCCGTTCCGGGCGTTCGACACCCGGGACGACGGCCGGCGCATCGGGACCAACCAGGTCGACACGTGGGACTTCTCCGACTTCGTCGGGTCGCTCACCCGCAACGGTACGTCGGTCGGCAAAGTGGGCGGGCTGGTGATGAACATCACGGCCACCGACGTGACCGCGGGCAGCTACCTGACGGCCTATCCGAGCGACGCCGCCCGGCCGTTGGCCTCGAACCTGAACATGGAGGCGGGGCAGGTCATCCCCAACCTGGCCGTGGTGCCGCTGTCCACCAACGGGGTGGCCAACCGCATGAACGCGTACTACCTCCGGGGCTTCAGCCACTACCTGGCCGATGTGTCGGCCATCATCCTCGGCGACTGAGGGTATCCTTTCGGGCGCCGATGTCGGGCTGACGAGAGTGGTGCCAGCAGGCCCCAGCCCACGGTGAACCAACCCATCCCGTTCGTTCCATCGTGGAGGCTTCCATGACGTCCACTGCCGCGCGCCGCGATTTCCGCGTCGCCGACCTCTCGCTCGCGCCCTTCGGGCGCAAGGAGATCCACCTCGCCGAGCACGAGATGCCGGGCCTCATGGCCCTGCGTCGCGAGTTCGGCCCGTCCAAGCCGTTGGCCGGCGCCCGCATCTCGGGCTCGCTGCACATGACCATCCAGACCGCCGTGCTCATCGAGACCCTCGTCGTGCTCGGCGCCCAGGTGCGTTGGGCCAGCTGAAACAACTTCTCCACCCAGGACCACGCCGCCGCGGCCATCGCCGTCGGCGCCGCCGGCACCGCCGAGGACCCGCAGGGCGTGCCCGTGTTCGCCTGGAAGGGCGAGACGCTCGAGGAGTACTGGTGGTGCACCGAGCAGATGATGTCGTGGCCGCTCACGTCGGGCTCCGACGGTCCCAACATGATCCTCGACGACGGCGGCGACGCCACCCTCCTCGTGCACAAGGGCGTCGAGTTCGAGCGCAAGGGCGAGGTGCCCGACCCGGGCAGCGCCAGCAACCCCGAGTTCGCCATCGTGCTCGGCCTGCTGAACAAGACCCTGCGCGACGACCCCACGAAGTGGACGCGCATGGCCGCCGAGCTCAAGGGTGTGACCGAGGAGACCACCACCGGCGTGCACCGGCTGTACCAGATGCTGGAGCGCAAGGAGCTGCTGTTCCCGGCGATCAACGTCAACGACTCGGTCACGAAGTCGAAGTTCGACAACCTGTACGGCTGCCGGCACTCGCTGATCGACGGCATCAACCGCGCCACCGACGTGATGATCGGCGGCAAGACCGCGCTGGTCTGCGGCTACGGCGACGTGGGCAAGGGCTGCGCCCAGAGCCTCCGGGGCCAGGGCGCTCGCGTGCTCATCACCGAGGTCGATCCCATCAACGCGCTGCAGGCGTGCATGGAGGGCTACCAGGTCGTGCTGAAGGACGAGGTCGTCTCCACCATCGACATCTTCGTGACCGCCACCGGCAACACCGACATCATCACCGTCGACGACATGGCCCGCATGAAGCACAACGCCATCGTCTGCAACAACGGCCACTTCGACAACGAGATCGACATGGCCGGTCTGGCCCGCTCGGGCGCCACACGCGTCGAGCTCAAGCCGCAGACCGACCTGTGGACGTTCGCCGACGGCCATTCGGTGATCGTGCTGGCCGAGGGCCGGCTGGTGAACCTCGGCTGCGCCACCGGCCACCCGAGCTTCGTGATGAGCTCGTCGTTCTCGAACCAGGTGCTGGCCCAGATCGAGCTGTTCACCAAGCGCGAGGAGTACCCGATCGGCGTGTACACGCTGCCCAAGCGCCTCGACGAGAAGGTGGCGCGGATCCATGCCGAGGCCCTCGGTGCCAAGATCACCCCGCTGAGCGACGATCAGGCCGAGTACCTGGGCGTGGGCCTCGGCGGGCCGTTCAAGCCCGATCACTACCGGTACTGAGCCCGGTGCCGGCCCGCCCCGCATCTCTGTGACACCGTCGGCGTACGACGACGGGCATGCTGCTGCCCGTCGTCTGCGCCGTGTGTCGCTCGGTCCGTGACCGGTCCGGGCTGTGCCCGGCCTGCCGGGCCGGCCTGATCCCGCCCCCGGTCGACGCGCCGGTGCCTGTTCTCATCGCCTACGAGGGTGCCGGGCGCCAGCTGGTCACCGCGCTCAAGTATCGCGACGCCCGCCGCGTGGTGCCGCTGCTGGCCGACGCCCTGGTCGCGCTGGCCGGGGCCGGGTCGTCGCGGTCGCCGGCCCGCGGTCGCCCGTTCGATGCGGTCGTGTGGGTGCCCACCTCGCCCGGGCGTCGCCGGGCCCGCGGGTTCGACCAGGCCGAGCTGCTGGCCGGCGCGGTGGCGGTGCGGCTCGGGGTGCCGGCCCGCCGCCTGCTGCGGCGCGTCGGGTCGGTCCCGCAGACCGGTCGTACCCGGGCCCAACGTCTGCACGGCCCCACGTTCGTCGTGGTCGGGCAGGTGCCCTCCCGGGTGCTGCTGGTGGACGACGTGGTCACCACGGGGGCCACGCTGAGCGCAGCCCGTTCGGCCCTGCTGGCGGCGGGCGTGCGGGTGGTCCGGGCGGTCGCGGTGGCGGCGACCCCTCAGGGCCCGGTGTCACACCACGGGCCTTCGGCCCGAGAGTCCGGGTCCCCTGCCCGGCGCGGCGGCCAAGGTGGCGGACGTAGTCTCCCAGTGCCGGTCGCAGTCCGTGACCGGAGCGAACCGGCCGACACGTCAGGTGTCGGCTCAACCGGAGGTGCGCATGGATGTCACCGTGAGCTGCCGGCACATCGATCTGTCGCCCGGGCAACGTGAGCTCGTGCAGTTCAAGATCGGCAAGCTGGACCGCATCGTGGGTGGCATGGATCGCGCCGAGGTGCACTTCACGGAGGAGCGGAACCCCCGCATCTCCGAGCGTGAGGTGTGCGAGGTGACGATGGACGGCCACGGTCACCGCCTGGTGGCCAAGGTGGCGGCGATCGATCCCATCGCCGCGGTGGATCTGGCCGTCGAGAAGCTGGAGCACCAGCTCCAGACGCTGAAGAGCCGACTCATGGCCCAGCATCACGGCAAGGCGCACAAGGCGGCACCCCCGCCCGGTTCGGGGGCCGCCGCGGGCTAGCCCGTCGCTCATCCTTGCCTTCCTGGCCACCGGCCCGGAGGGGTCGACCGGTAGGATGGAGGGGTCTATGGGAATCCTCGATCGCATCCTGCGCGCCGGCGAAGGCAAGAAGCTCAAGGCGCTCGCCGGCCTCGTGCCTGACATCAACGCCTTGGAGGCCGATCTCGAGAAGCTCTCCGACGACGCCCTCAAGGCCAAGACCACCGAGTTCCGGCAACGGCTCGCCAACGGCGAGGACCTCGACGATCTCCTCATCGAGGCGTTCGCCGTCGTCCGTGAGGCTTCGCAGCGCGTCATCGGTCAACGCCACTTCGACGTCCAGCTCATGGGTGGGGCCGCGCTCCACTTCGGCTGGGTCGCCGAGATGAAGACGGGCGAGGGCAAGACCCTCGTGTCGACCCTGCCCGCCTATCTGAACGGCCTGTCGGGTCAGGGCGTCCACGTCATCACCGTGAACGACTACCTGGCCCGGTTCCACGCCGAGTGGATGGGTCGCCTCCACCGGTGGATGGGGCTCACCGTCGGTCTCGTGCTGCCCGACATGGACGACCCCATGATCAAGCGCCAGTCGTACGCGTGCGACATCACCTACGGCACGAACAACGAGTTCGGCTTCGACTACCTGCGCGACAACATGGCCACCACGCCGGCCGACAAGGTGCAGCGCGGCCACACCTTCGCCATCGTGGACGAGGTCGACTCGATCCTCATCGACGAGGCCCGCACGCCTCTCATCATCTCGGGTCGCGTGGCCGACGCGGCCAAGCTGTACTACAAGTTCGCGGCCATCGCCCGGAAGCTGAAGGCCGAGGTCGACTACGAGGTCGACGAGGAGAAGCGCACGGTCGCACCCACCGAAGAGGGCATCGAGTCGGTCGAGCGCGAGCTCGGCATCGACAACCTCTACGACGCCGTGCAGCAGAACCTCGTGCACCAGCTCACCGTGGCCATCAAGGCCAAGGAGCTGTACAAGCGGGACAAGGACTACATCGTCCAGCACGGCGAGGTGAAGATCGTCGACGAGTTCACCGGTCGCATCCTCGAGGGCCGGCGCTGGAGCGAGGGCATCCACCAGGCGGTCGAGGCCAAGGAGGGGGTGAAGATCAAGGAGGAGAACCAGACGCTGGCCACCATCACGTTGCAGAACTACTTCCGGATGTACCGCAAGCTCGCCGGCATGACGGGTACGGCGGCCACCGAGGCGGCCGAGCTCATGAGCACCTACACCCTCCAGGTCGTCCCCATCCCCACGAACCGGCCCACCGTCCGCCTCGACCAGGCCGACCTCATCTACAAGAGCGAGGCCGCCAAGTTCGACGCGGTGGTCGAAGACATCGCCGAGCGCTACGAGAAGGGTCAGCCCGTGCTCGTGGGCACCATCTCGGTCGAAAAGAGCGAGTACCTCTCCAAGCAGCTCGCCCGGCGCGGCATCCCCCACGAGGTGCTCAACGCCAAGCAGCACCTGCGTGAGGCCCAGATCGTGGCCCAGGCCGGTCGCCTGCACGCCATCACGGTGGCCACCAACATGGCCGGACGTGGCGTCGACATCCTGCTCGGCGGCAACTCCGAGGGGCTGGCCATGCGCGAGGTGCTGGCCGAGGGTCTCGACCCCAACGCCGAGGACGGCCAGGCCCGCTACCAGCAGATGCTCGACAAGTACACCGACGAGTGCAAGGCCGAGGGTGATGAGGTCCGCAAGCTGGGCGGCCTGTACGTGCTGGCCACCGAACGCCACGAGTCGCGTCGCATCGACAACCAGTTGCGCGGCCGCGCCGGTCGCCAGGGCGACCCGGGCGAGAGCCGCTTCTACCTGTCGCTCGACGACGAGCTGATGCGCCTGTTCGCCACCGGCGCCATGAGCTGGGTCATGGGCAAGGCCCTGCCCGACGACGTGCCCATCGAAGCGAAGATGGTCACCAAGGCCATCGAGCGGGCCCAGAACACCGTCGAGCAGCGCAACGCCGAGATCCGCAAGAACGTGCTCAAGTACGACGAGGTGATGAACGAGCAGCGCAAGGTCATCTACAAGCGCCGCGATCAGATCCTGGAGGGTGCCGACCTGCGCGAGGAGGCCCTGCAGTACCTGGCCGACGCCGTCGACACCACCATCGACTCGTACTGCGTGTCCGACGCCGAGGACGAGTGGAACCTCGACGGCCTCGTCACCGAGCTGCAGACGTTCTTCCCGACCGAGGTCAGTGTCGAGCAGCTGGCGGCGTGTCGGGGCACCGACCAGATGTACGACCTCGTGATGGCCGAGGCCACGCGCTTCTACTCGCAGCGCGAGGAGGAGCTCGGCTCCGAGGTCATGCGCGAGATCGAGCGTCAGGTGATGCTCCAGATCATCGACCAGCGCTGGCGTGAGCACCTCTACGAGATGGACTACCTGCAGGAGGGCATCAACCTGCGGGCCATGGGCCAGAAGGACCCGCTGGTGGAGTGGCAGCGCGAAGGCTTCGAGATGTTCGGGCAGATGATGCACGGCATCTCGCAGGACTTCGTGCGCTACGTCATGCACGTGCAGGTCGTGCAGGAGGAGCCGCCGCCCGCGCCCATGGTGCAGAACGTGTCGTACTCGGCGCCCGACGACAACGTCGGTGGCGGCATGGCCGCTGCCGCGGTCGGCATGGCCATGGCCGAGGAGGCGCCCGGGTCCAGCGTGGCCACGGCCGAGCCGCCCCGGTCACCGGTGCAGCAGGTCGTGAAGACCGACTGGGACAAGACACCGCGCAACGCCCTGTGCCCGTGCGGGTCGGGCAAGAAGTTCAAGCTGTGCCACGGCCGCGATGCGTGACTTCGGCGATGACCTGAAGGAGCTGCGCCGCCGGGTCGACGAGGTGCACGGCTACCTCAAGATCGACGACACCCGCGCCCGGCTCGAAGAGCTCGAGGTCGAGGTGCAGAAGCCCGATCTCTGGGATGACCAGGACCGCGCCCGCCAGGTGAACGGGGCGTACGCCGCGGCGCGCGACGACGTGGCGATCTACACGCGGCTGAACCAGGACCTCGAAGACGTCGAGGTGCTGCACGAGATGGCCCGTGAAGAGGACGACGCCTCCCAGGAGCCCGACATCGACGCGGCCATCGCCGCGCTGGCCCGCCAGCTCGACGAGCTCGAGCTTCGCAGCCTGTTCACCGGGGCCCACGACGATCTCGACGCCATCGTGCGCATCAACGCCAAGGACGGCGGCGTCGACGCCCAGGACTGGTCCGAGATGCTCCTGCGCATGTACACGCGCTGGGCCGAGCGACGGGGCTTCACCGTCGAGGTCGACGACATCTCCGAGGGGGCCGAGGCCGGCATCATGTCGGCCGAGATCACGATCCACGGTCGCTACGCGTTCGGGCTCATGACGGCCGAGCGGGGCACCCACCGCCTGGTGCGCATCAGCCCGTTCGACGGCAACGCCCGCCGGCAGACGAGCTTCGCCGGCGTCGAGGTGTACCCCGTGCTCGACGACGTCGGCGATCTGGAGATCCCCGACAGCGAGATCCGCATGGAGGTCTTCCGGGCTTCGGGCGCCGGCGGTCAGCACATCAACAAGACGTCCTCGGCCGTGCGCTACATCCACGTCCCCACCGGGCTCGTGGCCTCGAGCCAGGAGGAGCGCAGCCAGCTCCAGAACCGGGAGCGGGCCATGGGTCGCCTGAGAGCGATGCTGGCCGCCCGCCGGGACGACGAGCGCGCCGCGGAGCTGCAGCGCATCGCCGGTGGCCGCCAGGCCCAGGTGGGCTGGGGCAGCCAGATCCGCAGCTACGTGCTGCAGCCGTACCAGATGGCCAAGGACCTGCGCACCGACTACGAGGTCGGCAACGTGCAGGGCGTGATCGACGGCGATCTCGACGGCTTCATGGAGGCGTACCTCCGGTGGCGCCGCACCGAGGCCGACGCCGACACGAACTGACCGACCGGCACATCCGCCCCGCGACGATGGCCCGGACCCGCCGCACGGCGGATCCGGACCATCGCCGGCTCGGGGGTCAGCCCGCGGTGACCTTGTAGGGCGACATCATGTCGTTGTCCTCGTGCTCGAGGATGTGGCAGTGGAACACGTACGTCCCGGCGAAGTGCTGGACGGCGGCGTTCTTGCGGTCGCCCACGAACGGGGCCGGGATGCCCGCCGCCGTGCCGCCGAAGGGCACGACGATGCGGGTCACCGTGCCGGGCATGGCCACGATGGTGTCCTTCCAGCCGAGCTCGTTGCTGTTCGGGGCGACGGTGTCGCCCACGAGGTACGGCGTCGGCGACACGGCCGGCCACGGCCCCATGCCGGCGACCGACGGGCTGGGCAGACCGGGCACCGGCACGCAGTGGTCGGGCACGGCGTTCGCCCCGCTGCAGTTCACCCCGTCGGTGACGTAGGTGGTGTCGCCGTTGACGTCGGTGACGATGGCCTGGCGGTTCAGCAGGCGGAACTGGGTCAGGTGCAGGTGGATCGGGTGGGCGTCACCGGTCGTGTTCACGATGTCCCACTCCTCGACCGTGTTGAGCTTGGGCGTCTCGATCTGCGTCGTGCGGGGCTTCATGGTGGCCGCGTCGGCGAAGAACAGGTTGTTGACCATGACGTGCACGGGCTCGCCGGTGATGGTGGGCGGGTCGGTGATGTCGTCGGCGATCTCGTTCAGGGAGATCGTGCGGCGGTTCGCTGCCTTCAGCGTGGTGGCGCTGAGCACCCCGGCGTCGTCGGCACCGGCCACCGCGGGCAGCAGGGCCGGGCGGTTGCGGCCGCCGCGCAGGCGGGTCGGGATGCTGAGGGTGCGACCGGGGCGGGCCTTCACCGTGAACTGCATGATCTGGGCGATGTCGGCGTCGCCACCGCCGGGGTAGGGCGCCAGGGCGTCGTTCACGAACCGCCACCGGGAACCGGCCGGCAGCGTGCTGAAGTCGATCAGCAGGTCGGCCCGCTCGGCGGGGGCGACCCGCAGTTCGGTCATGGCCACCGGGGCGTTGAGCAGGCCGCCGTCGGTGCCGATCTCGGAGAACGGCGTCGTCGTGCCGGTGCGGTTGCCGGCGGCGTCGACCTGCTCGAGGCGCAGGTTGTAGAAGCGGGCGTTCGAGCCGTTCAGCAGGCGGAAGCGGTACACGCCGCGGTTCACGTCGAGGTTCGGCTCGATCTTGCCGTTCACCGTGGCGATGTCACCGAACGACTCGGGCGACCACTGGTTGGGGTAGCCGGTGGGCAGTCCGGCGATGCCGCAGTGTGGGCCGATGGGGTAGGCGAAGGTGCCGTTGGCGTTGAACGTGCGGTCCTGCAGCGTGAGCGGCACCTCGTACGCCCCGGACGGGAGGCCGAGCGGGTTGTCGTCGCTGCCGGTGTCGTAGCTGTCGCGCAGCCAGTACTGGCCGGCGAGACCGGCCGTGACCTGGAGCCGGGTGAGGCCCCAGGCGTGGTCGTGGTACCAGAGCCCGGTGGCGTCCTGGTCGTTGCCGTAGGTGTAGGTGAACGCCTTGCCGACACCGAAGGTGGAGTCGGGCAGACCGTCCATCTTGGCCTCGCTGTGGGCACCGTGGAGGTGCACCGTGCCGCGCGGCGCCGCGGCATCGGTGGCCTGGGTGCCCATCACCTCGGGGTCGATGTAGTTGGCCAGCGGGTGGGTGCCGAGCTGGTTGCTCACCGAGAGCTTGAGCGGCACGTCGCGGCTCGCTTCGATGGTGGGGCCGCCGTACACGTCGGCGCCCGACGACGTCAGGCTGTAGCCGAACGTGGGCGTCGCCGGCAGGTCGGGGCTGAACGAGTGGGTGCCGGCCCGCATGTACAGCTTCACCGGGGTGGTGCTGCTGCGCCGGTCGACCTTGGGCGGGATGGCCAGCGGGGTCGTGAAGGCGCCGACGGTCGGCGTCGGGCCGGCGGTGGCGCCGCAGTCGATGCCGGGCGACGGGGCGGCGGCCATGGCCATGGTGGTACCGGCGCCGGTGACCACGGCGGGGATGCCGATGGCGATGCTGAGCGCGCTGGCCGACAGGCCCGATGCCGTGATCCAGCGGCGCCGGGTGGTGCGGGCGCCCACGCCGAACCAGGCCATCGTGGCGAGCACGACGACCGTGGCCTCGCTGAGCAGCGCCGCCACCGCGGTCGACTCGGTCCAGCGGCCGACGTCGTCGCCGAGCTGGGGCAGGGCCACCAGCCGGGTCACGACGAACGTGACGATGGCGGCGCCGCACAGGGCGCCGAGCACGCCGTAGTGACGGCGGCGGTCGTGGTCGAGCAGGGCGAGGGCCCCGACGCTCGTGGCGATCATGAAGGCGATGAAGGCGATGCCCATGTACGGGGCGGCCCGCAGGTGCGGCATGGTCATGGGCACGTGGAGCGCAGCGGCGAGAAGGGCGGCCACGGCCACGGGGACCCGAAGGGTCGAGGCCCGGGCGGCGCCGGCGGCGTTCTCGGCCCGGTCGGTCCGGTCGACGCGAGGTCGGCGGGTGGACGGTCGTCGAATGCTCATGCAGTCCTCGATCCGGTTCAGGTGCGCCTCGGTGGGTCGCACGATCACTCGGATCGTGGTCGTACGACCTTGGAAAAACCTCTTGAAGTGGCACGATGTCGGCCCGAAGGTGGCCAGAAGGCGTGCCCGCACGGGCCCGTTCGGGGGTTCGCACGCGGGGGGTCGTACGCCCACTAGGTGGTGGCGCGCGACCTCCGTCGGGATCGGCCTTGGTCAGCCGGTGGGGGAGACGAGGGTCTCGTACGGCGACGAGGGCTCGGCCACCGGGGTGAGGTCGGTCATGGTCAAGCGGGGTTCGAGCACGGCGGGCTCGTCCCGCTGCAGGGTGCCGGTGACGGTGACCCACGCGCCGGTCTGGGGCACACCGGTGGTGACCGCGGCACCTTCGACGCGCACGGCCATGGCCACCGCGTCGGCGGCGCAGCACGAGATCCGGAAGCGCACGACCCGGAACGCGGTGGCGCTGTCTTCCGACGGGGCAGCGAAGCCGGTGAGCCGCACGAGGACCCCGTCGGCGGTGTCGCCGGCGTAGCTGCGCTCCACCAGTTCGCCGATCGTCAACTCGATCGCCTCGCTCTGGCGGGGGAGCGCGGCCCATCGGCCGTCCGAGGTCACGAACGCGGCGCTCGGGCGGGTGCTGCGCTCCAGCGCGCTCGAGCCGAGGGCGCCGGGGGCCAGACCGAGCACGACGAGCACCGGTGCCAGCAGGAGCCACGACACCGCAGGGCGGTGCGCGGCCCGGTCGGCCCGACGGGCGAACAGCTCCCAGCCGGCGGCGAGGAGCAGACCCAGCCCGGCCAGGGTGAGCCACGGCCACATCGATGGCTTCACGTAGTCGCGGTACGTGCCGGTGGCGACGAGGCGCACCAGCAGCCCGCCGAGCAGAAGCGGGAACGCCGCACTGACGGCGCGATCCAACGACGACCTCACAGCAGCCACCGCCCCACCAGGGCGGCCGAGCCGGCGGCGACGACCAGCGTGAGCGGGGCGAAGCGCAGGGCGAAGCGGCGACCGAACGTGCCGGCCTGCATCGCCACCAGCTTCACGTCGACCATGGGCCCGACCACCATGAACGCCAGGCGGGCCGTCAGGGAGAACTGGCCGAGGCTGGCGGCCACGAACGCGTCGGCCTCCGAGCACACGGCGACCGCGACGGCCAGCACGGCCATGGCCACCACCGCGCCGGCGCCGCTGCCGGCGACGCGGTCGAGGATGGTGCGGGGCACCACGGTCTGCAACGTGGCGGCCAGGGCGGCCCCGACCACCAGGAACCCGCCGGCGTGCAACAGGTCGTGCTGAGCGGCGGCGAAGAAGCGGGCCAGACGCGACGGCATCTCCGCGGCGTGGTCGTGGTCGTGGGCCCGCGTGCGCAGGGGTTGGCCGTCGACGCGGCTCCAGATCCACGCGACGACCACCGCGGCCGCCAGGCTGGCCACGAACCGGGCCAGCACCACCTTCGGCTGTCCCGGGAACGCCACCGAGGTGGCCACCAGCACCACGGGGTTGATGGCCGGCGCGGCCAGCAGGAAGGCCAACGCGGCGGGGGCCGGCGCGCCCCCGTCGACCAGGCGACCGGCGATGGGCACCGACGAGCACTCGCAGCCGGGCAGGACCGCACCGGCCAGCGCGGCCGCCGGCACGGAGAACAGCGGCGAGCGGGGGAGCAGGCGGGCGAGCAGGCCGTCGGGCAGCATGGCGGCGATCAGGCCGCCCACGGTGACGCCGAGCACCAGGAACGGCATGGCCTGGATGCAGATGGCCACGAACGTGGTGGTCCACAGCTGCATCAGGGGCCGGTGCACGAAACCCGGCGACCCGAGCGCCAGCGCGGCGGTGAGCGCACAGATGGCACCGAGCCCGACCGCGGTCCGGACCGGCGGCCGGTTGATGTCGACGGTCATGAGCGCCACGGCCCGACAGCGTACGGGCCCGGCCGACCATGTGGCCCGCGCCGGACGGTACCGACGGGGCCGGGCGGGGTGACCTCGGGTCGAGGGGGTGGGGCGGCTAAGGTACGTCCTCGTGTCTCGGGCCGGCCGCCTCGGCCCGATCGCTTCCTCATGATCAAGCTCGAGAACGTCACCAAGGTCTACAACGGGGATGTCGTCGCCGTGCGCGACGCCAACTTCGACATCCCCAAGGGAGAGTTCGTCTTCCTCGTGGGGCCGTCGGGGTCGGGCAAGTCCACCCTGCTGCGCCTCATGAACCGCCAGGAACTGCCCGAACGCGGCACCGTGTGGGTGTCGGGCACCGCGCTCAACGCGCTGCCCAAGCACCGCGTGCCGCTGTTCCGCCGCGGCATCGGCTCGATCTTCCAGGACTACAAGCTGCTCTCGAACAAGAAGGTCTTCGAGAACGTGGCCTTCGCCCTCGAGGTCATCGGCAAGCCCAAGCACGTGATCCGCCAGCAGGTGCCGGCCATCCTCGAACTGGTCGGCCTGGCCGGCAAGGAAGACCGCTTCCCGCACCAGCTGTCGGGTGGCGAGCAGCAGCGGGTGTCCATCGCCCGCGCCTTCGTGAACCGCCCGCCGATCCTGCTGGCCGACGAGCCCACCGGCAACCTCGACCCGGCCACGAGCGAGGGCATCATGCGCCTGCTCGACCGCATCAACAAGACCGGCACCACCGTGATCATGGCCACCCACGACACCAAGATCGTGAACATGATGCGTCGGCGGGTCATCGAGCTCGACCGGGGCTTCATCGTCCGAGACCAGGCCCGAGGGGTGTACGAGTAGTGCTGAGCCGCATCGCCTACGTCCTGCGCGAGACGGGTGCCAGCCTCCGCCGGAACCTCACGCTCACCGTCGCCGCCCTCCTCACGGTGGTCGCCACGCTGTCGTTGCTGGGCTTCTCGCTGCTGATCCAGGGCAGCGTCGGCAACCTGCTCGTGAAGTGGCGCAACGGCGTCCAGGTCATCGTGTTCGTCAACCCCGACGCGTCGCAGGAGCAGATCGACAGCATCAAGGCCGCGCTCGACAGCAACCAGCTCGTGAAGACCCCCGTGCGGTTCGTGGACCACGAGCAGGCGTTCGAGGAGTTCAAGCGCATCTATCGCGGCGCGCCCGAGGTCACCGATCTCGTGAAGCCCGCGGACCTGCCGACCAGCTTCCGCGTCACGCCGCGCGACGCCGACAACGCCACGGTCGACGCCATCACGAACCAGGTGAAGACCCTGCCCAACGTCGCATCGGTGGAGTCGGCGCGCGATGTCGTGAACTTCGTGCGCACCCTGTCCGACTTCTTCCGCGTCGCCACCATCGTCGGCTCCGGTGTGCTGATGATCGCGTCGGTGGCCCTCATCTGGAACACGATCCGCACGGCCATGTTCGCCCGAAGACGCGAGATCGAAGTGATGAAGCTGGTGGGTGCCACCAACTGGTTCATCCGATGGCCCTTCGTCGTGGAGGGCATCATCCAGGGTCTGGCCGGCGGTCTGTTGGCGTGCGGCATCACCGCGCTGGGCAACACGCTGTGGCGGCGCAAGGTCGTGAGCTCGGCGCTGTTCAGCGACTTCCAGCTGCTGCAGGCCACGAGTGCGCAGTTCCGCACCGCGTGCATCTGGATGCTGGCCGTGGGCGTCGTCGCTGGCGCCATCGCCTCGGCCACCGCCGCCACCCGCTTCCTCGACGTCTGACGGCGCACCGGGGCGGCCGGCGCCCTCTGGGTGGCATCCGTCCCATGGGTAGGACAGGATCGACCCAGACGGCTGCTCGCGGCCCCGCGGCGGGCTTGGGACCGGGCCGGCCACGAGGGCTACGGTCGTCCTCGTGGACTACGAGCAGATCATCTACGAGGTGGCCGACGGCATCGCGACCATCACCCTGCACCGCCCGGAGAAGCTGAACGCCTTCACCGGTCAGATGATGAACGAGATCATCGACGCCATCGACCAGACCGACGCCGACGACGACGTGCGCGTGGTCATCATCACCGGGTCGGGCCGGGCGTTCTGCGCCGGTGCCGACCTGTCGGGCGGCGGTGGCACGTTCAGCAAGGGCGGCAGCGACGTGCAGACCAAGGTCGGCGTGCCGCGCGACGGTGGCGGTCTCACCAGCCTGCGCTTCTACGAGAGCCACAAGCCGATCATCGGGGCCATCAACGGTGCCGCCGTCGGCGTGGGCGTCACGATGACGCTGCCCATGGACATCCGCCTGGCGTCCGACACCGCCAAGTTCGGGTTCGTGTTCAGCCGCCGCGGCATCGTGCCCGAAGCGTGCTCGTCGTGGTTCCTGCCCCGTGTGGTCGGCATAAGCAAGGCGATGGAGTGGGTGGCCACCGGCCGCCTGTTCAGCGCTCAGGAGGCGTTCGAGGCCGGTCTGGTGCGCAGCGTGCACCCGGTCGACGAACTGCTGCCCGCGGCCCGGGCCATCGCCAAGGAGATCGTCGACAACACCGCGCCGGTCAGCGTGTCGCTGTCGCGGCACATGCTGTGGCGCATGCTCTCGGCCGACCATCCGATGGAGGCGCACATGGTGGACTCCCGCGGCATCCTGTCGCGCGGCAGGTCGGCCGACGCTCACGAGGGCGTCACCAGCTTCCTCGAGAAGCGTCCGGCGGTGTTCCCCGACAAGGTGTCCGACGGGCTGCCCGACATCTTCCCCCACTGGTCCGAGCGCGAGTTCGACTGAGCCATGGAGCAGGAGGTCCGGCTGCGCGATCAGCCCACGATGTACGACTCCGTGGGCGGTATGCCGTTCTTCGAGCGTCTGGTCGACGGCTTCTACCGGCGGGTGGCGGCCGACCGGGTACTGCTCGTCTTGTACCCCGACCCGATCGACCTGGCTCCGGCCCGTCACCGGCTCACGCTGTTCCTGGCCCAGTACTGGGGCGGCCCCACCACCTACTCCGAGCAGCGGGGCCACCCAAGGTTGCGCATGCGCCACGACCCGTTCGTGATCGGTCCGGCCGAGCGCGACCACTGGTTGGCAGCCATGCGCGAGGCCCTGGCCGACATGAACCCGCCCCCCGGCGTGGCCGAGGCGATGCACGAATACTTCGACATGGCCGCCGAGGCCATGCGCAACCGCGACCGGTAGCCGGCGGCCGCGTCAGCTGGCGGGCGACCAGATGGCGTTGATGGTGGCCCCGGCCACCAGGTCGTTGCCGATATCGGTGAAGTGCTCGCCGTCGTTGGAGCGGGCCAGCAGCTCGCGGCCGTCGCCGAGGTCGAAGTAGCGGATGAACTTCCCGGCGTCGGACGTGATCGGGTACAGGTTCAGGTAGCGGACGTTGACGTGCTGGGCGGCCTGGGCGGCCAAGGCCGCCCGCACCGGGGCGAGCACCCGGTCACGCGAGGCGCTCTCCACCACGGGCAACCCGACGACCACGACCGGCCGCGGCCCGGCCGCCTCGATGAGCCGCTCGACGCGAGCCTGGTACTCGGACAGCCACTCGTCGGTGCCCAGCGTCTCGGCCGCGCTCGAGGCGCGCGACAGACCCTGGGCGTCGTTCAGGCCCACGGCGATCACCACGAGCTCGTCGTCGGGGGTCACCAGGCTGGCGAGCTGCGCCGGCCAGTCGAACACCTCGGGACGGGCCAGGCCCGACGTGGCCGCGGTGCGGGTGCGCACGACCAGGTTGGCGTTGGCCGATCCGGCGCGGGTGAGGCCCTTGGCGATGCCATCGGCCAGCGCGTCGCCGACGACGAGCATGTGCACCGGTTGGGCGGCCGATGGAGGGCGCAGCGCGAACGGTTGGGGTGTGGACGGCAGCGTGGGCCGCGTTGCGTTCACCTCGGGTTCGCGCTCCTGCACCAGCAGCGGGCGCAGGCCGAACCCGGCGGTCGTGGTCGTGGTGACCGGTGCGGTCGTCGCGGCGGCGGCGGTGGTGGTGGTGCTGGCCGCGGCCGTGGGCGCCGGTTGGCCCACGATCGGGGCCGTCCCGGGCTGCTCGGGGAACAGGCCCAGGCGACGGGCCCCGGCGAACCCGGCGGCCATGGCGATGACGACCGCGGCGACCAGCAGGTCGACGACGCGCAGTCCCCGCTTGCGAGGGGGGGCGCGACGGACGCGCGACGGCGACGACGCGTTGCGAGGTTCGACCGAAGACGGGGATGCGGGCACGCCAAACTCCCGAGGCTCTGCTCCGCCTGCCGTGCATGCTAGCGAGCGGCATCGTCCACGCGGTGGACGCCCACGAACGCGAACGGCCGCCCGGTGATCGCGCCGTGATCGACGCTCACACCGGCACGCCGCCGGGGTTGGGGGTGAGGTGGTCGAAGCGGCCGGCGGGCCGGATGGCCCGGTAGGCCTCGACCACGGGGGCGAGCTCGTCGGGGGAGGCGCCGTGCATGATCACGCCGTCGGCACCGAGGTCGAGCTGGCGCAGCACGGCGGCGGCGCACTGCTCGGCCGTCCCCGAGGCCATGGCGGCCATCCACTCGTCGGGGATGAGCGTGGCCACGTGCTCGAGCTCGGCCGTGGTGGCCTTGTCGTCGATGGCGGCGCGTTGGCCGGCCACGAACGGGTCGGCCCGGAAACGGGCCAGCACCGCGGGGTCCCAGTTGTTGGTGCGCACCATCAGGTCGCCGTAGCCCTGCAGGTACGTGGCCAGCCGGCCCACCGTCTTCTTCAGCCGAACCGCCTCGGGCAGGTGGTCGCCCACCGTCGCGAAGCACGACCACACGCGCACGTGTGCCGGGTCGCGGCCGGCCTGCTCGGCCGCGTCCTTCACGGCGCGCACGCAGTGCTGCAGCGTCTCGTCGGTGAAGAACGTGTGCAGGATCACTGCGTCGAAGGCGCGGCCGCCGAGGGCCAGCGAGTTCGGCCCGAACGCGACCCAGCTCATCGGGATGTGGAAGTCGAAGTCGGGGTCGAGGCGCAGCATCGGGTAGCTCCCGGCGGGCCCGTCGTGGCTCACGATCGTCTCGCCGCGCCACAGGCGGCGCAGCACGCCGACGAGGTCCTCGACCTGCGCCGTGGTGACCGGTGGCAGTCCGAACGCCTTCGACATCGGCGCGATGCCGCGGCCGAAGCCGAGCGCGAACCGCCCCTCCGAGAGCGTGTGCATCGTGCTGCCGTAGCCGGCCAGCACCGCCGGATGGCGCGTGTCGACGTTCGTGGCCGCCGTGGTGAGGCCGAGCGTGCGGCTGGCGGCGGCGGCGGCGCCCGACAGCGTGCACGCCTCCTTGTTCTTGAACCGCTCCGAGATGAAGGCCGAGCCGATGCCCAGCTCCTCGGCCCGACGCAGCTCGTCGAACATGTCGCGGTTCGAGCGGGGCGCACCCGCCAGCGTGTAGAAGCCGATCTCGTTCATCGGGGTGACCATGGAGGCAACGTAATCGGCACGACCGCTCCGCCTACCATGGGCGCTCATGGGCGGGCTCCGGCGCAAACACCTCACCAGTGCCGGCGTGGTCGGCTTCCCGGTGCGCGACGCCCGCTGCTACCACCTGCTGTTCGGCGGGACCGAGCTGCAGCAGTGGGCGTGGCTCGATCCGAGCGAGCTGGGCGAGCGCGTGCGCGCCTGGCTGCGGGGCCGGGCCAACACCCACCTGGGCGATCTGGTGCCGTACCTGATCGACCGGGGCGAGGCGGTCACGGTCACCACCATGCCGCGGCCCGCCGGCCCCGCCCTACCGTCGCTGCTGGCCAACCAGCCTCTCGACGTCGCCACGTTGGCCCGGCTGGAGCATGCGACCCACGTCCTGCGGGTGGAGGCGGCCAACCCGCCGGCCCCCACCATCGGCTTCCCCGGGTTGTGGTGCGCGTTCGCCACCGCCGCCACCGCCAACGCCGGGGTGGGTGCCGTGTGGTTCGACGTGGGCGCCCTGCGGGTGCGGTCGCTGGCATCGGCCGCCGGTGAGCCGGCGCCGGCCGACGGTGCCGTGCACATCGGTGATCACCTGCTGCTGCTGCAGTCGCGCGACGAGGCCGGCGACCTGCTCACCACCACGAAGGGCCTGGCCGCGTTCGGCCTGCCCGAGCTGCTGCTGGCCGGCGCGCCCGGGCACCTCGGCGGCGTCGTGGCCCTGCTGTTGCAGGGCGTGGCCCAGCGGTTGCTCGATGGTCTGGTCGACGAGCAGACCGACGGCACGCCTCGCGGCGAGGTCCCGGTGGAGGTCGTGGTGAGCAGCGCCCACGTGGCGCGCGCCGCGCAGGGCGCCCTGGTGCGAGAGCACGGCGCCACCCGGGTGCGCATCGCCTATCGCGCCGCCGACACCGACGGCGGCGACGACCACCTCGTGGTCGAACCCGACGGCGACCCCCGACGTTCCCGGGGCGAGTGGCTCACCCAGGTCGCGGCCGAGTTGCTCACCACCCGGTCCACGCCGCTGCAGTCCGTGCCGGCCCGCTCTCCGGCGCTGCAGCAGGCCCACGACCGGGCGGTCGCCGAGCTGGCCGAGGCGCGCCGCATGGCGGGGGCCGGCGAGCCGGGTCAGGTCGTGTTCGTGAAGCGCGGGTTCGCCACGTCGTCGGGTGGCACCGAGTACCTGTGGCTCGTGGTCGACGTGTGGAAGGCGCCGTTCATCCGCGCCCGCGTGGCCAACGAACCGGCCGAGGTGCCCGAGCTGGCGACCGGTCAGTCCGTCGACCTCCACGAGACCGAGGTCTTCGACTGGTTGGTGACCCGTGATGGTGAACGGGTCGCCGGCGGTTGGTCCATCGACGCGCTGCAGCAGTAGCGCGTCACGGGCGTGCGCCGTGGACCCGAATCGGCAAGAGGTCGTCAAGGCCGGGCCGGGAACCGAAAGATCCCCTCAAGGCCGTCGGCGGGCCCGCCGATGCACTGCACCATGGAACAGGCCACGCCCTTCCCCCCGGCTCCCCGAGCCTGGCGCGAGTTCGTCGACGAGGTCCTGCACGACCTCGTCGAGGCGCCCGCCGTCGAACTGGCGTGGGAGCCCGTGCACCTGCTCGGTCTCGATTCGCCCTGGGTCGGTGTACGGGTGCCCGAGCTGCACACGCACGCCCGCGGTTGGGTGTGGGACGTGGTGACGCCCGAGGACCACGAGCGCGAGCGCTCGCTCCACGACGATCCGCTGGCCCTCGCCGTGGCCCAGGACACGATGGTGCTCGACGTGCACCGCGACGACGACGCCACGGTGTCGCTGCGGCTGCAGGTGCCGGTGCGCGAGGTGCCGTGGCGCATCGACGTGCCGTCGTCGGCCGTGCCGCCGTCGCCGTGGCGGGTGGAGCTGTCCACCGGCTGGACGTCGGCGTCGATCGACGATGCGATCAGCCGCTGGTACACGTCGCGCCTGGGTGTGCACCGCTGCCTGCGCACCGGTTCGACCACCGCGGTGCGCCGCCGCTCACGGGTGGCCGACGACGACAACCGCTTCCTGGTGGGCGACGGTCTGTACGCCGAGGGTGCGTCCATGGACGTGCTGCTGCAGATGGCACCGGCCGACGCCGCCCGCATCACCACGCTGTTCGGTGCGGTGATCGAGGCGCTGGCCCCCTGGCGCTGACCCGCCGCCGCACCCACGCAACGCTCAGGCCGTCGCCAGCGCCGCCGTGCGCTCGGCCACCGCACGGGTCGCGTCCAGGGTGACGCCGACCCGGTCGCCGATGGCGACCAGCGGAGCCATGGCCGAGGTCATGGAGGCCAGCACCAGCCGGTCGAAGCGGTCGAGCCGCACCCCGATGACGGTGTTGGCGCCCTGGAAGGTGAACGACGCCACGGTGCCGGGCAGGCCGGTGGTGATGTCGGCGTGCACCTGCACGTCTTCCGGGCGCACCAGCAGCAGCACGTCAGCCTGGCTGGCGAACGGGGCCGCGGCCAGGCTGGGCAGGCGCAGGCCGCCAACCTCGATCGTGTCGGGGCCGACGATCGTGGCGGGCAGCTCGTTCATGGTGCCCACGAACCGGGCCACGAAGGCGCTGGCCGGGTGGCGGTAGACCTCGCGCGGGGTGGCCAGTTGCTCGAGGCGACCGTTCGACATGACGCCCACGCGGTCGGAGATGCCGAGGGCCTCCTCCTGGTCGTGCGTCACGAACAGGGTGGTGATGCCGACCTCGGTCTGGATGCGGCGGATCTCGTCGCGCAGCGAGGCGCGCACCTTGGCGTCGAGGGCACTGAGCGGCTCGTCGAGCAGCAGCACCTGGGGCCGTACGGCGAGGGCGCGGGCCAGCGCCACGCGCTGCTGCTGCCCGCCGGAGAGCTGGTGCGGGTAGCGGTCGGCGAGGCGGCCGAGCTCGACCAGTTCGAGCACCTCGGCCACGCGGCGCTTGCGTTCGCTGCGCTCGATCCTGCGGGTGCGCAGGCCGTAGTCGACGTTGAGGGCGACGGTGAGGTTGGGGAACAGGCTGTAGCTTTGGAACACCATGCCCATGTTCCGCTTGTGGGGCGGCATGTTCGTGATGTCGGCGCCGGCCACCGAGACCGTGCCGGTGTCGGCGATCTCGAACCCGGCCGCGACGCGCAGCGCGGTGGTCTTCCCGCAGCCCGACGGGCCGAGCAGGCTGATCAGCTCGCCATCGGCCACCTCGAGATCGAGGCTCTCGAGGGCCACGTTGCGGCCGAAGGTCTTGCGGACCCCGGTGAAGGTGAGGGCGCCCATGCGTGGTCTCCAGGCTTCCTAGGGTGCGAGCGACGCCGCGGTGGCGACGTCGGTGGCCGGGCTGGCGCTCGCGCCCCGGCGGCGGCGGCCGGCGGTGTAGTCACGGCGCCGGGCCCGGCGCCGCATGAGCAGGGTGAGCACGCCGAGCAGCGCGGTGGAGCCGACCAGCGTCATGACCGCGAGGGCCAGACCGCCGAGCGGGCTCTTGTTGTAGAGCTCCAGGCTGAACACGGGAAACGTCTTGCGCAGCAGGTTGGCGGCGATGGTGAACTCGCCGAGCACCACGGCGATGGTCAGGAACGACGACGACACGATGGCGCTCGTCAGGTTCGGGATGAGCACGCGGAACATGGTGGTGAACCAGCCCGCCCCCAGGCTGCGCGACGCGTCCACCAGCGTGCGCACGTCGATGGCGCGCACGCCGGCGTCGAGCGCCCGGTAGGTGAACGGCAGCGCCAGTGTGATGTAGAAGGGGATGAGCGAGTACTCGGAGTTCAGGAACCACTTGGCGTTGGGGCGGAAGAACGCGCTGACGCCGGCCACGATGGCGATGGGTGGCACCACGTACGGCAGCACCGTGAGGAACTCGACGAACGAGCGGGCCTTGGGCAGCCGCAGGTGCACGTACAGCGTGGTCGGCAGCACCAGCACGAGCGTGCCGACGGCGGTGCCCAGAGCGAGCCGCAGGCTGTACATGAGCGTGGAGCCGAAGTCGGCCTCGTGGAACGCCTCGGTGATGGTGCCGAACGTCCACTTCTTGAACAGCGTGTGCCAGCCGAGGTCGACCATGGGCACGCGCTGCATGGCGAAGCGCAGCATGGCCAGGATCGGCAGCGTGAAGAACAGGAGCGCGCCGACGAGCAGCAGCGTGGGGCCGAGTCGGCCGATGCGACGACGCCGCCGGGCGCGGGCGGCTACGACTGCCACCGTTCGGCCCTCTTGCGAAGCCAGAAGTACCCACCCATGGACACGGCCATGAAGACGACCATCCACGTGGCGAGCGCGAACGGCACGGGCGACTCCCCGGCGATGTCACCCTGCAGGTAGAACGAGATCTTGACCGGCACGATGTTGGCGCCGGTGTTCAACGCGTACGCGGTGGCGTAGGCGCTGAAGGAGTTGGCGAACAGCAGCATGAAGCCGCCGAGCATGGACGGCAGCAGCACGGGGATGCCGACCCGGCGCCAGTAGGTGAGCGTGGTGCCGCCCAGGTTGGCCGAGGCCTCCCGCCACGAGTCCTTCAACCCGTCGATGGCGGGCAGGCTCACCAGGACCATGAGCGGGATCTGGAAGTACAGGTAGACGGTGGCCCAACCGGCGAACGAGTTGAGCTGGAACCCGCCGTCGTAGAGGTCCCAACCGAACGCCTTGAGGATCTTGGTGCCCAGACCCTGGGCCCCGATGAAGCTGATGAAGGCGAAGGCGAGCACGACGCCACCCATGTTGGCGGCCACCCCGCTGAAGGCCGACACGACGGTGCGCAGCCAGCGGGGGCGCTTGGCGGTGGCGGCGGCGTAGGCCAGCGGCACGCCGATGATCACCCCGAGGAACGCGGTGACCAGCGAGACCTTGATGGAGTTCACGAACGCCTTGCGCTCTTTGGTGAGCGCGTCGCCGAGCGGCGAGACCGTGAAGTGCCCACTGGTGTCGAGAAAGGCCTTGCGGATGACACCGACGGTGGGCAGCAACAGGAAGACGAACAGGAACGCGATGAACGGCACGAGGCCGAGCCAGGCCCAGCTCCACCGCTTCGTCGACGCGGCGGCGGGGGCCGCGCCCGAAGCGCGGCCCCCTTCCGGAACCTGAGCCGTCAGTGCGACGGCTTCATCGGGTACCGATGCCACCTACGATGCCGATCAGGCGTCGGCCACCAGCGGGCCCCACTTGGCCGTGAGGAGGTCGTTGGCCTTCTTGGTCTGGTCGGCGGTCATGAACTTCACCTTGGCCAGCACGTCGGCCGTGGGGAGGTTCTTCTTCAGGTCGTCGGTGATCTTGCCCGCCTTCTCCAACGCCGCGAAACGGGCCGGCATGGCTCCACCCTTGAGGTAGCCGAGGGCGCCTTCGTCGGACAGGATGTGCTCGACCCAGAGCTTGGCGCAGTTCTGGTGCGGGCTGCCCTTCACGACACCCTGCGCGTAGTAGCCGCCGTACACGCCGTCGGTGGGCACGCTCTGGTTGAACGTGATGCCGCTCTTGGTCAGTTCGTCGACCAGGCCGGGCAGGTTGTACGTCCAGTCGATGGCGATGGGCGTGTCACCCGACAGCACGGTGGCGGTCGTGACGTTCTTCGGCACGAAGTTGCCCGACTTCTTCAGGTCGGCGAAGTACTGGATGCCGGGCATGATGTCGTCCAGGCTGCCGCCGTTGGCCAGCGCCGCCGCGACCACACCGGCGAAGGCCGAGCCGGCCTTGCGGGGGTCGTCGTTCAGCGACACCTTGCCCTTGTACTCGGGCTTCTTCAGGTCGGCGAACGTCTTGGGCGCGTTGGGGACGATCTTGGTGTTGGTGAAGATCGACATGACGCCGTAGTAGGCGGCGACCCAGTTGCCCTTCGGGTCCTTCAGGTCGGCGGGGACGTCGGCGGCGAGCGTGGGCGTGTAGGGCTCCCACTGGCCGGCGTCGGTGGCCGCCGCGGCCGTGGCCGGGCTGACGTCGATGTTGTCGGGCATGCCGGCCTGGCCGGCCAGGTTCTTCACCGCGTCCAGCTCCTCCTGCGACGAGGCGTCAGGGGTGGCGACGGGGTTCTTCACCCCCGGGAACTTGTCGCGGAACGACTGCAGGATGCCCTTGTAGTTCGCCCACGTGTCGGGTAGGGCGATCAGGTTGACCTGCCCCTCCTTGGTGCAGGCGGCCTTCAGGGTGTCGAGGCCGCCGGCGGCCTTGGCCGTGGTGGTGGCCGCGGCCGCCGTGGTGGCCGCCGCCGACGACGGGCTGGCCGCCGCCGTGGTGGCCGCACCGGCTTTGGTGGTGGCGCTGGCGGCCGCAGTGCTGGCGGAGCCGGTGGAGCTCGAGCTGCCGCACGCGCTGACCGCGAGCGCGGCGATGGCGAGCACGGCACCCGTCATCCGTCGGTTGGTCGATCGGTTCATATCTCCCCTTACGTTGGTTCTCTCCGGCACGGGCGGCGCACTTCCCTGGGGGGACACCGGATCCGGGCTCGCCGCGGAGCTTAGGGGACAGAACTGATCCAATCTGGCGCCCCCTGCTCCGGGAGTCGACGCCGAGGTGAACAGCTGGGGTCGAAACCCTGGTCGTGGCCGTGCCCTGGCGAGCGTTTCAGGCGCAGGTGATGGTGCGCGTGGACTGCTGGCTGCCGGCACGGGCGGTGAGGGTGTAGGGGCCCGGCCCGGGGAACCGCACACCGGCCTTGACCGCCACCCCCCAGGTCGCCACGTTCGAGCCCGGGGCGGCGGTGCCCGCCGCCCCGTAGGTGCCCCACGGGGTCGCCAGCTGCACCTGGGCGTTGGTGACGTCGGTGACGCCGGTGACCGTGAACGACACGTCGAACAGGCTGCGCGTGCACGACGCCCCGGCGATCGACAGGTTCGCGAACGGCGCCACGGTGGCCGGCGGTGGGGCCGCGGTGGTGGCCGGCGGTGCGGTGGTGGCCGGGGCCGGTTCCGCCGGTGGGGCGGCGGTGACGACGGCCGCCTCGACCTGGACGTCGTCGGTGGCGGCGCCGGGCGCGACCGACTCGGCCGTCGTGGGAGCGCCCGCGTCGGATGGGGCCGTGGTCGGAGGTGCTCCATCGGTGGTGATGGAGCCGAGCGCGCCGCGCGCCGCGCCGCGCGATGCCGTCGTGGTGCTGGTGGTGGTCGCGACCGAGGTCGGGGCGCGCGCCGCGGTCGTGGTGGTGCGGCGCAGGTTGGCCGGCGGAGGTGTCACGACCGTGTGGGCCGGACGGGTGTCGCGCGTGGTGAGCCACACGAGGGCGCCGGCGAGCAGGGTGGCGGCCACGGCGACACGGACGAGCTGCGAGCGACCGAACCACTCGCGCCAGCCCCGCTCGCGTTGCAGCGCCTCGGCCACGTCGTCGGGACGGACGCTGACGATCAGGTCGTCGCCGGCGCGGGCGACCGCCTCGTCGACCTGCCCGTCGGCCGCCTCGAGTTGCAGGGCGCCGAGCAGGCGGACGCGGGCGTCGTGGGTGATGGCGGGGGCATCGCCGACGGTCAGGGCGAGCACGCGCTCGAGCACGGTCTGGTCGAGCTGCACCCGGGCGTGCAGCACCAGCGCCGCCCGCTCGCGCATGGGCAGGCTGAGCAGCGCCCACCGCACATCGCGGTGGTTGATGCCGTCGAAGGGATCACCGTCGGTGTGGGCGGCGCGGGCCACTGGCGGCGGGTCGGTCGGTTCGCCGCGGGTGAGTCGTTCGTCGACCTCCTGGGCCTGGAGCACCAGGGCGCGCATCAGGTCGGCGTCGGCGGCCGACCGCAGCGCGGTGGCGCGCTGGGCGGTGCGGATCGTGGTCACCGCGTCGGCCACGACGTCGGCGGCCAGCGCATGGTCGCCCACGAGCAGCACGGCGACGCGCACGGCGCGCTCGTAGGTGGCGAGCACCACCGGAGAGGGCGCGGTGGCGACCGGCCCGGTCGGCGCGTCGGCAGGGGCCGTCGCGCGGTCGCGCCCGCCCTCGTCCAAGCGCTCCACGCCCGCGCCCGGCTGCATGTCCAGAGCCATCGTCACCTCATGGAAGCACGGCTGGCTTCCCGCCTTGCGAGCAGGATACGTCCGGTGGGCCAAGCTTGGTGAGGGTGATCCGCAGATGTGGCGGCGGGTGTCTCCGGACGCGCGCACGGTGGGGGCGGGGCGGGAATGCCGGAGGCGGTGGGGTGGTTGTCCCGGGCGGCAACCTCTTCCTGGCAAGATGTTGCCTCGTCATTCCGAGCTGAGGAGCACCCATGGCTGCCGCCGTCCGCCGTCTCAACCACGCCGTCCTCTACGTCGCCGACGCCGAGCGGTCCGCCGCCTTCTACCGCGACGTGCTCGGCTTCGAGGTCGTGGTCACGTTCCCCGGCGCCGCCTTCCTGCGGGCCGCCGACTCCCCCAACGATCACGACCTCGGGCTGTTCGGCATCGGTGCCGGCGCCACCAGGCCCAAGGGCCACCAGATCGGGCTCTACCACCTCGCCTGGCAGGTCGACACGATCGAGGAGCTCGCCGCGCTGCGGGCGACCCTGGTGACGGCCGGCTCGCTCGTGGGGGAGTCCGACCACCACGTGTCGAAGTCGCTCTACGCCGAGGACCCCGACGGCAACGAGTTCGAGGTCATGTGGGCCGTGCCCCGTGAGGCCTGGACCGGCCAGGTCGGCACGGTGCGTCTCGACCTCGACGCCGAACTGGCCCGCTGGGCCGGCACCCCCACCGTGGCCCAGAGCAACATCCCCGTCCCCGGCTGATCGAGCCGCCGGTAGGGTCGCCGGCATGAGCCACGAATCGCGCCTCGCCGCCACCGGCATCCGTCTCCCGGCCCCGGCTCGGCCCGCCGCCCAGTACGTGGCGTGCGTGCGCACCGGCAACCTGCTGTTCGTGAGCGGTCAGGGACCGGTGACCGCCGAGGGGTTCGTGACGGGCAAGGTCGGCGGCACCCTCGACGAGGCCGCCGGCAAGCATGCGGCGCGGCTCACCGGGCTGGCCATCCTGGCCCAGGTGCGGGCCGAGCTCGGCTCGCTCGACAAGGTGCGGCGGGTCGTGAAGGTGCTCGGCATGGTGAACGTGGCGCCCGGTTTCAACCGGATGCCGGCGGTGATCGACGGGTGCTCGGAGCTGTTCCTCGAGGTGTTCGAGGACGCCGGTCGGCACGCCCGTTCCGCGGTGGGCATGGCCGAGCTGCCCTTCGAGATCGCCGTCGAGATCGAAGCGGTCTTCGAGGTCGACTGAAGACGTCGCCGGCAGCTCGGCCGGGTGCTCAGCCGCCGGCGGGGAAGCTGACCAGGCAGCGGCGCGGGCCCCGCACCTGACCGCCGGCCCAGGTGACGCCGGTGGGGTCGGCGAGCGAGAACTCGGGGATGCGGGCCAGCCACGTCTGCAGGGCGACGCGCAGTTCCAGCCGGGCCAGGTTCGACCCGGCGCAGCGGTGGATGCCGGCGCCGAAGGCCACATGGCGGTTCTGCTCGCGGTCGAGGATGACCTCGTCGGGGTTCTCGAACATGGCCGGGTCGCGGTTGGCCGCGGGGAACGCCATGATCACGCGGTCGCCCGCCTTCATGGGGCAGCCCTGGAACTCGGTGTCGTGGCCGACGATGCGGGCCATGGTGACGGGGGAGTAGGCCCGCAGCAGCTCTTCGATGGCGGTGGACCACAGGTCGGGCTCGGCGACGAGCCGGGCGCGGTGGTCGGGGTGCTGGGCCAGGTGCCACAGCGACGACCCGATGGCCGACCACGTCGTGTCGACGCCGGCGACGAGCATCAGGTTGCACACGCCCATCACGTACTCCTCCGACACCTGCTCGCCGTCGTGGGTGGCGGCCAGCAGTTCGGTGATGAAGTCGCTCTCGCGGGGGTTGGCCTTGCGGTCGTCGATCTGGCCCTTGAAGAAGCCCATGATCTTGAGGCGCGTCTCGAAGCGGACCTTGGGGTCGGTGAGGCCGACCTCGAGCACGCCGCGCACCCACGAGGTGAACTCGTCGGCCATCTCCAATGGCACGCCCAGCATGGCGCTGATGACCCGCACGGGGATCTGCTGGGCGTAGTCGGCGGCGGCGTCGGCCTGCCCGTCGGCGATGAAGCCGTCGATGAGCCGGTGGCACAGGTCGCGCGTGCCCTGCTCGTACTTGGCCACCGCCTGCGGGGAGAACGTGGGCAGGATGAGACGACGGTGCCAGTGGTGCTCGGGCGGGTCGGAGGTGATGGGCGGTGCGGCCACGCCGCCGTAGGCGCCCTCGAACTGCTGCGGGGGCGGCGGCACGACGATGATGTTCTGCGACGTGAACGTCTCGTGCTCGTGGGCCACGGCGACGACGTCGTCGTACTTGGTCGGCATCCACGAGCCGCCCCAGCGGTCGCTGTGGGCCACGGGGCACGTGCCGCGGATCTCGGCCATCACGGGGTAGGGGTCGGCCACGAACGACGGATCGAAGATGTCGTAGTCGGTGGCCCAGTCGTTCACGGGCTTGGTGTCGGCCATGGGTTGGTCCTCACTCCTCGATGATCACGGCGTGTTCGGGGCAGTTCATCTCGGCGCGGCGCGTGGCCGCCTCGAGCTCGGCGGGCACGTCGCCCTCGATGAGGATGACGGCGTTGCCGTAGTCGTCGGAGCCGAACACCGCAGGTGCGGCGATGGCGCACATCTGGTGACCGTGACACCGGTCGTCGTCGATACGGACCTTCATGTTCCCTCCCTGGGGGGCAGCCCGGCCCGGTAGGCCGCGGCGCGATCGTTGCTCAGCACATCGTCGCCGATGCCGAGGGCCCACAGGCGCCCGTACAGCGACGACGCCCGCAACCACTCCACGACCCGGCGGGCGTCGGGGGCGGGCTCCTCCTGCTCGATCCACCAGCCGAGCACGGCGACGATCTCGCCGACGAGCATCTCGGTGAGCACCGTGAGGGGCACGACGGGCGTGGCCCGCAGGAGCGCGCCGTGCTCGACCAGCGTCTCACCCACGATGGCGACCAGCCGCTGGCGCAGGCGGCGCAGGGCGGCGCCGTCGCCCTCGCCCCGCAGGATGATGCGCAGGGCCGCATGGGCGTCGTCGTGACGGGCTTCTTCGAACAGCACCACCAGGCGCTCGCCCCGCAGGTCGGCCAGGCCGCCCGAGCGGTCGGCGAAGGCGTCCAGGCAGCGGTCGATGAGCTCGTCGGCCACCGAGGCCAGCAGGTGCTCCTTGTCGCGAAAGTGCGTGTAGAACGTGGCCCGGGTGACCTCGGCCCGCTCGCACAGGTGCTCGATGGTGACGGCCTGGTAGCCCTTGTCGATCACCAGTTCCACGATGGCGGCCCGCAGGCGCGCGTGGGTGCGCCGTACCCGCGCATCGACGACGCCGTCCCCCACAATCGGACACTTTGTCCGGAAACGCCGTTGTTGTCAATGGAGCCTCGGGGGCTACGGTCGGTCGCATGGGGGAAGGTCGAGCGCGCTGGGCGCGCCATGAGGTCGCGGTCGACGGTGAAGTCCTGCACGTCGAGTCGTCCACGCCGGTCCGCGACGGTGACGATCGGCCGCCGCTGGTGCTCTGCCACGGGCTCGGCGGCAGCCATGCCGTGTGGTACCAGCAGGTGGCCCACTTCGCCCGCCACCGGCGGGTGATCACGTGGGACGCCCGCGGCTTCGGGCTGTCCACCAACAGCGGGGGCAACGCCACCGTCGTCACCGCGGCCAAGGACCTGCGGGCCGTGCTCGACGCGCTCGACGTGCAGGCGGCCCACGTGGTCGGTCAGTCGATGGGGGGCTGGACGGCCCTCGGGTTCACGCGGGCCCACCCGACGCGGGTCCGCTCGCTGACACTGACCAACTCGTTGGCCGGCATCGGGTCCGAGCAGTGGGCGGCGGGCGTGAGCAAGGCACCGCCGCCGTCCACGGACACCTTCGTCGGCGAGCACGCCGCGCTCGGCCCGGCACTCGTGCGTGACGACCCGGCCAAGGCCTTCCTGTACCAGCAGCTCGGCGGCACCCGCACCCCGCCACCCGAGGCGATGCGCAGCCTGCTGACCACCCACGTGGACGGTGCCGTGCTCGGGTGGATGACGGCGCCGGTGCTGGTGATCGGGTCGTCCGACGACACGATCTTCCCGGTGCCGCTGCTCGTCGACGTGGTCGGCCACCTGCCCGTCGCCCGCTTCGAGGTGGTGGAGGGCGCGGGTCACTCGACGTACTACGAACGCCCTGAGGTGTGGAACTCGCTCGTCGAATCGTTCCTCGCCGATGTCGATGCCGAAGAGGCCTCATGAGCGATGAGAGCCCGGTCGGCTACGTGGTCGACGAGCCCGTGGCCGTCATCACGCTCGATCGCCCCGAGAAGCTGAACGCCCTCACCTACCCGATGCTGCGTGACATCCGCGCCGCGGTGGAGCGGGCCGAGGCCGACCCCCGCGTCGTCGGCATCGTGATCACCGGCGCCGGCCGCGGCTTCTGCGCCGGGCTCGACGCCGACGTGCTGCGCGCCACCACCGAGGGCTCGGTGGCCCGTAGCGAGGGCGGCGCGGCCAGCGACGAGATCCCCGGCCTGTTCACCTACCTGCTGGCCGTGGGCAAGCCGATCATCGCCGCCGTCAACGGCGTGGCCGCCGGCGGCGGGTTCGTGCTCGCCGTGATGTGCGACCTCCGCTTTGGGTCGACCGACGCGTCGTTCACCACCATCTTCTCCAAGCGCGGCCTCGTGGCCGAGCACGGCACGAGCTGGATCGTGCCCCGCCTGCTCGGCGCCGGGCGCGCCCTCGACCTGCTGTGGAGCTCGCGCAAGATCGGGGCCGACGAGGCGATGCGCATCGGCCTGGTCGAGGCCGTGGTGCCGGCCGAGCAGCTGCTCGACCACGCCAAGCGCTACGTGCAGGACCTGGCTGCCACCGTGTCACCGGCGTCGCTGCGCGACACCAAGGCCATGGTGTACCGCCACCTCGGCATCGGGTACCCCGAAGCGTTGCGTGACGCCGAGCCGATCCAGTGGCGGGCGGTGGAGAGCTCCGACGCCACCGAGGGTGTCATGTCGTACCTCGAGCGACGACCCCCGAACTTCCGACGCCTGGGAGGCGATGCATGACCGCGTTCGAGACCGTGCGCTACGAGGTGGCCGACGGCCTGGCCCGCCTGACGCTGAACCGGCCCGACCGGTTGAACTCGATGACCAACCAGATGGTGCGCGAGGCCCACGACGCCCTGCACCTGGCCGGCAACGACCCGTCGATCCGCGTGCTCGTGCTCACCGGCGAGGGCCGTGGCTTCTGCCCCGGCGCCGACCTCGACCACTTCTCGTCGGGCGCCACCGACGAGAAGCTCGACGCCCGCCACTTCCACATCACCACCATGCTGCACGAGCTGCCGGCGGTGACCGTGGCCGCGGTGAACGGCGCATGCGCCGGCGCCGGCCTCGGCTGGGCGTTGGCGTGCGACCTGCGCGTCGCAGCAGACACGGCGAAGTTCAACACCGCGTTCCTGGACGTGGCCGTCGCCGGCGACATGGGCGGCCCGTGGACGCTGTCGCGACTGGTGGGCGCGTCGAAGGCGCGCGAGCTCTACTTCCTGCCCGGCAAGTTCGACGCGGCCGAAGCGCACCGCATCGGCCTGGTGGCCCGGGTGTTCCCGGCCGACACGTTCCGCGCCGACGCCGAGCAGGTGGTGCAGCGGCTGCTCGCCGCCGCGCCGGCCGCGCTGCGCGGCATGAAGACGAACTTCCTCGCCGCCGAGCGCATGGGGCTGGCCGACTTCGTGCAGTTCGAGTCCGAGCGCCACCTGCAGATCGCCGGCGGCAGCGGCGCCCGTGACGCCTTCCAGGCCTTCGTCGACCGCCGCCCCGCCGCCCGTTCGTAGCAACGTCAGAAAGAGGTCCTGTCATGTGGTTGCGACTCCGCCAGATCGCGCTGGTAGCCGAGAACCTGGCCGCTGTGCTCGACGACTTCAACGCCGTGCTCGGGTTGGAGGTGTGCTTCAACGATCCGGGGGTCGCCACCTTCGGGCTCGAGAACGCCCTCATGCCCGTGGGCCAGCAGTTCATCGAGGTGGTGGCCCCCACCCGTGAGGGCACCGCCGGTGGTCGCCAGCTGCAGAAGCGGGGCGGCGACGGCGGCTACATGGTCATCAACCACACCGACGACCACGCCGCCGTGAAGCAGCGGGTGACGGACCTGGGCGTTCGCACCGTGCTCGAGTTCAGCGAGCACGGCTACGACTGCCTGCAGCTGCACCCGAGCGACACGGGCGGCTCGTTCCTGGAGATCGACTTCCAGACCGGTGGCGAGGACATGAACGGTCCGTGGGCGCCGGCCGGCAAGAACTGGCAGCCGTTCGTGCGCACCGACGTGGTCAAGGGCATCAATGGCGTCGAGATCCAGGTGGCCGACCCGGCCAAGGTGGCGGCCCGCTGGAGCGAGATCGTCGCCATCGACGTGGTCGACGGCGCCGGTGGGCACCCGACGGTGCCGTTCACCAACGCCGACGTCCGCTTCGTGCCGGTGACCGACGGGCGCGGTGACGGCCTCGGCGGCATCGACCTGGTCGCCGTCGACGCCGACCGGGCCCGCGCCGCCGCCGCCGCCCGGGGCAAGCTGCGCGACGACGGCGTGATCATGATCTGCGGCATGCGCCTGAACCTCGTCGAGGCGTAGCCCGCGCTCGACCGGGCGCCGGTTCAGCGGACGACGATGGCCTCGTTGTGCCACGGCGCCACGGGGCCGTCGGTGACCTCGCCGCGGAAGGCATCGGGCAGTTCCTCGACCATGTGGAGGGTCGCGCCGAGCCGGCCGAAGCCCACGAAGAAGGCGACCGTGATGCCGAGCTCCATGATCTGGGCCTCGGTGTAGTGCTGGCGCAGCTGGTCGATGAGGGCATCGTCGATGGCAAGGTGGTTCGTGGCGAACAGCTCGCCGTAGCGGATGGCGACGCGCTCGGCGTCGGTGAGGCCGGGCGCCTCGAACGGCTGCTCCAGCGAGCACACCAGCTCCTCGGTGAGCCCGTCGCGCACGGCGTCGGTGTAGCGGATGGCCATGCAGCTGCGGCACTGGTTGTGGAACGCCACCCGCAGGCGCACCAGCTCCACCAGGCGGTCGGGCAGGGTGCGGTGGCGCTTCAGCGCACCACCCAGCGCGCCGACCCCCAGGGCCAGATCGGGGGTGTGGGCGAAGTAGCGCATGAGGCCCTGTTCGAGCGGGGTGCGGTCCTGCGGCTTGAGCGCAGCCTGCAGCCGCGGGTCCCAGTCTTCGGGCTCGATCTTCGCCAGGCGTGCCATGGGGCGCGAGCGTACCGGGCGGGGCGGGTGGTGCGAGACTGCACCCATGCCGATGCGGGAGGACTGCGTCCACTTCCAGAGCCGCATGTACGCCGACGGCGAGACCGCCCGGTACTGCACGCTCGACCTGGCTCCCGAAGCGCCCTGGCGGTGCCCGACCGACTGCGCGTCGTTCGCCCGCCTGTCGGTGGCCACCGACTTCGACCGCGGGTCGCTGGCTCGTGGGGCCGTGCCGCCCGAGCCCGAGGCCGACGCCGATGCCATCGCCGCCGTGCTCGACGAGGCCGAGGACATCGTGAACGCGGTCGGCCCCCAGGTGCTGGCCGAGCTGGCGGCCGGGGACGAGCCGTGGTGGCGCCGCTTCGTGCGCCGTCGGGGCCCGGGCGGGCCGGCCGGTCCCGGCGGGCGCCGCCCCGGTTTCAGCCGCCGCTGAGTTCGGCGCAGATGCTCGATGAGTCCGTCGAACCGCATCGGCCGGGGAGGACCCGGCGACCAGCTGGTCAGGGGCTGGCCTTGGCCCCGGTCCGCCAGTCGGGCACGCTCGGCGCGGCGGGCTCCAGCGACCGCAGGTACGTCACGAGCTGGCGAATCTGCTCGTCGGTGAGCGGACCGCCGTAGTCGAGGCTCCACGCCGACATCGAGCTCCCGGGCACGCCGCCGGTGATGATCAGCCCGATCTGGCCGTCGGAGGTGGCCGACAGGAACTGCTTCGCGTTCAGGGTGGGTGCCGAACCACCGGTCGCCTGGGCGCCGTGGCACGAGGCGCAGCTCTGCTGGAACAGGGCGGCACCGATGCGTTGGTAGGACGCCGTCTGCTGGGCCTTGGCCTCGGAGCGCAGGTGCGGCTCGCGCAGCCGGTACAGCGGAAAGGCGACGATGAGCACGAGCATGAAGACGAGCCCGACAGTGTAGTGGCGGTCGAGGCTGCGCTCCAGCCAGCGGGGATCACCGTGTTCGGGCGGGGTGGCGGGAGGCGGCATCGCTCAGGTCTTCTCGGCGCACGACGGGCCCTTGGCCGGCGTGAGGTAGGTGGCGGCACCGCGGTCGGGTCCGTCGACGCGCTTGTTGGTGTCGACGATCAGCACGTCGCCATCGACGCTGATGGGGTGGTGGTCCATGCCCCGCGGCGACGGTCCGGCGATCCACTCACCGCCGAGGTCGAACACGGAGCCGTGGCACGGGCACTCGAAGCGGCCGCTGCTGTCGCAGAACGGCACCCGGCACCCGAGGTGCGGGCACTTCTGCGAGAGGGCGAACAGGTGGCCGTCGGCGTTGGCGACCCAGAACCGTCCCTCGCGGACGTAGGTGGCGGTGTCCTTGGCGTAGTCGGTGGGGCTTCCGACGCGCAGCTTGCCCAGCGCGGCGTTGGACGCGAGGGGCCGGAGCAGCTCCCACGACGTCCACGCCGCGGCCGAGGCGAGCAGCCCGGTGCAGGCCTTCCACCCGTTGCGCAGCAGCTTTCGACGAGTAAGGGACATGACCTCTCCTCAGAGCTCGATGTAGGAGTGACGCCACGGGGGCACGAACTTCCAACCGGGTCCCCGGAACGCCAGGCCGATGACGGTCAGCGTCACCGCCACGGCGATCACCACCAGGAAGGCGCAGATGGCCACCTTGCGACGCCGAGCCTCGGTGGCCGGGTTGCGGTCGATGTACGGCAGCAGGGTGAGCACGGTGAGGGCACCGGTGGGGATGAGGATGCCGGCGACCAACGGGTCGAAGTGGGCGAGCAGCTCCTGCAGCCCGACGAAGTACCACGGCGCCTTGGCCGGCTCGGGCGTCAGGTTCGGGTTGGCCAGACCGCGCAGCGGAGCGGCGAAGGCCACACCGAGGGCCAGCACGGTGGCCACCACGCCCAGGCCGACCACGACGTGGCGGATGAGCAGGTGCGGCCACGTGAACACGGTGTCGTCGGTGGGCCGGGCCTCGGCGGTGACCGACTGGCGGTCGACCACACCGAGCACCCGCACGCGGCGCCCGTCGACCTCGGGGGTCGCCGCGGTCGCGGTGACCGCGGTCGCGGTGACCGGTGCGGTCGATGCCTGCTCGGCAAAGGCGCCGGCACCCGAGCCGTCGCGGCGCACGGCGAAGCCGTCCTTGCGGACCCGCCAGATGTGCACCATGAGCACCATCACCAGCGCGACGGGCAGCACGGCGACGTGCAGGGCGTAGAAGCGCTGCAGCGCGGTCTGGCCGATCTGCTCCCCGCCGATCAGGAGCTCGCGGAGCACCTTGCCGAACAGGGGCACGTAGTTCACCAGGTTCGTGCCCACGGTGACGGCCCAGTAGCTCAGCTGGTCCCACGGCAGCAGGTAGCCGGTGAACGAGAACCCGAGGGTGATCACGAGCAGCACCATGCCGAGCACCCAGTTGAACTGCCTCGGCCGCTTGTAGGCGCCGGCCAGGAACACCCGCGCGAGGTGGAAGAGCACGACGAGCACCATGAGGTGGGCCGACCAGCGGTGCACGTTGCGCACGAGTTGGCCGAAACCGACCCCGGTGCGCAGCTGCTGCATGTCGCCGTAGGCCGACGAGACCGACGGTGTGTAGAAGAACATCAGGTACACGCCAGTGGTGAGCAGGATGCCGAACAGCACCGTGGCGACGTACCCGAGGCGCCACGAGTACCGGTACCGCAGCACGCGCGCCGGCACCTTCACGGGGTACACGTGCAGGAACACGTTGGAGAACCCCTGCAGGGCGCGACCGCGCGGCGTGTCGAGGTGCGGGTGACGAAAGACCGACCGGGCCAGCTCGCTGTGGCGCACGCGGGCCCATCGCCCTTCGGGCACCGGGTACACGTCGGGCTCCAACCCGTCACGGGCCACGGGCGACGGCGGGTCGGTGGGCAGCACGTCGGTCACGACGCGACCTCCTTGGCGTTCACCATGGTGAGGGCCGATGGCGGGCAGCGGTTCACGCACAGCCCGCAGCGGATGCACAGCTCTTCGTCGAGCAGCAGCGCCGACTGCACCGTCGTGCCGAGGCCGGCGGTGTCGGCCCGCACGATGCTGATGCAGTCGAACGGGCAGACGTCGACGCAGAGCCCGCACAGGATGCACAGCTCGGGGTCGAGCATGATGTTGTCGAAGCAGCGCAGGCACCGCAGCGCCTCGAGCACGGCCGGTCCTTCGTCGTAGCCGGTCTCCACCTCGCCGAACCCGACGCGGCGGTCGGTGGCCACGGTGGGCACGGGCACCCTGCCGATGGCGTCGTAGCCGGTGGCCAGACGCCGGAACGAGGGTTCGACGTGCAGAGCGATGGCGCGCGGCGACGTCGGGGCCGGCGCGCCGACGGTGCCGGCCGGGTCGGCCCGCAGCGCGGCGTCGATGGCGGCAGCAGCCCGGCGGCCGTCGGCGATGGCGTCGATGAGGTTGCGTGGACCGAAGGCGACATCGCCGCCGGCCCACACCCGGGGGTGCGTGGACTGCAGCTCGCCGTGCACGGCGATGCCCCCGCCACGGGTGCGCTCGATGCCGAGGTGCTCGGGCACGAACGAGGTGTCGGGCGCCTGGCCGACGGCGAGGATCACCGTGTCCGCGGCCACGAGCTCGACGGAGTCGGGGGCGAACACGGGCGCGAACCGGCCGGCGCTGTCCAAGACCGACACGACCTCGACGGTCTCCAGGCCGGTGACCCGGTCGGTGCCGACCACGCGGTGGGGGCCTCGTCGGTAGCGGATGGTGATGCCCTCCGACTCGGCCTCCTCGATCTCCTCGCGCGCCGCGGGCATCTCGGCGAACGACTCGAGGGCCACCACGGTGACGTGCTCGACGCCGGCGCGGCGGGCGGCGCGGGCGGCGTCGAGCGTCGTGGTGAGGCCTCGGCGCGTCTCGTCGCTGGTGGCCGCCGTTGCCGCGGCTGGCGCGGCGGTGTCGTGCGCCGCGGCGCGCAACGCCGAGCGGGCCACGTCGAAGGCCACGTTGCCGCCACCGATCACCACGACGCGCGCGCCGAGCTCGACGTGGAAGCCGCGGTTGACGTTGAGCAGGAACTCGACGGCGCGCAGCACCCCGTCGAGCTCGTGACCGGGGATGTCGAGGTCGCGACCGCGTGAGGCACCGACGCACACGAACACGGCGTCGTGACGCTCGAGCAGGTCGTCGAAGGTGACATCGACCCCGACCCGGCAGCCGAGCCGCACCTCGACGCCGAGGCTGATGATGGCCTCGGTCTCGCGCTCGATGAGCGTGCGGGGCAGGCGGTACTCGGGGATCCCGTGCACCATCATCCCGCCGAGACGCTGCTCGCCCTCGTACACCGTGACGGCGTGCCCGGCCAGGCGCAGGTCGTGGGCGGCGGCCAGCCCGCCCGGTCCGCCACCCACCACCGCCACCGACCGAGTGCCCACCGGCGGTACCGGGCCGTGGCCCTCGTGCCAGTGCACGGCGCCGGTGAAGCTCTCGACACCGAAGCGTTCGGCGACGAAGCGCTTCAGCGCCCGTATCGAGACCGGCGCGTCGACCTTCCCCCGTCGGCATGCCGTCTCGCACGGCGCTGCGCAGACGCGACCGCAGATGGACGGGAACGGGTTCGAGGCCCGCGCCAGCCCGTAGGCGTCGGCGAACCGGCCCTCGGCGATGGCCACGACGTACGCGCCGGCGTCGGTGTGCACCGGGCAGGCGGCCCGGCAGGGTTCGTTCGCCCACAGCCACTCGGCGTCGGGGACGGCGGGTGGGCTCATCGGAGCCCGCGCGTCTGCAGCCGGCGCAGGGCCCACAGCAGCCCGCCCAGCACCACCGTGAACCACGCGGTGGTGACGGCGACGCGGGAGCTGCGGGCCATGCCCGTCAGTGAGGTCAACAACTGGTCGGGTACGTAGACGAGGAGGACGAACGCCAACGCCACCAGAGCCACGCCGACCGCTGCCGCGCGGGGCCAGGTCATGACGTGACGGTGAACGCGGCGCGCATGCCCTGCGTGTAGTGCTTCTCGATGTTGCACACGATCACGTACTTGCCCGCGGCGAGGTCGAGCGTCTTCGTGACGGTCTTGCCCGCATCGGTCTCGCTGATCTCGCCCACGCTGGCTGCTTCGCTGACCTTGTTGTCAGCGCCGACCTTGAGCGCGTCGAACGCCTCGTCGGTCTTCAGCATGATCATCTCGTGCTGGCGGGTGCCGGTGTTCTTGAAGGTGAACGTGACCTTGCCGGTCTTGACCGTCACCGGTGCGATGGCGAAGGACTGCGCGGTGTCCGACTGGTCGGACGCGGTGATGGCGACCGGTGCGCCGCCGCCGGCGTCGGCGGCGACCGTGACGCCACCATCTGCGCTGCTCGTGCCCGAGCTGGACGCCTTGGTGCTGCTACCGCAGCCGGCCAGGCTGCCGAGGCCGATCATGATCGCGGCGAGCGCGGCCGGGTGAGTGGAACGTCGCATTGTTGTGCCTCCCGTTGGGTGTTCCTTGTGCACCACCGTCCTACGCGGCGGTGTCCTGTCGACAGGGCCGAAGGTCTGCCGCCACGACGCACGTCGTAAATCTTCGCGGGGGCGATTTGTTCCCACCTTCACGCTTGGTCACCCACGCGCCGGAGCGCGAGGCTGCCGCCGATGCGTGCACGTCGACGGGGGTGGGCGATCGTGGCCGCGCTGTCGATCACCGAGACCACCTCGTGGGGCGTCGTGTACTACGGCTTCCCGGTCTTCCTGAAGCCGATGGAAGCCGAGTTGGGATGGTCGCGGGCCCAGCTCACCGGCGCGTTCTCGCTGGCCCTGCTGATGCAGGGCATCGGGGCCGTGCTGGTGGGGCGATGGCTCGATCGTCACAGCCCGCGCGGGCTCATGACCGTCGGTTCGATGGCGGCGGCCGGCCTGGTGTGGACGTGGTCCCGTGTCCGCTCACCCGTGGCCTTCTACGCGCTGTGGATCGCGCTCGGCGCGGTGATGGCAACGATCCTCTACGAGCCCGCGTTCACCGTCGTCACCAAGTGGTTCCAGGGCGAGCGCCGCGCCGCCCTGACGGTGGTGACGCTCGTGGCCGGGCTGGCCAGCTTCATCTTCCTGCCGATCGAGAACCGGCTCATCACGATCCACGGCTGGCGCCACGCGTTGGTGATCCTCGCGGTCGTGCTCGCGGTGATCACCGTGCCGTTGCACGCGCTGGTCCTGCGGCGGGCGCCCGAGCCCGAGCCGATGGGGGCGGTGGCGGCCGAGCCGCGCGCGTCGGCCCGCGACGCGGTGCGCACCACGGCCTTCTGGTTCCTGGCCGTGGCCATGGTGCTGGCGTCGTTTGTCGCTTCGGCGCTCGCCGTGCACCAGGTGGCGTACCTGACCGAGCGCGGCTACTCCTCGGCGTTCGCCGCCGGGCTCACCGGCACGCTCGGCGCCATGCAGATGCCCGGGCGCCTGCTCTTCGCCCCACTCATGCGGTGGTTGCCGCGCCGGGTCGTCACCACCATCGTGTTCGGTTCGTTCGCCGCGGGCACGGCGCTGCTCGCCGCCGGTGGCGGCATCGCCATGCTGTGGGTCTTCGTGGTCGTCTACGGCATGGGGCGGGGCATGACCACGCTGCTGCGGGCCACGTTGGTGGGGGAGCTGTTCGGATCACGCCACTACGGCGCCATCGCCGGTGTGCTCGCCGCCTGCACCACGGTGGCCACCGCGCTCGGCCCGTTCTTCGCCGCCTTCATGCACGACGCGCGGCACAGCTACGGCGCGGTGGTGTGGGTGCTGGTGGGCGTGGCCGTGCTGGCGACGGTGGCCGCGTCACAGGTGGAGCGTCACGGCCCCCCCGAGAGCGCGTCGACCCGGGCGCGGCCGCCGTCGGGCACGACGACCACGGTGGGGTGGCACCGCCTCGGGCAATAGGTCGTGCGACACGGGGTCGGCGCCATGTGCCGTACTCCTGTCGATAGCGCAGCACGCTCCACGGCACGCCGATGACGACGATGGCCAGACCGAGCACGGTGACGGCGCGACCGAACGTGGCGGCCCGGTCGCCGATCCGGTCGGCGCGCCCGCGTTCCCCCACGGGGATGAGGCTACGCCCGACCGGGGGTCAGCCGGGTTCGCGGGCCCAGAGCTGGTCGACGAGGCGGGGGACTCGGGCCTCGACGGCGGCCATGGCGTCGAGCACGGTGTCCCCGCGGTAGCGGCGGCCGATGAGCTGCACGTCGGCGGGCAGGCCGTCGACCAGTCCGTTGGGCACGACGCCCGCGGGGAGGCCCAGGTAGTTCACGCCGAAGCTGCAGATGCGGCGGCGAACAGCTCCTTCCACCCGCCCGGCCCCCGGCCCTTCGTCCCACCCGCGCTGTCCCGGCGAATCTTCGAAGATTCGCCGGGACAGGCTCGAGATTCCTGTTCGGCCTGGTGGAGCCGGGTGCGGCCGCCGGCGAAAGCGACTGATGTGTAATATATCAATTCGGGATCGATCCGGTCCGTCCCTGTCCACGCTGGCACCCATGGACCTCGTCGACTTCGTCCGGCCGTGTTCAGACCCCGACGGGGTCGGGCCCGACCCGCACCATGCGCTTGCCGAGGTTGTCGCCCGCCAGCAGGCCCACCAGCGCGGCCGGTGCGCGGTCGAGCCCGTCGATCACGTCCTCCACGGCCTGCAGGGTGCCCCCGGCGACGGCGGCGGCGATGTCGTCCTCGGCCGCGGCCCGGTCGGCGAAGAAGTCCATGACGATGAACCCCTCCATGCGGATGCGCTTGGTGACCAGCAGGCCGGGCACGCCCCGCGGCCCGGCCGCCGGGGCGTTCGTGTCGTACTGCGACACCACCCCGCAGCAGACGATGCGGCCGTGCATGTTCATCCGCCACAGGGCGGCCTCCAGCACGGGCCCGCCCGTGTTGTCGAAGTAGACGTCGACCCCGTCGGGGCAGGCCGCCTTCAGGGCACCCCGGAAGTTCTCGTCCCGGTGGCTGATGGCGCCGTCGAAGCCGAGCGAGTCGGTGAGGAACGTGCACTTGTCGGCGCTGCCGGCCACGCCCACGACGCGGCAACCGGCGCGCTTGGCCAGTTGGCCGACCATGTTCCCGGTGGCGCCGGCCGCCGCCGAGACCAGCACGGTCTCGCCCGCCCGGGGCTGACCGACGCGGAGGAGGCCGAAGTAGGCGGTGAGCCCGGTGATGCCCAGGACCGACAGGTGGTGGGTGAGCGGAGCCCGCACGGCCACCTTGGTCAGCCCCTTTGCCGGCTGGACCGAGTAGGTCTGCCAGCCGCAGTCGGCCTCGACCACGTCGCCCGGCGCGAACCCGGGATCGTTCGACTCGACGACCTCTGCCAGCGCGAAACCGGCCATGACCTGGCCCCCGGTGATCGGATCGCGGTACGTCGCCCCCTGCATCCAGGCCCGGTTGGCGGCGTCGATCGACAGCAGCACGGTGCGGCACAGCACCTGGCCGTCCTCCACGGCCGGCATCGGCGCCTCCCGGACGGCGAAGTGGTCGACCGTCAGCCGGTTCTCGGGCAGCCGGGTCAGCACCACCTGGTGGTTCACGTGCGCATTCGTTTCCCCCATACGGCGTGACGCTACAAGGCGGCCGTGGCCGGCCGGTTGCGCCGTGCGCCGGCAGGGTGGCTACCGTGGCATGCTGGGAACATACGTGGGGGGAGCGCGCCATCGGGGCGCGCGCACTCGTCGACGCAAGAGGAGTCTTCGATCATGGCTGCATCGGGTTCGATCCTTGGGAACGCCGTCCTTCGTCTCGAGGACCCCACCTTGCTCACCGGGGAGGGCAAGTACGTCGACGACCTGACCGAGGTCGGTGGCCTCAGCGTCGTCTACGTGCGCTCCACCGTGGCCCACGGCCGGGTGCGGTCGGTCGACGTGACCGAGGCCGAGACCATGCCCGGCGTCGTCGCCGTCTACCACTCCCGTGGTGACGACCTCGGCCTGCCCGACTTCCAGGCCTTCCCGATGATGCCCGAGGTGCTGAACCGGCCCATCTTCGCCACCGAGAAGGTCCGCTTCGTCGGCGACATCATCGCCGCGGTCATCGCCGAGACCCGCACGCAGGCCGCCGACGCCGCCGAGTCCGTCATCGTCGAGTACGAGCAGCTGCCCGCCGTCACCAACCCGGCCGACGCGCTCGCTCCCGGCGCCCCGTTGCTGTTCGAGGCGCACGGCTCCAACATCTGCTTCGCCAGCCAGTTTCCGCCGGAAGGAGACGAGGACCCCAACGTGGGCGCCCACGCCGTCGCCGAGGTCACCATGGTCAGCCAGCGCCTCGCCGGCGTACCCATGGAGAACAACGGCGTCTTCGCCATCCCCGGCGACGACGGCCACCTGACGCTGTGGGTGTCGCACCAGGCGCCCCATGCCATCCACGCCGGCTACGCCCCCATGCTCGGGCTCGACCCGTCCAAGCTCCGTGTCGTGTGCCCGTGGGTGGGCGGAGGCTTCGGCCCCAAGGCCGCTGGTTACGTCGAGCACATCGTCGCCGCTGCCGTTGCGCTCAAGTTGCAGAAGCCGGTCAAGTGGGCCGAGACCCGCTCCGAGGACATGGTGTCGCTCGTGCACGGCCGTGACTTCATCATGACCGCCAAGCTCGGCGTGACCGCCGAAGGCAAGATCGTCGGCCTCGACGCCAACGTGACCGCCGCCGCCGGCGCCTACCCGGCCGTGGGTGCCATCCTGCCGATGCTCACGCAGATGATGGCCGTCGGTGTGTACGAGGTGCCCAAGGTCCGCTTCAAGGCGCTCACCGCCCTCACCAACAACACCACCATCGGTGCCTACCGCGGCGCCGGGCGCCCCGAGGCCACCCAGCTCATCGAGCGGGTGCTCGACGTCGCCGCCGACCAGATCGGCATGGACCCGGCTGAGATCCGTCGCGTCAACTTCCTGCAGCCGTCGGCGTTCCCGCTGACCACCATCACCGGCGGCGCCTACGACTCGGGCGAGTACGAAAAGGCGCTCGACGCCGCCCTGAAGGCGTCGGGCTACACCGAGCTGCGCGCCGAGCAGCAGCGTCGCCGCGACGCCGGCGATACCAAGCAGCTCGGCATCGGTGTATGCACCTACGTCGAGGTCACCGCGCCCATCGGTCTGCACGTCGAGTTCGGCGCGGTCGAGATCCACGACGACGGCTCGGCCAGCGTGTTCGCCGGCACCAGCGTGCACGGCCAGGGTCACCACACGGCCTTCGCCATGCTGGCCAGCGAGGTGCTCGGCATCCCCATGGAGCAGATCACCCTGGTGAACTCCGACACCGACGCCGTGCCGCGCGGCGCCGGCACCATGGGTTCGCGCTCACTGCAGACCGCCGGCAGCGCCATCCACGTCGCGTCGAACGAGGTGCTCGACCGCGCTCGCAAGATCGCCGGTCACCTGCTCGAGGCCCCGGCCGAGGACATCGTGGCCGGCAACGGCGGCGTGCACGTCGCCGGTGTGCCCTCGAAGGGCCTGTCGTGGGCCGAGCTGGCCGTAGCCTCCCGTGACGCCGGCAAGCTGCCGGCCGGGCTCGATCCGGCCACGCTGCGCCACGAGCTCGACTTCGACGGTCAGAACTCCACCTTCCCGTTCGGTGCCCACGTGTCGGTGGTCGAGGTCGACACCGAGACGGGCCGCGTCACCATGCTGCGCCACGTCGCCGTCGACGACTGCGGCCGCATCCTGAACCCGATGCTGGTCGCCGGTCAGCAGCACGGCGGCATCGCCCAGGGCGCCGCCCAGGCCCTGTACGAGCACGTGCAGTACGACAGCGACGGCAACCCGGTCACGTCGAACCTGATGGACTACGCCATCCCGTCGGCCGCCGAGCTGTGCAGCTTCGAGACGTCGAACACCCAGACCGACAGCCCCCGCAACCCGCTCGGGGCCAAGGGCATCGGTGAGTCGGGCACCATCGGGTCCACGCCGGCCATCCAGAACGCGGTCATCGACGCGGTGTCGCACCTCGGGGTGGTCCACATCGACATGCCGTGCACGGCCGAGCGCGTGTGGCGGGCCATCCAGGCCGTCAAGTAGTCACGCCACGGGGTCGCACCCTCCTGCGTACGCCAACCGGCGTACCGGCACCTGCGTGCCGGCCGCCGGTCCGCTTTCGGGCGAACTGAGGGGGTCGGGGCCCCGACGAGTAGGTTGGTAGCCCGTGAATAAGATGCGGACCCGCCTCCACGCGCTCAACCTTCTCGACCGCGCCCTCGCCGCTGTCGACGACAGCGAGCTCGAGCCCCTCGTCGCTGCTCTGGACGAGGAAGCCCAGGACGCACTGGCGTCGGTGGTCGACGGTCAGGAGCTCTCGGTGGCCGGTCTCCGGGCCGCGGCCGACAAGGGCCGCCTGAACGGCGCCCTGGAGGGCATCGCCTACGCGCTGAGCGAGCCGACGCTGGACGACTGCATCGAGCAGCTCGGCGACGACAGCGACAACCCCTCGGCCGAGCAGCTCAACGCGGTGCTGCCGGGGCTCATCGAGCGCCACGGCTCGCCGCTCGTGCGCCTCATGCTGGCCAGCGTGCACGCCGGTGACGCGCCGGCCGCGCCGATCCTGCGCGACCTGCTGAAGCACCATGAGACGCTGGCGTTGCCACCGTCGGTCGAGAAGCTGCGTACGGCGCCGGTGAAGGTTGCCGCCACCCTCGATCCGGCGGCCGAGGCCGAGCGGGCCGCGGTGAAGGCCAAGCGGGCCGAGGCCAAGGACCGCAAGCGGTCCGAGGCCCGCGCCCGTCGCGAGCAGTCCGCCCGCGCCAAGCACAAAGCCTGAGCGGGCTCAGGCCGGTTCGGCCCCGCCTGAGTGGGCTCAGGCCGGTTCGGCGGCGCCGGCGCGCGCCACGGGCCGACGGGCGCGCGATGTCTGGCGCCACACCACCAGGCCGACCGCGGTCAACGTGACGCAGCCGGCCAGGGCCTGGCCGAGTGTGATGTGCTCGCCGTGCACGGGCCACGACACGCCGATCGACAGCACGGTCGAGGGCAGCATCTGCAGCGACGTCAGGTTCATGGGTAGTTCGGTGATGGCCAGGTTCATGAGCACGTGGCCGATGAGCCCCGGCCCGATCAGCATGCACAGCAACCACAGCCAGTCGTTGCGGTCGAACGCCTGGTAGTGCAGGCCCTGGATGAGCGCGGGCACCAGCACGGTGACCGACGCCCACACCATGACGCCGCTCAGGTAGCTCCACGTGTTCAGCGTGCGGCGGGCGTGGCGGGAGGCGAGCATGTAGCCGGCGAAGGCGCAGATGCACAGGCACGACAGCAGCAGGCCGATGCCGGTCGGGCGCACCTTCCGGCCGGTGAGCATCACTGCGGCGGCCACGCCGGCGATGGCGACCAGCGTCCAGCCGATGGCCCAGTTGCTCGGGCGCTCGTGGAAGAGCCGCCAGGCCAGCGCCATCACGATGGCGGGCTGGAGCACGCCGATGAGCGTGATGGTGGCCACCGTGGTGTGCTGCAGTGCGGCGAAGAAGAACACCATGTTCAGCCCGAAGAACATGCCGCCGAGCATCGAGCCCCTCAGCGCCGCCTTCGTGAGGCGGTAGCCCTGCAGCCGGGCCGCGGTGTAGGTGACCGGCACGGCCAGCACCATGCGGGTCGCGGCGATGGTGAGCGGAGGGGCGGTGATGAACTTCGAGACGACAGGTCCCATGCCCCACAGCGCGACCACCCCGCCCATGGCCATGAGGGCCAGAGACCGACGGGAGGCGGCGCTGCGAGGCGTTGCCGTCGCTGCGGCCGTCGCGATTCCCATGGCCCGAGCGTAGACGACGTACTTGCACTGACCAGCTATCGCGCGTGGGGTGCGGGCCCGGCCGCGGTCACGCCCTGATGCGGGCCATGGTCGGGTCGTACAGCGGTCGCAGCGACACGCGGGCGGGGTGGCGGCGGCCGGCGATGTCGACCTCCCACGTGCCCTCGTCCAGGTACGCCGGCGTGACCGGCACACCCGGCTCGATCATGGCCAGACCGACGGCGCCGCCCAGGGTGAAGCCGTAGGACGCGGCCCGCACGTATCCCACGGCCACGCCGTCGCGGTGCACGACCTCGGCGTGGAACATCATCGCGTCGGGGTCGGTGACGAGCACCTGGGCCAGACGCCGCGTGAGCGGTACGGCCGCCTTGGACGCGATCACCGCGTCACGGCCGAGGAAGCCGCCGGGCTTGGCCAGGTCGGCGGTGAAGCCGAGGCCCACGCCGAGCAGGTCGTCGGTGTTGTCGATGTCGTGGCCGTAGTCTCGGTAGCCCTTCTCCATGCGGAGGCTGCCGAGCGCCTTCAACCCGGCGTGACGCAGCCCGACGTCGGCCCCCGCGGCCACCAGCCGGCCGTACACGTGGTCGGCCTGCTCGGCCGGCACGTAGAGCTCGTAGCCCAGTTCGCCCACGTACGTGATGCGGATGCACAGCACGCGGGCGAACCCGATGTCGATGGTGCGGGCGGTGCGGAACGGGAACGCCTCGTTTCCCACCTCGGCCGACGTGACGCGGGCGAGCAGCTCGCGCGAGCGCGGCCCCTGCACGTTGAGCTGGGCCCAGCCCGAGGTGACGTCGGTGACCACGGCGTGGGCGTCGCCGATGTGGCGCCGCATCCACGTCTCGACGTGGCGGTGGGCGGTGTCGGTGGCCACCACCCAGAAGCGGTCGTCGGCCAGCTTGGTGACGGTGAGGTCGGCCTCGAGCGTGCCGCCGTCGTTGAGCCACTGGGTGTAGGTGATGAGACCGGCGTCGCCGTCGACGCCGTTGGTCGACAGGCGGTTCAGCACGCGCCCGGCGTCACGCCCCTGGACCAGGAACTTCGACATGAACGACATGTCCATGAGGATCACGTCGTTGCGGGCCGCTTCGTGCTCGGCGCGCCACTGCTCGAAGAACGCCGGGCGGCCCCACGTGAGCGGGCCCGGGTCGGGCGTGGTGCCGGCCGGTGCGTACCAGTCGGCGCCCTCCCAACCGCTCACGTCCTTGAACCACGCGCCCGCCGCCTCCAGCCGGTGGTGCACCGGTGAGCGCCTGGCGCCGCGCGCCGTCTGCATGGAGCGACCGGGGTAGTGGCACTGGTACACCATGCCGAGCGACTCGACGGTGCGCGTGGCCCGGTACTCGGGGTTCGTCTGGTAGGCGTGCAGCCGGTCGACGTTGAACCCGGTGACGTCCACGTCGGGGCGGCCGTTGATGATCCAGTGGGCCAGCACCCGGCCGAGCCCGCCGCCGGTGAGGATGCCGATCGAGTTCATGCCGGCGGCCACGAAGTAGTGGCGCAGCTCGGGCGCTTCACCGACCACGGGCGCCAGGTCGGGCGTGAAGCTCTCGGGGCCGCAGAAGAACTTGCGCACACCGGTGTCGAGCGAGATCGGCACCCGCTTCATGGCCGTCTCCACGTACGGGCCCATGCGGTCCCAGTCGGGCGGCAGCTCGCCGAAGGAGAAGTCGTCGGGCACGCCCTCCACCTTCCACGGCGCGCACACCGGCTCGAACAGGCCGATCATGAGACCGCCGACCTCTTCGCGGTAGTAGCCGTGCGAGGCGGGGTCTTCGATCACCGGCCACGACCTTGAGATGCCGTCGATCTGCTCGGTGATCAGGTAGTAGTGCTCGGCCGCCTGCAGCGGCACGCTCACGCCGACCTCGGCGCCGAGCTGGCGGGCCCACATGCCGGCGCAGTTCACGACGAACTCGGCCTCGATGTCACCCCGCTCGGTGCGCACACCGGTGACGCGACCGTCGCGCTGCAGGACGCCGGTGGCGGGGGTGTCCTCCATGATGCGCACGCCGAGCTGGCGGGCGCCCTTGGCCATCGACATGGTGACGTCGACCGGGTTGGCCCGGCCATCGTCGGGCACGTAGAAGCCGGACAGCACGTCGTCGGTGCGGGCGAGCGGGAACAGGTCGGCCACCTCGCGCGCCGATATCTCGTGCACGTCGACACCGCAATGGCGGTTGAACGCCGAGATGCGGCGGTACTCCTCGAGCCGGTCGGGCTCGGTGGCCAGCTCGATGAAGCCGACGGGGGAGAAGCCGGTGGCCAACCCGGTCTCGGCCTCCAGCCGGGCGTACAGGTCGCGCGTGTAGCGGCGCATCGCGGTCGACGTCTCCGACAGCGACCCGAACGTCACGATGAGGCCGGCCGCGTGCCAAGTGGTGCCCGAGGTGAGCTTGTTCCGTTCGAGCACGACGACATCGGTCCAGCCGGCGTGGGCCAGGTGGTAGGCGACCGACGTGCCGATGATGCCACCGCCCACCACGACCACACGGGCTCGCTCGGGCCACGACGGCGGACGGTTCGACGCAGACGGCTCGCTCATGCCCCCGAGGTAATCACATGGCCCCGAACGCCGCCGAGAGATCGGCGCCACCGATGCCGTCGGCCGTGTAGCCCGACGTGCCCGGACCGAGCAGTTCGCGGGCGCCCCGCACCAGTGCGCCATAGGCGGCGCGGGCCAACGACCCGCCGATCGACACGCGCCGCACGCCGGCGGCGGTCAGCTCGGGCACCGACGGGCCCGAGCCCAGGGCCAGCACGTTCACCGGCGCGCCCACGGCGGCCACGACCCGGGCGATGGTGGCGGTGTCGGCCAGGCCGGGCGTGTACAGCACGTCGGCGCCGGCGGCCCGGTAGGCGACGAGGCGGGCGATGGTGTCGTCCAGGTCGGTGATGCCGTGCAGCAGGTTCTCGGCCCGGGCGGTGAGCACCATGCCGTGGGCGCGGGTCGCTTCGGCCGCGGCGGCCACCCGCTCGGCGGCGGTGGCGACCGGGTCGATGGTGCCCACCGCCGGGTCCCAGTCCTCGATGCTGCAGCCGGCGGCGCCGGCGTCGGCCAGGAGCCCCACGGTCTCGGCCACGCCGGCCAGGTCGTCGGCGAAGCAGCGCTCGCTGTCGACGTTCAGGGGCAGGTCGGTGGCGGCGGCCAGGGCCCGCACGTGCTCGACCAACTCGTTGCGCTGCAGGCCGCCGTAGTCCATGCGGCCGAGGCTCCACGACAGCCCGGCGCTGGTGGTGGCCAGCGCCGGGAAGCCCAACGAGGCCAGGATGAGGGCCGACCCCACGTCCCACGGGTTGGGCATCACGAACGTGCCGGCGGTGTGGAGCTGGTGGAACCGGGCGCGGCGCTCGGCGACGGTCATGGCATCCTCCTGGGTTGCGGGCGGTCCCGATCGTGCGTCGGCCAGGGCCCGCTGGCCGGCACGACTACGACCGCGGGGTGAACGCGCACGGCATGCGCTTGATGCCGTTGATGAAGGCCGATTGCAGCCGATCGGGCTCGCCCGTGATGTGCAGGTCGGGGAGCTGCCGGAAGATCTCGTCGAACATCACCTGGATCTCACGGCGGGCCAGGTTGGCGCCGAGGCAGAAGTGGGGACCACCGCCGCCGTAGCCGATCATGTCGGCGGTGTTGGGGCGGAAGATGTCGAACTGGTTCCCCTTGGGGAAGGCCTTGTCGTCGCGGTTGGCCGACCAGTACCACATGACGACCTTGTCGCCTTCGTTGATGGTGGTGCCGTTGATGTCGACGTCGCGCAGGGCCGTGCGGCGCATGTGGATGACGGGCGACGCCCACCGCACGATCTCGTCGGTCGCTTTCATGGAGAGCTCGCCGTAGTTCTCCTGCAGGGCCTTGCGCTGGTCGGGGTGGTCGGTGAGCGCCTTCATGCCCCACGAGATGGCGTTGCGCGTGGTCTCGTTGCCGGCCACCGCCAGCAGGATGAAGAACGAGCCGAACTCGGCGGCGGTGAGGCGCTGACCGTCGACCTCGGCGTGCATCAGCGTCGAGCTGATGTCCTCGCGCGGGTGGGCCTGGCGGTCCTCGCCCAGAGCCTGGGCGTACTGGAACATGCCGAGAGCGGCGTTGATGAGCACGTCCAGCGACTGACCGAACTCGGGGTCACCGACACCCAGGATCACGTTGGTCCAGTCGAAGATCTGCTTCTCGTCCTCGGGCGGCACGCCGAGCATGTCGCAGATGACCTGCAGCGGCAGCGGGGCGGCGAAGTGCTCCACGAAGTCGCACTGACCCATGACCGACGCCTTCTCCACGAGGGCGCGGGCCCGGTCGCGCACGCTCTCTTCGACCTTGGCGACCATCTTGGGCGTGAAGCCGGCCTGCACGAGCAGTCGCATCTTGGCGTGGCGCGGGTCGTCGAGCACGATCATGGACCCGAAGAACTCGAGCGTCTCGGGCGCCTGCTCGCCGAGGGTGATGCCCTGGGCCGACGAGAAGTTCAGGGCCTGGCGGTTGATCATGCGCACGTCGTCGTAGGTGACGGCCGACCAGAAGCCCGGGCCCTTGGGTACGCCGGGGAACTCGTTCACCTCCTCGTGGAAGGCGAGGGGCATCCGGTCCCGAAGGGCGGCGAACGCGGCGTCGCGCTCGGCGAGGGGCTTGGCCCAGAAGGCGAGGTCGCCCAGCTGGATGTCGTCGACGGTGCGAAAGGTCGGCACGGCGTGCTCCCGGGTCAGGTCGTGGCCGGCCAGTCTCCCATCGGGGTGACGGTGGTCACGAACCCAGCGGGCTCGTTGTCGCTCGGCGCCGGTGGACCACCGGGAACACGTCGTCGTCGGCGATGCGCTGGCCCGGGGCCAGCCAGGTGTGATCCTGGTTGACGATCGGATCGGCGCCCGGCACCGGGTGCCAGGTGCTGTCGTCGCCCAGCCAGCGCCACGACACGGCCACCCGGCGGTGGCCCGAGGGGTTGCCCCGGCTGCGGTGCACGAGGCGGTAGTCGAACAGCAGGGCGTCGCCCGGTTCCACGTCGAAGCCGATGATCTCGTAGCGGTCGGGATGGTCCTCGAACGGCACGATCTGTTCGGGGAACGACATCACGTAGTCGCCGAAGCCGGGCCAGACCTTGTTCATGCTCTCGGCGGTGTCGTTCGGCGAGAAGTAGGGCCGGTAGGTGATGCCCGAGCGGTGCGAGCCGCGCACGAACTCGAGTGCGCTCGATGCGACCGACGCCGACGTGAGGGCGACCCAGGTGGAGCAGACCTGGTCGCCGGTGACGGCCCAGAACGGGTGGTCCTGGTGCCAGTGGAAGTACTTCTCGGGGGTGTCGGCCGGCTTCACGAAGATCTGGTCGAAGTAGATGCGCACGGCGGCGCTGGCCATGGCCTGGGCGGCATAGCCGGCGAGGTCGGTCTCGAACGCGAAGCGGCGGAAGGCGGGGTCGGTGGCCCACATGCGACGGTCCATGCCGCCCAGGTCGTTGCCGCCGGCGAGGCGGGCGTCGACCGCGGCCAGCACCTCGGCGGCGACGTCGGGTGCCAGTGCGCCGGGGATCTTCACCACGCCGTCGGTGGCGAACGCATGGAGCTGCTCGTCGGTCAGCCGGCGGAGCTCGGTCGTTCCCATGTGTGTCCCCCTGGATGGTGCGTCGGTCGACACGCTACGGACGATCGCGCCGGGCGCGCCACGATCGTTGCTCACGGACGAACGGTCGTTGTCGACCGGGGGAAAGCCCGGCCGGGCCTACGATCGGCGACGGTTCGTGTCCGTCGCTCGAGGGGGAGTCGCCATGCCGTTGCACCCGCAGGTGGAAGGTCTGCTGAAGGAGATGGGGGCGGCGCCGCCCATCTCGTCGATGACGGTGGCCGACGCTCGGGCGTTGGGCAGCGGCATGGCCGCGCTGGCCGGCGAGTCCATTCCCGTGGCCGACGTGCGCGACATCAGCATCCCGGTCGACGGCGGCACGATCGGGGCGCGCGTCTACACACCCGAGGGCGCCGGCCCGCACCCGGTGGTGCTGTTCTTCCACGGTGGCGGCTGGGTCATCTGCGACCTCGACACCCACGACAACATCGCCCGCGCCATCACCCGCGACGCCGCCGCGGTCGTCGTGGCGGTCGACTACCGCATGGGGCCCGAGTTCCGCTTCCCGACCGCGCCCGACGACTGCTACGCCGCCACACGATGGGTCGTGCACCACGGGGCCGAGCTCCACGTCGACCAGGCCCGCCTTGCCGTGTGCGGCGACTCGGCCGGCGGCAACCTGAGCGCCGTCGTCACGCAGATGGCGCGCGACGCTGGCGGCCCTTCCATCGCCTTCGCCGCGTTGATCTATCCCGGCACCGACATGACGGCGAGCGACGGCTCGATCGTGGAGAACGCCAAGGGCTACTTCCTGGAGCACGACGACATGGAGTGGTTCATGGGCCACTACCTCACCGACGACGAGCGCTACCACCCGAAGGCCTCGCCGGGCCTGAACCCGAACCTGGCCGGCCTGCCGCCGTGCTTCATCACCACCTGCGAGTTCGACCCGCTGCGCGACCAGGGCGAGGCCTACGGCGCCGCGTTGCGCGCCGCCGGTGTGGCCGCCGAGAACAAGCGCTACGACGGCCTCATCCACGGCGTGTGCAACATGACCGGCGTCGTCGACGGCGGCCGCGAGATGGTGGCCGACGTGAGCGCGCGACTGCGCGCCGCGCTGCACGACTGAGGGCCGAGCGGTCTGCGACGAGCGGTCGCGGCGACGGCCGAGATTCTTCTGAAGTCCCTGTGGGACAGAGGGAAACTTCATCACACCCCTCCTGCATGATGGGCTCATGTCGAAAGGGATGACGGCGTTCGCTCCGGTGTACGGCTCACTGCTCGATGAGGCGCGTTCGCGTACGGACACCGAGGTGGCCGATCAGGTTCGGGCGCTGGCGGCGGAGCGTTGTCGCATCGAAGCCGAGCTGGCGGTGATGGTGCGCGAGGCCGAGCGGCGTGACGTGCATCGCGCCGATGGTCACTTGTCGGTGTCGGGTTGGTTGCGGGCCACCGTGTCGTGGTCGACGGCGGAGTGCCTGCGGGTGGTGCGCCGCGGCCGGTTGTTGGAACGCGCTCCGGTGGTGGGTGACGCGTTGCTGGATGGGTCGTGTGGGGTGGCGCAGACCGACGAGCTCGCCCGGGCCGCCGCGAACCCGCGGGTGGGGCACGAGATCGATCCGTTCCTGCCGGTGTTCCTGGAGCATGCGCCCGTGTTGTCGTTCGACGAGTTCAAGACCGTGGTGCGCCGGTGGGAGAACCTCGCCGATGCCGACGGCGCCCACCGCACCCGTGAGGCGTCCATCCGCCGGCGTCGCGCTCGCCTGTCCATCGACGACGCGGTCATGCGGTTGAGTGCCGAGGGCGCGACGTTGGAAGGGGTGATGATGCGCGAGATCCTCGACGCCTACCTGACCGCCGAAGTCGCGACCGATCGGGCCACCATGGCCGAGACCGGCGCCACGCAGTTCCCGCGTACCGACGCGCAACGACGCTTCGATGCGTTGCACGCCATCTTCCTGGCCGCCGCGTCCACCCCGGCGGATGCGGAACGGCCGGTGTTCACCGCCAACGTGGTCGTCGACCAGGTCACCTTCGAAGCCCACCTCGCCCGCCTCGGGTTCATCCCCACCCCCACCGACCTCCCCGACCTGTCGCTGTTGCAACGACGCTGCGAGAGCGACCGCGGCGACCCACTCGCCCCCGACGACATCCTCGCCGCCGCGTTCCACGGGCACGTGCGCCGTGTGGTGTTCGACTCGGCCGGTGTGGTCATCGACCTGGGGCGACGACGACGCTTGTTCACCGGGCCGGCCGCCGAAGCCGTGAAG
>JANMAT010000047.1:0-41226 GCA_031359995.1 Actinomycetes bacterium
TCGAGCAGCACCAGGAAGCGACCGTCGCGGTGCTGCACCACGAGGTCGGTCGGACGCACCAGTCGCTCGGTGACGTCGTGCAGCACGTGCTGGGCCTCCGGCGACAGCGTGGGCGTCACCAGCTCGAGCGTGCGGGTGCCCAGTGGCGCGGCCGTGGCCATCGGCGTCGAGCCGTCGGTAGCGGCGACGGCCGGCACCGCGTCGCGGTCGCGGTCGCGGTACAGCTCACCGACGAGGACGGCCACGATGGCGGCCACGGCCTCGCACACGAGCAGGAGCATGAGCGCACCGGCACCGGGCCCGTCGCCGGCGAGGGCCTTGGCGATGGCGACGGCCGGGTTGGCGAACCCGAACGGGGCGGCGAAGCTGGCGGCGAGCACGAACGACGGCACCACGACGGCCAGCCGGTTGGCGGCCCCGCCCTTGGCGGTGCCGTGGATCACGCCGACGAGACCGCCGGCCGCCAGGCACTCGGCGACGAGGCTCGTCGTGGTGACCGAGCCGCGGCCAGGCGTCATGGTCGACACGTGCCAGAGCACGTTGGCCATCACCGCTCCGACGACCGCGCCCATCGGCCGGATCCGACGATTCCTTGAGGGCCCCGGTGACGTCCGGCTCTGTCGGACGGATGCCGCGCTACAGGTACAGCCCGGTGGAGCTCTCGATGCGGCTGGCGGCCACGGCGTGGAGGTCGCGCTCGCGCAGCATGATGTAGTCCTCGCCCTGGACCTCGACCTCGTAGCGGTCATCGGGCGAGAACAGCACTCGGTCTCCGATCTCGGCCGACCGCACGTTCTGGCCGAGCGCCACGACCTCGGCCCACACCAGGCGCTTGGCCATCTGGGCGGTCGCCGGGATGAGGATGCCGCCGGTCGTGCGGCGTTCACCGTCCTCCTTGGCCAGCTTCACCAGGAGGCGGTCGTTCAGCATCTTGATGGGTAGCTTCCCGTCATCGGCCACGGGGCCAGCGTACCGGGGCCGCCCGGCGTCGGAGGAGCCGGACCCCGCCGACCCGGCGCTACGGTCGGCGCCATGGCCAGCACCGCGATCCAGCTCACCACCATCGACGGGCTCACCCTGGTCGGCGACCTGGTCATCCCCGACGGTCCCGTTCGCGGCGCGGTGTCGGTGGCCCACCCGCACCCGCTCTACGGCGGCGACCGCCACAGTCCGGTCGTCGACGCCCTGTTTCGCGCCCTGCCCGCGGCGGGCTTCGTCGCCCTGCGGTTCGACTTCCGGGGCGTGGGCGCCAGCGAGGGCACGCACGACAAGGGCGACGGCGAACGGCTCGACGTAGCCGCCGCTCTCGACCTGCTCGACACCGTGGTGCCGGGCGTGCCTCTGGTCGCGGCCGGCTACTCGTTCGGCGCCATGGTCACGCTGAACGTGACCGACGTGCGCGTCGTGGGCTGGCTCGGCGTGGCCGCTCCGCTCGGGCCGACGTTCGGCCGGCCCCTCGCCGCCGGCGACCACCGCCCCAAGCGCCTGCTGGTGCCCGAGCACGACCAGTTCTGCGCGCCCCCGGCGGCCCTGGCCGCCACCGCCGACTGGACCGCCACCACCACCGCCACGGTGCCGATGGCCGACCACTTCCTGATGGGCGCCCTCGGCGTGGTCGCCGACGAGGCCGTGGCCTTCGTCAGTGCGCAGGCCGCACGATGACGCCGGCGGCGGCCATGGCGCGCTTGGCTTCGTCCACCGTGTGCTGACCGAAGTGGAAGATCGACGCGGCGAGCACCGCGTCGGCGCCACCGCCGACCACGCCCTCGACGAGGTGCTGCAGCGTGCCGACGCCACCGGACGCGATGACGGGCACGTTCACCGCGTCGGTTACGGCGCGCGTGAGGGCGATGTCGTAGCCGTCCCTGGTGCCATCACGGTCCATGGACGTGAGCAGGATCTCACCGGCGCCGAGCGCAGCGGCGCGGGCCGTCCACTCGACGGCGTCGATGCCCGTGGGTGTGCGGCCACCGTGCAGGTAGACCTCCCACGTGCCGTCGCCGCGGCTGCGGGCGTCGACCGCGCACACCACGCACTGGGCACCGAACTCCACGGCGATCTCGCTGATGAGCTCGTTGCGCTGCACCGCCGCGGTGTTCACGCTGACCTTGTCGGCGCCGGCGCGCAGCATGCGGCGGGCGTCTTCGACGGTGCGGATGCCCCCGCCCACGGTGAACGGGATGAAGACCTGCTCGGCGGTCCGGGCCACCACGTCGACCATGGTGTCGCGCGCGTCCGACGACGCGGTGATGTCGAGGAACACGAGCTCGTCGGCGCCCTCGGCGTCGTAGCGGGAGGCCAGCTCGACCGGGTCACCGGCGTCGCGCAGGTCGACGAAGTTCACGCCCTTCACGACGCGCCCAGCCGTCACGTCGAGGCACGGGATCACGCGCGCCACCTTCATCGCGTGCCCTCCAGGACCTGCACGGCGTCGGCCACCAGCAACCGTCCTTCGTAGATCGCCTTGCCGGTGATGATCCCGGCCAGGTTGGGCACCTGCGCCACCAGCGTGCGCACGTCGTCCAGGCCGGCCACCCCGCCCGACGCGATGACGGGCACGCTCGTGGCTCCGGCCGCGGCCCGCAGCCCGGCCACGTCGGGGCCGGCGAGCATGCCGTCGCGGCCGATGTCGGTGATGACGAACGCGGCGGCGCGCGGGTAACGGTCGAGCACATCGGTGAGACGCACGCCGGAGCCCTCGGTCCAGCCGTGCACGGCCAGCTCGCCGTCACGGTGGTCGAGGCCCACGGCCACGGCCACCACGTCGGCCACCAGGTCCACCAACGAGGGGTCTTTCACCGCGGCCGAGCCCATGACCACACGGGCCACGCCCGCGTCGGCCAGGGCCCGGGCGTCGGCGACGGTGCGCACGCCACCACCTGTCTGCACCCGCGCCCCGCCGGCCACGGCGGCGGCGATGGCCGCCACCACCGGGCGGTTCACCGGGTCGCCGGTGCGGGCGGCATCCAGGTCGACCACGTGCACCCAGCGGGCACCGGCCTCCACGAACGAACGGGCGATGGCCACGGGATCGTCGCCGTACACGGTCTCGCGGGCGTAGTCGCCCTGCAGCAGGCGCACGGCGCGGCCACCCCGCAGGTCGATGGCCGGGTAGAGCTCGGTCATCGACACGCCGCCACGAAGTTGCCGAGCAGCTGCAGGCCGGTGGTGCCCGACTTCTCGGGATGGAACTGGGTGGCGAACACGTTGCCGCAGCGGAAGGCGGCGTTCAGCGACGCGCCGTACTCGCACGTGGCCGCCACCACCGTGGCGTCGTCGGGCACGCCGTGCAGCGAATGCACGAAGTACAGCCATGGCCTGGCGCCGAGGCCGGCGAACATGGGGTCGTCGGGCTGGGCCAGCTGCAGCTGGTTCCACTGCATCTGCGGGCGCTTCACGCCGGGCGGGATCCAGCGCACGGTGCCGGGCAGCACGCCGAGGCCGACGGCGGCAGGGTCTTCCTCACTGCCGTCAAACAGCATCTGCATGCCGACGCAGATGCCGAGGAACGGCTGGCGACTGGCCACCGCGGCACGGGCCACGCCGTCGAGCCCTGCGGCCACGAGCGCGTTCATGCACGCGCCGAACGCGCCCCCGCCGGGCAGCACCACGCCGTCGGCCTCGGCGACGCGCGCCGGGTCGGTGACGAGCTCCGCGTGGGCGCCCTGGCGTTGCAGGGCCTTCTCGGCCGAGCGCAGGTTCCCGATCCCGTAGTCGAGCACCGCGATGAAGGGAGCGGCCGACATGCCTACAGGACCCCCTTGGTGCTGGGGACGGCGGTGCCCTCGACGCGAACGGCGTCACGCAGGCAGCGGGCGAGGCCCTTGAAGGTGGCCTCGATGATGTGGTGGACGTTGCGGCCGCGCACCAGGCTCACGTGGAGCGTGATGCCTGCCGCGGTGGCGAAGCTGGTGATGGCGTGCTCGGCCATGCTCGGGTCGAACGGCGGCGTGCCCAGCGGTGTGGCCGTCGGAAGCTCCAGGTCCCACACCACGAACGGCCGCCCCGACAGGTCGAGGGCGATGTCGACCAGCGCCTCGTCGAGCGGATAGCGACCGCTGGCGAAGCGCCGCACCCCGGCCTTGTCGCCCAGGGCCTGACGGAACGCCTCACCGAGCACGATGGCGGTGTCCTCGACCGTGTGGTGGCTGTCGACGTGCAGGTCGCCCTCGGCTTTCACCGTGAGGTCGAAGCCGCCGTGCCGGCCGAGCTGGTCGAGCATGTGGTCGTAGAACGGCAGCCCCGTCGACACGTCGGCGGTGCCGGCGCCGTCGAGGGCCACCATGACCGACACGGTGGTCTCCTTGGTAGACCGCGACGACGAGCCGACCCGCCCGCTCACGCCTGCACCTCGGCCAGTGCGGCGAGGAACTCGTCGTTCTCCGCAGGGGTGCCGATGGTGACGCGCAGGCAGCCCGCCAGGCGCGGCCAGCTGGAGCAGTTGCGCACGAGGACGCTCCGATCGAGGAGGCCCTGCCACACGTCCTGTCCGGAGCGCTCGGTGGGGCGGAACAGGATGAAGTTGGCGCCGCTCGGCCACACGTCGAGGGCCATGGCGGCCATGGCCGCGTCGAGCCGCTCGCGCTCGGCCACCACGGCGGCGACCCGACGGTCCATCTCGTCGGCGAAGCGCAGGGCGAGGCGGCCGGCGATCTGCTTGGCCGTGTCGAGGTGGTACGGCAGCACCACCTTGTCGAGCTCGGCCACGAGCCACGTGGGGCCCACGAGGTAGCCGAGGCGGGCTGCCGCCATCGACCAGGTCTTGGAGAACGTGCGGGTCACGACCAGCGGCGCGGCGTCGTCCACCAGCGCCAGGGCCGACCATGGGGCGAACTGGCCGTAGGCTTCGTCGACCACGAGCAGCCCCGGCACCAGCCCGAGCACCTCGCGCACCGATGCCTCGGTCTCGACCAGGCCGGTGGGGTTGTTGGGCGAGCACAGGAACGTCACCGTGGGCGACCACGCCGCGATGACGCGACGCACCTCGTCGAGGTCGAGCGAGAAGTCGTCGCACCGCTCGCCCTCGGCCACGGTGGCCCCGGTGAGCCGGGCGATGTGGCCGTGCAACTGGTAGGTGGGTTCGAAGGTGGCGACGGCCCGGCCGGAGCCGGCGTAGGCGAGCAGCAGGGTCTGCAGCACCTCGTTCGACCCGTTGGCCACGAACACCTGCTCGGGGCGCACCCCGTGGCTCGCGGCGATGGCGGCGCGCAGCTCGGTGGCGGCCCGGTCGGGGTAGCGGTGCCACTCGATGCGCGACACCTCGGCGGCCAGCGCGTGACGCCACGCCGCCGGCGGCGCTTCGGGCGCCTCGTTCGTGTTCAGGCGCACCCGCACGTCGACCTGGGGTGAGTGATAGCCCTCGAGCGCCCGCAGGTCGTCGCGCACGGGCACCAAGGCGCGGACCTCGGGGGCCGTCATCGCCGCACCGTCACGACACCACCGCCATCGTTCACGTTCCACCGGGCTGTTACAGGCACGGCGCGACGCTACCGGCCGCGCCACGGCGCTCCCCAACGAGATGCCCGGGGCGCGGCACGAGCGACGGACGGCTGCCATGCTCGCGGCCATGTCTCCCGCCAGCGACGCTGCCGACCTCTCCTCGCTCGCCCGCACGGCCGAGACGCTCCTCGCTCGCGTCACGGCCCACACGGACAACTACGCGCGGTCGGACCGCTCCGACGTGTACGGGTGCCTGCACGACGCCGAGCGCACGCTGAGCGCGAGCGTCCGATCGATCGAGCAGGCCATCAAGCTGCTGAGCTGAGGGGGCAGCACCTACCGCGTGAGCGTCACCAGAGGCCAAAAATGCGGCGACGGCCCTGTGAAGGGCCGTCGCTCACAGCGACACCAAGCGGCGGATCTCGGCATCGCCCTCAAACCAGGTGGCGGGAACCTGGTTGGTGAACGTGAATTTACAACCACCGTGAGCAGGCGCAAGGCACTTAGGTGGGGTTTATCGTCCCCGTTGGACCGTGTTACGAAATGGACAAATATCGGACAAGGAGCAGTCAGAACACCGCGGGCGGCGCGCATCACACACACGGCGGCCGTGGAGGATCAGCCGGAGCGAGAAGCGACCACGCTCCGCGGCCGGAATCAGGAGGTTGAGATCGTGTTCGATCTTGACCGCGTCCTCCTGGGTCGTCAGCCCCAACCGGGTCGCCACCCGCCCCACATGCGTGTCGACGGGCAGGCCGGGCAGGCCGAACGCCACCCATCGGATCAGGTTGCCCGTCTTACGACCGACGCCGGGAAGCGTGACGAGATCGTCGAGCTCGCGGGGTACCTCACTGCCGTAGCGCTCGACGAGGGCGGTGGCCATGCCGAGGAGGCTCTTCGCCTTGTTCTGGTAGAAGCCGGTCGACCGGATGATCTCCTCGAGCTCGGTCGGGTTGGCCGCGGCGAGATCCTCGGGTTCCGGGTAGCGGGCGAACAGGGCCGGCGTCACCAGGTTCACGCGCGCGTCCGTGCACTGCGCCGACAGGATCGTGGCGGTCAGCAGTTCGAACGGCGTGCGGTGGTCGAGCTCGCACTCCGCCTCGGGATAGGCCTCGGCGAGGCGGGCGTGCACCACCTTCGCTCGACCCTTGGGTGTGCGCGGTGCAGCCATGGACGCGCAGGCTACCGGCCGGGCACGGAGCCCGATGGGTGCCGACCGTGGGCACCGGCCAGTGGGGCGGCGCGCAGTACCGTGGGCCCCGTGCGCTCACTCGAGATCAAACGGGAGATGCTGCCCGACGACATCGCCGTCGTCGGTGAGCTGCTCGCCGCGGCCGAGCGGGCCGACGGGCACCAGGCCCTCGCCGATCACCAGTGGCTCGACCTCGTGTCGGGTGGTCGGGCCGGGTTCGCCGGGCTCGTGGCGTGGGAGCCGGGCCACCCGCATCCCGTCGCCTACGCCCAGGTGAGCCGGGGCAACGACTCGTGGGGGCTCGAGCTCGTGGTCGATCCCCATCACCGCTACGAGATGAGCATCATCGGCCCCGAGCTGCTCACGGCGGCGATGGACGTGGTGCGCAGCGAGGGTGGCGGCAGCGTGCACTGGTGGGTGTTCGAGGCCACCTCCATCCACCATCGCCTCGCGGCCGACATCGGCCTGCACCCCACGCGCCGGCTGCACCAGATGCGGCGTCCGCTGCCGACCCACGTGCCGTTCGCGGTCACCACGCGCCCGTTCGTGATCGGGCGTGACGAGGACACCTGGCTCCTGGTGAACAACCGGGCCTTCGCCCGTCATCCCGAGCAGGGGGGCTGGGACCGACCCACGCTGCTGGCTCGCGAGGGCGAGGCCTGGTTCGACGCCGACGGCTTCCTGCTCCACGAGCGCAACGGCCAGCTGGCCGCGTTCTGCTGGACGAAGATCCACGCCGAGCGCGAGCCGCGGCTGGGCGAGATCTACGTGATCGCCGTCGACCCCGCGTTCCACGGTCTGGGCCTGGGCCGTGAGCTCACGCTCGCGGGGCTCGACTGGCTGGCCCGCCAAGGGATCACCGTCGGCATGCTCCACGTGGACGCCGACAACATCGCCGCGGTGTCGCTGTACCGGAACCTCGGCTTCGAGGTCCACCACGACAGCCAGGCCTTCGTCGGCACCATCGAGCGCTAGCCGGGCGTCGGTGCGCTCAGCCGTGCCTGTTCGGGGGCTGCGCTCAGCCGACGGCGCCGCCGACCAGACGGCCGACGACGGTGGTCACCGCCATGGCCAGACCGCCGAGCACGACCATGCGCAGCGCGGCGCGCGCCATGAGGGCACCACCCAACCGGGCACCGACGGCGCCCAGCAACGCCAGCCCGGCCAGCGCGCCGATGACGATGCCCCATTGGCGGGCCGCACCCGAGATCACCATGGCGATGACGACCGGCACCAGCCCGCCCACCGCGAAGCTGCTGGCCGACACCAGGGCTGCTTCCACCGGCTTGGCCAGGTGGTCGAGGTCGAGCCCGAGCTCCTCCCGGGCGTGATGCTCGAGCGCGTGGTCGGCGGTGAGCTCCACCGCGACCTGCTCGGCCAGCGCCGGCGTGAGACCCCGACCGCGGTAGATGGCCGCCAGCTCGGCCAGTTCCTCTTCGGGCGTGACTTCGAGCTCGCGCTGCTCCTTGGCCAGATCGGCCAGCTCGGCGTCGCGCTGCGACGAGACCGAGCCGTACTCGCCCGCCGCCATGGACAAGGCGCCGGCGGCGAGCGCGGCGAAGCCGGCCACGAGCAGCGGGCCCCGGCTGTCGGACGCGGCACCCACGCCCATCATCAGGCTGGCGACCGACAGCAGCCCGTCGTTGGCGCCGAGCACGGCGGCCCGCAGCCAACCCGTGCGACCACTGCGATGGAACTCTGCGTTGCCCTGGCCCATGATGAAACCGACGGTAGCGCCGCGGGTCGGCCCGCCGCACGTGAAAGGCTTGGGCGGTGACCACCGCCACCCCCGTGCTCCCGGAATGGGATCCGTCACCGTTGTTCGAGGGCCCGGGCGACCGGGCCTGCATCGCCGCCATCGAGGAGGCCGGCGCCCTCGTGGCCCGCCTGCGATCGCTCTACGAACACCACGGTGTCGACCGTGCCGCCCCCCACGCACCCACGGCCGATGAGGCGACCGCCTTCGACGAGGTGCTCGCCGAGACGAACCGGGCCGAGGCGCGCCAGCGCGACCTCGAGGTTTTCGTGGCCGCCTACATCACCACCGACTCCACCGATCCGGTCGCCCAGGCCCGTGGCTCGGAGCTCGAGACGCATCGCGCCGGACTGCGCCAGCTGTCGGCCAGGTTCACGGCGTGGACGGCGACGTTGGGCGCCGAGGCGCTGACCGCGCTGAGCCCGCTGGCGGCCGAGCACCTGGGGCCGTTGCAGCGGCTCGAGGTGCGGGCCGGGCACCAGATGGACCCGGCCGAGGAGTCGCTGTACGCCGAGCTCGCGCTCACCGGGTCGGTGGCGTGGCATCGGCTTCACGGCGACCTCACGTCACAGCTGACGGCGACGGTCTCGTACCCCGGCGGCCGCACCGAGGAGCTGCCGATGGCCGCGGTGCGCTCGCTGGCCATGCACGCCGACCCGGCCGTGCGCGAAGCGGGCTACCGCGCCGAACTGACCACGTGGCCGACGGTGCAGGTACCGCTGGCTGCGGCTCTGAACGCCATCAAGGGCGAGGCCCACCTGATCAACTCCCGCCGCCGTTGGGCCGAACCGCTCGACGCGTCGCGCTACTCCAACTCGGTGAGCCGGGCCACGTATGACGCGATGCAGCGCGCCGTCGACGCCGCTCTGCCCGCCTTCCGCAGGTGGATGCGGGCGAAATCGGCCCTGCACGGCCGCCCCGGTGGGCTGGCGTGGTGGGACCTGTTCGCACCGTGCCCGGTGCGGGCCGGCGAGGTCACGTGGGAGGACGGCTGCGACACGGTGCGCCAGGCCTTCGGCTCCTACTCCCCCGCGCTGAGGGGCATGGCCGACCGCGCCTTTCGCGAGCGGTGGATCGACGCTGCGCCCCGACGCGGCAAGGTCGGCGGCGCCTTCTGCATGCCGTTCCTGCACGACCGCTCGCTCGTGCTCATGAACTGGTCGCCGTCGGCCGACGCGGTGCAGACGCTGGCCCACGAGCTCGGTCACGCCTACCACAACACCCAGCTGGCCCATCGCACGCCGCTGCAGCGCCAGCTGCCCATGGCGCTGGCCGAGACGGCGAGCATCTTCTGCGAGACGCTCGTGGTGGAGGAGGGTCTGCAGCGCGTGGGCGGTGCCGAGCGCCTGGCCCTGCTCGACGTGAACCTGGTGGGAGCCACGCAGGTGGTGGTCGACATCCGCTCGCGCGTGCTGTTCGAGCAGCGGGTGTTCGACAAGCGGGCCCAGCGGTCGCTGTCGCCCGACGAGCTGTGCACGCTCATGGTGGAAGCCGAGCGCGAGGCCTACGGTGACGGGCTCGACCCCGACACCGTGCACCCGTGGATGTGGGCGGTGAAGCCGCACTACTACAGCAGCCACTTCTACAACTGGCCCTACACGTTCGGTCACCTGTTCGGTCTGGGCCTGTTCGCCCGGTACCGCACCGACCCCGAGGCGTTCCAGGTGGGCTACGACGATGCCCTGTCGCGCGCCGGCATGGCCAGCGCCGAGGAGCTCGGCCGGTCGTTCGGTGCCGATGTCACCGACGAGGCGTTCTGGGCCGCCAGCCTGGCCACCCTGACCGCCCGCATGACCGAGTACGAAGACCTCGTGGCCGCCGGGCACGGCAACGCCTGACATGGCCACGCTCTACGACCTCGACCGTGACGCGCTCGGCGCGCTGCTGGACGGCGAGCCGGGCTACCGGGTCGACCAGGTCTGGAAGGGGCTGTACGAGCAGCTGCGCGAACCGCACGAGCTCACCAACCTGCCCAAGGCCCTGCGCGGCCGGCTGACCGACGAGGTCGCCACGGCGCTCGCGTCGGTGGTGGCCACGCGCTCCGACGACGGCGACACGGTGAAGTACCTGTGGGAGCTGAGCGGTGGCGCCCGCATCGAGACCGTGCTCATGCTGTACCCCGACCGTGCCACCGTGTGCGTGTCGACCCAGGCCGGCTGCGCCATGGCCTGCGGCTTCTGCGCCACGGGTCAGGCCGGCTTCGACCGCCAGCTCTCGGTGGGCGAGATCGTCGAGCAGGCCGTGCGGGCGGCGCGCGACGCCGCCGCCGGCGGGCGGCGGGTGTCGAACATCGTCTTCATGGGCATGGGCGAGCCGTTCGCCAACTACGACAACGTGATGGGCGCGGTCACGCGCCTGCACGACGCCGTGGGCCTGTCGGCCCGCCACCTCACCGTGTCCACCGTGGGCATCGTGCCCGGCATCGACAAGCTCGCGGCCGAGGCCCTGCCGGTGAACCTGGCCGTGTCGCTGCACGCGGCCAACGACACGTTGCGCGACGAGCTCGTGCCCATCAACAAGCGCTTCCCGCTCGACGCGCTCATGGACGCCTGTGGCCGCTACCTCGAGGCCCGCAACCGGCGGCTCTCGTTCGAGTGGGCCATGATCCGTGGCGTCAACGACCGGCCCTCGGACGCGCGCGAGCTGGCCGACCGGTGCCGCTCGCTGCGCCTGCCCGCCCACGTGAACCTGATCCCGCTGAACCCCACCCCGGGCTACGGCGTGCCCGGCACCCCGCCGGTCGAGGTGCGCCGCTTCCGCGACACGCTCGAGGCGCTGGGCGTGAACGCCACGGTGCGGGCCAACCGCGGCACCGACATCGACGCCGCCTGCGGCCAGCTGGCCGCCGGCCAGCCGGTCACGATGAAGCCCCGCCGACCCTGACCGCCGTCACTCGACCGGTTCGGGGCGGTCGGTCTCGTCGGTGATCTGACCCACGAGCTCCTCCAGCACGTCCTCGAGCGTGATCAAGCCGGCCAGCGCTCCATCGCGGTCGCGCACGCCGGCCAGGTGGACGCGCGAGCGCTGCATGGCCACCAGCACCTCGCCCAGCGGGCGGGTGTCGCGCACCAGCAGCATGCGCCGCACGAGCGACCGGTCGAGCGGCCGCCGACGGGCGGGGCCGGGTACGCCGACCAGGTCCTTGACGTGCACGAAACCGACGGCGTCGTCGACGTTGCGCCCATAGAGCGGGATGCGGGTGCGGCCCGTGTCGATGAGCAGCGCCTCGAGCTGGGCGGGGGTGGCGGTGAGCGACGCGGCCACGATCTGGTCGCGCGGCACCATCACCGACGATGCCGGCCGGTCGCGGAACTCGATCGCGCCCGAGAGCAGGCGGTGCTGCGGTTCCTCGATGAGCCCACGGGCGCGTGACGCGTCGATGAGCCGACCGAGCTCACTGGCCGTGCCCGCCACGAGCAGTTCTTCCCGCCGGGGCACCTTCAGCAGCTTGAGCACCGCGCCGGCGATGGCGTTGAGGACCGTGATGACGGGACGCATCAGCTGCACGAACCAGCTCATGGGTACGGCCAACACGAGCAGCGCCTTCTCGGCGGTGGCCAGCGAGATGCGCTTGGGCACGAGCTCGCCGAGCACGCCGTGCAGCAGCACGACGACGATCAGGGCGAGCACGAAGGCGACCACGCGGGCCGGCCCCGCGCTCAGGACACCGTCGGTGAGCGTCTCCAGCGCGTTGCCGATGGCCGGCTCGGCCACCGCACCGAGGCCGAGCGAGGTCATGGTCACACCCACCTGCACGCCGGCGATGTAGCGCGACAGCTCGGCGCTGGCCTTCAGCGCAGTACTGGCCCCGAAACGCCCTTCGTTGGCCAGCTGCTCGAGCCGAACGCGCCGCGACGCCAGCAGGGCGAACTCGAAACCGACGAAGAACGCGTTGGCGACGAGGAGCACCACGATCAGCGCGACGGTGCCGATGCTCACGACGCCTCCGGCGGTTGCACGTCGAGACGGGCGATGCGGCGGCGGTCCATCTCGACGACACGGAACCGCCAGCCGTCCCACGTGAACGTGTCGTCCTCGACGGGCAGCCGATCGAACTGCACGAGGGCGAACCCGGCCAGCGTGTCGTACGGGCCGTCGGGTAGGCGCAGTCCGCAGGCGTCGGCCACCTCGTCGAGGTTGAGGCTGCCGTCGAGCACGTACGAGCTGCCCGTGGGCACCACGGTCAGCTCGGGTTCGTCGTGCTCGTCGTCGATGGCCCCCACCAGCTCCTCGAGCACGTCCTCCAGCGTGACCACGCCGGCAGTGCCGCCGTACTCGTCGACCACGACCGCCATCTGGCGGTTCTCGCCACGCAGCCGGGCCAGCAGATCGTCGAGGGGCAGCGACTCGGGCACCGCCGGCGCCGGGCTCACCAACTCACTCAGGCGGGTTCGGGCGCGATGGGCGAAGGGCACGCGGAACACGTCCTTGGCCAGCACGATGCCGAGCACGTCGTCGACGTCGTTGCCCAGCACCGGATAGCGCGAGTAGCCGTGCAGACGCACGGCATCGGCCAGGTCGGCCGCGGTGGCCGTGGCCGCCAGCGCCACCATGTCGACGCGGGGCACCATCACCTCGCCGACGCTCTTCTCCACGAAGCGGATGGTCCGCGACAGCAGCGTCGTCTCGGCCTCGTCGAGCGTGCCGAGCGCACCCGAGTTGCGGACCATCGAGGCCAGCTCGGCCAGCGTGGGCACGTCGTCGATCTCGGACACCGGCGTGACGCCGACCGCCATCACCAGGCGGTCGGCGGTGCGGTCGACGGCACGGATCAGCAACGAGAAGATGCTGTCGAAGATGCGCAGCGGCGCGGCCAGCGCCAGCGCCACCCCTTCGGGGCGGGCCACGGCCAGGTTCTTGGGTACGAGCTCGGCCCCCACGAGCTGCACGGTGGTGGCCAGCGCCAGCGCCACGGCGATGGACACGCCGTGGGCGTAGTGCGCCCCGACGATGCCTTCGACAGGGGCATGCAGGGCGTCGGCCACCAGTGGCTCGGCGAGGAACCCGATCAGGATCGAGGTGACGGTGACACCCAGCTGGGCGCCCGACAGGTGGAAGGTGAGCCGACCGAACAGGGCCTGCACCTGGCGGGCCCGGCGGCTCCCGGCCTCGGCCGCGGTGGCGATGCGGGCCCGATCGGCGGCCACGAGGGCGAACTCACTGGCCACGAAGGCGCCGTTGGCGGCCAGCAGCACGACCGCAAGGAGGAGACCGAGGAGCGTGCGGATCGTGTGAGCGTAGCGACCGGCTCGGGCCGCACCCCGCCTCTGAGCCGTGACGTTCGCGCCGGGCGTCTGGGGTGCAGCCACGGCCAACCCGTAACCTCCGACCGATGTCCGTCGCCGATCCCGTGGCCGAACCAGGTTCGCCGTTCGAGCCGCTGGCCGTGGCCTCGACGGCACCGGCACCGCGCGCCGGGGTGCATCCCGACGCGTCGCTCGGCTGGTTCCGGCGGGTGTGGCCGGTGCTGGCCGTGCGCCGCGCTCGCTTCGTCACGGCCTTGGGTGGCGCCGTGGTCGCCATGGTGTTCGGGGTGCTGCTCCCGCGCGTCACCATGTCGGCCATCGACACGGCGCTGAGCGAGCGCACCGCACCGCTGGCTCGCTACCTGTGGATGCTGGCCGGCCTCGGCGTGGCGCGGGCGCTGCTCACCTACGGCTACCGCGCCGTGCTCTACCGGGTCGCCTACGACCTCGAGTACGACCTGCGCGTGTTGCTCTACGGCCACCTCACCCGCATGGACTTCGCGTTCTACGACACGGTGCAGGCCGGCCAGCTCATCTCCCGCGCCAACTCCGACATCCGCTCCGTGCAGATGTACTGCACCTTCGCACCGCTGCTCACCCTGCAGCTGGTGAGCTTCGCCGTGGCCGTGGTGCTGATGCTGTCGATCCACGTGGGCCTCACCCTGGTGGCGCTGGCCGTGCTGCCGTTCACCTACCTGGCCGGCGCCCGCCTGCGCAACCAGATGTTCCCGCTGTCGTGGATCGTGCAGGCCCGCGCCGCCGAGGTCACGACGGTGGTCGACGAGAGCATCCAGGGGGCGCGCGTCGTGAAGGGCTTCGCCGCCGAGCAGCACGAGCTCGACGCCCTGGCCCGCGCCGCCCAGCGCCTGCGGTGGGCCAACGTCGTGCAGGCCGACGCCCGCGCCCGCTGGGGCCCGCTCGTCGAGAACCTGCCCCGCATCGGGTTGGCCTTCGTGCTGCTGTACGGCGGCAAGCTCGCCATCGACGACGAGGTGAGCGTGGGCGCGCTGGTAGCCTTCAACGCCTACGTCGTGCTCCTGCAGGCGCCGTTCCGCTTCCTGTCGACGATCCTGCTGCTCGGCCAGCGGGCGCGGGCGTCGGCCCAGCGAATCTTCGAGGTGCTCGACACCGAGGCCACGGTGCAGGAGCGGCCCGATGCCGTGGACCTGACCGTGGCCGGCGGCGACGTGCGCTTCGAGGGCGTGCACTTCGCCTACTCGCCCGACGCGTCCGAGGTGCTGCGCGGCTTCAACCTCCACGTGGCCGCCGGCGAGGTGGTGGCGCTGGTGGGTGCCACAGGGTGCGGGAAGTCCACCGTGGCCCGCCTGCTCGACCGCTTCTACGACGTCACCGACGGGCGCGTCCTGCTCGACGGCCACGACGTGCGCGACCTGACGCTCGCGAGCCTGCGCCACCACGTCGGCATCGTGACCGACGAGCCGTTCCTGTTCTCGGACTCGGTACGCGCCAACATCTCCTTCGCCCGACCCGACGCGAGCGCCGCCGACGTCCGCGCCGCCGCGGTGGTGGCCGAGGCCGACGGGTTCGTCACCGCCCTCGGCAACGGCTACGACACGGTCGTCGGCGAGCGGGGCTACGACCTGTCGGGTGGGCAGCGCCAGCGGCTGGCCCTGTCCCGCATCGTGCTCGCCGCCCCCACCGTGGTGATCCTGGACGACGCCACCTCGGCCGTCGACGTCGCCGTCGAGTCACGCATCCACACCAAGCTGCGCGAGGCGCTGCACGGCCGCACCGTGATCCTGATCGCCCACCGCCTGTCCACCATCGCGCTGGCCGACCGGGTCGTCGTGCTCGAGGAGGGCCGGGTGCTGACCGAGGGCACCCACGAGGACCTGCTGGCGCGCGAGCCGCGCTACCGCGAGCTGCTGGCCCGAGTCGCCGAGGAGGGAGCCTGATGGGCTGGGGCGGCCCCGGTGGGGGCATGTTCGGGCCAAACGCCGCGAGCACGAGCGCAGCCAACCGCCTGCCCTTCGCCGGCGTGCCGGCCGAGCTACGGGAGAAGGCCGAGCGCATCGAGGCGCGTGAGCCGGTGCACCCCGCGCCCGACGTGCCCTTCTCCCACCGACGCTCCGACACCCGACCGTTCACGCTGCGCCGGTTCCTGGGCTCCCACAAGGGTTCCATGGCCATGGCCGGCGTGCTGGTGGTGGCCGAGACGTTGGCGCTGCAGGTAGGCCCGCTGCTCACCAAGCGCGGCATCGACGAAGGCATCGGCAACAAGGACTTCGGCGTGCTGAAGCTCGTGGCCGCCTGGTACCTCGTGTCGGTCGTGGCCGCCGTCGTCACCGGTGCGGCCCGCGTGGCCCTGACCGGCCGGGTCGGCGAAAAGCTCGCCTTCGAACTGCGCGCCCGCATCTTCGCCCAGCTGCAGCGCCTGTCGATCGACTTCTACACCGAGGAGAAGACGGGCCGCCTGCTCACCCGCATGACGAGCGACGTGGAGGCGCTGTCGCAGCTGTTCCAGGACGGCATCGTGAACCTGGCCGTGCAGGGCCTCACCGTGGTCGTGGTGACGGTGATCCTGTTCCGGCTGCAACCCGAGCTGGCACTGGTGACGGTGGTCGGCGTGGTGCCGCCCATGCTGCTGCTGACCCTGTGGTTCCGCTCGGCCAGCGACCGCGCCTACAACGTGGTGCGCGACCGCATCGCCGACGTGCTCGCCGACCTTTCCGAGTCGCTCAGCGGCATCCGCCTGGTGATCGCGGCCAACCGACGCCGCCACAACCTGGTGCGGCACCGCAACATCGTCGGCACCTATCGCGACGCCAACGTGCACACCGCCGAGGTGAACGCCCGCTACGGGCCGGCCACCGACCTGGTCGGCGTCGTCGGCCAGATCCTGGTCTTGGCCGTCGGTGGGCACCTCGTGCTGCAGGGCTCGATCAGCCTGGGCACACTGGCGGCGTTCGTGCTGTACCTCACCACGTTCTTCGCCCCGATCCAGCAGCTCGTGCAGCTCTACACGACCTACCAGTCGGGGCAGGCCGCGGTCGTGAAGATCCGCGAGCTGCTCGGCAACGACCCCACGGTCGCCGAAGCGGTCGGCGCCGTCGACCTGCCGCCGGTCGAGGGGCTCATCGAGCTCGACGACGTGTCGTTCGGCTACCTCGACGGCGTCCCCGTGCTGCGCGACGTGACCCTGCAGATCGCCGCAGGCGAGACGATGGCGTTCGTGGGCACCACCGGCGCCGGCAAGTCGACCATCGCCAAGCTCGTGGCCCGCTTCCACGACCCCACCACCGGCACCGTGCGCATCGACGGGCACGACCTGCGCGACGTCACCTTGACCTCGCTGCGCCGCCAGCTCGGGCTGGTGCCCCAGGAGCCGTTCCTGTTCGCGGGCACCATGCGCGACAACGTCGCCTTCGCCCGACCGGCCACGAACGACGAGGAGGTGCTGGACGCGTGCCGGGCCGTGGGGCTCGACGATCTGCTCGAGCGCCTGCCTGACAGACTCGACACCGTCGTCCACGAGCGGGGCGTGTCGCTCAGCTCGGGCGAGCGCCAGCTGCTCGCGCTGGCCCGGGCGTTCCACGCCCGCCCCCGCGTGCTGATCCTGGACGAGGCGACCTCGAACCTGGACCTCGACAGCGAGTCGAAGGTGGAGCGTGCCCTCGACGTCGTGCTCGAGGGGCGTACGGCCATCGTGATCGCCCACCGCCTGGCCACGGCCCGCCGGGCGGACCGCATCGCCGTGGTGGAGGACGGGCGCATCGAGGAGCTGGGCAGCCACGACGAGCTGGTCGCCGCCGGCGGCCGCTACGCCCGCATGTACCGGGTGTGGGAGGAGCACGCCGGTGAGACGGGTGCCACACCTCTGCCCGACTGACGCATCAGGCAGTTCCGTTTTCCGCGACACCGCTCTACATTGTTTCCGCTCTGCCGATCCAGGCAGACGATGAAGGGACAACGAATAGCCACGTAGCACCGAGCGACAGGCGCCTTCATTGCGCACCCGCCGCGGGCCAGCGAGCCGAAACCCACTGACCCGAAGGGAGCACCGATGAACGACGCTGCTACCACTGCTCGTCCCGTCACCTCGGTCGCCGATGGCACCGCCACCGAAGGCCGCAAGGGCCTCGCCTACCTACGTGACCACTACGTCGTCGCCGCGCTGAACGATCAGCTCGAGCACCTCAGCGCCGCCTCGGCCTGACCTCGCTGTCGTCTCCCCCGTTTCCCTCGTGAGCACGCTCGTGAGCACGCTCGCGCTCCGCGACGTGTCGCTCGTGCGCGACGGTCGTGCCCTGCTCGACCACGTCTCGTGGACCGTCGCGCCCCACGAGCGGTGGGTCGTGCTGGGTCGCAACGGCTCGGGCAAGACGAGCCTGGTCCGCCTGGCCTCGTTGTACCTCCACCCGTCCTCGGGCGAGGTGGAGGTGCTCGGCCAGATCCTCGGCCGCACCGACGTGCGCGAGCTGCGCAAGCGCATCGGGGTGGCCTCGTCGGCGTTCGCCGCCCAGCTGCGGCCCGAGCTCACCGCCACCGAGGTCGTGATGACGGCCAAGCACGCCGCGCTCGAACCGTGGTGGCACCGCTACGACGACGCCGACCGGGCCCGGGCCGTGGCCCAGCTCGCCCGCCTCGGCGTGGAGCACCTGGCCGACCGCTCGCTGGGCACCCTGTCGTCGGGCGAGCAGCAGCGCGTGCTGCTGGCCCGCACCCTCATGACCGACCCGGGTCTGGTGCTGCTCGACGAGCCCACCGCCGGGCTCGACCTGGGTGGCCGCGAGGAGCTGGTGGCCTCGCTGGCCGTGCTGGCCGGTGACCCGGCCTCACCAGCGGTCATCCTCGTCACGCACCACGTCGACGAGATCCCGCCCGGCTTCACCCACGTGCTCATGCTCCACAGGGGGAAGGTGCTGGCCGCCGGGCCGCTCGACGAGACGCTCACGGCCGAGCGGTTGTCGGCGTGCTTCGAACTGCCGCTGGAGCTGGAGCGCCGCGGTCGGCGCTACGGCGCCTGGGCCGTGGACGACGGGTCGACCACGAGCTCCTGAAGGCGGGTCTTGGCCTTCACGACCTCGTCGTGCAGGATCCGTTCGAGCACGCCACCCCACAGCGCACCGCCGTAGCGCAGGCGCATGGACAGGCGCGTGCCCGTGTCGAGGCGGTCGAGCGCCGCTTCGAGCACCCAGGGCGAGTGGCTGCGGCCGTCGTTCTCGCGGCGCTCGAAGATCACCAGCCGCTCGGGTTCGTAGACGGTGCGCCGCATGCGCAGGCGCTTCGAGCGGGCGAACGGCCCGACCTTGCCCCGCAGGTCGATGAGCCACGTGACCTCGCCCGCCGGCTGGACGCGCGCCACGATGCCCAGCCACGCCGGGTACCGGGCCAGGTCGTCCACCCACGGGAACACCTTGGCGGGAGGCGCCTGCAGATCCACCGCCTCGAGGATCTCCACACTGAGCACGGTAGCCGTCGACCCGGCGCCGATGTGATGGCCGGCAGCGCGCCAGCCGGCGAACGCTCGTACGCACACCGCCTTGACGGCCCGCTCATGGATCGCTCACATCTGCGCGGGATGGTGGACCTCACACCGAACGGGCCGGGTCCACCGGCCCCCGCTCTCCGAGGAGAACCCCAATCATGAAGACCCGCTCGCTCGTCGCTACCCTCGGCCTGGCCACCGCCCTCACGGTCGGCATCAGCACCGCGGCCTTCGCCGCCGATGGGACCGGCTCGTCGACGTCGACCCCCGCCGGAACCACCGCCGCGGCGCCGGCCCGCACACCCGACCCCGCCAAGGTCGCCGCCCGGTGCGCCAAGGTGCCCACGGTGCTCGAGAAGATGGCGACCACCACGACCCGCCTGCACGAGCGCCTCACCCGGCTGGAGGAGGCCAAGGTGAAGGCTGACGCCGAGGGCAACACCAAGCGGTCCGAGCGCATCGCCACGGTGATGGCGCGGGTCAACGACCGGCTGGGCCGGATCGGCGAGCGCACCACGAAGGTGAACGGCTGGGCCGCCGAGCATTGCGACCCGACGAGCACGCCGGCCATCACGACGCCAGCCTGACGGGTCCCCTCGCCCCACCCGAGCCGCTCCGCCCGCACGGGTGGGGCGGCTCGGTCGCGTCCGGGCCGGCCCTAGTCCTTGAGCGCCACCGCGTTGGGCGTGACGTTCATCTTGGGCACGTAGGCGGCGACCTCGATCTCACGGGCCTCGCCGGCGAACTTGGCCCGCAGCTCGTCGTGGCAGCCACCGCACGGGCCGTAGAAGCGGGCCACGACGTCTTGGCCGCAGCGGGGGCAGGTGATCGGCAGCGGTTCCATGACCGGTCCTTCTTAGCCGCGATCGGCGGGGCGCGTGGTGGACCGTCGCCCACCTCGGCCGAAGGCCCGCGACAGGAGCGGGGTCGAGGCGTCGAGGAGGCCGCCGAGGTCGTCGTCCTGGTCGAAGACGGGCATCCACGGGTCGACCTCGGTGCCCGGCTCGATGGCGAGGGCGTCGTCGGCGATCGCGTCGTCGTCGATCGCGTCGTCGGCGATCGCGTCGTCGTCGATCGCGTCGTCGTCGATCGCGTCGTCGACGGGATCGCTCACCACCAGCCGCAGCGTGACGGGAGGGGTCGGAGCCGAACCGTCACCCACCGTCTCGCCGCCCCGGTCGGTGGCGGCCGGCGGGTCGAGCGCAGCGGTCTCGTCGGGCGGCGGCACGACCTCGGGGGGCAGAGCGAGCTGCTCGCCGATCACGAGCTCGTGGTTGCGACGGGCGGGACGGCGACGGGGCCGCTCGTCGGCGAGCTCGGCCGGGTCGGCCGGCGTCGGCTTGTGCTCGGGGTTGCGGAACAGGGTCGGCTCGTTGGTGCGGCGATCGTCGAGCCACCAGCCCTTGGGGAGCTGCATGGCCACGGCGTGACGCTCGCACAGGGCGCCGACGATGTGGGGGTCGGCCCCCTCGTTCAGGTCGGACAGCCACGCCAGCTGGCGAACGGCGGCGAAGCCGTAGCCGACGGTGGCCGCGGCCGAGCAGCCGGGCCGCTCACAGCGCCGGCTCATCGCTGCGTCCCACGGCCCAGCCGTACCGAGCCCTCCACGCTCGGAGCGTACCCGCGTCCCAGAGCCCCGGCACCGCCCGCCGAATCCGCGTTGATATATCACATATCAGTTGACGCACGGTCGCTCCCCACCCACCCCGACCTGCCCCTTCGCTTCGCACGGCCCTGTCCCGGCGAATCGCCGGCGATTCGCCGGGACAAGGCGCCGAAACCCTGGGCGGAGGAGGCGGGGGGCCGGGCCGGGCGGGCTCGGGCGGGCTCAGGTCGGCGGGTCGTAGCGGCCGTCAGCCGCCGTCCACCCACCGTCCACGAACACCGTCGTTCCCGTCACGTAGCTGGCGGCGTCGCCGGCCAGGAACACCGCGGCGCCCACCATCTCCTCGGGTTGGGCCCACCGCCGCAGGATCGCCTTGTCAGCGTAGGCCTGGTACCACCCGGTCTGGGCCTTGATCGGCGCCGTCAACGGTGTCTCCACCACGCCCGGGGCTATCGTGTTGGCCCGCACGCCCGACGGGCCGAGCTCGGCCGCCAGCGTCTTGAACAGCATGATCGTCGCCGCCTTCGTCGCGGCGTAGGCCCCCTGGCCCGGCTCGGTCGTCATCGAACGCACCGACGAAAACCCGATCATGCTCCCCCGGCCGGCGCCGGCCATGACCCGGCCCGCCTCGCGGCACAACCGGAACGTGCCCTTCAGGTTCAGGTCCACCACGCGGTCCAGGTCGGCGTCGTCGTAGTCGAGGATCCGCTTGCGCACGTTCACCGACGGCGTCGTCACCAGGATGTGGGGCGCGTCGATCGCCGCCAGCAGCGCCGCCGGCCCGGCCGGATCGGTCAGGTCGACGAGCGCCGCACTGGCCCGCCCGGGCAGCCCCGCCGCCGTCGCCCGGGCCGCGTCGAGCCGACTGTCGGCACACACGACGTCCGCGCCGAACGCGGCCAGACCGGCGGCCACGGCCGCGCCGATGCCGCTGCCCGCGCCCACCACGAGCGCCACCCGGCCGTCGAGCCGGAACATCTCACTGAGGTCCATGGCCGCCGACGGTACCGGAGGGCCGAACCCCGGACCGCTACCAGGTGGCGCCGTCGAACGCGTCCCAGCAGCGCCGGGTCAGCTCGGCACCGGCCAGGTACGCCGACCGCGCCGAGCGCCGCTTGTCGTCGGTGTCGAGGTAGCGCTCGGCGAACTCGCCCACGTGGCCGCCGTGGTCCTCGTCGACGACGATGTGGATCGTGTGGAAGGCGTAGTCGTCGGGCTGCAGCAGATGGGTGTAGTGCTCCTTGAAGCCCCGCACCATGCGGATGTACGCCGGCGGGATCTGGTTCTCGATGCCCAGGATGCCGCCGAAGGTCAGCTCGTACCACGGCCGCTGCTGGGCCAGGTTGTACAGGAAGCTCTCGCTGGCGATGGCGTCGGTGTTCGGGCTGGCCTTGGCGATCACGTCGTCGGGGGCACCCAGGGCCCGCGTGAACTGGAACAGCCAGTGCAGGTGGCCGAAGCCTGACTTCGATGTCGTGCCCAGCACCTCCTCGGCGATGTTCTCGATGACGCCGTCGGTCATCTCGTAGGGGATGCGCGTGACCCACGCCGACAGGACGCGACGTGTGTGGTACGTGACGCCCCAGTAGTGCTGGCGGGCCCATCCAACGAGCTCCTCCTTCGTCGCCTCGCCCTGCACCACCCGCTCCACGATCCGCGCCTTGTCGAGCGTGCGGCCCGATGCCGCGAGCTCTTGGCGGATCTCCTCGACGAACGCTTCCCCGTCGAACGCCATGGCGGTGCCTCCTGTGACGATGGGCGTACCCCCCGCACGCCGCCCCGACTATCGGCCATGCGGCCCACCGGCGACAAGGAGGGCGTTCGAACATGTCGAACGCCCGCCGGCCCGATCGGTGACGATCGCCCATGTCTGGTCCCGTCCCGACCGGGGTACCGTTTCCAGCGAAGGGGAGTATCCCTCGAGGTCCGTCGTCAGCACGATCGCCCCATGCGATCCGGCGGGGCCAGTCGAACCGGAACGGTCCGGCGGAGAGACCTTCCAGCCCTCGGGCTCCGCTCGAACTGGGAGGCATCGTGGCGCTGCACGCATCGGCCGGTCGGGCCGCCGACTTCGCCGACATCCACGTGCCCGGTTGGGCATGGCTCGCGCTGGTGCTGCAGCTGATCACCATGCTCGCCATCGACCTGGCCCGCCACCGTCAGGATCGCGAGCCGACCATGCGCGGAGCGCTGGGCGAATCGGCCGCGTGGGTCGCGTGCGGTGTGACGTTCGCCGGCGTCGTCGCCGTGGCCTTCGGCGGGCAGGCCTTCGGCGAGTACATCAGTGGCTACCTGATCGAGAAGTCGCTCAGCGTCGACAACGTGTTCGTGTGGGCCCTGCTGTTCAGCACGATGGCCATCCCGCTCAGGTTCCAGCACCGCGTGCTGTTCTGGGGCATCTTCGGCGCACTCTCGCTCCGGGCGGTGTTCATCTTCGCCGGCACCGCACTGATCGGCCGCTTCTGGTGGCTGCTCGTGGTGTTCGGCGTCTTCCTCGTGTACACCGGCTTCAAGGTGATCCGGCACCGCGCCGACGAGGGCGGCGACGAGGCGACCCGGGGCCTCGGCCTGCTGCGCAAGGTCGTCCCGGTGACCACCGACCTCGACGGGCACCGCTTCCTCACCCGGATCGACGGGCGCCGGGCGGCGACGCCGCTGCTGGCCGCCCTGGTGGTGATCGAGGTGACCGACGTGGTGTTCGCGGTCGACTCCGTACCGGCCATCCTGGCCGTGTCGCACGAGCCGTTCCTGGTGTTCGCGTCGAACGCGTTCGCCATCCTCGGCCTGCGGGCCATGTACTTCCTGCTCGCCGGCGCTCGCGAGACGTTCCACTACCTCAGCCACGCGCTGGGCGGCATCCTCGTCTTCGTCGGAGTGAAGATGACGGTCTCGCACTGGCTGCACGTGAACACCTACCTGTCCCTGGCGGTCATCATGGTGATGCTCGCCGCCGCCATCGTCTTCAGCGTGCGTCGCCACCGCGCGCTGGCCGCGGTGGCCTGAGTCCGAACGGAGCACCAGATGGACGAGGAACGCACCCGCACCCGTACCCTCACCTTCGGCGACGACGGGTCGCCCGCCGCCGACGTGGGATGGCTCTTCATCAACGAGCACCGGTGGGACGATTGGCAGCTCGACGTGGTGCACGCCGTCATGCCGCCGATCGGCGCGCCGGTGGCTCGCGACCGGGCCGTGCTCCACCCGTGGACACCGCCCGAGCCACGCCAGCCGTTCCTCGAGGCCGGTTTCGTGGCGGTGCGCCAGCTGACCGCCGAGACCGACCCCCGGCTCGCGCTGGGCATCGACAGCGACCTGCTCGTCATCGGGCCCCGCGGTCCCGGGCTGCTCAAGGCCCTGCACCTCGGCAGCACGGCCGACTGGCTGCTGCTGCACCCGCCCGCGCCACTGCTCATCGTGCGCCACGGCCGGCCGACCCGACGTGTCGTCGTGTGCGCGGACGGATCGCCCCACGCCGAGCTGGCCGCCCGGGTGCTGGCCGGGCTGCCGTGGGTCGCGGGCCTGGCGGTGACCGTACTGGTGGTCGACGACGGCCGGGTCGACGTGCCGGCTGCGACGCACGTGATGCTCGACGTCCTCGATCCCTGTGGCGTCGACGTCCGCGTCACGGTGGCCACCGGCCGGCCCACGCCGGCGATCGACCATCACCTGCTGGAGCACCGACCCGACCTGGTGGTGCTCGGCACCCGTGGCCTCACCGGCCTGCAGCACCTGCGCGTCGGATCGACGGCCAGCGCCATCGCCCGCGCCGCCGCCGGCAACGTGCTCGTCGCCTGCGACGAGCGCCGGACGGTGCTGCTCTGAGCATCAGCCCGCCGCCGGAGCCACTCGGCCGGTGGGCTGGCCGAAGCGGTCGAGTCCCAGGATCACCGCGGCGCACGCTCACGGGCGTGTCCATCGCGGTGGACACGCCACCGTTGCCGTACACCGCCTCGCTCACGAGGCTCTTCCGCTGAACCGGTCGAGGTACACCGTCTTGGCCCCCTCGGGCGTCCAGCCCGGCGGCGAGCTCGCCCGATCCGTCCGCATGGGCGAAGTTGCTCATGTGCTCCTACCCCCAAGGGTCTCCACGATGTGTCTCCCTTGAGTCGTCGCTCACCGCCGTCGAGTTCCGCGCCTTCTCTTTCGATGTCCGGTGGTGGTGCCGCCATCACCACGAAGCTGGCGGCACCGTTGACCGTGGGGGCCACGTTCACGCTGTCGCTCACGTTCGCCCGAGCCGGCGGGCGCGACGTCATCGCAACGGTGGGCGACGGCCCGCCGTGATGGTGGTGTCGTTCAGTCGGCCAGTCCGGCCGCGACAATGCCGGCGTGGGCGCCCAGTTCGACGCTGCGGGCGAATGCCTCCATGTCGAGCGGCCGCTCGCCCATCTGGCCGTCCACGTAGCGTCGGTACACGCCCTCGTTGATGGCCGCCGAGCGCCAGGCGTGGAACGCCTGCCAGTAGTCGAGGTCGGTCATCTCGGTGCCGGTACCCGCCTCGTAGCGGGCCACCAGCTCGGCGCGCGCCAGGAAGCCGCCCGCCCGCGTGGCCGCCTCGATCGAGGAGATCTGAGGGTCCTCGGGCGCCACCCACGCCCGGAGCATGTAGGACAGGTCGGCGCGCGGGTCGCCCAGCGAGCACAGCTCCCAGTCGAGGATGGCCCGCACCGTGCCGTCAGGCGCGTGCAGCGCGTTGCCGAGGCGGAAGTCACCGTGCACGATGCGCGTCGGCAGCTCGACCGGGCGATGGGCCACCAGCCACCCGTGCAACTGCTCCATGTCGGCCAGCTCCCGCGTCTTCGACGCCGTCCACTGCCCGTGCCAGCGCTTCAGCTGGCGGTCCAGGTAGCCGCTGGCACGCGACAGATCGCCCAGGCCGACCTCGTCGGGGACCACGCGGTGCAGTGCGACCATGGCGTCGACCATCGACTCGCTGGCCGTGCGACGGGCGGCCACGTCGGGCAGCAGCGTGGCTACGCCGGCGGCGTCGTGGAGCACCACACCCTCAACGCAGCTCATCACGTAGAACGGTGCGTCGAGCACGTCGGTGTCGCTGCAGGCGCCGAGCATGCGCGGTACGGGCACGTCGGTGTCGCGGAGGGCGTGCATGATGCGGTGCTCGCGCAGCACGTCATGGGCCGACGCGAGCACGTGGCCGAGCGGCGGGCGGCGCAGCACCACCCGCGTGCCGGCGGCGTCGCTCACGATGAACGTGATGCACGAGTGGCCACCGGCCACGCGCGAGAAGCGCAGTGCACCGGCCAGGTCGGGCACGTGACCGAGGATCCACCGGGCGACCGCGGCCGTGGCGGTGGCCTCGTCCCTCGGGTCGGCATCGACGATCAGAGCACTCATGGCAGCGGTCCCTCCCCGGCCGCGGACCGTAACCGGGTGCCGTGGGCGCGGTCCACCCGCTGCGGGCGATGAGGGTGCTCAGGCGGTGCGGTCGCCCCGCACGGTGGCGATGCTGGCGACGATCACCATGGCCATGGCGACCAGCTGCATCACGGTGAGCCGCTCGCCCAGCAGCAGGAACCCGCTGAGCGTCGCGGCCGCCGGGCTCAGGCTCATGAGCACACCGAACACGCGAGGCGGGACGTCGCGCAGTGCCACCAACTCGAACGAGAACGGCACCAGCCCCGACAGCAGTGCCACGTGGGCCCCGAGCCCGAGGGCCCGAGGGGTCACCAGCGCGCCACCGGCGCGCAGGCCGAGCGGCGCGATCACCAGCGCGGCCACGGTCATGGCCAGCGCCAGTCCGTCGATGCCCGACGACTGCCGGCCGGCGGCCCGGCTCAGCGGGATGTAGGTCGCCCAGCACACCGCCGCACCGAGCGCGAACGCGATGCCGACCGGGTCCAGGGCGTCACCCCCTTCGCTCAGCAGCACCACGCCGGCCAGGGCCAGACCGACCCAGACCAGCTCGCGCCCGCGGCGCGACAGCGCCACGGCCAGCCCGAGCGGGCCGAGCAGCTCGACGGTGACGGCGATGCCGAGGGGCAGCCGCACGACCGCCTCGTAGAACGTGAAGTTCATGACGGCGAGCACGAGCCCGAACGCCACGACGGTGCGCCACTCGCGCGCCGATCGGTGCCGCCGCCACGGCCGGCCCGCCGCCAGCAGCACGAGCGCGGCACCACCCTGGCGCATCATCACCACGCCGGCCGGTCCGATGGCGTCGAACAGGCGCCCGGCGAACCCCGAACCCAGCTGCACCGACGAGATCGACACGAGCACCAGCCAGGTGCGGCGCCCGTCGCGCTCGCCCGTCACCGGTACCCCGGAGGCCACGTCCACCTGCATCTCCACCACAGTGCCCGATCGGTCGTCGCCGCGGAAGGCGGGGGCGGGTCGAACGCTCAGATGCGACCCACGGCACCCCACGGCACGACGCGGATGATCACCCGCTTGCGGGCGTCGAGCCCGGCGTCGATGTCGGCCTGCAGCGACGCGTGGTGCGCCGGGAGCAGGCTGTCGCGCAGGCGCACGGTCAGGTCGTGGCGGGCCGGATCGGCGACGACGCGTTCAGCGGTGCCGTGCACCGACAGGTAGCGGGCGTCGTCGGGCACGCTGACCACCACGCCGGGCTGCCGGGCGATGTTGGTCCACTTGGCCGCGGTGGAGCGGATGGAGAACACGAGATCGGTGCCGTCCCAGTGGTAGGCGAGCATCGACACCTGGGGCGTGCCGTCGGCGCGCGTGGTGGCGAGCAGGGCCCATCGGTGCTCGGCGAGGTACGCGACCTGCTCGGGGGTGATCGCCATGTCAGCTCATGGTCCACGTGCGCGGGCCGGCCTGGGCCGGCAGCAGGCGGGTGGCCCGCATGCCCGGGAAGTGGGCGGGCAACAGCACGGTGCCGGGATCGTCGGCCTCGCGGAGGAGCTCGGCCCGGGTGCGGCTGGCGAGGTCGCGGTCGATGTCGTACATGAACTGCCACTCGCTCTCGGTGAGCTGGGCCGGGCAGTGCAGGGCGTCGCCCATGACGATGAGGCGCTCGCCGTCGCTCGACAGGACCGCACTGATGTGGCCGGGCGTGTGCCCGGGTGTGGCCCGGGTGGTGATGCCGGGCGCCACGATGGTGCCGTCGCGGTCGATCAGCTCCACGTGGTCCTCGATGGCCGCTAGCCGTCGCGCCCGCCGACGGCCGCCGCCGGCCTGGTCGACGAAGTAGGCCCAGTCGTCGGCCCCGATGCGGATGGTGGCGTTGGGGAACGTGAGCACGTCGTGCTGGCTCAGCCAACCCATGTGGTCGGCGTGCAGGTGAGACACCACGATCACGTCGATGTCGTCGGGCCGCACGCCGGCGGCGGCCAGGTTCGTGAGCAGCGCGGCACCCTCGAACATGGGGTCGTCGGTGGGGCCGACACCGGCGTCGAGCATCACGGTGACGTCGCCCGTACGGACGACGAAGACACCGACGGGCACCCGCAGCAGGCCGTCGGGATCGAGCAGATCGGCGTGGGCGGTCCAGTCACCGGGTTGGTCGGCGACCATGAAGAGGGTCGGCTCGAGGATGGCGATGCCGTCCTGCACGGGCTGCACGGTCAGGGATCCGACGCGGATGGGCTCCATCGGGCGAGCGTAGCCAGGGCGGACGACGTCACCCACCAACGTCCGCACCACACCGTCCGCGGTGCGATCGCCACATCGGGTGTTGGATCATCGGATGCGCTCGGTAGCGTGGTCCGCGGTGACCGCCACCTTCGAGCCCCGCACCATCGTCGCGCTGCCGCCGGCGGCCTACGACGACCGGCGCGTCTTCGCCGAGGAGCAGCGCCAGCTCTTCACCCCGGGCACCGCGCTGCTCTACGTCGGCCACGATGCCCTGCTCCCACCGACCGGCCACCGTCGGGCCGACGCCGACCCGCGCCTCGTGCTGAGCCGCGACGGCGACCGCGTCCACGCATTGGCCAACGTGTGCACCCACGCCTGCCGGCCGGTCGTCACCGACGACGCCGCCGTCCCCCGCCGCCGGCTCGCGTGCGCGTTCCACGGGTGGTCGTTCGACCGCGACGGGAGCCTGGTGGGCGCCCGCGGCCTCACCCTCGACGAGCCTGGCCAGCGCGAGCAGCTCGCGCTGACGAGCTACCCGGTGCTGTCGTGGCACGGGTTCCACTTCGTCGTCGATCCCGCCATCGCCGGCTCCGTGACCGCCGAGCTGAGCAGCGTGGAACGCGAGTTCGCCGCCCGCGGCGCCCACGACTGGCTCGACCTCGACGACTGGGTCGTGCTCGAGTCAACCGACGACGTGTACGAGGGCGACTGGAAGCTCTTCGTCGAGGTCTACGGCGACTGCTACCACGTGCCTCCCTACCACCCCGGTCTGGCGTCGTTCGTCGACTGCGACTCGATCGAGTGGAGCCTCGGGGCCAACCACCACGTGCAGTTCCTGCAGCGCTCGTCCCTGAACGGTCGGCGCTCACCCCGGTACGAGCGGTGGGCCGCCGGCCTCGCCGCCTACCACCACGCCCGCGGCGAGCCGCGTCCCGCGATGGGCGTCGCGTGGATGGCGCTCTACCCGAACCTCATGTACGAGGCCTACGCCGGCCTGCGCGTGCTGTCGGTGGTCATCCCCACGAGCGAGCACACCTACGTGAACCGCGTGCACTACCTGGTGCCGGCCGACATGGAGTCGGTGGTACCCGGCCTGCCTGCGGCGATGAAGGCCGCCTACGACGAGACCGTCGACGAGGACCGGGCGCTGGTCGACTCCCGCCGTGACGGCCTGCGCGCCGCCGCGTCGCTGGGCTTGTCCATGGAGCGCTACCGCCCCGTGCTCGACGGCGGAGCGCCCGAAGCGGGCGTGGCCCACTTCCACGACTGGTACCGCGCCCGCATGGGTGCGTGACGCGCCTCGCCCCGAGCGGTCAGCCGCGGCGGGCCTCCTGCGCCGCGAACCACGCCGCCGCGTGGGGTCGCCAGCGGTCGCGGCACTCGTGGAACACGGTGCAGGCGGTGGTGCCGGCCCACTGGCGCGGCAGCAGGTCGGTCGGCAGCTCGGGGTCGATGAAGGGAAATCGCCGCCAGTCGTGGACGAGATCGACCGTGGCCCGGAACTTCGCCTCGGGCGTCGAAGCCCGACGGCCTCGGTGGGTCCGCCCGAAGGCGTGGTAGGTGGCGGCCAGGTCGCCGAGATCCCACGCCCGCTGCACGAGGTCGGCATCGGCGGCGGGCGAGCCGGTGCGCGAGCGCAGCACGACGCTGACGGCGGCAAGCCCGAGGCCCTCCAGGATCCGGCGCAGCGCCGCTTCGCGCTCCACGTGGGGCGACACCGCCAAACTGGCGGCGAGCTCGCCGAACCCCTCGAACGACAGTTGGGTGCGCAACTGGTGACGCAGGGAGCGCTGCGTCTCGGGGACCGGGCAGTGGGCCACGAGCCACTCCCCGTTCCAACCGATCGGCGCGGTACCGAACTCGTAGATGCGGGTCGCGCCCGTCTCGAGCAGGCGGCGCCCGCGGGCGGTGAGGTTCCAGCGCGTCTCGCGCCCGTGCCGCTCGGCTTCGATGACCCCCTGCTCGGCCACACGGGCCAACGCCTGGCGGGCGTTCTTCTCGGCGATGTCGAGTTGCCCGAAGGCGGCGAGCATGGTCGAGGTCCACACCGCGCCGCCGCCGGGCAGCACGAACTCACCGAGCACGGTGTACAGGATCGCTCGCGCCCCGCCGGGGCGACCCTGTGGTGACCGGCTCACGGAGACCAGACTACGGGCCGCTGGCTCCCCCGCCGGGATTCAGAACGAGTTGGTGGCGTGGTCGGCGGTGGTGCCCGACTCGTAGAGCGCGGCGATGGCGTCCTCACCGAGGCCGGCCTCCTGCAGGATCTCGCGGTTGTGCTGCGCGAACAGCGGCGCCGGTCGTTCGATGCGGGCGGGTGTGCGGTCGAACCGCCACGGCCACGTCGTGGTCGGGTACGCACCCACCACCGGGTTCACGATCGTCTGGTACATGCCCCGCTCGTAGATGTGCGGGTCGGGCATGATCTGCCAGTTGGCCAGCACCGGTCCGGCGGCCACGCCGATCTCCTGCAGCGCGAACGCGATCTCGTACTGCTCGAGCCCGGCGGTCCACGCCGAGATGGCGACGTCGATCTCGTCGTGGCGGGCGTGGCGCACCGCCAGGTCCTGCAGCGAGGCGTCGTCGGCCAGATCCGGGCGACCGATGAGCGTGGCCAGGCGCGAGAGCTCATCGCCCGAGCGCACGGTGAGGGCCACCCAGTTGTCGGTGCCGATGCAGCGGTACACGCCCTGCGGTGCGACCGACGGATCACGGTTGGCCATGGGCGGGCGCACGTGGCCGGTCTGCTGGAGCGACACGATGGCCTCGGCGCAGTAGGTGATGCCGGCCTCGTTGAGCGAGATGTCGATCCACTGGCCCTCGCCCGTGCGGGCCCGGTGGCGTAGCGCCGCCATGATGGCGATGGCGGCGTAGTTGCCCGACACCGGGTCGGCGTAGAACAGCGTGGTGCGTGACAGCTGGCCGTCGGGGTAGCCGGTGATCGACGTGAGCGAGCTGGTCGTCTCGATGTTGGCGCCGTACGCGACCCAGTCACGGTGCGGTCCGTCGGCGCCGTAGCCCGACATGGACACCATGATCAGCTTCGGGTTGACCTTCTTCAGCTCCTCGTAGCCGAGGCCCAGGTTCGGCATGACGCGGGCGCTGTTGTTCTCGAGCACGATGTCGGCCGAGCGCACCAGCTCCTTGAACGCCTCCTTGCCGTCGGGCTTGCCGAGGTCGATGCACACGCCCCGCTTGTTGCGGTTCATCTCGTAGAAGTACATGGCCCGGTGGTGGGGCTGGCGCTGCTGGTCCTGCGTGGGCCCGACCCAGAACAGGGCGCGCGTGGCAGGCCGGGTGGCCCACTCCACCTTCACGCTGTTCACGCCCAGGTCGGCGAGGAAGCGCCCGGCCACGGGGCCGGCCCAGTTCGTGGTGACCTCGATCATCTTCAGGCCGTCGAGCGGCGGCAGGTCGTCGGCCGCGGGCGCCGTGCCCGTCACGATCGTCGGCGCCGGCGGCGCCTCGCCGCGGTGCTGGCCGATCGTCGGCGCCGGCCCGCGGCGCGCCGATGGCGTGGCCGAGAACTTGTAGGGCTGGCCCGGGAAGGCGATGTCGCCTTCGCGCTCCCACCAGTTTCGCGCCGCGAGCTGCTCGTCGGCGAGCACGTCGTTGCCGTCGACCACCGGGGTGACGGCCACCCGCAACAACTGGCCGAGCTCCACGACCTCGGCCACGGTCTTGTCCGCCGCCCACTCGGCCACCGCGGCGAACGTGCGCGGCACGTTGGCCATCCACGTCGGGATGTCGACGGTGAGGTTCTCATCGAGCAGGTCGGGCCGGTCGATCATGATGAAGACCTCGTCCTTGGGGACGATGCGCATCACGTATACGAAGCCGTCGGTGCACCTGATGAGGTCGAAGGGCTGGCGACCGAGCAGCATGCCGCACGCCGCCCACGACGACACGAGCCAGGCGTGGGCCGTGAGGGTGGCGTCGAGATCGGCAACCTCGACGCGCTGGCCGCGGCCACTACGCTCGCGCTCGTAGAGGCCCACCATCGACGCGAACGCGGCGTGGGCCCCGGCGTGATACTGGGCCTGCGGCCCCGGCAGCCAGATCGGCTCGCGGTCGGGCGCACCGGTGAAGTACAGGTAGCCGCCCATCGCCCACGTGACGAGGTCGCTGCTCTCCCAGTCCTTGTAGGGACCGGTGCGACCGAACGGCGAGAGGTCGAGCAGGATCGTCCCTTCAGCCCGCTCGTCGATCGCGGTGCGGTGCCACGGCGACGAGCCGTCGGTGAGCACCACGTCGGCGGCGGCGAGCCATGCCGCCGCACCAGCGGCGTCGGCCGGCTCCACCGACTGCTTCCCGCCGGACATGTAGTCGAACAGACCATGCGATCGGAAGGTGGTGCCCGATGCCGTCTCCATCATCACCACCCGGGCCCCGAGATCACACAGCAGCTTGCCGGCGAACCCTCCGGTCACCGCGGCAGTCAGATCGACGACGAGCACACCTTCGAGCGCAGATTCCCCCATGCCGTGAGCATAAGCACGCCGGCACGCCGCCGCGGCAAACGGCGGCGTGCCCGATCACTCGGTCGTGGTCTTGGCCGCTTCGGCGGAGCGCAGCTCGCGCCGCAGGATCTTGCCGGTGACGGTCTTGGGGAGCTCGTCCACGAACTCGATGGAGCGCGGGTACTTGTACGCGGCCATGCGCTGCTTGCAGAAGGCGATCAGCTCGGCCTCGGTGGCGGTGGCGCCGGGGCGCAGGCTCACGAACGCCTTCACCGTCTCGCCGCGGTACTCGTCGGGCACGCCGATCACCGCCGCTTCGCGCACGGCGTCGTTCTCGTAGAGCACGTCTTCGACCTCGCGGGGCCACACCTTGTAGCCCGACGCATTGATCTGGTCCTTCTTGCGGTCGACCAGGTAGTACCAGCCGTCGGCGTCCATGAAGCCCACGTCGCCGGTGTGCAGCGCACCGCCGGGCAGGGCGTGGGCCGTCTCCTCGGGCTTCTCCCAGTAGCCGCTCACGACCTGCGGACCGCTGGTGACGAACTCGCCGATCTCGCCGACGGCGACATCGACCCCCTCCTCATCGACGACACGCACCACCGTGTTGAACATGGGCACGCCGACCGACAGCGCACCCGAGGTGGGATCGACGGGCGCGCGCCCGTCCATCGGCACACCGTGCGACGGCGATGTGGTCTCGGTGAGCCCGTAGATGTTGTGGATGTACGCGCCGGTGAGCTTCTCGAAGTTGGTGACCACCGACGGGGCGATGGGCGCACCGCCGGAGTACACCTTGGTGAGCGACGAGAAGTCGCGGTCGGGCGCGCTCGGGTCGTTCATGAGCGCGATGAACACGGTGATGGCACCCACCGTGAAAGTGGGCCGGAACTGCTCGATCAGATCGAGCACCGCGGTCGGGTCGAACCGGTAGCCGAGGATGAGCGGCATCGGTGTGAGCAGGCACACCGTGACGCCGGCGACGAGCCCGGTGATGTGGAACAGCGGCGCCACGCCGAGCACCACGTCGTCGGGCGTGAGCGACATCCACGTGCGGTACGCCTCGGAGTTGAAGACCACGTTGCCGTGGGTGTTCTTGGCCCCCTTCGGCGGACCGGTGGTGCCCGACGTGTACGTGAGGAACGCCACGTCGTCGGCGTTCAGCGTGGGTGCCGGAGGCGCCTGTCCGTCGTGGCCCTCGATGAGCTCGAGCAGGTCGACGGTGCCCTCGGGACGGTGCTTCTGCACGCCGGCGAGCACCGCGGGCGGCGGCCCGCCACCCAACAGGTCGGTCTCGCACGTGGTGATGACCGTGTGCACCTTGGTACGGCCGGTGGCCAGCACCGCGATGGTCGGGTCGGCATGCAGGCTCTCGAGCGTCACGAGCACCGACGCGCCGGAGTCGACCAGCAGGTACTCGAGCTCTCGGGCCTTGTTCATCGGGTTGATCGACACCATGACGGCGCCGGCCTTCCACGTGGCGATCATGGCCAGCACGAACTGAGGGATGTTCTGGAGGTACACGGCGACGCGATCGCCGGGCTTGACCCCCAGCGAAACGAGGCCGGCGCCCAACGCGTCGGTCATCCGGTCGACCTCGCCCACGGCGAGCGTGCGGTCGAAGTAGTGGATGAGCGGGCGATCGGCGTGACGGCGCACCGCGTCACGGAACATCGTGAGGGCGTCCGTGAAGCTGGGCGTGATGTCGCTCGGCATGCCGGCGTCATAGCGCGCCAGCCATTGACGCTGTTCGTACGTGCTGGCCATGACGGGCTTACTTGATGACGATGGGGTTGACGGGCGACCCGGTGGCGTTCACGACCTTGAGCGGGGCCGCGCAGTACAGGAAGTCGTACTGGCCGTCGGCGGCGCAGTCGTCGGCCAGATCGTCGAGCCAGGAGATCTCGGTGAGGGTGACGCCCAGGTTGCGCATCAGCGCGTTGTGCAGCGGCAGCACGACGCCGCTGACCGGGTCGACGGTGACCTCGTTGGCGATGGTGTCGGTGACGAGGTTGGGGATCTCCATGTCGTGGAACCAGTGGACGAGCTCGGGGCTGAAGGTGAGGCCCGGCTCCACGAAGTTGCCGTAGAACTCCTCGCGGCTGACCTTGTAGAACTTGGCGATCCAGCCGGTGCGCACCACCAGGATGTCGTTCTTGCGGATCTCGGTGCCCTGAGCCTTGGCGCAGGCCATGAGGTCCTCGTGGGTGAACGTCTCGGCGACGTCCAGGCACTCCTTGTTCCGGAAGCGGGCCATGTCGAGCAGGATGCCGCGACCGACCACACCCTTCTCGGCGATGGCCATGACGCTGGCCTTGGCCAGACCACCGATCGTGGTCTTCGAGTCGTAGCCGTTCCAGATCTGGCCGTCGTACCAGACGTGCCCGAGGGCGTCGTACTGGGTCGAACCCTGCAGGAAGCACGTCATGTGATCATCCGCGTAGTGGGCGCCACCGGCGAAGTCGGGGCCTTTCCCCGCGATGTAGTGGCCCTCGTCCATCACCATGGTGCGAATGGCGCCGGAACGCCCGGGCCACACCGGGTCGCCGGCGGGGTCGGCCATCTTCACCTGGAGCGTGAAGACCTTGCCCGACTTGATGCAGCCGGCGGCCTTCACGATGACCTCGGGCGTCAGGTAGTTGAGGCTGCCCACCTCGTCGTCAGGACCCCACTTGCCCCAGTTCTTGGGCAGGTCCTTGAAAAGCTCGCCGCAGGTGATCTGCTCGTTGTTCGTTGCGGTCATGCGATGCGTCCCCTTGTTCGGTTGTCCCCAGGACAATGGGTAGCACACGCGACGGGCGTCGGGCGACCGCGCCCGGGGGTCAGCCCACGAGCCGGCGCCGCACCGTGGTGCGGGCGACGATCCGGCCCCGGTGCACGACGATGCGATCCTCGCTCGCCATCGACAACGCCGACGTCAGATCGGTGCCCTCGATGGCGACGAGGTCGGCGCGCGATCCGGGGCGAGTGTCACGTCCGGGTGCCGAGGGTACGGCGCGGCGCGCCCTATCGTGCGCCCCACCGCCTACCTCAACATCGTCGCCCGCCTGTGCGAGCTCGGTGGCGAGGCCGACCCGGTCGGCAGGTTCGTGGCCCGGGCGTGAGGCTCGGGTCGTTCCGCGTGCCTTGGGTGGCGGCGGGAAGAGCCGGGCGGGGGTGCCGGCCTCCAGCGTGTGCAGGCAGGCGTTCTCGATGACCGGGTTCGGGCTGTCGGCCATCAGCACGATCAGGTCACCGAGGTCGCTCGATGGGATCGGAGCACGAGGAGGCGTAGGCGGTGACGACCGCGTCGACGGCCGAGATGGTGGCGGCCCGACCCGTCCCGGGCCTGCGGCGGCCAGAGCCCTCGCTGACGCAGTTCTGCCAGGCGGGCCCGCTGTCCGGCCAGCGCCGTGACGCCCGCGCGGTCGAGCACCAGCGTCATGCGGTTCGTCGGCGGCTGCGACGCGTCGCGTTGGCACCGACGACGCCGTCCACCCACGCAGCCGCGGAAGCGTGCTCGTCATCGGGGCCTGCTCTGCGGTTGGCCGATGGGTTTCAGTTCGACCAGTTCACCGCCCACGTGGCCACTCTGGTGGCACGACGTCATCGCCACCCGTGCCGTGCGGGCATGGTCGTCCATAACCGCAGATATCCTCGTTTCTGCGGTTATGATCGCTCCATGACCGCAGAGGCCGGGGTGCCCGAGTGGCCGTCGACGCGGCTGGTCGAGGTCCGGTGGGCAGCCGAGGACGACCGGGCATGGCGGCGGCTCGGCACGCTGACCGTCACGGCGACGGTGCCACCCGAGATCGCCACCGTCGAGGTTCCCGTGCCCAGCACGGTCGCGACCATCACCGCAGCAGCCGACAGCGAGCTGGCTGCCCTCGATGGCTGGCTCTCGTCGACCGACGGGCCCACCCTCGACGCCGTCGCTGCTCACCTCCTGCGCGCCGAGAGCCTCTCGTCGAGCCGCATCGAGGGACTCGACCTGTCGGCCCGTCGGCTGGCCGAGGCCGAGTTCGCTCCCTCGGCCGCCACGCGCCTCGCCGTCGAGGTGTCCGCGAACGTGCGAGCCATGCAGGCGGCGACCGCGCTGGCCGTTGAGCGTCACCCGCTCACCGTCGGTGACATCTGCGACCTGCACGCCGTCCTCATGCGAGATGTCCGAGGCGTCCACGGCGGCCAGCTGCGCACGGTGCAGAACTGGATCGGCCCATCGAACAGCCCCGCCGACGCCGAGTACGTCCCGCCTCCGCCGACCGAGATCGAGCGGCTACTCGAGGACGTGGTCGCGTTCGCCAACCGCACCGACCTGAGCGTCAGCCTCCAGGCCGCCGTGGCCCACGCCCAGTTCGAGGGAATCCACCCGTTCGTCGACGGCAACGGCCGCGTCGGGCGATGCCTCATCGGTGTCATCGTGCGCAAGCGAACCGGGCTCTCGGTGCTCCCGCCGGTGTCCGCCGAGTTCCGGCGGGACACCTCCGGCTACGTCGCCGCGCTGCGAGCCCACCAGCAGGAGTCGAACCCGTGGCCGTGGGTCACGCGTTTCGCCGGTGCCACGATCGCCGCGTGCAGCACGGCGCGCCGATCGGTGGACGCGGTCGACGACCTGCTTGATTCGTGGCGCGGCCGCGCCGGCAGGCAACGCAAGGGCTCGACCGTCGAACGGCTCATCGAGCTCCTGCCGTCGTACACGATGCTGGACTCCGGCAGCGTCGCCGCGCTGCTCGATGTCGACACCGACACGGCGCGGCGAGGTCTCGCCGCCCTGGAAGCAGCCGACATCATCCGGCAGGTCACCGTCGGCCGCAGGAACCGCGTCTGGCGGGTCGACGAGATGCACGACCTGCTCGACTCGATCTGATCTCGTCCGGCACGCACGAGAGCCTCCCTCGCGGGAGGCTCTCGTGGACGCTGCCAGGACTGTGGTGGGCGATCGCGGGCTCGAACCGCGGACCTCTACGGTGTGAACGGACGCGATACCGGTTTCGTTACCTCGACGCTCATCGATGCATAGGTGCTGACCAGGGCTTTTTCGTCCGTCTCGTGTTGTCTCGTGTTGTTCTCAGGTGCACGGTCTGTGCACCTGGTGTGCACCTGGCGGCGTATGCTGTGTGCGTGGCGTCGATCGTGGAGAAGCGTCTGGGGGACGGTTCGCGGGCCTATCTCGTGCGCTACCGGATGCCCGACGGGACGCAGCGGTCGAAGCAGTTCAAGCGCAAACGCGACGCCGAAGGCTTCGTGAATTTCGTCGAGGTCGATCGGATGCAGGGCAACCTGATCGACCCGCGGCTGGGCCGGATCACCGTGGCCGAGTGGTACGCGAAGTGGTGGCCGACGGTGAACAACCTCCGCCGCACGACCAAGGCGAAGGACCACGCCCACTTCCGCACCCACGTGCTGCCGACGTTCGGCAACGTCCCGCTGGCGGCGCTCGACCGGACCTCGCTGCGGTCGTGGGTGCACTCGCTGTCCGACACCGAGGGCGCCGCGCTCGCCCCGGCCACGGTCCACCGGGTCGTCCAGGTGTTCAACAAGTGCGTCCGAGCCGCCCACGAGGACCGGCTCATCGTGCACAACCCGGTCGAGCACCTGCCGCTCCCCCGCATCGAGCGCAAAGAGATGCGCTTCATCGGCCACGAGGAGCTGTGGCACCTGGCCGAGGTCATCGATCCCCGGTTCCGTTCGTTCGTGCTCCTCGGCGGCTACGGCGGACTTCGGCTCGGCGAGATGCTTGCGCTCCGGTGGGGTCGGGTCGACTTCCTCCGTCGCCGGGTGAAGGTCGTGGAGACGCTCACGTCGGTCGCCGGCGACCTGGCGTTCGGGCCGCCCAAGACCCGGGCCGCGGTCCGCTCCGTACCGCTCCCCCGCCCGGTGTGCGACGAGTTGGCCCGGCTCGCGACGCCCAACGTCGATCCCGACGAACTCGTGTTCCGAACGATCAACGGCCTACCGATCCGGGCCGAGCTGTTCCGACGGCGGACCTGGGCGCCGGCGACCAAGGCGGCGGGCCTGGCCCCGCTGCGCATCCATGACCTCAGGCATTCGGCGGTGTCGCTGTGGATCGCAGAGGGCGCTCACCCCAAGCGGGTCGCCGTCCTCGCCGGCCACACCTCGGTCTCGGTCGTCCTCGATCGATACGGGCACCTCTACCCCGAGCACGACGACGAACTCGCCGCTGCGCTCGAGCGCCGCATGCGACCGCCAGCGGCGCGGAGTGCGCCCACCGCGTAGCGAACACGTTCGGAGCGACCGTGTCGCAGTTCCTGCGACATGTGAAATCGGTCATCGCACATTGTCCGTCGAGTACCGCCCTGTACCGCCACGTACCGCCATGTACCCCTGCGTCCGGACGAGCGCGGCACGGCCGCTGGACGGCGCGTTGTGGAGCGAACGACGCAGGTGTAACTACTGCGAGATGGACACCTTCGAGCTCGCCGACGGCGCGGCGGTGGAGCCGCCGTTGCTCACCATCGAGGAGGCCGCCAAGGTCCTCCGCGTAGGGCGCTCACTCGCCTACGAGCTGGCGCGTCTCTACGAAGCGTCCGGCGGCACGAACGGCCTCCCGGTCATCCGGTTCGGTACGTGCTTCAGGGTCCCGCGATGGGCACTCATGGAGCTCGCCCACAACGGCCGGGTCGTGAAGCTCGGCGACGCTGCGCCGAGGCGTCGCTCGTCCAAGGACGCCGCGTGAGCGCCGCCTGTGGGATGACGCTCGGCCCGAGCGCAGGACGCCTGCGCCGGGAACTCGGCGCGATCGCGTGGTGCGCCCTCGAGGTCATCGCCGCGCAGGCCGTCACCGACGGAGACGCGCTCGTCGCTCGCGTCAGCGTGCGCCGCCTGGCCGGCGAGATGGACGTGGCCACGAACACGGCTGCCCGAGCGGTACGTCTCCTGCTCGACCGAGGCCTGCTCGTCCGCTCGCAGCGACGCGCGAGGAGTGGCCGGTTCGAGCGAGGGCTCTACGAGCTCGTCGTTCCGGCCGACGCTCTCGTCATTGTCCGCGGCGCGGCGCAGCAGGGCGGGGCAGCAACGAGCACCGCGGCCAACCGGGCTTCCCGCAGCCCTCGGGTCGAGCAGCTCGCGCTGCTCCCGGAGTAGGAGCGCCGGGCCGTGATCACACCTCGCTTCGCTCGACTACTCAAGGGCAGACAAGTGCCCGCGGGGCGGCAGTGATGCTGCGCGTGACGACGTTGTACGCATCCTCGGCCGCAGCGACGGCCGGCTACTACACGCAGTACCTGGCCCAGGCTGTCGGTGAGGAGCCGGGCGTGTGGACGGGCGTGCAGGCCGAACGGCTCGGCGTGAGCGGCGAGGTGGGCGCTGACGCGTTGCAGTTGTTGTTGGAGGGCCGTGACCCCGTAACGGGGACACCGTTGGGCACGATCCTGTCGGACCGGTTCCGTGCCGATGGGAGCGTGGTGCGCGCAGTGGCGGGGTTCGATGCGACGTTCTCGGCGCCGAAGTCGGTGAGCGTGTTGTGGGCCCTCACCGGTGACGAGCGGATCCTCGCCGTGCACGACCAGGCCGTCGCCGCGGCGCTGGCGCATGTGGAGCGGTTCGGGTCGACGACACGGATTCGGGTGAACGGGGACCGGATGTTCCCGGCGTCGCACGGGTTGACGATGGCCACGTTCCGCCAATCGACCTCGCGCGCTGACGATCCGCAGTTGCACACGCATGCGGTGATCTCGGCGAAGGTCCAGATCGCCGACGGTCGCTGGCTCGCCCTGGATGCGCGGTATCTCAAGCGTCAGCAACGCACGCTCGGCGGCTTGTACCAGTCGGCCCTGCGTGCCGGTCTCCACGCCGAGCTGGGCGTGCGGTGGGGGCCCGTGGTGAACGGCCAGGCCGAGATCGCCGGCATGCCGGAGGAGCTGCTGCGCGTGTTCTCGAAACGCACCGGTCAGGTCGAGACGGCGTTGGCCGACAAGGTCACCGAGTTCCGGTCACGGCAGGGTCGGGACCCGACCACCTGGGAACGCGCCGCTCTCACCCGTGAGGCTGCGGTCGACACGCGGGTGCGCAAGACCGGGAATGGTCCCGACGATCTGGTGGGACGCTGGCATCGGGAAGCCAACGAGGTCGGTTGGACCACCCACCGCGTCCTCGACGACGTGCGCCGAGCGGCGCGCGACCACACACTCGACCACTCACTCTCCCTGGTCAACGTGCTCGACCGGCTGTCCGCCGCCGGCTCCACGTGGTCCCGCGCTGACGTCGTGCGGGCGGTGTGTGATCTCGCCCCGGTGAAGGCCATAGTGGCCAGCCGATGGGCGCAGGCGGTGGAGCGCGTGGTCGACCGGGTCCTGGAGTCGTGTGTGAACCTGGATCCCGAACCCGGTCGGGATGGTTCCCGGGATGGTTGCCGGGACACGGATGGCCGGTCGGTGTGGATCGAACCGACCGCCACCCAGTACACGAGCGACCAGATCCTCGCTCAGGAGGAACAGGTGCTCATCTGGGCAATGGACCGCCAAGCCAACGAGCCCGTCCCGTCGCGCTCGGTGGAGGTCGCGGGCTTGGACGTCGCCCGGGCCGACGC